>NZ_JBSHLM010000048.1:0-1105 GCF_053644375.1 Streptomyces sp. NPDC055400 | reverse complement strand
TCTTGAGCATCGTGGGGTGGTGCTGGCGGACGACCGCGACCAAGCCCTCGACGCCTTGACCGCGCTCGCGACCGACCAGGAACACCCCGCACTCGTACGCGGCATCGCAGCCCCCACCCCCCGCATCGCCTACCTCCTCACCGGCCAAGGCAGCCAACACCCCCAAATGGGCCACACCCTCTACACCACCCACCCCGCATTCGCCACCGCACTCAACGACGCCTGCGACGCACTCGACCCACACCTCGAACACCCCCTCCGCGACATCATGTTCGCCCCCCACGACACCCCCAAAGCAGCACTCCTCAACGAAACCCGCTACACCCAACCCGCCCTCTTCGCCCTCGAAACAGCCCTCCACCACCTCCTCAAACACCACGGCATCACCCCCCACTACCTCACCGGCCACTCCATCGGCGAACTCACCGCCGCCCACCTCGCCGGCATCCTCACCCTCCCCGACGCAGCCCTCCTCATCACCACCCGCGCCCACCTCATGCAAACCGCCCCACCCGGCGGAGCCATGACCGCCATCCAAGCAACCGAAGAACAAATACAGCCCTACCTCAACAACCACGTCGCCCTCGCCGCCATCAACAGCCCCACCTCCCTCGTCATCTCAGGCGACAAAGACGCCATCCACCACACCACCCACACCCTCAAACAACACGGCCACCGCACCCACCCCCTCACCGTCAGCCACGCCTTCCACTCCCACCACATGGACCCCATCCTCAACCAATTCCACCAAACAGCCCAAACCCTCACCTACCACCAACCCCACACCCCCCTCATCACCAACGGCAACCCCACCACCCCCCACCACTGGACCAACCAAATCCGCAACACCGTCCGCCACCACGACAACATCACCACCCTCACCACCAAAAACATCACCACCTACCTCGAACTCGGACCCGACGCCACCCTCACCACCCACACACCCCACACCACCCCCCTCCTCCGCAAAAACCACAACGAAAACCACACCTACCAAACCGCCCTCGCCACCACCCACACCCAAGGCACCCCCACCAACCCACCCACCCACACCCACCACCACACCAACCTCCCCACCTACCCCTTCCAACCCACCCACTACTGG
>NZ_JBSHLM010000047.1:0-1370 GCF_053644375.1 Streptomyces sp. NPDC055400 | reverse complement strand
GTCATGGACTTCGCCCTCAAAACCGGCTGCCCCGTCATCGGCATCAACGACTCCGGCGGCGCCCGCATCCAAGAAGGCGTCATGGCACTGGGCATGTACGGCGAGATCTTCCGCCGCAACACCCACGCCTCCGGCGTCATCCCCCAGATCAGCCTCGTCGTCGGCCCCTGCGCAGGCGGCGCCGTCTACTCCCCCGCCATCACCGACTTCACCGTCATGGTCGACCAGACCAGCCACATGTTCATCACCGGCCCCGACGTCATCAAAACCGTCACCGGCGAAGACGTCGGCTTCGAAGAACTCGGCGGCGCCCGCACCCACAACACCACCTCCGGCGTCGCACACCACATGGCCGGCGACGAAAAAGACGCCATCGACTACGTCAAAACCCTCCTGTCCTACCTCCCCTCGAACAACCTCTCCGAGCCCCCCGCCTTCCCCGAAGAAGCCGACCTGACCCGCACCCCCGAGGACGACGAACTCGACACCCTCGTCCCCGACAGCGCGAACCAGCCCTACGACATGCACACCGTGATCGAACACGTCCTGGACGACGCGGAATTCTTCGAGACGCAACCACTGTTCGCACCGAACATCCTCACCGGATACGGCCGCGTCGAAGGCCGCCCCGTCGGCATCGTCGCCAACCAGCCCATGCAGTTCGCCGGCTGCCTGGACATCGACGCCTCCGAAAAAGCAGCACGCTTCGTACGCACCTGCGACGCCTTCAACGTCCCCGTCCTCACCTTCGTCGACGTCCCCGGCTTCCTGCCGGGCGTCGACCAGGAACACACCGGCATCATCCGCCGCGGCGCCAAACTCATCTACGCCTACGCCGAAGCCACCGTCCCCCTCATCACCGTCATCACCCGCAAGGCCTTCGGCGGCGCCTACGACGTCATGGGCTCCAAACACCTGGGCGCCGACCTCAACCTGGCCTGGCCCACCTCCCAGATCGCGGTCATGGGCGCCCAGGGAGCGGTCAACATCCTGCACCGCCGCACCATCGCCGCCGCCCCCGACACCGAGCAGGAAGCAACCCGCCAGCGCCTCATCCAGGAATACGAGGACACCCTCCTCAACCCCTACACCGCGGCCGAACGCGGCTACATCGACGCCGTCATCATGCCCTCCGACACCCGCGCCCACATCGTCCGCGGCCTGCGCCAGCTCCGCACCAAACGCGAAAGCCTCCCGCCCAAGAAGCACGGCAACATCCCGCTCTAGCCCCAGGACCGAGCCGCCGAGAACGAGCCGCCGAGAGCCGCCCGAAAGGACCCGACCAATGATGATCAAGGTCGTGAGGGGCAACCCCACCCCCGAGGAGCTGGCCGCCGCACTGGCGGTGGTCCAGGCCCGCGCCGCGGCGG
>NZ_JBSHLM010000046.1:0-1805 GCF_053644375.1 Streptomyces sp. NPDC055400 | reverse complement strand
CACCCCGCCACGACGTGCACACACCCCGCAAAACAGCGGCAGCGAAAAAGAGAACGACGAAGTCAACCACCCCACGACCACGCCGCACAGGTTAAAGATCAAGCTAGAGAGGATCGGGCGGCTCAGCGCTCCACGCGCTGCAGGCCCCGCACGGCAGGAATCGCCAACAACAGGGCGCAGGTGACGAGCGCCATCCCCGCGGACACCCCCAACAGCGGCACCGTGCCCACGACGACCGCGAGCGGCCCCGCCACCGCCTGCCCGATCGGCTTCATCACCAGTGAGCCGGCCGCGTCGTAGGCGTGCACCCGGCCGAGCACATCCTGCGGTATATGTGTCTGCACGCTGGTGTGGAACATGACGATCCAGAACGCCATACCCACACCGCTCACCGCATAGCATCCGGCGATGAGCGGCGCGGGAAGACCGAGAGCGACCCCCAACGGCATGAGCGTCCAGACGATCATGGAGAGGGCGCCAGCCCGGAGCGGATACCGCGGGCGGAGCCTGATCGCGATGATTCCGCCCAGCACGCTGCCCGCCCCGAGGGCCGACATGACCAGCCCGAACGTCGACGCTCCGTAGTCCGTGACGAGCGTGCTGTAGCCGAGAGTCATGGCGGGACCGGCCCCGGCCAGCTGCCAGAACATGTAGACGACGATGACGCTCCACAGCCAGGTCCTGGCCCGGAACTCCCGCCACCCCTCGACGAGATCGGCCCGGAACGACGACGCGCCGTCCCGCCCGAATGGGCCCATCGGAATCGAGCGGAGGAGGAACAGGCAGACACCGCTGACCGCGAAGGACAAGGCATCGAGGGCGATCACCGCCGCAGGAGAGGCGACCGCCAGCAGCAGGCCGGCCAGCGACGGGCCGATCACGGCAGTGATGGACTCCGATATGCGGAGGGTGGCGTTCGCCTTCTGCACGTCCTGGGCTATGCGCGGGGTGATGCTGGCGACTCCGGGCTGGAAAATCGCGCTGCCCGCCCCGACCAGGGCCAGCAGCACCAGGATCTGCCACAGCTGCGGCGTACCCAGCAGGAACAGCAGCGCCAGCACCGCCTGGAAGCACAGCCGGGCGGTGTCCGAGACGACCATCAGCCGTCGGGCGCCGTAGCGGTCGGACAGCACCCCGCCGAAGATGATCAGTGCTGCGAACGGCGCTATGAGCGCGGCGAGCGCATAGCCCACGCCACTCGCCCCGTAACCTGCCCGGATCACGGCGGCCGTGGTGGCGACGGGAAGCATCGCGTCGCCCAGCAGAGAGGTGGTGCGGGCGGCGAAGAACAGCTGGAAGTCCGCTGTCCACAGCGGCGGATCTGACGGGCTCTCCTTGACGTGCAGGTCACGGGCCATGTCCGAGCCGGCCACTGCTCAGCCTCCCCCACGTATGCCGTTGACGCCGGTCAGAGGAGACACTCTCGTGCGCCGGGGGCCCTCGGTCAACGGAATATGTTCGAGAAGCTCAGCACGCCTGCGAATGCGCAAGTTTTGAAGACACCACCTAGGTCGCGGCCTGGGTCGCTCTCCGGGTCGCACCCTGGATCGCGTCCTGGGTCGCGTCGGGTGCGGTAGTTGCGACCCCCCACGTAGGCCCTCTGACCTGGGAGACAAGGGGGGCCGCGAGGAGGCTGCGGAATGCCGACTACTTACCTGGAACGCGCTCTGTGCGGCGGCCGGCGGTGTTTCACCCAACGCCACGACCGAACTAGGAACTGTTTCTCGGATCATGTGCGTAGCCAGATCAGGAGTGCTGCGAGTGTGACGGTGCCGAGGTAGATGTAGGCCCGTTTCTCGTAGCGG
>NZ_JBSHLM010000045.1:0-1928 GCF_053644375.1 Streptomyces sp. NPDC055400 | reverse complement strand
CTTCCGGCCCGTCTTGGGGTGCTTGCGCTGGACCCATCTCCAGACCGTGTGCCACATGTAGTTGCGCAGGTAGGAGAAGGTTGCGAAGGACACCCCGGGACGGAAGTAGGCGCACCAGCCCCGCACTGCCGGATTGATCCGGGCAAGCAGGGCGTCGAGCGGCTGGTTCGTGCCGACCTCCCGGCACAACGTCTTGACCTTGGCCATGACGGCCCGCAGGGCTTTCTTGGCCGGGTAGGTGTAGACGTAGGACCGGTTGGTGCCTGGCTTTCGGTGGCGCTGGATGTGCCAGCCGAGGAAGTCCAGGCCCTGCTCGATGTGGGTGATCAGAGTCTTCTCCGGCGACAGGCGCAGGCCCATCGTGGTGAGGACTTCGGCGATCTCTTCGCGTAGCGTTTCGGCGTCTGCCTTGGTGCCGTGAACCATCAGGCACCAGTCGTCCGCGTACCGGACCAGCCGGTAGTTGGGCAGACCTCGGCGTCGACGCCTCCGGCGCTCGTTGAGATCAGTTCCGGCACCTCCCGCAGCCCGGGCGATGTGTTCGTCAAGGACCGAGAGAGCGACGTTGCTGAGCAACGGCGAAAGGATCGAGCCCTGCGGGGTTCCGGTGTCGTTGTCCCGCAGCAGACCGTCCTCGCTGAGGATGCCCGCCTTGAGGAACGCCTTCACCAGGGCCAGGACGCGTTTGTCCCCGACGCGTGCCCGCACCCGCTCCATGAGAGCGGTGTGCGAGATCTCGTCGAAGCAGGCCTTGATGTCGCCTTCCACGATCCACTCATACTTCTTGGACGTGAGCAGACGTACCTCCGCCACCGCGTCATGAGCCCGGCGGTTCGGGCGGAACCCGTAGGAACACGGGAGGAAATCCGCCTCGAAAATCGGCTCCAGCACCAGCTTCAAGGATGCCTGCACCACCCGGTCGGTGATCGTCGCGATCCCCAGGCGGCGCAGCTTGCCGCCCGCCTTGGGAATCATCCGCTCCCGCACCGGCATGGGCTGGAAACTACGGTCCTTGATCTGCGACCGCAGCACGTCGAGGAACTCCTCGACACCGACCCACAGCGCGATGGACGACGCCGTGCGTCCGTCCACCCCGGCCGTGCGTGCACCCTTGTTACCCCGCACCCGATCCCAGGCCACCAGCAGGAAGCCGGGATCGGCAACGAGATTGAACAGGTCGTCGAACCTGCGATGAGGGTCATCACGAGCCCAACGGTGCAGCTTGGTCTGGATCTTCAGTACCTGACGCTCCGCCTCATACAAGGCGCGCTCCAGCTCGTCGGTATTCACCGGCGACTCTCCCGACATTCCAGTACTTCGGCCACTGACTTGCTGGCCCCCTTTGCCCTGCGACCGGCTTTCCCGGTCTCCACGACGGGTCGTTACTCCCGCGACTACTACGGGGCCTCCGCCCCACCCACGGCCATCAGTCGGCTACGGACCTGCCCACCGCCGAACTGGCTGTCCAGCGGCTCGGGCAACCGCGGATGGTTCCCACGTTCACCACACAATCGATCGGTCAGGGAGACGCCCAGCTCTACTCCGGCAACATCGCCACGCCAACGCCGCAGGCATTCAACGTGGCCTCCCCACCGGAACAGGAAATCCGGCTTCGGAGTTGACCCACCCGTCCGAGGACGAGCAGGTCACGCGCTGCATACCGGCCCGTATCCACCAGGTTTGAGTCGGCTCGCTGCTTACGGAGCTTCAACCACTGGTTCGCTTTCGCTGCACCTTCTGACCTCGCTAGACGGGCCCGCACCGTCCGGTAGTCCCGGCACGTCCCGCCGTTGTCGGGGCTGCTTGCCACCCTCCCCGGCGTTCCCCGGATCAGACTGCCCCCAGCTTCACCAGACCGCTGCGACGGCCCGGCGGAGAAGGTCTTCCACCTCCACTCGATTGCGTAGCGCCTCGTGGCGCACACCTGT
>NZ_JBSHLM010000044.1:0-1950 GCF_053644375.1 Streptomyces sp. NPDC055400 | reverse complement strand
TGTCATTCTGACAAATAACCCTTCGGGAAATAAAAAAAACGGCTCCATAAAGAGGAACCGTTTTGCTTCAAAAATCACGTTTTGTGTTATACTGGAGAAACGAAATTGTGTTTTCAAAATTGTCATTTTCGACATGATAACTTTTCTCGTAGTGTGGTTTTGCCGAACCCACTACTTTTTTTATGTCTCCGAACTTCATTTCTTCCCGTTCCGGCTTAACAATCCCTTTTGATTTTCGATACATATTCATTCCGGAAGGATACATGTGCAGCCGTCCGCCTTTTAAAAATTTCTTTTCCCGACCTTCTACGATCTTTGTTTGCACCTCACAGCCCTCTGAAGCCACTTTTAAGGCTGTTTCCCTGTCTTGGACATCTTCTAGGTCTATATCAGTCAAATAAGCGCTCAAATAGGCTCCTATGTTGTCTATATCCTTTAATGACTTGATTGTTACAAATCCTAAACCCCATAGACTCCTTAATTCAGCATTTTTAATATAAATCTTATCCAAATCATTAAAGCGCATTAAAACATGACAATGCCAGGCTCCACGTCCTTGTGGCTCTACCACCGATAAATAATCTATCGAACTTTCTTTCTTGTATTTATAACGCAACCTGTCGATAAAATTTTGAAAATCACTATAAAGTTTTTTCGTGTCCGTCATATTTTTCTTGTATGTCAAAGTTATATGTAATTCATTTGGCCGTCCTATAAAATTGTTATTTATCAAATAACGCAGCTTCTTAAAGGTTTGTCTCAAAGAATTATAATTTTCCTGCCGATTTTCCGAATGCTCGAACTCCCGGATCTCCCCAGTAGAGAGGTCTACAAACCTATCCTTGTCCAATTTTTTGATATTATTTTTCCGGTTCATCTTCTCCATATGCTGAACTTCAATGACGTGATTCATAGTGGTCACTTTTACAACATCATTTGGAGCTATGAAAACCGCGTCACCATTGCGTTTATCCATCCATTTCCCCTCAATTTTTCCTGTAATGTTTAATTAAAATCAAGTTAATAATAAAGAACCCCAAATCCGAAGTCAGTTTTTCAACAAAAATTAGCGTCCTTTTCCCAAATAGTCCCTATACAATTCCTTAATAGCAAACTCAATTACAGCATCTTTTGAAACTCTTCCAAATTCATTGTGTTTTGTAAAATGTTCGGCTAATAACTCTAGCTTTTTAAATGTTTCAACAGTAATTCGAGGTCCAATTTGTTTTTTCTCTTCCATCCAAACACACTCCTAACAAGTTGTTAACATAATTCTAACATTGGAAATAATAGAATTCAAGAACAGAAAAAAGAAGCACACTCGGAATGATATTTCGTTTCCTTTTGATTCCGAGCCTCCACCCCTTACAATCCCCAAAGGCAACCGACAAGGGAAAATTCGTCCCTTATCGGCACCTCCGGAAATTGTACAGCAAGGGGTCACTCCCAATAAAAAGACTACGACATATAAAACAGGTTTAGCTTCAGAGAAAAAGAGCATAAGGAAACTCGGTGCCACCCTAAAAAAAAGGGTGTCAAACAGGCTGTGCCTGTTGAGTTTCTATGCTCTTAGAACAGGTGCCGTTTTTGAAGCCAAAGATATAGCATAGATACCCCATAGATATAGCAGGGATATACCAAAATATCTCTAGAGATACGGGTATCTATGCTATATCTCTCTACAAGATTCCTCCACACGCTTGACGGAAATGCTTCAGCATTTTAGCACTCACTCGACAGAGTGTATAAGTGCGCCATTCGGAATTTCAAAGCTTCAAATTTCACAGAGAGTGCCCATTTATACACACCCCCTAAATCGTGGTGTGACAATGGGTTCTCGCCGGCTCGAAATCGGTTTGTCATTCTGACAAATAACCCTTCGGGAAATAAAAAAAACGGCTCCATAAAGAGGAACCGTTTTGCTTCAAAAATCACGTTTTGTGTTATACT
>NZ_JBSHLM010000043.1:0-2674 GCF_053644375.1 Streptomyces sp. NPDC055400 | reverse complement strand
GCTTCCTCGACGAGTTTTTGGTGGCGGCGCTGCAGGGAGCAGTCGCGGGTGGAGACGACGACCACGTTGCCGTGGGTGTCGGCCAGGCACTGGGTTTCGACGTGGCGGGGTTTGTCGAGGTAGCGCTCGACGAAGCATTCGCCGCGGCCGAAGGCTGCGACGGCTTCGCGTACGGCGGAGTCGTAGAGCTCGGGGACCTCTTCGAGGGTGCGGGCGACTTTGAGGCCGCGGCCGCCGCCGCCGAAGGCGGCCTTGATGGCGATGGGCAGGCCGTGTTCGCGGGCGAACGCGACGACTTCGTCGGAGCCGGATACGGGGTCCGGGGTGCCGGCGACCAGGGGGGCGCCGGCACGCTGGGCGATGTGCCGGGCGGCGACCTTGTCGCCGAGGTCGCGGATGGCCTGCGGGGGCGGGCCGATCCAGATCAGGCCGGCGTCCAGGACGGCCTGGGCGAACTCGGCGTTCTCCGACAGGAATCCGTAGCCGGGGTGGATGGCGTCCGCGCCGGAGTCCTTGGCGGCCTGCAGCACCTTCGCCATGTCGAGATAGCTGGTGGCCGGGGTGTCACCGCCCAACGCGAACGCCTCGTCCGCGGCCCGGACATGCGAAGCGTCCCGGTCCGGTTCCGCGTAAACGGCAACGCTCGCGATACCGGCATCCCGGCACGCCCGGGCCACGCGGACAGCGATTTCGCCACGGTTGGCGATGAGCACCTTGCGCACGATGGCTCCCTCCTTGAAACAAGCCGAGTTTAGGGACTGCCGACACGGGCTTTCGACCCGTCCCCATGAGTGAGCTTGCCCACACGGAGTGCTATTCGAGGCGCGCTCAAGTGGTGAAACCCCTTGTTGCGCCCGGGTACGCAGCCTTCCCTCTTCGAACCCTAGCCCGCCAGAGTGGGCTAGGTCTCTGTGAGACGGCGCTGCGGCACTCCGGGATTCTTTGTGGAGTCCCTACGAATGGCCCAATGATTCTTTGCCTTGGGCAGACCCCTTGTCCCGCGGTTTACCCGTTAGTAGCGTTCGCGTTGTCCCGAACGTACTAGGGGTAACAGCAGTCGAAAGTGGGTGGGGTTCCGGTGGCACGCAGACCGGTGGCATGGGTGGCCGCGATCGTGCTCTTCGCGGAGGCGATCGGCATCGCCCTGCTCAACTGGTTCCTGGGGCTGGTCGTCGACCGCCAGGACATGTCTCTGGCCGGGCTGGACCCCCGCGCCATGTCCGTCTCCGCCTGGATAGCCGGCGCGCTCTTCGGGCTCTATCTCGCGCTGTGCGCCGTCGTCCTCGTACGCATCGCCGTGCGCGACCGCGGGCCGGCCGGCTTCGGCCGCATCCTGCTGATCAGCGCGGCTGTCGTGCACGGGCTGCTCGGAGCGTTCAGCATCGGCCTGGTCGGCTGGCTCGCGTTCGTCTTCATGATGGTCGTGCTCGGGCTCATCGTGCTCACGCTGGTCGCCTATGACCGCAAGGAGCAGGGGGAGGGCGCCGGAGCGGGTGCGGGCGACGCCCCTGCGGGTCCGGCCGACGGGGGCGGGGCGCCGCAGCCCGTCTGAACCGGGCGGGCGTGCGCGGTCAGTCCGCCCACAAGTCCGTGATGTTCACGCCCAGTTGGGCCAGCAGGCGGCGCAGCAGTGGCAACGACAGGCCGATCACGTTCCCGTGGTCGCCGTCGATGCCGTCGATGAACGGGGCCGAGCGGCCGTCCAGCGTGAACGCGCCCGCCACGTGGAGCGGCTCGCCCGAGGCCACGTACGCGGCGATCTCCGCGTCGCTCGGCTCGCCGAACCGGACCACCGTCGAGGCCGTCGCCGACGCATAGCGGCCCGTCGCCGTGTCGTACACGCAGTGGCCCGTCTGCAGGGTGCCCGCGCGGCCCCGCATCGACTTCCATCGCGCCGTGGCCTCCTCGGCGTCCGCGGGCTTGCCGAGCGCCTGGCCGTCGATGTCCAGGACCGAGTCGCAGCCGATCACCAGCGCGCCGTGCACCTCCGGCTTCGCCGCGACCACGGACGCCTTCGCCTCCGCGAGCGCCAGGGCCAGTTCGGCCGGGGTGGGGGCGGACACGGCGTCCTCGTCGACCCCGCTGACCAGCACCTCGGGGGCCAGGCCCGCCTGGCGCAACAGGGCCAGCCTGGCCGGGGACTGGGAGGCGAGGACGAGGCGGCGGCGGGCGCTCACGGGGGTGCTCACGTGGGGATCACTCATGCGGTCAGGGTTCCACATGTGGGCAGGCGGGCGTGCTCGGTCCGGGGCGGCTACACGATTCCCAGAACCAGCATCGCGATCACCATCGCCACCGCGAGCACGAAGCCCGCTCGGCGGAGCATCGCCTGGGTTTCGCGCAGCTCCTCGGGGGGCTCGTTCTCGGGGTCTGACCACAGCATGGATCCGATACTGCTGCCCCGCCGCGCGGTGCGCCTGAGTACGCGTACTCAGGCGCACCCCCACCTACGGACTAGGCAGGCCAGTACGTGCGCGCCCAGCTCGTGGGGCCCGGGGACGGGCGGCGCGCCTGCGCCACCCTCGCCGGGTCCGCCCATGCGTCGCGGGTGACTGCCGCGCCGGGCGGGGCGGTGGTCGCCGCCGCGGCGCGGGCCTGGACCACCGCCAGTGCGGCGGCCAGCTCCTCGGGGGTGGGGTTGCCCCTCACGACCTTGATCATCATTGGTCGGGTC
>NZ_JBSHLM010000042.1:0-2972 GCF_053644375.1 Streptomyces sp. NPDC055400 | reverse complement strand
GCCCTCCGCCATCGGGATACCTCATCCCTCCGGCATAGCGCAGCCCACGACATCCGTCACGACCCCACGTAACCCAGACCCTTAAAGATCTCTAGCAACCGCGAGTTCAGAGAACATGTCAATACCCTGCTGGTCCAACGGGTGCTCGCCGAACCGGTCTGGACGAGGAAGCTCTCCGACGAGGACCGGCGCGGCCTGACCGCGCTCTTCTGGTCGAACATCAACCCGTACGGAACCTTCCGCCTCAACATGGAGAAACGGCTCGACCTCGCGACGGCAGTCAGCCCCTGATCAGTCCGGCCTGTCAGCCCAAGCGTTGCCGGGTGCCTGTATCTGCGGAGAGCCTGATCGCGTCAAGAAGGCGGTGCAGCCGCAGGCCAGCATCGAAGTCTGGGACGCTACGTGAGCCGGTGCGGAGATCGAGGGCCAACCGGGCATACATCTGGGCCACGTTGAAGCTCTCGGCGGCGGGATCGATCCGGGAGGTCCAGCGGTACCGGCTGGGAATGGGCAGCTCCTGATAGGTGCCGTCCGAATTACCTGGCCCTTGCATGCGCAGTTCACCGATCTGGATGCCTGCCGGGCCAGCAGCCCCAGTGGAGACGATGGCCAGGTCTCCCTTGGTGCCGGAGATTTCCAGTCGGGTCCCGGCATCGGTGACCTTGGCGTCGTGGACGTGGGCCGACACGACGGCACCGCTGGTGAGGGTCGCGTTAAGAAGGAGGTGGTCGGGGCTCGTTGCCTCGACCGTGTCACCGGTTCCGGCGACGGTGTAAACCGGGCGCTGGACAGACAACGTCGCCGAGAGGTCGCTGATGCCACCGAGCACATACTGCACCGCGTCGAGTGTGTGCCCGCCAGCGACCTCAAGTGTCCCGGCACCGTTGTTGCGATCGAGGGTGTAAGCCGCCCAGGCGGGAATCTGCTCCCCAGGCCCCTTCCCGCGGGCGGCGTGAACGGTCGCCGAGGTCACGCGTCCTACACGACCGTCGGCGACCAGCTCGCGAGCGTAGGCGATCGCCGGGGCATACCGCGCCTGCAGCCCGATCACGTGGTGCACGCCCGTGCTGTGGGCTGACTTCGCGAGGGCTGCGGCCTCGTGGGTGGTTCGGGCCAGCGGCCACTCGCAGTACACGTGTTTACCGGCTGCCAGCGCCGCCCCGACCAGTTCGGCGTGCGCAGGAACCTTCACGGTGATGACGACCAGGTCCACCTCAGGGTGCTCGGCAAGTTGCCTGGCGTCAGTGAAAGCGTGCGCGGCCCCAAACTTCCGTGCTGCGGCCTGAGCGCTCTCGGGGCGGCTGGTGGCGACCGCGGTCATGCTGTACTCCGGCAGGGCCAGCAAAGCTGGGACGTGTGCCCGGGCGGCCCAGCCCCGGTCGGGGCTCGCCCCGATGATGCCGACTCTGATTTTCTTCGATTCCATAGCAGACCCCCAACTAAGCGGACTGATCTTGTCCGGTTGGAGACTCTAGCGAAGCGGACAGGATTGGTCCAGTTATCGATAGGATCAGCGCATGAACCAACCGCGCAGCACAGTGGACCGCCTGCTCGTCGACGAGTCGGGCCGTCGCCCCCGCGCCGACGCGCGGCGCAACGTCGAGCGTCTGGTAGGGGCCGCCCGGGTTGCGGTTGCCGAGATTGGCGTTGATGTATCCGCACACGAGATCGCGCGCCGGGCAGGCGTGGGTGTCGGCACCTTCTATCGGCGCATCCCCTCCCTTGAGGCGCTCCTGGAGATGGTGCTCGGGGAGATCCTCGACGAGATCTCAGACGTAGCCGATCAAGCCCTAGAGGACCCGGACGCCTGGAACGGACTCTGCATGTTCGCCGCAACTTATGTGCGCCTCCGGACAGAGAGCTGCGGCGTCAGCGAGGCACTCGGCGGGGCCTGCGGGGTCACTCTCGCCCAGCGTCTGGAGGACCTGCGAGGACGGATTCGGCGTCTCGTGGAGCGCACCCAAGCAGTCGGCGCCATGCGAACGGACGTCGCCTGGCAGGATGTCCCCTTCCTGCTCGCTGCCGCAGCGACTGGTGAGCGCACCCTGGACATGCGAGCGGGCAGTCAGCAGTGGGAGCGCAATCTCCAGATCATTCTCGACGGACTGCGCACGACTCAGCCGAGCATGCTGCCAGGCACTCCGCCGACCTGAATTCTGACCCCGATGGATCCAGCTGTGGCGGAGTGTCGGCAAACGATTCGTCTGCCGACACTCGGGTTGGCGATCACGAACCCGCAGGTGGGCAGTGTCGCAACTCGCGTCGAAGCTCGATCTCGTCATGCAGCTGCTGCGCGAGGGCGACACACTGAAGGCGACCCGGCTCGACCGGCTCTCCCGCTCCGTGCTGCATCTGGTGACCCTCGGCGCTGAGCTGCGCGAGCACGGCATCGGCCTGCACGTCATCGAGCAGGGCATCGACACCTCCACGATGGAGGGGCGGGCGATGTTCGGGATGCTGTCCGTACTGGCGGAGCTCCAGCGGGAGCTGAGCGTGGCGAACACGAACGACGGGCTCCCTCCGCACGGGCCCGCGGCCGGGTCGGCGGACGCCGACCCAAGCTCACCGAGGACCAGGCCGCGCCCGCACAACGGCTCTACGACGAGCGCGAGAAGACCGTCCAGCAGATCGCCGACATGTTCGGCGTCCCGCGGTCCACGGCGTACGGGCACCTTGACAAGACCAAGACCGTGCCTCGACAGCCGAAGAAGGTCGCAGCCACGAAGCCCTGAAAGCTACCGGCGGGTTACTTGTTCCCTTGTGTCCGGGCCAGGGCTCCGGGGCCGGGGAAGGCGGTGTCGTCCATACCTTTGAGTAGATCTCATATTCGAATTTAAAGGCAAAGGGGCGGACGGTGACACTCTTCGCGTCCTCGGTGGTGAAGTCGGCCCGGGGCGCGGTTCCGGTCTTTCGACCGGCCCGTTTCCCCGGAGCCGCTTCCCGAACCGGGCATGCGACTTGGCGCCGCACCC
>NZ_JBSHLM010000041.1:0-3727 GCF_053644375.1 Streptomyces sp. NPDC055400 | reverse complement strand
GGCAGGACGCCGTGGCGCATCGCCTCGACCATCTTGATGATGCCGCCCACCCCGGCCGCCGCCTGGGCATGCCCGATGTTCGACTTCAACGAGCCGAGGTGCAGCGGCTCGTCGCCCTGCCTCTCCTGCCCGTACGTGGCAAGGAGCGCTTGGGCCTCGATCGGGTCGCCGAGCCGGGTACCCGTACCGTGTGCCTCGACCGCGTCGACCTCGGAGGCGCGCAGCCCGGCGCCGGCCAGGGCCTGGCGGATGACGCGTTCCTGGGAAGGGCCGTTGGGTGCGGTGAGGCCATTGCTCGCCCCGTCCTGGTTGACGGCGGAGCCCCGTACGACCGCGAGCACCTGGTGGCCGTTGCGCCGGGCGTCCGACAGCCGCTCCACGAGCAGCAGCCCGACACCTTCCGACCACCCCGTGCCGTCTGCCGAGGCGGAGAAGGACTTGCACCGCCCGTCGGGGGAGAGCCCGCGCTGCCGGCTGAACTCGACGAACGTGTCCGGGCGGGCCATCACGGTCACACCACCGGCGAGCGCCAGGTCGCATTCGCCCTGCCGCAGTGCCTGGGCCGCGAGATGCAGCGCCACCAGGGAGGAGGAGCACGCCGTGTCGACGGTCACCGCAGGCCCCTCAAGACCGAAGGTGTACGCGACACGCCCCGAGATCACGCTCGATGTGTTGCCCGTGAGGAGGTAGCCCTCCAGTTCCTCCGGAGCCTTGAGGAACCTCGACCCGTAGTCGTTGTACATGACACCGGCGAAGACGCCTGTGCGGCTGCCGCGCACGGTGCCGG
This sequence comes from Streptomyces sp. NPDC055400, assembly GCF_053644375.1. Lineage (NCBI taxonomy): Bacteria > Bacillati > Actinomycetota > Actinomycetes > Kitasatosporales > Streptomycetaceae > Streptomyces > Streptomyces sp. NPDC055400. Next base: position 2,940 of record NZ_JBSHLM010000041.1, on the reverse strand, counting down.
GGTCGATCCCGGCCCGCTCGAACGTCTCCCACGCCGTCTCCAGGAGCAGCCGCTGCTGCGGATCTGCCGCGACGGCCTCACGCGGGCTGATCCCGAAGAACTCGGCGTCGAACTGCCCTGCCCCGTACAGGAATCCGCCTTCGCGGGCGTACGACGTACCGAGGTGTTCCGGGTCCGGGTCGTAGAGGCCCGCCAGGTCCCAGCCCCGGTCGGTGGGGAAGCCGCCGATGGCGTCCTGCGCGGACGCGACGAGGTCCCACAGATCGTCGGGCGACGCCACACCGCCCGGGTAGCGGCAGGCCATTCCGACGATCACGATCGGATCGTCCTGGTCGTTGGGCCGCGCCCCGGTGCCCAGAGTGCCGGAGGACGGGGTGGTGCCCCCGGGCAGCAGGGTCAGCACATGGGCGGCCAGCGACAGTGGTGTTGGGTGGTCGAAGACGGCCGTGGTGGAGATCCTCAGACCGGTGGCCGTGCCGAGCCGGTTGCGCAGATCGACACCGGCGAGGGAGTCGAAGCCCAGATCGCGGAAGGCGCGGGACTCGTCCAGTGTTGCCGGTGTGGTGTGGCCGAGCACCGTGGCCACGGTCGTCCGAACCAACTCGGCAACCGTACGCTGCCGTTCCTCCTCCGGCAGACCGGCCGTGCGCTGCGCCCATGAGCCGGCGCCCGAGGCCTCGGCCGCTACGGCCGAGGCGCGGGGGCGCGGTGTCCGGACCAGGCCGCGCAGGACCGGAGGCAGAGAGCCCTGTTCCGCCCTCGTCCGCAGGGCGGCCGCGTCGATCCGTACGAGGACCGGTGCCGGGTCCCCGCCGGCGAGGGCAGCGTCGAGCAGTGCCAGGCCGTCGGTGACGGACAGCGGGGCGAGCCCCGACCGCGACCAGCGGGCCAGCTCGGTCGGCCCCAGGCCGCCGCTCATCCCCTCGGGCTGGTCCCAGAGCCCCCAGGCGAGTGAGGTTGCGGGCAGGCCGAGGGCGTGGCGGTGCTGGGCGAGGGCGTCCAGACAGGCGTTGGCCGCGGCGTAGTTGGCCTGTCCGGCGTTGCCGGTGACTCCGACGACCGACGAGAACAGCACGAAGTCGTCCAGTTCGGCATCGGCCGTCAGCTCGTGCAGATGCGAGGCCGCGTCGGCCTTGGTACGGAGCACGGCCTCCAGCCGGTCCGGGGTGAGGCTCCCGATCGTCACGTCGTCGAGGACGCCGGCCAGATGGAAGACGGCCCCCAGGGGGTGCGCGGACGGGATCGAGGCGAGAGCCCCGGCCAGGTCCTCGCGTGAGGCCGCGTCTCCGGCCGCGAACCGCACCTCGGCCCCGGCATCGGCGAGCTCGCGGGCCAACTCGGCGGCAGCTTCCGCCTGTCCCCCGCTGCGGCTCAGCAGCAGCAGGTGCCGGGCCCCGTGCCGGGCCACGAGATGCCGCGCGACGAGCCGGCCGAGCCCACCGGTCCCGCCGGTGATCAGGACCGTGCGACGGCCGTAGCCGCGACCTTCGGACGCGGGCTCGGTGGCACCGCCCCGGACGACCCGGGGTGCGAACAGAGAAGTTTTACGCAGCGCGAGTTGGGGTTCGTCGTGCGGCGCCTCCGACAGGACGGCGAGGTCAGGCGTATCCCCGTCGACATCCGCCAGGGCGAACCGGCCGGGGTGCTCCGACTGCGCCGACCGGACCAGCCCCCAGGCGGCGGCCGACCAGGGGTCGGGTACGGAGTCGTGCTCCACGGCGGCCAGTGCACCGCGTGTGAGGAACAGCAGCCGCGCATCGGCGAAGCGTTCCTGGCCCAGCCACTCCCGTACCAGCTCCAGGGTATGAGCGGCCGCCCCGCGCCCCTGCGGAACGCTTACGGCGACGACATCGGGCACGGGCGAGTCCGGCGCGAGGTCCCCGAGCGCGTCGACGTGCACCGGCCGCGACAGTGTGGAGGCGTCGCGGGCGACGGGCGTCCAGTCGACGCGGTGCGGTGCGGGCGTGTGGCCGCTCGGGACGCCGAGTGCCGCCGCTTCGACCGGCAGCAGGGTGAGAGATTCGGCGGACAGGACGGCGTTGCCGGCCGGGTCGGTGACCGTGAGCCGACCCGACGACCAGCGGGCGCGCACGACGGTGGCGCCGGTGGCGAAGAGCTCGATGCCCGACCAGGCGAAGGGCACCGGCAGCCCGGCGTCCTCCCGCGACTCCCGTCCGACCAGCGGATGCAGGGCCGCGTCGAGCAGGGCCGGGTGGATCGGGAACTCCGCAGCCTGATCCAGCAGTTCGTCGGGAAGCGCGAGTTCGGCGAAGAGGTCCTCGCCGTCGCTCCACGCGGCTCGTACGGCACGGAACGCGGGCCCGTAGGCGTACCCCAGCCGGCCGAGCCGTTCGTACAGCGTCTCGACGTCGAGGGCCTGGCCGCCGCGCGGCGGCCAGGTGCCCTCCGCAGCTGCGGGCCGGGTGAGCGGCGGGGGAGTCAGTGTGCCCGTGGCGTGCCGGGTCCAGTCGCTCACGGTGTCCGGCCGCGTGTGGATGCTGAGGGAACGGTGACCGTCCGCGTCAGCCGGGCCGACGGCCAGCTGGAGCAGCAGGGAACCGGCGGTGGGAAGCAACAGGGGCGCCTCCAGTGTAAGTTCCGCCACCCTCGGCGCGTCCAAGGACTCGCCGACGGCCAGTGCCAGGTCCACGAAGGCGGTTCCGGGCAAAAGCGTGTGGCCGAGGATCTCGTGGTCCGCGAGCCAGGGATGGGCATCCTGCGACAGCTGCCCGGTGAATACCGACCCGCCCTGTCCCGCGAGTTCACCCGACGCACCGAGGAAGGGGTGATCCGTGGCCGCGAGCCCGAGGGACTCCGGACCCGCCGTGGCACGGCTCGGCACCCGCCAGTAGTGGGTGGGTTGGAAGGGGTAGGTGGGGAGGTTGGTGTGGTGGTGGGTGTGGGTGGGTGGGTTGGTGGGGGTGCCTTGGGTGTGGGTGG
>NZ_JBSHLM010000040.1:0-3775 GCF_053644375.1 Streptomyces sp. NPDC055400 | reverse complement strand
GCACCCTCCGCCGCAACCAAGGCACCCTCCACCGCTTCCACCTCTCCCTCGCCCACCTCCACACCCACGGCATCCCCGTCGACTGGACACCGGCCGTCCCGGAGAGCACGGAAGTCCCGCACGACCTGCCGACGTACCCGTTCCAGCACCGGAGTTACTGGCTGGAGGACGCGGCGACCGACGGGGACCCGGAGAGCCTCGGGCTGCACACGACGCAGCACCCCCTGCTGACAGCCGCGACCACGCTCGCCCAGGGCGACGCGCTGCTGCTCACCGGCCGGATCTCGCTGCGCACCCACCCCTGGCTCGCCGACCACGCCATCGAGGGAACGGCGGTCCTGCCGGCTGCGGCGGCCCTCGAACTGGCCCTGGAGGCGGGCAGGTTGCTGGGCGACCTGCCGGTGGCCGAGCTGACGCTCGACACTCCGGTGGTGTTCCCGGCCACCGGCGGCGTGGACGTGCAGGTGACGGCCGGGCCCCCGCGCGGCGACGGCCGGCGCGATCTGACCCTGCACACGCGTGCGTACGACGACGCGGACGACGACAACGCGCTGCACCGCGCCTGGACCAGCCACGTCACGGGTCTGCTCGGCACTCCCGAGCCGGTCGCCGACTCCGCCCCCGAGCCGCTGACGTCCTGGCCCCCCGCCGGGGCGACCGCCGTCGACGCCGGCGAGGTGTACGAGCGGCTGGTCGCGCTGGGCCACGAGCTCGGCCCCGCGCTCCAGGGGCTCGCCCGGCTGTGGCGTCAGGGCGACGAGCTGTACGCCGAGGTGTCCGCACCGGAGGGGGTCGCGGCCGACGCCGGACGGTACGGACTGCATCCGGCCCTCCTCACGGCGGCGGTGCAGGCCCTGCTCTCGCAGGGCGACGAGGTGCTCGAACCCGCCGTCTGGCGGGGCGTGAGCCTGTACGCGGTGGGCGCGGGCGGCCTGCGGGTCCGCGTCTCCCGACGCGGCGACGGTTTCGCCGTCCTGCTCGCTGATCCAACCGGCGCCCCGGTCGCCTCCGTCGACTCGGTCGTCCTGCGGCCGCTGCCCGCCGGGGTCCTGGACCGGGCGGACCAGGTCCGCCACGACTGGCTTCTCGGCACCGACTGGACGGCGGTGCCCGCACCGGGCGACAGCCATCCGCTGCCGTACACGAGCTGGACCTCGTCCGCCGAACCCGCGGCCGAGCTGCGGGACGCCTTCGGCGACACCGTCCATGTCCCGTACGAGCCGGCACCCGCCGAGGACGCGGCCCCCGGCCTCGTCCTGCTGCACGCGTCGTCCGCGAGCGAACTGCTGCCCGCACTCCAGACCTGGACCGCCGACGAGGCGAACAGCGCCACCCAGCTGGCGGTCCTCACCCACCACGCCGTCACCACCGGACCCGACGATGTGCAGGACCTGGTCCCTTCTCCCGTCTGGGGCCTGATCCGGGCGGCCCAGTCGGAGAACCCGGGGCGGATCACCCTCGTGGACCTCGACGCCGAACCCGCGTCGCTGAGCGCACTGCCCGCGGCTCTCGCTGGCGGGGAACCGCAACTGGCCCTGCGCAACGGCGGTATACGGGTTCCGAGGCTCATCGCGTCCGTACCGCAGGACGCCGGTGAACTGCCCGTCCTGCCCGAGGACTCGACGGTCGTCGTCTCCGGCGTCGGCGACCTCGCCGCAGCAGCGGCCGTCCACACCGTCACCGCTCTGGGCGCCCGCCACCTTCTCCTGCTGTCCCCCGACGCGGGGCTTGCGGACCGGCTGACCGGTCTGGGCGCGCAGGTCATGGTGGCGGACGGTGACGCGGCCGACCGCGACTTCCTCGCCGGGGCGCTGGCCGCGCTGCCGCCCGCGCATCCGGTGGGCGCCGTCTTCCACGCACCGACCGCACCCGACCGCGCGGTCCTGCTCTCCACCGCACCCGAGGAGTTCGGCGCCGGGCTGCGTTCCGCCGGTGCGGCGGCCTGGAATCTCCACGAGCTCACCCTCGGTCTCGACCTGGGCGTCTTCGTGCTGCTCGCACCCGACGCGTCGTCGGCGCTCGGTGGCACCGGCCGCGCGAGCACCGCCGCCGTCGGCACGTACCTCGACGCCCTCGCCGAGCACCGGGTCTCGCTCGGACTGCCGGGCGTCTCGCTCTCCTGGGGTCCCCGAAACTCCGTGCCGGACTCCGCCTTCCACGGGCTGGTCCGCTTCGACGAGGACCAGGTGACCGCCGGACTGGAGCTCGCACTTCGCTCAGCTGGCCGGCCCACCCTGCTCGCCGCACGTCTGGACCGGGCGGCCCTGGGTGCACAGGCCGGCACCGGTCTGCTGTCCCCGGTGCTGCGTTCGCTGGTCCGCACGGTCCGCGCCGCCGCCGGTGCGGACGCCGCCGCGGCGGGCACGCTCGTCTCGGCCCTGGTGGGGCTTTCCGGGCCTGAACAGCTGCGGCTGCTCGGCGAGTTGGTGGGGGAACAAGTGGCCGGGGTGCTGAGGCACTCCGCCGGGGACACCGTCGACGCGACTCGCGCGTTCAAGGACCTCGGCTTCGACTCCCTGACGGCCGTGGAGCTGCGCAACCGGCTCAACACGGCGACGGGGCTGCGACTGCCCGCCACTCTCGTCTTCGACCACCCCTCGCCGGCGGCGCTCGCCGCTCATCTGCGGGACCAGTTGCTGGGCGACGGTGCGGGCACCGACACGGTGGTGCCCGCCGGACGCACCCCGGTGCAGGACGGTGAACCCATCGCGATCGTGTCGATGGCCTGCCGCTACCCCGGCGGGGTGCGCACACCGGAGGACCTGTGGCAGGTGGTGGCTTCGGAGAGCGATGTCATCTCGCCGTTCCCCACCAACCGGGGCTGGGACCTGGACCGGCTGTTCGATCCGGATCCGGCGCACGCGGGGACGTCGTACGCCCGGGAGGGCGGGTTCCTGCACGACGCTGACCAGTTCGACCCCGGATTCTTCGGGATCAGCCCGCGTGAGGCGACGAGCATGGACCCGCAGCAGCGGCTGCTGCTGGAGAGCGCCTGGGAGGCCTTCGAGCGGGCCGGTATCGACCCGACGTCGCTGCGCGGCTCGCGGACCGGGGTGTTCGCGGGGGTCGTCTACACGGACTACGGGTCCCGGGTGCAGCTCCCCGCAGACATGGAGGGGTATCTGGGCATCGGCAGTGCGGGCAGCATCGCCTCGGGGCGGATCGCCTACACCCTCGGGCTCGAAGGCCCGGCGGTGACCGTCGACACGGCGTGCTCGTCGTCTCTGGTCGCGCTGCATCTGGCCGTGCAGTCGCTGCGCCGGGGCGAGTGCGATCTCGCACTCGCGGGCGGAGCGACAGTCCTCGCCAACCCCGACATCTTCATCGGTTTCAGCAGGCAGCGCGGCCTGGCCCCGGACGCCCGCTGCAAGGCCTTCGCGGCCGGTGCGGACGGTACGGCCTTCGGCGAGGGGGTGGGGCTGCTCCTGGTCGAGCGGCTGTCGGACGCCCGCCGCAACGGCCACGAAGTGCTCGCCCTCGTCCGGGGCACAGCCACCAACCAGGACGGTGCGAGCAACGGCCTCACCGCACCCAACGGACCCTCGCAGCAGCGGGTCATCCGCCAGGCCCTCGACGACGCCGGACTCACCACGGCGGATGTGGACGCCATGGAGGCCCACGGGACGGGCACGACGCTGGGCGACCCGATCGAGGCGCAGGCGCTGCTTGCCACGTACGGGCAGGACCGTCCTGCCGAACAACCGTTGTGGCTGGGCTCATTGAAGTCGAACATCGGGCACACCCAGGCAGCCGCCGGGGTCGGCGGGATCATCAA
>NZ_JBSHLM010000039.1:1668-4864 GCF_053644375.1 Streptomyces sp. NPDC055400 | reverse complement strand
AACACAGTGGACGCGAGCAACTGAGGACAAGCCCTCGGCCTATTAGTACCAGTCACCTCCACCCGTTACCGGGCTTCCAGATCTGGCCTATCAACCCAGTCGTCTACTGGGAGCCTTAACCCCTCAAAGGGGGTGGGAGTCCTCATCTCGAAGCAGGCTTCCCGCTTAGATGCTTTCAGCGGTTATCCTTTCCGAACGTAGCCAACCAGCCATGCCCTTGGCAGGACAACTGGCACACCAGAGGTTCGTCCGTCCCGGTCCTCTCGTACTAGGGACAGCCCTTCTCAAGACTCCTACGCGCACAGCGGATAGGGACCGAACTGTCTCACGACGTTCTAAACCCAGCTCGCGTACCGCTTTAATGGGCGAACAGCCCAACCCTTGGGACCGACTCCAGCCCCAGGATGCGACGAGCCGACATCGAGGTGCCAAACCATCCCGTCGATATGGACTCTTGGGGAAGATCAGCCTGTTATCCCCGGGGTACCTTTTATCCGTTGAGCGACGGCGCTTCCACAAGCCACCGCCGGATCACTAGTCCCGACTTTCGTCCCTGCTCGACCCGTCGGTCTCACAGTCAAGCTCCCTTGTGCACTTACACTCAACACCTGATTACCAACCAGGCTGAGGGAACCTTTGGGCGCCTCCGTTACTCTTTAGGAGGCAACCGCCCCAGTTAAACTACCCATCAGACACTGTCCCTGATCCGGATCACGGACCCAGGTTAGACATCCAGCACGACCAGAGTGGTATTTCAACGACGACTCCACAACCACTGGCGTGGCCGCTTCAAAGTCTCCCACCTATCCTACACAAGCCGAACCGAACACCAATATCAAACTGTAGTAAAGGTCCCGGGGTCTTTCCGTCCTGCTGCGCGAAACGAGCATCTTTACTCGTAGTGCAATTTCACCGGGCCTATGGTTGAGACAGTCGAGAAGTCGTTACGCCATTCGTGCAGGTCGGAACTTACCCGACAAGGAATTTCGCTACCTTAGGATGGTTATAGTTACCACCGCCGTTTACTGGCGCTTAAGTTCTCAGCTTCGCACACCCGAAAGTGCACTAACCGGTCCCCTTAACGTTCCAGCACCGGGCAGGCGTCAGTCCGTATACATCGCCTTACGGCTTCGCACGGACCTGTGTTTTTAGTAAACAGTCGCTTCTCGCTGGTCTCTGCGGCCACCCCCAGCTCATGAAGTAAATCCAATCACCGGTGATGGCCCCCCTTCTCCCGAAGTTACGGGGGCATTTTGCCGAGTTCCTTAACCATAGTTCACCCGAACGCCTCGGTATTCTCTACCTGACCACCTGAGTCGGTTTAGGGTACGGGCCGCCATGAAACTCGCTAGAGGCTTTTCTCGACAGCATAGGATCATCCACTTCACCACAATCGGCTCGGCATCAGGTCTCAGGCACAAGCTGTCCGGATTTACCTGGACAGCGCCCTACACCCTTACCCCGGGACAACCACCGCCCGGGCTGGACTACCTTCCTGCGTCACCCCATCACTCACCTACTACAAGTCTGGTCCGTCGGCTCCACCACTTTCCTTTCCCCGAAGGGTCCGGAACGGCTTCACGGACTTAGCATCGCCTGATTCAATGTTTGACGCTTCACAGCGGGTACCGGAATATCAACCGGTTATCCATCGACTACGCCTGTCGGCCTCGCCTTAGGTCCCGACTTACCCTGGGCAGATCAGCTTGACCCAGGAACCCTTAGTCAATCGGCGCACACGTTTCTCACGTGTGTATCGCTACTCATGCCTGCATTCTCACTCGTGAACCGTCCACAACTCGCTTCCGCGGCTGCTTCACCCGGCACACGACGCTCCCCTACCCATCCCAGCCCCCGTTGGGGGTATGTGCTGGAATGACACGACTTCGGCGGTACGCTTGAGCCCCGCTACATTGTCGGCGCGGAATCACTAGACCAGTGAGCTATTACGCACTCTTTCAAGGGTGGCTGCTTCTAAGCCAACCTCCTGGTTGTCTGTGCGACTCCACATCCTTTCCCACTTAGCGTACGCTTAGGGGCCTTAGTCGATGCTCTGGGCTGTTTCCCTCTCGACCATGGAGCTTATCCCCCACAGTCTCACTGCCGTGCTCTCACTTACCGGCATTCGGAGTTTGGCTAAGGTCAGTAACCCGGTAGGGCCCATCGCCTATCCAGTGCTCTACCTCCGGCAAGAAACACACGACGCTGCACCTAAATGCATTTCGGGGAGAACCAGCTATCACGGAGTTTGATTGGCCTTTCACCCCTAACCACAGGTCATCCCCCAGGTTTTCAACCCTGGTGGGTTCGGTCCTCCACGAAGTCTTACCTCCGCTTCAACCTGCCCATGGCTAGATCACTCCGCTTCGGGTCTTGAGCGCGCTACTGAATCGCCCTGTTCGGACTCGCTTTCGCTACGGCTTCCCCACACGGGTTAACCTCGCAACGCACCGCAAACTCGCAGGCTCATTCTTCAAAAGGCACGCAGTCACGACGCAAGGAACAAGTTCCTTGCGCGACGCTCCCACGGCTTGTAGGCACACGGTTTCAGGTACTATTTCACTCCGCTCCCGCGGTACTTTTCACCATTCCCTCACGGTACTATCCGCTATCGGTCACCAGGGAATATTTAGGCTTAGCGGGTGGTCCCGCCAGATTCACACGGGATTTCTCGGGCCCCGTGCTACTTGGGTGTCTCTCAAACGAGCCGCTGATGTTTCGACTACGGGGGTCTTACCCTCTACGCCGGACCTTTCGCATGTCCTTCGCCTACATCAACGGTTTCTGACTCGTCCTGTCGCCGGCAGACGACAGAAGAGAGATCCCACAACCCCGCATGCGCAACCCCTGCCGGGTATCACACGCATACGGTTTGGCCTCATCCAGTTTCGCTCGCCACTACTCCCGGAATCACGGTTGTTTTCTCTTCCTGCGGGTACTGAGATGTTTCACTTCCCCGCGTTCCCTCCACATACCCTATGTGTTCAGGTATGGGTGACAGCCCATGACGACTGCCGGGTTTCCCCATTCGGAAACCCCCGGATCAAAGCCTGGTTGACGACTCCCCGGGGACTATCGTGGCCTCCCACGTCCTTCATCGGTTCCTGGTGCCAAGGCATCCACCGTGCGCCCTTAAAAACTTGGCCACAGATGCTCGCGTCCACTGTGCAGTTCTCAAACAACGACCAACCACCCG
>NZ_JBSHLM010000038.1:0-5688 GCF_053644375.1 Streptomyces sp. NPDC055400 | reverse complement strand
GCCGGATACGACGCGCCCCGCCTCGGCTTCCTCCTGGGTGACCTGCCGGTCCAGGTGCTGGCCAGGATGCGATCCGACCGCGTCCTGCGCAGAGCAGTCCCACCACGGCTCCCACACACTCAGGGCCGACCGCCGCGGCACGGCGGCGAGTTCGTCTTCGGACAGCCCGACACCTGGAGCATCCCGGACACCGAAACCATCACCGACACCCGCCTCTACGGCACTGCCAGGGCCCGGTCCTGGAACCGGCTGCACCCCAAGCTGACCCACCGATCCTCCTGGGCAGCCGCCGACGGCACCCTCCCCATCGTGGAAGGAACGGTGATCCGCCTGGACATCAGCCACCTGCCCAGCGGAGCAACACCCAAGCCGGTCTGGCTGTGGTGGTCAGACACCGATGCCACCCCGGACGACGCCGACCGCCTCTGGCAAGCATATCTCCGGCGCTTCGACATCGAGCACACCTTCCGCCTGTTCAAACAGACCCTCGGCTGGACCTCCCCAAAGCTCCGCACCCCCGAGGCAGCCGACCGATGGACCTGGCTGATCCTCGCTGCCTACACCCAACTGCGGCTCACCCGCCCACTCGCAGCCGACCGGCGCCGTCCCTGGGAGAAACCCACCCCGCCGGACAGACTCACCCCCGCCCGAGTCCGCCACGACTTCCGGCACATCCGCCCACAATCGGCCTGCCCAGCCCAAGCACCGAAACCCTCCCACCCCGGCCCCGGACGACCTCCAGGCCAAAAGAACACACGACCCACACCCCGCCACGACGTGCACACACCCCGCAAAACAGCGGCAGCGAAAAAGAGAACGACGAAGTCAACCACCCCACGACCACGCCGCACAGGTTAAGGATCAAGCTAGTAGCTACATTGCGCCATCTACGACGAGTAGCAACCAACGGTGACTGAAACTTGCGCTACTTTTCGGCAAATTGATCGATATCTTGCTGCGGTCTGATCAATGCCCGTAGAGGGCAACCGACTGGGGGTGGCGTGTGTCTGGACGTGTTCGAAGACTCATAGGTAGAACCGCGATCGCGTTTGCGATGGCGGTGTCGGTGGTGAGCGTGGCGACTAGCGCACAGGCAGGTCCAGATGTATGCCCGCCCGATGAGGGGGAATTGACGGTCAATCAGCTGCCAGCGGGCATGCATGTGCAGGCCTGCGATCTCGTTGGCCGTGTGGTCACCTATGACGGCACTGGCGTAACGATTCCTGAGCTTGAGACTGCGGTATCCATCGACACGCTTGCTCTGGACGGGACATCGCACGGGTTTCAGCTGACGGTTGCTGCGGACGGCCTTATCTCGTACGACCTGTCTGAGAACAATTTCGACTCGCCGAGTGCTGGATCCGACCGCGCTGACGTAGTCCGCCCGAGCACTACAACAGCCGACCTCACGGACGAGTCGGACGGTACCGACCCCGATCCGGTGGATCCTGAGGGGGTCGCGGTGGCGGATGCGGACGCCGCTAGCTCCCCTGGCGCGTGCAGTGACGGCGCCTACGCAACGGCAGACCGGAAGGAGTATGGCACCTACAACTGGTATGTGGGTGATGGAGGAATGCCAGGCGGTATGACGCGGGGCGACGCAATCTGGTACTTCACCAACGCAATCTATGGGATCGAAGGCAGCGTCAACAACTGCGGCCTCGCCGATCAAGTTCCCGCGCATGCCAACTACGCGGGAACTACCACGTACGAGGCGGACGTCAGCGATCACGGCACGTGCACGGCCCGCGACGGAAAGAGCACTTGGGATGCGGGAAACCTTGAAGGTGCCCTCGCTTCGACGTGTGCGTGGACCTGGCCTACGCCGGGTGCAAAAAACGACCTCCGGGAAGCGGATGTCCGCTTCAACACACATGACCACGACTTCACAAAGCAGCCAACCACCAGTTGCATCTCGAAGTATGACATTTTGTCAGTTGGCACACATGAAGCTGGACACGTGTTCGGCCTTCTGCATGTTGGTTCGGGGCATGAAAACCTCACCATGTATCCGTCCGCCGACCCTTGCACTACGAAGATGAGGACACTCGGCAAAGGCGATGTCAACGGGCTCAGGAGCATCTACTAGGGGGCACGATGGGACGCGCTCGACGTTGCACAGGTACCGCGCTGATGGCTCTCGTGATGCTGTCCGCAGCGGCAGCCTGCGGCGGCTCTGATGGTACTCAGGGAAACAGCGAAGGCGTCTGCCCTCGTGCCTTTACCTATGATGACCGCACTTACACGAGTGTCGCGAATGTGGAGTTCCGAGTCGGCTCAAAGCTCGGTACGGCAACGCCGCCGCCCTGTAATGACACCGGCGACCAGGAGGATGGAACGCCGTTGGCTGCTGAGAACGCCTATGCCGTGAAGGGCATCTCGCCAAAAGTAGCCATCGCGGTCGGGGAGACACCGGAAGAAGCCGTCCTTACGGCAGTATATTCCGGCAAGGAGCCTCCCTCCGAGGTGAAGAAGCTGATCGACCAGTCATAAAGCGATAGCCGGGGCACGGCGGCAGAGTGCCGTCGTGCCCCGGCTATGCCCAAGAAACCAATCATCCATCAGGTTTGAACGTACCCGGCATTGAGACCCTGGGTCGAGCTGCCCTTCCCCCCGAACAGGCCCCGCTCCTGCGGGTCATGTGGCGATGAGCCCGCCCTCCGTCCAGATCCGCCCGCACCCCGCGCAGTGCGCGACCGGGGTCCTGCCCTCGCCACCGTGCATGTTTGATCTCCCCTCCGTAGGCGCAGCGTTGGGCCGACAGCGCTCTGGCGGCGGGGAGGGCACACCACGCGACGGTGACCGTCATGCGTGCTCGTTGAGTCACGGGTTGGCTGGTCCGGGGGGAGTTGCGTGCCTCGATACGTCTAGGTCGGCGATGTCCATGAGCGGGGGCATCAACTCCTGTACCTCGTCGAGGTTCATGAAGGGTGAACGGAAAGGCCGGCAGCGGGTCACGCGCTGGGAGGCGCGAGAGCCCGCGCGCGCTCGTCGCCGCTCGCTAAGGGTTGTCCCGTATAAGCGTGTGACCTGGGACGTTGACTGACGATACGGTCGTCGGGTGGAGTCCGAGAAGGTGAATCAGTGTCCCTTGCACGGGTCCGGCGCACGGCCTGAGGTCCTGGTCGGGTATCGGCTTGAGGAAGTCTTCGCCGCGTGGCATCGGAGCGAAGGCGAGGAAGCCGAAGGTCCTCTGGATGTGTGGTTGGTCGACAGCCAAGGCAGTTCCCTGCACGTCACGACCGGCTCGGACTGGTGCCTGATCGTTGAGCCTACGAGCCCGCACGAGGGGTACGGCATGGGCAGCTGGGGGCGCGTCGAGGTGGCTCCGGTTGGTGATCGGACTCCGTTCGCCGCCCACCTTGGAGAAGACGTCCTGGCGGTGAGGGAAGAGTTCGAGCTTAAGACCGGCCGCATCGCAATTGAGGTCACCTTCGCCTCCGGCCGGGTTCGTTGCGACAGTTGGGCTGGAGACCTCCGCCTTTCCATGTGAAGTCTCGCGTTCAGTCTCACCTGGCCACGATGTGATGATCTTGGTGTGGCTGGTGTGATCACGGCGTCCGAGCCGTCCTGGATAACCCCCTTCACCGGGCTGAGCCCGCGCTGCTTCCACAGGTTGGTGACCGCACTGCGGCGCGAGGGCGCGGAGACGGTACGGCGCGGCCGGCCGTGGGGCCTGACGCTGGAGAACCGGGTGCTGCTCGTGACGGCGTCTTGGCGCACGAACTTGACGATGCGCCAACTCGCCCCGCTGTTCGGCGTCTCGAAGTCGGCGGCCGACCGGATCATCAGCCATCTCGGCCCGCTTCTTGCGCTTCAGCCCAGACAGCGGTTTGCGAAGAACACTGTCCTTATCGTGGACGGCACCCTGGTGCCCACCCGCGACCACGCAGTCGCCGAGCAGTCCAAGAATTACCGGTACTCCACCAACCACCAAGTTGTCATCGACGCCGACACCCGTCGCGTCGTCGTGATCGGCCAACCGCTGCCGGGCAACCGCAACGACTGCAGAGCCTGGGAGGAATCGGGAGCGAAGGCCGCCGTCGGCAAGACCGTGACGATCGCCGACGGAGGCTATCCAGGCACTGGACTCGTGATGCCGCACCGCCGCCGGGCCGGCGAGGAACTGCCCAACTGGAAACAGGACCACAACCGCTCCCACAAGCAGGTCCGCGCCCGCGTCGAGCACACCTTCGCCCGAATGAAGACCTGGAAGATCCTCCGCGACTGCCGCCTCAAAGGTGACGGCGTCCACCACGCCATGCTCGGCGTCGCCCGCCTGCACAACCTCAACCTCTCCGGATAGGTCGGCCATCGCGCCGTGACCGGCCGACACTCACCCGAAGATCATTGCGGGACAAGCCTTAGACGGGGTCCTATGCGGTGAGGCGGGGTAGTACTTCTCAACATGGGGCAGGGGACCTGGAGTTGGAATGTTCCGGACGGGTTGTGGGAGATCGCGAAGCCGTTGATCCCGCCGTCCAGAGTGCGGCCGCAGGGTGGCGGGACGGGCCCGCCCACGTCTTCGTTCTCGTCGTCGAGATCGGCCCGATCGTCTCCGGGGTCACACAGTGAGGGCGCCGCCGACGAAGGTACGTTCTGGCGGTGACGCCACGAGTTCGACCATGGTGCCGGCGCGGAGGTCATCACCGACCACGCGCGTGATCGCGTCGGTGAGCGCGGTGCCGAGGCGCGCGGCGATCTGGGCGGCGTCGGGGCGGTCGAAGACACCAGCGCGGACGCCCAAGATCACCGAGGCATTTGTGTCCACGGCCTTGCCACCCTGCGCGAAACAGCCTGCGGGAACTCCGGTCAGGCGGATGCTTACGAGGTCGCGGGCCCATTCGCCATAGACGTCGACGATGGCGTCTGTCAGTGCGGCGACGAGCATGGGTTCGTTCCCGGTCAGTCTGCTCTCTGGAAGGTGGACGGTCAGATGCGGCATAGTGGCCCCCGTTCTCTTTGAATGCAAAGCCTTTGCATTTAAAGGTATCTGGGAGAGGTGGCCGATGTCCACGGAATCGGACGGTCCAGCCGTCAATGAGGCCGTCCGCACCCTGCTGTTGCTCATGCCACGGCTCGTGGGCCGCGCCAAGCGCCTGCCCATACCTCCGGCACTCCAGGGTCTGGACCTGGCACCGCGACACCTCGCACTGCTGGCCCACCTGGAGTACGACGGCCCCACCAGCATCAACGAGCTCGCCGCTCGGCTGGAGGTAGCCCCGACGACTGTCAGCCTCATGGTCAGCGAGCTGTCACGGCCGGGCGTCCTGCAGCGCACCGCCGATCCCGCCGACCGCCGCCGCCGCATCATCGCCATCGCCCCCGCCTACGCCGCACCGATCAGCGAATGGCTTTCTGGCAGCGCCTCCGCCTGGGAACGCGTCATGCGCGGTCTCAACCCCGCGGAACGCGCCACAGTCATCACCGCCCTGCACGCCTACGAGGCCGCCTTGGAGCAGACGGGCGACCAGCGTCGGAACGCGCAGACGCGTTAGCGAGCCGAGATTTGTCTCAACGAACCAAGTCCCCACGTCTCACCCAATCCAGTCCACGCAGGTCAGCACAGGGGCGGGCGACCAACTTCGTTGAGACAGGTGTGCGCCACGAGGCGCTACGCAATCGAGTGGAGGTGGAAGACCTTCTCCGCCGGGCCGTCGCAGCGGTCTGGTGAAGCTGGGGGCAGTC
>NZ_JBSHLM010000037.1:0-6064 GCF_053644375.1 Streptomyces sp. NPDC055400 | reverse complement strand
ACATGTTCAGACGAAGGCCGCCTTCATGTCCGGCAGATACCAAACCGAGTGATCAAGTTCGACGGACCATTCGACGCCGCACGTTAAAGATCAAGTTAGTCAGCGGGCGGGGATCGACGAGAGCGGAATGGTAAGGGTGGACATGATCTGCGACCAGGGTGCCCAGGACGCTCCGGCTCAGGCCCGCTCATCAGCGCATCACGCCTGTGGCGAGCTGCCCTTGACCCGTGGTTGACGGCGGACGCCCTCACGGCCCCTTCTGTCCGCTTTCGCCCCTACTGCCCCCCCTCCGGGGGTGATTGACGCAGCCCGGCCACGAGCTGGCGCAGCCGCTGTGTGGGGCGGAGCCCCAACTCGTTGCGGAGGCGCCACGCGTAGCGTTCGAAGTGGTCGAGCGCCTCAGCCAGGTTGCCCTCCGCCAGATGGGCGCGGATCAAGGAGACCTGGCTGCTCTCCCGAAGTGGATCTGCCTGCACGGCCGTATGAGCGGCCGTCACCGCCCCGGCGAACTGCTCGGCGTCAATGAACTCTCTCGCCAGTTCCTCGAGAGCATGGAGTCGGAGCTGGCGCCATTTCTCCGCCTCCAGCACGACCCACTCGTCGTACCACCCGGGCAGCAGATCGGCGGAGAGCTGGTCGACGGTCGCCGCATTGAGGCCGAGGTCCTCGGCCGGAACGCAGGGGTCGAGTATGCGTTGGGCGAGCGACTGGGCACGATGCAGGTCGACAGCGACCCCTCGCACGAGGCGCACATCTCTGGGAGATATGTCCAGCGCCTTCCGGCCCAAGCTGTGCAGACGTGTCAGCGCCGCCCGAAGGTTCGTGTGCGCCTTCTGCTCGGATGCTTCGGGCCAAAGGCTTCCGGCGATCAAGGACCGAGGGACGGAGACTCGGGAATGGTAATTGAGCGCGATGAATGCCAAGAGTCGCTTCGAGCCTACCGGGACTGCCACCGAGACATCGTTGACCACGAGGTCGAAACCGCCAAGGAGAGCTATGTGTACGGATGGCTGGCTGTTCACGGACATAGAAAAGGCAGCGACATCATCTGGGCTCATTGCTGTGTGATCGCTCGGGATCCGTTGCCCCAGGCGCCCGCAGACTGGCGGCGCCGCCATTCTCCAAGGATCCGCGATCTCCACACCTCCCAAATCCATGCTGCTCCGCCCGCCGAGGATTGTCTAATTCGCCCAAGTTGACCCATGGAGAGCCCTCTGAGTGCGGGCCGCCGACCCCTTACGGGCACCGCACGCATGCCTGGACGGAGTCTGACGGGGGAAAACCGACGAAGGCTGCGCGACACGACCGCGCCGTCACCGAATGACTTCCCCCTGCGCGAGCCGGTGATCCGCAGAGCGAAGCGGCCCTTGCCGAAAAGTACGGGGTATCGCGTGGCGCCCATCGGCCCGCCGTGCGTGAACTGGAGACCGCCCGCCACGGCGGGGCGCGACACGGGATCGGCTGGTTCGTCTGCTCTCCTTCCTGGACTCCCGATTGCCTCGGAGGCATTGGATTATGCAGCTGGCCCAGCCTCGCCGTTTCGGTTGAGGCGATGAGGCGTCGCCGGGGGGCACTGTCGGGTGGCCGACGCGATCTCGGTGCTCGGACATGGCGCAGTCCCAGAGCGGTGGTCGGGTTCTCCAAGGCCCTTCGGGTAGTGGTGGGCCAGGGTTCGCCGGTCAGCCAGCGGGACGGGGCAACGCGGCGAGTCGATGGAAGGCCGTGGTCAGTTCGTATCTCCAGGGCCAGGCCGCCGATATTCGCAAGCGCAGGCGGCGGCCGCCGCGGGTGAGGCGTGCGGTGACGTGCAGCAGCCGGTAGTGGAGCTTCTTCGGCTCGGACTGCGGCCAGTTCGCCGTCCAGCAGCAGGACGCGGGCCCCAGGCCAGCAGGCCGATCGCCATGAGGCTGAGTTCGAGCCAGACGGTGTTGACGCCGAAGTGGCAGGGAGAAAGCGGCCGAAGCCGGTGGTCTTGCCGCACCGGATGTGGTCTTCGACGGTGGCAAGCCCACGGTGGCGGATCTCCAGAAACTGGGCGAAGCCACCACTGGAGTAAGGGGTGTCGGTGACGAATACCTGTGACGCAGGCCCTCGTCCTGCTCGAACCGGAACAGTTGGGCTCCGGGGTGCGGCCCGCTCGCGGCACACGATGATGCGTGTGGGCCGGGTAGCCGTCCAGATCGACCATGCCGGTCAGCTCGGCGACCTCGGCACCATCACGCAGGGTGCCGTCCTGGTCCAGGGCGGGATGCCAGAGGCGGTCGGGCATAGCTCGGCCAGCGCGGCGGGCCGACTCGGTGACCGCGTGTCCGACCGAGAAGAAGGTACGGATTCCTTGTTTCCTCACGTCGCGGACGTGGGCGAGGAAGGCTTTCGCAGATCCGGCGCTGTCGGCGCGGCCGAGGATATCGGTGCCGTGCCGGTGAGCGTAGGGATCTGCCTGAGCGCCTGGTCGAATACCGGCGGCGGTGTTGGCTCTGGAGTTGCCGGGCCGCAGTCGTCCCGACACGGCCTCGCCGGTGTTCGCGAGGAAACACAGCGGCGGATGGAAGCCGAAGCTGCCCTTGCACGTCGGGGCGGCCTGTTCCTTTTCCGAGTGACGGAAGGATGAACTACTTCTCCACCATCCCGGGGAGCGCTCACCGGACTTCTCGTCGAGCGCGAACACTCCCTTCGCCTCTCCGCTGAGGACGAGCGAGGAAGTGGAAACGGCGATCTCCGCTTCGTCCCTGCCGAATCACTTCGCCCACTCTGCTTTGCCGGTGGCGGGGTCGACGAGCGATGCCTCGGTCCACGTGCCCCACCGCAGGAGCCGGTGTAGGTGCCTGCGGTGGTCAGGTTCTGCCCAGAGAGAGAACTACGTCACGTTGCCCGAGTTGCTGCCGCTGACGTTGCCCGAGCCGGTCCCGATGACGTTGCCCGAGTTGCTGCCGCTGACGTTGCCCGAGTTGGTGCCGGTGATGTTGCCAGAGCGGCTGCCGGCGACGTTGCCCGAGTTGCTCCCGCTGACGTTGCCCGAGTTGCTGCCGATCGTGTTACGCGAAAGGCTCCCGAGAACATTGCCCGAATCGCTTCCGGTCACGTTGCCCGAGTTACTGCCGATCGTGTTACTCGAAAGGTCTCCACGGGTGTTGCCCGAGTTACTTCCGGTCACGTTGCCCGAGTTGCTGCCGATCGTGTTACGCGACAGGTCGCCGACCGTGTTGCCCGAATTGCTGCCGAGCGTGTTGCCCGAGTTGCTGCCAATCGTGTTACGCGACAGGTTGCCGACCGTGTTGCCCGAGTTGCTGCCGATCGTGTTGCCCGAAAGGCTCCCGAACACATTGCCCGAATCGCTCCCTCTGACGTTACCGGAGTTGCTGCCGATCGTGTTACGCGAAAGGTCGCCGAGCACATTGCCCGAATTGCTCCCCGTCACGTTACCTGAGGCATTCCCGATCGTATTGCCCGAAAGGTTGCCGCGAGTATTTCCTGCGTTGTTCCCTGTGACGTTACCAGAGGCGTTCCCGATCGTATTGCCCGAGCTTTCCCCGGTGACGTTTCCAGAACTGCCCCCGATGATGTTGCCCGAGCTGTCCCCGAGTACATTGCCCGAGTTGTTGCCGCCGACGTTGCCCGACGCGTTCCCGATGACGTTGCCCGACAGGTTGCCGCTGGTGTTGCCCGCGTTGTTGCCGCTGACGTTGCCGGATGCGTTCCCGATGACGTTGCCCGACAGGTTGCCGCTGGTGTTGCCCGCGTTGTTGCCGCTGACGTTGCCGGATGCGTTCCCGATGACGTTGCCCGACAGGTTGCCGCTGGTGTTGCCCGCGTTGTTGCCGCTGACGTTGCCCGAGCTGTCTCCAATGACGTTGCCCGAACCGTCCCCGGCTGCGAGCGTACTGATGCCCCCCACAGCCTGACCTGCCGCGTCCGGGACAGCGGCAGCCGGCGCGACAGCCGTAGCTGTCATTCCTCCGATAAACGCGACTGTCGCTGCGACGCTTAGTGCGATTTTCCTGGTCATGGAATTATCCTTTCGGCGCTGCACTTGTGACCCCCGCTCGGATGCCATCGTGAACGGTCGACCATCATCACGGTGTGACTTCGGCGTGACGCTGACGTGACAGGTGGAACTGATAGCAGCTTCTCGCTCAGCACGCCAGCAGCCGAGTGTTCCGCTGCTTCCGTGTTCTTTCGCGCTCGGCATTCCGGTCAACGCGTCTCACGGCTTGCCTAAAACACTTGGAACCGCTAGAGATCTCCAATGACTGAGGTTACGCGGTTGGAAGTCGAGGCCGGTCTTGGCGATGAGGCCGTCAATGAGGCCGGGCCAGTAATGCATCCGTTTGAGCCGAGTCTTCACGAGCGTGGTGAGCTGGTCGAGGCTGTGCTTGGTCAGGTTGGCCAGAGACCGTTTCAGGTGCGACCAGACACCCTCTACTGAGGTGAACTCGGGTGCACAGGGCGGTAGTTGGTAGACGGTCCGCCATAATTGGGCGTCGACAGGCTGGCGCATGCGGTGGCTTACGTGCGTGTTCAAATTGCCCCAGACCACGACGATCGAACCGCCGAGTTACTGGTGTGCGGCATCCAGCAGGCCTGCGTAGTCGGTCTCGGTGAAGCCCTTCCGCTGGCCCTTGGCGGGGCCGTGGTCGAGGTGGATGCGGTAGACGGGCCTTGACCCCGAATCCTGGACGCGGTCCGCCGCGGGATGCGGGTCTGGGCGGCGGCGGGAGTTCCGGCAGTGCGGGTGGCGGTGGTGTCTCGCCGAGCCGGCGACCGCGTTGTTCGTCGCGCGCGGTCCCGCTGCTTTTCCGCATCGCGGCGGCAGGCGGGAGAGCAATAGATCTGCCGCAAGCGGGGGTTGTCAGTGAACTCGCCGCCGCAAGCCGGGCAGGAATGCGCCGTGGACCGAGCGCCGGGCGAGGACTTTGCAGCGGGGAGAGTAGTAGATCTGACGCGGGTGAGGGACGAACTCGCCCTCTCAGACAGGGCAGGTGACGCTCTCGGGGCCTTGCGGCAGGTGCCTTTCGGTGTCAGGAGGCACGGGCATTCACTCCCTTGCGCAGGGTCTCGACCTGGTTCTGGTGTCCGCGGAGCCGGTAGGAGGGGCCGTCGATTCCCGCGACGACGGCCCGGTGCAGGAGCCGGTCGAGCATTGCGGCCGCGACGGTGGCATCGCCGAAGGCGCCGGCCAGTCGGCGATGCCGACATTGGTCGTCAGGATCGTGCTCCCCAGCGAGGAATACCGGATCCCGCCCAACGAGGAATGGGAGGAGTACCTCGGCCACTTCGAACGTCGCCGCGTCGCCCTGGGCGACTGCGGCCGCGCCTACGGAACCAGCTGCGTCCACGAGCACAGCTGTCTGCGATGCAGCCTCCTGCGGCCTGACCCCGACCAGCGCCACCGCATCGTGGCCATCCCAGCGCCACCGCATCGTGGCCATCCGCGACAACCTGCTCGACCGTATCGCCGAAGCCGAACGAGAGGGCTGGCTCGGCGAGGTCGAAGGACTCAAAGTCAGCCTCGCCGGAGCCGAGGCCAAGCTCGCACAACTCGACGCCCGAGCGGCGCAAGCTCGACGAGCAGTTGACCTGGGCATTCCTTCGTTCAGCGAGATCGCCACCCGAACTACTTGACCACGGCCCGCTCCGCGCTGCCGCCAGCGCGCGGCACCGCTACCCGAGTCCATTGAACGAGGCGGTCGAGGACCGCCAACACGACCTCCTGACGCCCAGCTGGCAGGAAAGGCCAGGTCAGCCAAGCCGGCGCGGACAGCAACACGACGGCCAAAAGAGGCAGCGCAAACAACGCAACGAGAACAGGGCGTGACAGCCACACAGGCATGTGTCGACCTCCAGATGAGCCCCTCAAGGGGAACCATGCTGGATGGCGACGCAAACTGGGCACTCCATGCGCTCCGGCGCATGCAATCTCCGGCCAGAGCCGACATCCAGTAATCCGACCTTTCTCTACCCACAACTTGGCTCTAGAGATCTTCAATGGCTGAGGTTACGGCGGTTGGAAGTCGAGGCCGGTCTTGGCGATGAGACCCTCGATGAGGCCGGGTCGGTACTGCAT
>NZ_JBSHLM010000036.1:0-9796 GCF_053644375.1 Streptomyces sp. NPDC055400 | reverse complement strand
GACCTTGACGCCGTCCGACACAGAGAGGTGGGACCAGTAAGACCAGCCGGTTTCCTCCTCCAACTGTTCGAACCTGACTTCGAGCCCCTCGGCGAGGTGTTCCCGGCCGCACGCCCGCAAAGGTGCTGGGTTCACAAATCCCGCAACGTCACCAACTGCCTGCCCAAGTCCGCCCAGCCCGGAGCGACGAAGGCGATGCAGGAAATCTACAACGCCGAGGACCGCACCACGCCGAGAGGGCGATCGATGCGTTCGCGAAGACCTACGGAGCGAAGTTCCCGAAGGCCGTCGCGAAGATCACCATGGACAGGGAGGAATTGCTCGCGTTCTACGACTTCCCGGCCGCGCACTGGATCCACCTGCGGACCACCAATCCCATCGAGTCGACGTTCTCCACGGTCAAGCTCCGCACCAAGGTCACGCGAGGCGCGGGCAGTCCTGCGGCCGCGCTCGCGATGGTGTTCAAGCTGGTCGAGTCCG
Organism: Streptomyces sp. NPDC055400; assembly: GCF_053644375.1. Taxonomy (NCBI): domain Bacteria; kingdom Bacillati; phylum Actinomycetota; class Actinomycetes; order Kitasatosporales; family Streptomycetaceae; genus Streptomyces; species Streptomyces sp. NPDC055400. The sequence continues at coordinate 9,316 of NZ_JBSHLM010000036.1, read as the reverse complement.
CCCAGGCGCGATGGCGCGCGATCACCGGCGCCCACCTGGTGTCCCTGGTCCGCGCCGGCGCGCGGTTCGAGAACGGTGTCCTGGTCGAGCCCGGGGAGCAGGCCGCATGAACCTCGACGACATCCTGCAGAACCCGGACGAACACGTCCGTTTCGCGTCCTACCTCGAACATCTGCAGCAGGCCGCCGGCGCGGACGCGGCCGACCTGGTCGGCCGCGTGCTCACCGATCCGGACCAGACGATGGCCCAGTCCGCCGTGCTGCGGCACCTGGACTGTCAGGCCGCCAACCTCCATCCCGGTCCCGCCTACGAGGAGTGGGCGCAGGCGATGACCCAGGCCACAATCGACCACCCCTTCCTTACTCAGCGCCTGCGGGAGTGGTCACTCTTCCGCGCCGTCACGCTCGGACTGCCCTGGCCGCCGGGTGACCTGCTCGCGTCGTCCAACTGGCTCCAGCTCAAGACCGCCGCCACGACGCACACCGAGGCGAACAAGATCCTCGCCGAAGCGGGCCGCACCAAGCGGATCCGCAACACCGCCAAGACCAGCCTCAACCACCGCAGCGAAAGCTGAACTCAGCCCACCCACTGCTCTTGACTATTGCTCCCGCGCTACGCTCCACGACCTCATCCCCGATGCACGCAGGGTCCGCACACCTTGCCCCAGGCACGCTGCGTACCGGCGTTACGGCTCGTCAATGATCAGACCGCAGGAGGAGACCACATGACCATCTCCGGCAAGGTTCCCGGGCTGCCCTTCTCTCTCTCGCCGTCGTCCGGCGAGGCGTGGACCATCGACGAGGCGACCGCCACGGTGACCGCCGCAGCGAGCGCCCATAGCGACATCTTCATCGATCCGGGAGCGGACTCTCAGCTCAACGCAGAGTCCATGCTCAACGCCGCGACCCTGCTCGGCGTCCCCCCGGACTGTGATTTCCAGTTCAGCGCACGCGTCACGGTCAACTTCGAGTCCACCTTCGACGCCGGCGTGCTGCTCTTGTGGATCGATGACCGCCACTGGGGAAAGCTCTGCTTCGAATATTCCCCAGACCGCCAGCCCATGATCGTCTCTGTAGTCGCCCGCGGCGTCGCGGACGACGCCAACGCCTTCGCTGTCGACGGCCGGACGGTATGGCTGCGCGTCTCCCGGATTGATCACGCCTTCGCCTACCACGCATCCCTCGACGGCAAGGCCTGGCGGATGATCCGCTTCTTCGCTCTCGACGACACGTCCACGCCCGCCTCCATCGGCTTCGAGGCGCAATCGCCGACCGGTGACGGCTGCATGGTCACCTTCGACGACATCCATTTCACCCGCGAGCGTCTGCGCGAACTGCGCGACGGCTCCTGACTCAGGGCCTGGCAGGTGCAGCTCTCACAGCCCGGAGCAAGAGCCGGCGGGCCGCGGGCAGCCCGGCTGCAGCGCTGGCGATGGCCTTCAAGCTGATCGAGTCCGCTCAGCAGCGTTGGCGGGCGGCTACTGCCACCCATCTGGTCGCCCTCGTGCGGGCCGACGCCCGGTTCGATAGCGGCGTCCTGATCGAGCGTCCGGGGGCCGCCGCCTGATCATGCGTCACTCGACCTACAGTGAATGCCAACTGCTTTTGCCGCTCCCGCCTTCTTGACCCCGGCTTCTCCAACGCGGGACACGATCCCTACCCGGAATCGGCCACGCTCGCGTTCAGCGGCTTCACAAGATCCAGCGCCTGGTCGTCACCGATGACGGCCACCTGGTGAATACCTGCCCAATTGGCTAGGTTGCCCTCACCTCATCCGATTCTCACAGGGGGCAGTGGCAGCCGTGCCGCAACAGCACAAGACCTTCCAGGCAATCGAGGTCGGCGACGGCGGCGACGGGCGGTGGGCCGCCTACGCCCGGGCCCTGTGGCAGGAGATGGAGGGCCTGCTGACCGAGGAGGGCCGGACTCCGCAGGGCGCGGATCGTGTTCGGGCGCTGTTCCGTGCGCACATGCCGGAACTGGTCCCGGTTCTGGACCGCCTGGCCAGCCAACTCGACCGGCCCGAGGCGGAAGTCTTCCTCACCCACGCGGCACTGCGGCCGTTCTCCCAGGCCTGCACCCAGATCGGCCAGAACGGCACTCTGCTGCGCAACTATGACCTACGGCCCGATCAGTGCGAGGGGACCATCGTCTCCTCCTGCTTCCTGCGCCCCGTGATCGGGATGCAGGACATGCTGTGGGGCATGCTGGACGGGATGAACGACGCCGGTCTGGCGGTCTCGCTCACCTGGGGCGGACGTTCCGCCTACGGACGCGGCTTCGCCATTCTCATCCTCGTGCGCTACCTGCTGGAGACGTGCGACACCGTCGATGAGGCGGTCGACAGGCTGCGGTCCCTGCCGGTCGCCGTCCCCCAGAACCTCACCCTTGTCGATCCCACCAAGGCGGTGACGGTGTTCGTGGGACCGGATATGTCACCGACGGTGGCACCGGACGCCTGCGCCGCCAATCACCAGCACCTGCCGGTGACCGACGAGCAGGAGCGGGCCATGCAAACACAGGAGCGGCTGCGAACCATCCGCGCCGCGGGCGCGGACGTGGCGGCGATGCTGAAGCCGCCGCTGTATCGATCCGTCGACGAACAGGGGTCGAGAACGCTCTACACCGCCCACTACCGGCCCGTCGAGGGCCTTGCGACGTACTACTGGCCCAGTGAGTCCTGGCAACAGTCCTTCGACGACTTCACACCCGGATCCCGCACCGTGACCTTAGGCCGGGCCAGCTGAGAGGCATTCCGGACTCCTGCTCACCCCTGCACGAAGATCTTGCAAGAACGTGATTTCACCCGCCGCCGACAGGCCCTCCCTCGGCTGGTCCTGCCACGGCCGCACGGTGGACCGGCAGGGGCTCGGCACCGCTCCACTGGCCGCACGAGCACCCCGCCCGATACACCTCGACAAGGCGTCTCTCGCCACGTGGTCACCAATCCACAGGTCTTGACAATTGCTCAAAGAGAACGACGAAGTCAACCACCCCACGACCACGCCGCACAGGTTAAAGATCAAGCTAAGACCTGTCCCATAAGTCGCGACCCGCGGGATGCTGGCTTGTCGGTGCTCGGACCTAATATGCGGAGCATGACGCGGTATGTTGACGACGATCTGCACGGTGTGGAGTTCCGCGAGTGCGACCTGACCGGGGCACGCCTGATCGGCGTCGTCATGCAGGATGCCGTGATCGACGGGCTCATCACCAACCTCGTGGTGAACGGTGTCGAGGTCACCGAGTACGTCGAGGCAGAGCTCGACCGGCGTCATCCGGTGCGGGTGCTGATCCGCTCCGAGGACCCTGCCGATCTGCGCGAGGCAACGCGTCAGCTCCATGCCGGCTGGGCCGCCACGATCGAGCGAATCCGCCGTACGCCCGGCATCGAGCGCCGCAGCGTGAACGACGAGTGGTCGGCGGTGCAGACGATGCGCCACCTGGTCTTCGTCCACGACTCGTGGTTCCGCCGCTGCTGCCTGGGCTCGACGGAGCTGTTCACCCCGATGGGCATCGGGACGACCGTCGAGCCCTACCGTGGAGCGCACGGGCTTGACCTCTCGCTCGATCCGGCCCTCGACGAGATCGTGAGCGTGCGTGACGCACAGGCCGTCGAGCTCGAGGCCTGGCTCGACGAGGTCACCGCGGTGCAGCTCGCAGCGCGAGCGCCGGTGCCCGACGACGATGTCTGGCCGCCGTACGCCCGGGGCCGCTCGGTGCGGCAGTGCCTCGGCACGGTGCTCAACGAGACCTTCGAGCACCATGGTTTCTGCGTCCGCGACCTCGACCTGATCGAGGCACAGGACGCTGAGTAGGGTCGGCTACGGACTCGAGCCAGCCGTGCGGTCTGCCATTGAGGATCTTCCAACCTGGCGCAAATGACTGCGGGTCAGACGGATCTGCAGAACGACGAAGCTCCTGGTAGACGAGTTGTCGACCAAGATCAACCGTCGTTCCAGGAGCTCCGCGCGCTTGTCCACCCGTCGGCCATTGATCTGTCCACCGCGCACCTGCGTCACCTGAGTCGGGTGCTGGCTACGCGACGCCGGGAGACAGGCAGTCGATGGCGGCGACTGACTCCCCAGGGCCAGGCCCTGCTCGCCCTGGCCCATCTGCGGTGCGGCGATACGTACGCGCAGCTCGCGGCCGGGTTCGGCAGCGGGATTGCCACCGTGTACCGCTACGTCCGCGAGGCGATCGACGCCCTGGCCGCGCTCGCGCCGACGCTCGACGAAGCGAGGGAGACGGCCCGCATGAAGGCGTACGTCATCCTGGACGGCACCGTGCTGCCGATCAACCGGATCGCCGCCGACCGCCCCTACCACTCCAGCAAGAAGCGGCACCACGGCATGAACATCCAGGTACTGACCGATCCCTTCGGACGGCTCCTATGGGCCTCGCCCGCGCTGCCCGGCGCCACCCACGACCTGACCGCGGCACGCGAGCACGGCATCATCGATGCCCTCGTCGCCGCCGGCATCAACTGCTGAGCCGATAAGGCGTATCAGGGTGCGGCACCGAACGTCCTAGTCCCGTTCAAGGGGCGCCGCCTCAAGCAGTGGCAACGACGCCACCACACCACCCATCCAAGATCCGCTGCGTCGGCGAGCAGACGATGGCCACGCTCAAGTGCCGGCGCCTCCCGCGCAAACTGCGCTGCAGCACCCACCGCATCACCGCAGTTGTGAAGGCTGCCCTCGCACTACACCTCGCGGCCGCATCACGATGAAAACACCTCAGTTTCATGGACTTCCGCGCTGGTGTGATCGCCTTGGGCCGTGAGTGGTACCGGCGCGTGGCCACTGACCCGACAGCTTCTCTGCGAACCCTGATGTCGTTCAGGCAGCGAACGTCCGGGACCGTTCCGAGGCACTGTTCTACGAGGACGTGAACTATGCAGCCAGCGGGGCGTTCGAACGTATCACGGGTGATGCGGATGCCTTCTACGAAGCCTGGCGCAGGTTCCGCGCGGCTGATACAGAGAGCGACAACGCGGTCGATATGGGCGAGGATTTCGACTTCGACGACGACAGGGAGATGAGCCGTCGGCCTCCCCGTCTGGCCGCCCTGTTCCTTGGCACAAGCCCCTGAAAAGGGTTCTGCCGCAGTTCCGTGAAGCTCAAGGTCGGGTGAGGATGCGGATCCGGAGGAGTCCGAAGGATGCCCGGTTGTACATGCTCCTCTTGATCGTTTTCACTCTGTTCACGTTGCCCTCGACGACGCCGGAACTCCACTCCAGGGTGAGGCCGGTGGTGACGGCGTCGAGGTCATGGCGGAGGAAGCCGGCGAAGCCACGGACAGGTGCGGGAGCGACCTGTTCGGCCTGGCATATCCAGTCCATCAGCAGGTTTCCGCGGCGGTGGGTGACCAGGTCGTGGAAGGTGCGGGCCAGGTCGCAGGCGCGGGTGATGTCCGGGCAGGCGAGGCGGACTTGGAGGAGTCGTTCGTCGTCCTTCGATCGGAGTTCTTCCCGGCGGCACATGATCCACGAGGTGATCTTGCGGGGGCTGGGGATGTCGGAGCGGACGGGTTCGGCTGTGCCGTCGCGGAGGGCGGCGAAGTGTTTGCGGATGGCCTGGACGCTGCCGCGGTAGCCCTGTGCGCGGATCTCTGCGAGGACCTGGGGTGCGGTGACGCTGCCGCCGGTGTCGGTGAAGCGGGCGGTGGCGTATGCCTTGAACGGAGCGAGGACACTGGTGGGGCGTCGGTCGCGGGCGGAGGCGAGGAGGATGTCGAGGTCGGTGTCGCGGAAGCGGCGCACGGTCTTGCGGTCCAGGTGGAGGCGGCGGGCGACGGCGCTGATTGTCCAGCCGGCGTCTACGAGCCGGTGGACGTCGGCGTGACGCTCCCGGGTCCGCTCGATGATCTGAGTGCGGGGCAGTTCGCCGGGCGACAGCGCGGCGAACGTGACGGTCGCCGTCACCGGCACCTAGGTCTCCTCCTCCGTGTGTTTCCGCAGGCAAGAGCGGTGTTGGTGGCAGGTCTTCTCCACGGCCGCACCGAGGTTCTGCAGCAGGTGCCACCGGTCGGCGACCTCCAGGACGTCGGGTGCGGCCTCCTTGATGGCCTTGCTGTAAGCGGTGGCACGGTCCCTGCAAATGATCTCGGCGCCGGGGTGCGCGGTGAGCCAGGCGGAGAATGTGTCGCACTCGCGGTCGGGCAGGACGTCGACGACGCGACCGGATTCGACGTCGACCAGCACGGTGCCGTACCGCTTTCCCTTCCGGAAGGCGAAGTCGTCGACACCGAGGACGCGCGGCGCCCGTTCTGGGACGGGTGGCTCCGTGAGCAGGCCCAGCAGCCGGGTCCGGCCTGCCTTCAGCCGCAGCCGCCGGCACAGCCACTGACCGGGACGACCACCAAGCTCGACGGCGACCGCGTGCTGCCACTGCTTCAGCCCGAGGCTGGAACGCCGGTACCGCTCGCTGAGCTGGGCGACCTGCTCGGCGAACGTCCGCCTCGGACACCGACCGCGGTCGCAGAAGAACCGCCGGACCCGTAACCGCACGGTCAGGCTCCGGCCGTTCACCGGCAGTCCGGCCAGGCTCCGCTCGTACGACGAATGCACCCTCGTCGCCTGCGAGTTGCATCCCGGACAACGTGGTGGTGGCCCGCACGCGACCGCCTCGACGGCCAGCCCATCGGCGGCCTCGGTGACGTGCGTCAACCGCACATCGAAACCGGAGAACAGAACATCAGCGAGCGATTCAACCCCCATGCGCAGGATGTCCCACAGAGGAACGTTCCTGATCCCACGTCTGCTCGTCGTTCCTCAAGGGAAAGGTGCTGCGAGCGCGAGTCGCGTGCGGTGGCTACATGCGTCAGGGCCGAAGGTGCTTGAGGGTGAACTCGGGCTCAGCGTAGGGACCGGCCTGCGCTGCGGTCGGGTCGGCTGGTAGGTCCCCGGAGACGTCCACAGCGTGGACTTCGGCGTTGTCGATGGGGACGTAGGCCAGTTCCGTAACGTCGGGGAGTTTCCAGAAGCGGCGGGTGTTGGCGGAGACGGCGTACGCCGTGGCGAAGCGGGTGGAGGGCGGTGCAGCCAGCGCGGCCCGGATGTAGCCGACGGCGTCGCGCGGGCTCAGCCAGGTCGCCAGGTGCCGGGGTTCGGTAGGTGTGGGCTCGAAGCTTCCAATGCGCAGGCAGATCACCGAGAGACCGAACTTGTCGGCGTACAACTGCCCGAGAGCCTCGACGGCCACCTTGCTCACCCCGTAGAGGCCGTCAGGGCGTGCCGGCTCCTGTGGTCCGGTGAGATGTCCGGCGGGGTAGAAGCCTGTCACACGGTTACTGCTCGCCAGCACTACGCGCTCGATTCCCGTGCGCCGCGCCGCCTCTAGAACGTGGTGCGTGCCCAGCACGTTGGCTTCGAGCAGGTCCGGGAGAGGGGCCTCGTCAGGCACGCCGCCCAAGTGGAGCACGCGGTCGGCTCCCGCGAGGGCCGACTCCACGGCCGCGGCGTCCCGCAGGTCCACGATGTGCACGTCTTCGTTCTCGGCCTGCGGGCGGAGCGGTACGCGGTCGAGCAGGATCAGCCGGGCCGCCTCGTGTCGCAGTGCCTCCCTCACCACAGAACCGATGGTGCCAGCCGCCCCTGTTACCGCCACTGCCCCCAGACTCACTGTGCTCCCCTTGGTTTCGATGCCCCTCGCATTTTCGCGCCCGTTGATCCACTCATCAAGGCGGTGGGGAACTGAGCGAGCAAGGCTGGGCATCTCCTGATCGAGAAGTGGGGATTTTCAATTTCAAGGAGCGCCAACAAGCTCATTCCGCTGCTCAGCGCGCAATACCGTTGCTAGGCGCTTGCTCCCGGGCGCGTGGCGGAGGCGGCTGCAACGGCCGTAGCCAGCGAGTCGCGGGCCGGGCGGCCAAGAAGATCCGTGAGGTCGGGCGCGGTACCGTCCAGGAAGCCGTGTCGGATGCCCGTGGCGATCGAGGCAAGCATGGGCGGCTGGAACGCCAGGAGGCCCGGCGTTGCGTCGAGGAGCCTGCGCCGGTATTCGCCCAGACCGATGGCGCGGTGCGGGACCCCGAGCCGGTCGGCCACCTGACCCGCCGTGATCGGCGTGCCGACGAGGTCATAGATGCGCCCGCTGCGTCCTGCCGGACTCGCCGCAACGATCGCCGCGGCATCGGCGAGATCCTCCCGCGCGACCGCCGCCAGGGCGCCGTCCCCGAAGGCGGACTCGATGCCATCGTCGGCCCACATCAGCAGGCCGCCGAAGAGTTCGGCGTACAGACCGTTGCGCAGGATTGTCCACGGCAAACCGCTCGCCCGCACCAGGTGCTCGGTCGCACGGTGCGCAAGCGCGAAACCGAGATGGTCGCCGGCCGTGGTCAGGCTCGTGTAGACGACATGGCGGACGCCATCGCGGACGGCAGCGTCCAGGACCGCCGCATGACGCCCAACGACTTGGTCATCCTCGGCATAACCGGCGGAGATCAGCAGCAGGGTCGACACCCCGGCGAGATCGAGGCTCACGTGGTCGTCGAAGTCGAGATGCCGCATCCCCTCGCCCGGCGTGCGGCTGCCGCCCGTCGCGGCGACGCCGCGGGCGCGCAGCGCCGCCAGAGTGGCCGAGCCGAGGTTCCCGTTTGCTCCGGTCACCAAGATCATGTCAATCACAGTCTTCCGTCGTGGTTCTCATCGGTAACTACGCTTGATCCTTGATCGCACGCCCACCGGCCACAAGAAGGCAGTTTGATGTCACTCACGCACATCGGGGTAACCGCCCCCGCCGACCTCGACCCCTGCGGACGCGAGGACCACCCCGACTGCGGCATACGCGACGTCCTGGACCGCATCGGCGATAAGTGGTCGGTGCTCGTGATCGTTGAGCTTGCGAGCGGGCCGCGTCGGTTCCGTGAACTGCAGCGCGCCATCGCCGGTATCTCCCAGCGCATGCTCACCCTCACCGTCCGCAGGCTTGAACGCGACGGTCTCGTGCTGCGCACCGTGTACCCGACCGTCCCGGCCCAGGTCGACTACCGTCTGACCGAGACCGGGGCCGGCCTGACCCACCTCGTCAAGGCACTCGCCGACTGGTCGCTCGCCCACCGTGCCGTAATCGCCGAGGCGCGGCGCACATACGACCAGACTCACCCTGACCATGACATCCGCTAACGAGGGCCGCTATCACTGCATATCGGCTACCTGGCACGGAAGCGCTGTTAACAACGTCTCAGCCATTGAAGAGCTCTAGATTCCTGTCGGGCACTTAGGCACTGTTTCTCGGATCTCCTGACATGAGTGGGGAGTTGGAGCCAGGCTGGCGGTATGGGCCGTGGAGATCTGACGAACGCGGAGTGGGATC
>NZ_JBSHLM010000035.1:0-9826 GCF_053644375.1 Streptomyces sp. NPDC055400 | reverse complement strand
GGTGTTCGGTGAACACGGGTGAGGTCGCCAGGAGTTCGCGGGCCATGCCTTCCCACTGCGAACCCTGACCCGGGAACACGAAGACCGTCTTCCCGTGGTCGGCGGCCACACCCTCCACCACATCGGCCGACGGCACGCCCCTGGCCAGCGAGTCGAGCGCAGGCACCAGCTCCTCGTTGCTCCCGGCGACGACGACCGCCCGATGACCGAGTGCGGCCCGGCCCCGGGCCAGCACCCCGCCGACCGCAGCCCGGTCCAGCTCGGGGCGGCCCTCCACATACGAACGCAGCTGCGCGGCCTGCTCCTTGAGAGCCTCGGGGTCATGCGCGGACAGCAGCCACGGCACCGCAGCGGAAGGCGTGGCCGGTGCCGCGCCCTCACCGTCCGTGGCCTCCGTCGTGGGCGCCTCCAGGATGACGTGTGCGTTCGTCCCGCTGATCCCGAATGACGAGACGGCGGCCCGGCGCGGCCTGTCGTGCTCGGGCCACGCCTCGTCCTTGGTGAGCAGGCGTACCTCTCCGGCGTCCCAGTCGACATGCGGTGACGGCTCGTCCACGTGCAGGGTCTTCGGCAGCAGCCCGTACCGCATGGCCTGCACCATCTTGATGATCCCGCCGACCCCGGCGGCTGCCTGGGTGTGCCCGATGTTCGACTTCAATGAGCCCAGCCACAACGGTTGTTCGGCAGGACGGTCCTGTCCGTATGTGGCAAGCAGCGCCTGCGCCTCGATCGGGTCGCCGAGCTTCGTCCCCGTGCCGTGGGCCTCGACCGCGTCCACATCCGCCGTGGTGAGTCCGGCGTCGTCGAGGGCCTGGCGGATCACCCGCTGCTGGGAGGGGCCGTTGGGCGCGGACAACTGCCCGCTCGTACCGTCCTGGTTGACGGCGGAGCCCCGGACGACGGCGAGCACTTCGTGGCCGTTGCGGCGGGCGTCCGACAGCCGCTCGACCAGGAGCAGCCCCACCCCCTCGCCCCAGCCCGTGCCGTCCGCCGACGCGGCGAACGCCTTGCACCGGCCGTCCGGGGACAGCCCGCGCTGCCTGCTGAACTCGACGAACAGACCGGGCGTCGCGATGATCGTCGCTCCGCCCGCGAGTGCGAGATCGCACTCGCCCCGGCGCAGCGACTGCACGGCCAGATGCAGCGCGACCAGAGACGACGAGCACGCCGTGTCCACCGTCACCGCCGGGCCTTCCAGCCCGAAGGTGTAGGAGAGACGGCCGGACGCCACGGACCCGGCGCTGCCGGTGCCGATGTAACCCTCCAGGCCGTCCGGGGCCCGGCGGATCCGCCCGCCGTAGTCCCCGTACATCACCCCGGCGAACACCCCGGTGCGGGAGCCGCGGAGGGTGTCCGGGTCGATGCCCGCCCGCTCGAACGCCTCCCAGGCGCTCTCCAGCAGCAGCCGCTGCTGCGGGTCGATGGCCGTCGCCTCGCGCGGGCTGATGCCGAAGAACGCCGGGTCGAAGCGGTCCGCCTCGTGCAGGAACCCGCCTTCCCGCGCGTAGCTCCGGCCGGTCCGCTCCGGATCGGGGTCGTAGAGCGCGGCGGTGTCCCACCCCCGGTTCTCCGGGAACGGGGAGATCGCGTCGGTCCCCGAAGCGACGATCTCCCACAGCTCCTCGGGGGAGCGCACCCCGCCCGGATAGCGGCACGACATGCCGACGATCGCGATCGGTTCGTGCCGCTCGGCCTCGACCTCGGTCAGCCTCTGCCGGGTCTGGAGCAGGTCATTGGTCACGCGCTTGAGGTAGTCGCGGAGCCTGGCCTCGTTCGTCATGCGACGTCAACTCTCCTCGTCGTACGGATCATTCGGAGCCGAGCTGTCCGTCGATGAGCTGGAAGAGCTCGTCGTCGGATGCCTGGTCCAGGTGGGGGGTGGCAGTGGTGTCCGCGTCTGTGGCAACGGCGGGTGCGGCACCGGCCGCCGCGAGCCTGGCCTGCAGGGCGGCCAGGCGGGCGGTGATCCGGTCGCGGGCCTCCGCGCCGAGCGCGGCTCCGTCGAAGGCGGCCTCCAGCTCGTCGATACGGGCCAGTGTGGAGGCCGCCCCGCCGGGCAGCCGGTCGGTCAGCTCCCCGTGGAGATGGATGGCGAGCGCGGTCGCGGTCGGCCGGTCGAAGAGCAGGGTGGTGGGCAGCCTCAGCCCGGTCTCGGTACCCAGGCGGTTGCGCAGTTCCACGGCGGTCAGGGAGTCGAAACCGAGGTCGAGCAGACCCCGGTCGGCGGGAACCGGCCGGTTCGGCGGATGCCCGAGGACCTCGGCCACGACCGCCCGCACCAGATCCAGCACGATGCGAGGCCGCTCCGCCTCGGCGGCCTCGGCGAGCTTGCGGACCCACGGGGCGTCGCCGTCCGCCGCGACGACGGGTCCACCGCCCGCCCCGGACACCACCGTGGGCCGGCTGGCCGGCAGGCCGACCAGGGACCGCAGCAGCGGCGGTACGCGGTCCGGATCACCGAGCCGGCGCAGCGCCGAGGTGTCCAGCCCTGCGGGCACGGCGGTGACCAGCCCCGAGGCCAGCGCGGAGTCGAACAGCGCAAGCCCTTCTTCCGCGGTCAGGGGTGTGATGCCGGTACGCGCGAGCCTGGCCAGATCGGCGCCGCTCAGGGCCCCGCCCATGCCGCCGGGCTGCTTCCACAGCCCCCAGGCGAGCGAGAGCGCGGGCAGTCCGAGCGCGTGGCGGTGCTGGGCCAGCGCGTCCACGTACGTATTCGCCGCCGCGTAGTTGGCCTGGCCCGCGTTGCCGATGATCCCCGCGACCGAGGAGAACAGGACGAAGGCGTCCAGCTCGATCCCCCGCTCCTGGGTCAGCTCGTGCAGCAGCAGGGCGGCGTCGGCCTTCGGCCGGAGGACCGTCGTGAACGCCTCATCGGTGAGCGCCGCCAGCGTCGCGTCCGCCGTGACCCCCGCCGCATGGACGACAGCGGTCAGCGGATGCTTGTCCGGTATGGAGTCGAGGAGTTCCGTGAGCGCGGCCCGGTCCGCGATGTCGCAGGCGGTGAGGGTGACCTCGGCACCAAGGCCGGTGAGGTCGTCGACGAGTTGCCGGGCATCGGGTGCGTCCGGGCCCCGACGGCCCGTCAGATGGAGCCGCTGTACCCCGTGGTGGGTGATGAGCCGCTCGGCGACCAGTCGGCCCAGTGCTCCCGTGGCACCGGTCAGGAGCACCGTGCCGCGCCCCGCGTCCGGCAGGGCCGTGCGACCCTCCTCGGCGACCGGGACAGCGGCCAGGCTGGGTACCAGCACCCCGCCTTCCCGGAGGGCCAGTTGAGGTTCGCCGGTGCCGAGGGCCTTGTCCCGTACGAGGGTTGAGGCGTCCGTACCGTCCGTGTCGACCAGGACGTACCGCCCCGGATGCTCGGTCTGGGCCGTACGTACCAGCCCCCACCACGCCGACCGGTCCAGCCCCGGCACCGGGTCGCCGTCGCGGACCGCGATCGCCCCGGTCGTCGTGACGACCAGCCGGGCCTGCTCGAACCGGGCGTCTGCCAGCCAGTCGCGCAGCACCTGCGTGAGGCCGGGCAGGGAACGCTCCTCCTCGCCCAGTACGGCGTCGCCCCGGAACTCGCCCTCCGCGTCCGCGATCCTGAGCGCCTCGTCGAGACCGACCGCGGCCGGCTGCCCGTCGGGAGCGGACAGAGTCGTCCACTCCACCCGGTACAGCCCGTCCGCGTCCCGGCCGGCCCGAGCGAACCGCTCCGGATCGGCCTCCCGTACCACCAGGGACGCCACTGAGAGCACCGGAGCCCCGGAATCGTCGGTGAGCAGCAGTTCGGTGGTGTCGGGCCCGGCCGCCGACAGCCGCACGCGCACCGACCCGGCCCGCGTCGGGTGCACCCGCACCCCGTTCCAGGAGAACGGGACCGGCAGGCCGCCCGACGGTCCGGGGCCCGCGAGAGCGAGCGGGTGCAGGGCCGAGTCGAGGAGCGACGGCGGGAGGAGGTGGCCGCCGTTGATTTCAGCCAGGCCGACCTCGGCGAACCAGGTCCCGTCGCCCGGGTCACGCCAGGCGGCCCGGAGACCCTGGAAGGCGGGGCCGTACGTGTACCCGAGCGCGGCCAGCTCGGCATAGGCGTCACCGACCTCGACGGGTTCCGCACCGGCCGGCGGCCAGGCCCCCGTCTGCGGCTCCGGCTGTGCGGCGGTATCCGGAGCGAGAACCCCGGAGGCGTGCATCGTCCACGGCTCGCCGGCCGCGTCGTCGGACCCGGCCCGGTCCCCGGCATCCGACCGCCGGGAGTGGACGGTGACCGTCCTGCGGCCGTCCGCCCCTTCGGCCCCCACACTCACCTGCACCTGCACGGACCCCGTGTCCGGGATCAGCAGCGGGTCGCTGAGCGTCAGTTCGTCGACCACGTCGGCACCGGCCTGCCGACCCGCGTACAGGGCGAGTTCGAGCAGTGCCGCCCCCGGCAGGACGACGGTGCCGAGAACCGCATGGTCGGCCAGCCACGGATGGCTGTCCAGGGAGAGCAGCCCGGTGTGGACCGTGCCGGTGCCGCCGGCGAGTTCCACGGCCGCCCCGAGCAGCGGATGGTCCGTCGCCCCGAGCCCCGCCTGCGCCACCCTGGCGGTCCCGACAGGAGCGGCCGGACGGTCCAGCCAGTAGCGCTCGCGCTGAAAGGGGTACGTGGGCAGCTCGACGCGGCTGCGGCCCTCCCGCGCCCCGTACACGGCCCGGCCGACGCCGGCCCCCGCGGCGTGCAGCGCGCCGAGGGCCTCCGGCAGCGAGCGGAGTTCGGAGCGGTCGCGGCGCAGCAGCGGCAGCAGCACCGCCTCGGGGTGTGAGTCGGCGGCCATGGTCGCGAGCACCGCGTCCGGGCCGAGCTCCAGGAACGTGCCGATGCCCAGCTCCTTGAGGGTGCGGACACCGTCGGCGAAGCGGACGGCCTCGCGGGCGTGGCGGACCCAGTAGTCGGCCGAGGCGAAGTCGTCGGGATCGACGGCCTGTCCGGTGAGATCGGAGATCACCGTGAGGGCCGGCGCCCGGAACTCCAGCCCCGACAGCACCTCACGGAACTCCGCGAGGACCGGTTCCATCAGCGGCGAGTGGAAGGCGTGGCTCACGGTGAGCCTGCGCGTCCTGGCGCCCGACTCCGCCGCCAGGGCGGCGATCTCGTCGATCGCGCCGGCCTCGCCCGACACCACCGTGGCCCGGGGCCCGTTGAGCGCGGCGATGCCCGTACGGTCGTCGAGACCGGTCAGCAGGCGTGACACCGCTTCCTCGTCCAGCGCGACGGCCAGCATGGCGCCACCGGCGGGCAGCCCCTGCATCAGCCGGCCACGGGCCGCCACCAGCGTCGCCGCGTCGCCCAGCGACAGCACACCGGCCGCGTGCGCGGCGGCCACCGACCCGATGGAGTGCCCGAGCAACGCGTCGGGACGCACACCGAAGTGCTCCACCAGCCGGAACAACGCCGTCTCCAGGGCGAACAGGGCGGGCTGCGTGTACCGCGTCTCGTTCAGCAGGGCCGCCTCCGGAGTGCCCTCATCGGCGAACATGATCTCGTGCAGCGAGCGGCCGACGACCGGGTCGAGCGCCGCGCAGACCTCGTCGAAGGCGGCGGCGAACACGTCGTACGCCGCGTACAGCTCCCTGCCCGCACCCGCACGCTGACTGCCCTGACCGGTGAAGAGAAACGCGGTCCTGGCCCGCTCGGGCGCCAGGATCTCCCGCGTCTCACCCGACGCCACCGAGGCCAGCGCGCGCAGCGCCTCCTCCCGGTCGGCCGCGACGAAGGAAGCGCGGTACTCGAAAGCGCCCGGACCGGCTGCCAGAGCCGCCGACACGTCCGCCGGGTGCACCTGGGGTTCCCGTTCGAGGACCTCGGCCAGCTGGGCCGCCCGGGCCCGCAGCGCACCGGGCGTGTGCCCGGTCACCAGCCACGGGACGAGCGGGCCGTCGGCGCCGGTGCCCGCCGCCTCCGTGGCGGCCGGGGTGTCCGCCGGCGCCTCCAGGATGACGTGGGCGTTGGTCCCGCTGATCCCGAAGGACGACACGGCCGCCCGCCGGGGCCGGTCGTGCTCCGGCCAGGGGGTCGTCTCGGTGAGCAACTCGACACCACCCTCCGACCAGTCGACATGCGGGGTCGGCCGGTCGATGTGCAGACTCCTGGGCAGCGTTCCGTGCCGCATGGAGAGCACGGTCTTGATCACGCCCGCGACGCCTGCCGCAGCCTGTGTGTGCCCGATGTTGGACTTCACCGAGCCCAGCAGCAGGGGCCTGCCCTCCGGTCGGTCCTGCCCGTAGACGGCCAGCAGCGCCTGGGCCTCTATCGGGTCCCCGAGCCGGGTCCCGGTCCCGTGCGCCTCGACGGCGTCGACGTCCCGGGCGGTGAGACCGGCCCGGTCCAGTGCCTGGCGGATGACCCGCTGCTGGGAGGGGCCGTTGGGTGCGGTGAGGCCGTTGCTCGCACCGTCCTGGTTGACGGCGGAGCCCCGGAGCAGGGCCAGTACCTCATGGCCGTGGCGCCGGGCGTCCGAGAGCCGCTCGACGAGCAGCAGCCCCACGCCCTCGCCCCAGCCCGTGCCGTCGGCGGCCTCCGCGAACGGCTTGCACCGCCCGTCGGCGGAGAGCCCCCGCTGCCGGCTGAACTCGACGAAGGTCGCGGGCCCGGCCATCACCGTCACACCGCCCGCGAGCGCCAGGTCGCATTCGCCCTGCCGCAGTGCCTGGGCCGCGAGATGCAGCGCCACCAGGGAGGAGGAGCACGCCGTGTCGACGGTCACCGCCGGGCCCTCGAGACCGAAGGTGTACGAGACCCGGCCGGAGGCCACACTGCCCGCGCTCCCGCTGACCAGGTACCCCTCGACCTCACCGGGAGCGTTCGGCGACTGGTGCAGCCGGGCCCCGTAGTCGTTGTACATCACACCGGCGAACACCCCGGCACGGGAGCCGCGCAGCCCGGCCGGGTCGATCCCGGCCCGCTCGAAGGCCTCCCAGGCCGTCTCCAAAAGCAGCCGCTGCTGCGGGTCCGTGGTGAGGGCCTCGCGCGGGCTCATCCTGAAGAACTCCGCGTCGAAGTCGGCGGCCGTGTGCAGGAATCCACCCTCCCTGGCGTACGAGGTGCCGGGGCGGGACGCGTCCGGGTCGTAGAGGCCGGCCAGGTCCCAGCCCCGGTCGGTGGGGAAGCCGGAGACCGCGTCGGTCTCGTCAGTGACCAGCCGCCACAACTCCTCGGGGGTGGTCACGCCGCCGGGGAAGCGGCAGGCCATGGACACGATGGCGATCGGATCGTCCACGGTGTCGCCCGCCGGTGCCGTCGCGGGGGTGTCGGCCGGGGCCGCATCCGCTCCGGCGCCGACGAGTTCGGTACGCAGCAGGGTGGCGAGCGCCTGTGGGGTGGGGTGGTCGAAGACCAGGGTGGTGGGCAGGCGCAGACCGGTGGCCGTTCCGAGCCGGTTGCGCAGGTCGACGGCTGCCAGGGAGTCGAAACCGAGATCGGTGAAGGCACGGCCTTCGGGCACCGCCGCCGCGTCCGCGTGGCCCAGCACGGTGGCCGTCGTGGCGCGCACCAGCTCCAGCAGCTTCCGTTCCGCCTCCTCGTTCGAGAGACCGGTCAGCTGGTCGGTGAACGTCGAACCCGGCTGTGCGGAAGCGGAGTTGGCGGCCCGTCGCGGACGCGTCGGCGTGAGCGACCGCAGGGGTGCGGGAACCGGCACGCCTCCCTCGCCCAGGGTGGCGGTGGCGAAGCGGGAGGCGACGAGCAGCGGGCGCCCGGAGCCGAGCGCGTCGTCGAAGAGCCGGAGGGCGCTCTCTTGGGGGAGCGGGGCGATCCCGGACCGGGCGAGCCGGGCGAGATCGGAGGCGCCCAGCCGGGATCCCATGCCGTCGGGCTGGTCCCAGAGTCCCCAGGCGAGTGAGGTGGCGGGCAGGCCGAGGGCGTGGCGGTGCTGGGCGAGGGCGTCCAGATAGGCGTTGGCCGCGGCGTAGTTGGCCTGTCCGGCGTTGCCGGTGACTCCGGTGACCGAGGAGAAGAGGATGAAGGCGGCGACTTCCAGGCCGAGTTCACGGGTGAGTTCGTGCAGCAGCAGGGCCGCGTCCGCCTTCGGCCGCAGGACGGCGTCGATGCGGTCCGGGGTGAGATCCTCCAGCACCCCGTCGTCGAGCACCCCGGCCGCGTGCACGACCGCGCTCAGGGGGTGTGCGTCCGGGATGCCGGTGAGCAGGCGGGTGACGGCGGCACGGTCGGCGGTGTCGCAGGCCACGAGGGTGACTTCGGCCCCGAGCTCCGTGAGGTGCGCGAGCAGTTCCGCCGCGCCGGGGGCCGTCGGACCGCGCCGCCCGGCGAGAAGCAGATGCCGGACACCGTGATGGGTGATGAGCCGCTCGGCGATCGTGGCGCCCAGCGCCCCGGTGGCTCCCGTCAGCAGGACGGTGCCCGCCCCGGCCGGGCCGGCGACCGGGTCGGCCGGGGACGCGGCGTCCGGACTCTCCGGCGCGATCCGGGCCAGCCGGGGCACGAGCACCCGGCCTTCGCGCAGGGCGAGTTGGGGTTCGTCGCCTGCCGGCGCACCGGTCAGCGCGGCTTCGCTCGCCGCGCTGTCATCCGTGTCGACGAGGACGAAGCTGCCGGGGTGCTCGGACTGGGCCGTACGCAGCAGACCCCACACCGCGGCGGCCGGCAGACCGGCGACGGCCTCGCCCGGCTCGGCCGCGACGGCGCCCGAGGTGACGACGGCGAGCCTGGCGCCCGTGGGCCGTTCGGAAGCCAGCCACTCCTGGACGAGGGCCAGGGCGCGATGCGTCGCCTCGGCCACGGAGAGGCCGGAGTCGATCCGTACGATCTCGGCCTCGGCCAGGACCGCACCCGTCCGGCCGGTGTGCGCCACCGGCTCCGTCCACTCCACCGCGTACAGAGAGTCGGCGCCCGCGGCGGCCGACGGGGCTGCGGTCGCGGCGGGGGCGGGCAGCAGATGCACCGAGTCCACGGAGGCGACCGGGCCCCCGGCCGAGTCGGTCAGCGACAGGGACATCGAGTCCCCGCCCGCCGACTCCAGCCGGATCCGCACCGTGTCGGCCCCGGTGGCGTGGAGGCGGATGCCGGACCAGGAGAACGGGAGCTTCAGCTCCTCACCGCCATTGCGCAGCGGCACGAGATGCAGTGCGGCGTCGAGCAGCGCGGGGTGCAGCGTGAAGTCTTCGGCGGAGTCGCTCAGTTCCTCCGGCAACGCGGCTTCGGCGAAGAGGGTGTCCCCTACCGCCCAGGCGTCCCGCAGGTTGCGGAAGGCCGGGCCGTAGCCGTAGCCCAGCAGCTCCAGCCGTTCGTAGACCTCGGCCACGTCCGTGCGGACCGCGTCGGCCGGTGGCCACACGGTTTCCGGCGCGGGGGCCTCGCTGTCCAGTGGTGCAAGGCGTCCGGAGGCGTGCCGCACCCAGGACGCACCGGCGGCGGGCCGGGCGTGCACGCTGAACGGCCGCCGGTCCGTGTCGTCGGGGGCGCCCACCGTGAGCTGGAGCGGAACCGCCGAGCCGTCGGCCGGCAGGGCGAGCGGAGCCTCCAGCGTCAGTTCGTCCACGACCGGGACGTCCGCCTTCTCGCCTGCGCGCAGAGCCAGTTCGACGAAGAGCGCCGCAGGCACGAGCGGCACACCGCCCATCGCATGGTCGGCGAGCCAGGGAAGCAGCGCCGTGCCCACCTCGCCGGTGAAGAGCAGACCGTCGTCCTCGGCGAGCTCGACGGCTGGGGCGAGCAGCGCGTCGGTCGCGGAGGTCGCCGTTGCGTCCAACCAGTAGTGGGTGGGTTGGAAGGGGTAGGTGGGGAGGTTGGTGTGGTGGTGGGTGTGGGTGGGTGGGTTGGTGGGGGTGCCTTGGGTGTGGGTGG
>NZ_JBSHLM010000034.1:0-10212 GCF_053644375.1 Streptomyces sp. NPDC055400 | reverse complement strand
CCCACTCCGCGTTCGTCAGATCTCCACGGCCCATACCGCCAGCCTGGCTCCAACTCCCCACTCATGTCAGGAGATCCGAGAAACAGTGCCTAGGCCGAGCGCATGCGTGAAGCAGCGCGCGAGATCATCACTCAAGAGAGTGGCGCGCCAGCGCTGTGACCAGATGGCGCGGTCGGGGGAAGGTATCTTTACGATCAGTCTGGCCCGAGCGAGGGGCCAGTCCCGGACGTCCTATCCGACCTGCGGACGCCGACGGGGAACCTTCTTCGCCACCATCACCTTTCTGCCTTCTCACGCATCAACAACACCGCGTTGTTCAGAGCCCGGTCGGGGGCCGCCGTCGAAAGGACACGCGATGTTGCTGCACGAAGTTGCCTCCGCACGTAGAGACTTCACCAAGGAGTCACTCGAAGGAGCCCGCGCCCGGACCGGCGATCTCCCCAGCCTCTCCCGGCTGGTACCCGCAGCCTCCAGCACACAGGCCCTGCTGGAGTCTCTGGCCCTGCGCACCCTCACCGGGCCCGCGCACCACTTGGCGGCCCGAACAACCGCGTTGCCCGCAGTCTCGCGCGATGACCGGAACACCATCCCCGCCCAGCGCCGTCGGCACCGCATTCTTGCTCTGCTCCAGGACGGCCCGACCCGCCTGTGGAGAGTCGCAGAGATCGCCGCCCGCTTCGGCGACATCCGGCTGGACAGCATGTACCGGCAACTCTCCAGATGGGCCGACAGCGGACTGATCCATAAGATCGGCCCCGGCCTCTACGCAGCCACGACCTGGACACCAACAGCCTTGCAACCAGCGGAAATGCGCTAACTTCCCGGCCTTGGGTCAAGGCCCCACCTCTCCTGCGGACGGTGTTCGTACGCAATGACCGTGGTGTCCTCCGAACCCGACACGATTAGGTCACGGCCACCGGCTCGCCCCGCCGCCACTGCGTACACCGTGCCGTGATGCCCGGTGAGTGGGGTGTCGACCGGGACACCGGTCAGGGCATCCCAGAGGCGGACCGTGGTGTCGACCGATCCCGAGATCACGACGTCGCGGTCGCCGAAGCGGCCGAATGCCACGGAGCAGACGCCCTTGTCGTGGCCGGTGAGCGGTTCTCCGAGTGGCCGGCCGGTGACCGCGTCCCAGAGCCGCACCGTGTTTTCCCAGGTTCCTGACGCGATCAGGGCACGGTCGCCGACCCTGCCGAGCGCCACACACAGCACGTCCCTGGCATGGCCGACCGGGCGAGGGGCGACGAACGCCGGCATCGCGGGAACGGTCGACTCTCCGGTGATGGCGTCCCATACGTGGATGTGGCCGGCGCCGGAGCCACAGACGATGACGTCCCGGTTCCCGGCGCGGCCGATCGCCACCGTCCGGGAACCGGCGCGGACGCGCAGCGCGCGGATCAGTTCGCCGTCGGCGGCGTCCCACACCCGGATCGTCTCGTCCCCGAACAGGCCTCCGCTCACGATCACCTCGCGGCCCCCGACGGTGCCGGTCGCCAGTGCCCGCACACCGCTGTCGTGACCCTCGAGGTCGTGGACGACGTGCCCGGTCACGGCGTCCCAGACGCGCACGGTCCGGTCCTCGGAACCGGTGACGATCACCTCGCGACCTGCCGCACGGCCGAGCGCCACCGCGTGCACCGGCGCGAAGTGACCTACCAGGGCGCCCATCGGGGCGCCCGTTGCGGCGTCCCAGGTGCGTACCGTGCCGTCGCGCGCCCCGGAGACGACCACATCGCGGCCCCCCGCGCGCCCGATGGCCACGGACTCCACGGGTCTCCGGTGCCCGGCAGCGGACTCCGTGCCCGGGGCGCCCGTTGCGGCGTCCCAGATTCGCACCGTGCCGTCGCCGGATCCGGAGACGATCACGTCACGGCCCCGGACCCGGCCGAGCGTCACAGCCACGACGGACGAGGTGTGCCCGGCCAGCGGGGCGCCGAGCTGGTCGCCGGTGGCGGCGTCCCAGATGCGTACGGTCAGGTCGAAGGCGCCCGTGACGATCACGTCCCGGCCGTCGAGCTGGCCGACTGCGCAGGTGGCCACGGTCGCGTGGTAGTCGAGGGGGGCGGAGGTGCACTGTCCGGTGGCCGCATCCCAGACGCGTACGCCGCCTGCTGAGGGGGAGCGGGCGATGTCCCGGTCGTCGTAGGCATTGGTGACGATCACCTCGCGCCCCTCGAACCTGCTGAGCACGACCGTGCGCACCGCGCCGTCGTGCCCAACCAGCGGGCTGCCGAGCTGACGGTGGGCGACTGGGTCCCAGATGCGTACGGTGCCGTCCTCGGCCCCGCTGACGATCACGTCCCGGTCGCCGACGCGGCCGAGCGCCACCGCGTTTACGGCGCCGTCGTGTCCGGTCAGCGGAGCGCCGACTGGTTCACGCGTGGCCGCGTTCCACACCCGTAGGGTGCCGTCCTCGGCCCCGCTGACGATCACATTCCGGTCGCCGACGCGGCCGAGCGCCACCGCGTTTACGGCGCCGTCGTGTCCGGTCAGCGGAGCGCCGACCGGTGCGAGGCTGGCCGTGTCCCACACGCGTACGCACCCCTCCTCGTCGCCCGTGACGATCAGGTCGTGGTCGCCGATCCGCCCCAACGCCACTGCCATCACGGCGGAGTCGAGGGTGAGCGGGGCGCCGAACTCGGCGCCGCTGGCGGCGTCCCAGATCCGCACAGTGCCGTCGAAGCACCCCGAGACCACCACCTCGCGCGGGCCGACGAGGCCGAGGACCACGGAGTCCACCACATCGTCACTGGCGGCGAGCTTGCGGTGCTGTCGGCCGCCCCAGGTCGCCCAGCGGATCGGCCACTCCCCGTCCGCGCGGCGCCGGCACGCGGCGACGAGGGCCTCCGAGCCGAGCCGCGCGGCGTTGGCAGCCAGCCTGGTCAGGTTCTGGGACGGCGCGGACGGCGCCCAGTCGTGCAGGCTGAGTTCGAACGCGGCGAGCGCGCTCCTGCCGTCGGCGGTGTGCAGTCCACCGCGTTGGGCCATAACCGCGCCGGGCCCCGCGACCAGCAAGAACCCGGGGTCGCAGACAAGGTCGTCGAGCACCCCCGCCTCGGCCGCGTGCGCGGCGAGATGGGCACGCGCGTAGGCCCCGGCCCCGCTCCAGTCCCGCTCGTCCGGGGTGCCCGCCGGCGTGAGCGCCTCCGTGATCGTCCGGTGCGCGGCGTGCACCTGCGCGGTGAGCGCGCGGGCCATGCCCGCCACGTCCGGCCGGTCCGCCTGGAGCCGGCCTTCCACGAGATCGCGCAGGCTCTGGTGCCTGATCGCGTAGCGCGGCTGGGGGGTCGCGTCGTCCTGGCGGTGCGGATCACGGGGTGCGTCGCCCCGGCCGCGCGGCCCGCCGGGCGCATCGTCCTCCCGGTGCAGAAACGGGCGGATGGTCTCCTCCGCGAACACCCGCACCGTCTCGGGGGGCAACCTCCCAGCGAACAGGGCGAGTTGCTCGGCGGTCAGCGGGGCCCGGGCGGCCGCGAGCACGCCCAGCAGAGGCCGCGTGACCCGCGTCCACTGCCGTCGGGCCCCTTCGTCGTGCGGTGCGCCGCGCCAGCGCTCGATGTGTTGCGCGTAGTACGCGGCGAGGTCGGAGGGAAGCTCGGCCACGCTGCGCGGACCCCGAACACCGTCCCGAATCTCGTCCAGTACGTACTGCAGGTAGATCCACACCCCGGCGCAGGCCTGCGCCACCGTCTGCCGGAACCACTCGAGTCCTGTGCCTCCGTCGCGCACCGCACGCAGGAGACGCCCATCGCCGCTGTCGGGGGCGGTGACCGCGGCGATGAAATGGTGCATGTCCGCCAGGTTGTGCTGGCCGTCGACCTCGATCTCCAGCCAGGCGATCGGGCGCCGCATCCCGTGCAGGGTGCGTCCGATGCCGAACCGGCTCGTCGCGATCACGAACACCCCGTCGGGCAGACTGGCGGGCAGCCCCAACGGCAGCCCGCCGCCGACGGCTTCGGGCCCATCTTCGATCTCGTCGAGGCCGTCGATCACCAGGACGATCGGCTCGGCGGGCGCGCCGCGATCGCGGGCGGCCGCCGCGGCGTGGACCAGGCGGCTGAACCACTCCGGCCGGCCGGACGTCGGCGGGATGATGCCGCCCGGCGCCCACTCCTCGGTGAGCCCCCATCGGGCGATCAACTGGGCGGCCAGGCTCTTACGCGCCGCCTCGGCAGAACGCCCGCCCGGCAGACTTGTGAAGTGCTGGAGCCAGGGGCGGGTCCACACCAGGTGGGCGGCGAGCGTGGACTTGCCGACCCCGGCCTCGGCCTGGACCAGCACATAGCCGCGCGGGTTGGCGGCGATGAACCCGTCGATCCGCTCGATCAGCCAGTCGCGTCCGGTAAAGCGGGCGAGGTCCAGGTCGCGCTCCAGCGGCGCGGGATCGAAGCAGACGTCCTGCAGCCGCTGCACGGGCCCGATGAAGAGGTTGCGCACCACCGGGCCGTAGTAGTTGTGCTGGGTGTTGTGGTCACCGAACTGGACGCCCTGGTACGTGTTCGACGGGCCACCGCCACTACTGCCGGTCCCGAGATTCTCCCTGGCCACGCACACAGCCCGTCAGTTGAACGTGTTGGTCTGGGTGTTGTGGTCGCCGATCTGTACGCCCTGGGCGTGCCGGGCGTCGACGGCGCCCGCCCCGTCCTGCGGTTCGTCGAGGCCCAGGTCCCTGAGCAGCGAACGCGCTGCAGCGACGATGTCCTCGTCGCTGGCCATGTCGGCCGCGACCAGCAGCTCACGCAGCTGCTCCCGCCACACCTCGGACCCGACCACGTCCTGCGCACCGTTCTCGCCGGCTTCCAGGACCCGCGCGCCGACGTCGCCACGAGCGGCAAGCCGCAGCCGCACAGACTCGCGCAACCCCGCGTAGGCGTCCCGCACCGCGCTGCTCGCGGTGTCCGTGAGCCCTGCTGCGGCGCCCGCCGACAACGCGGCAACCACCAGTTCCACCCCGTTCATGACCACCCCGATGTCGCGCCGCACCAGTTGACCAACGCCACCCGACTGCACACGTCGAGCACATGGCCCCCAGTATCAACCCCCGCAATGTTCAGAACCAGCCTCACGGACAATGCAGCCAAGGTGCAGTTGAGGTACCGGTCGATCAGCAGCGACGGGGGCAGCAGATGCGGCAGCTTCGGGCCGGCACGCTCCGGTTGACCGACTCCCGAAATCACCAAATGTTGATCACGGTGTACGTCGTGCAGTGCCCCCGAAGCCGCCGACGCACGACTCCCGCCTCTGGTAAACGGGTCTACGCCTCCGCCTTCCAACTGCCGCGCGCGGGCAGGTGGACGTCGACGACGTCGTCCAGGTGCAGACGCAACTCCGCAAATCCCTGCCGGTCACGCCGGATGTCCCGCTCGTCATACATCCAGCGCGCCTTGTGCTTGTAGCAGCGCACCGCTATGTCGCCGAAGAAGACGTGGCCGTGCTGCGCCAGTCCCGGCATGTGGAGGCGTCAGGGTCCAACGGCACCGTGGCGCTCTGCGTCAAGTCCGTGGAGAGGGAGCATGCGTACTCCCGGCTGATGGGCATGGCCGGATGGTGACAGCAGCCACTGACAACGCGCCCGTCGCACGCAGTTCAGTTCTGTCAGGACGGCTTCTCTCCAGACCAAGCCGTGGGCGGCGCAGCAGCGAAATCCCAGCGGGTGATCCCGTCCCTGAAGGGCCGTCCGAACGCTGGAGCGCGTAGATACTGAACCGCCCCGGTTCGAATGGAGACTCGATTTCATGAAAGGTTCGAGTCATGGCACGACCTCCCAAGTACCCCCTTGAGCTGCGCCGACGTGCGGAGTCGCCGCCATGTCATGAGACAGCCGCATCCACGGCGATGTGCCCTGTCCGGCGCTCCGCGCGGAGCACGGCGCGGGCCGCGGCGAGGGTCTCGTCGTCCATCTCCGTCCCGGAGGCCGTCAGGACCTGGAGCAGCCGGGTCCACCACACGTCGGGGTCCGTCTCGTACGCGTCCAGTACCCGTACGCCATAGCCGCCCCGTACGCCGTGGCCGCCACCGGCCAACCGGCGGCGGACTGCCTCTCTCAGTTCGGCGTGTAGGTCGTGGACGACCCCGCGTGAGGTGTCGGGGAGTCCGGTTGCCGCTCCTGTGGCCAACGCGGTGGCCACCAACTCCACTTCGGTCACTCGGGCCCCTTTGGGTTGTGCGGGTTGTGCGATGTCGTGTCCATCACCCTGGCCGGGGGTGCTGCAATGCTGATGAAATTTCGATGACTTACGGGAGCGGAGGCTTCTCGGTGGACGGCGGATCTCCCCAATTGCTTCGATTCGAGGTGCTCGGGCCGTTACGGGCATGGCGGGGTGGAACACCCCTGGAGCTGGGTCCGGTCAAGCGGCAGGCGGTACTGGCTGCGCTTTTGCTGCGCCAAGGGGCCGTGGTGAGTCATGAGCGGCTGCTCGACGCAGTGTGGGGGATGGAGCCGCCCGCGGGCGGTCGCAAGGTGCTGCCGACTCACGTCAACTCGCTGCGCAGGGCGCTCGAACCGGAAGGCACCGAGCCCGCGCAGTCGGTGATCCGCAGTGGAAAGGGCTGGTACCGCTTCGTGGTCGAGGGGGTCCGGCTCGACACGGCGGATCTGGACGTGCGGGGCGATGAGGCCCTGCGCACCGTCACGTCGGGCGATCTGGCCGCGGCGGCAGTTCAGTTGTCCGAGGCCGTCGAGTTGTTCCGGGGCGAACCCCTGGCCAACCTGCCGGGACCGTTCGCGCAGGAAGAGCGGCGGCGGCTGGAGGAGCGCCGGCGGACGCTCCGGCTGGAGCGGCTCAAGTGCCTGGTGCTGCTGGGCCGGTTCGGCGAGGCCCTCGACGACCGCGGCGGGCTGTCCGCGTCCGACCGCTACGACGAGGCGCTGACGGCCTTGCGCCTGCGGGCCCTGTACGGCTGCGGACGTCAGGCGGAAGCGCTCAAGGCCTACGAGGACTTCCGTGTACGACTGCGTGACGAGCTCGGAGCCGATCCCGGTGAGGAACTGCGCCGGGTGTACGAAGCGGTGCTGAACCAGGACGACGTCTTCCTCCTGCGTCCGCCGGCTCCTTCCCCGCCCAGGCTCGCCAAGGCGCGCGAGGGCGCCGTGCCGGCCGAACTCCCCCACGACGCCCCGGGCTTCGCTGGCCGCGCCGGTGAACTCGCCCGGCTCCACGCGCTGCTTTCGCCCGCGCAGGAGCGGGGGGCTGCGAACACCGTGGTCATCTCCGCCATCGGCGGTGCCGCCGGCATTGGCAAGACCGCGCTGGCCGTGCACTGGGCACATCAGGTCCGCGATCACTTCCCTGACGGCCAGCTCTACGTCAACCTCCACGGCTTCGACCACGACCGCCAGCCCCTTGAGCCCGGCGAGGCCCTTGAACTGCTGCTGCGCAGCCTGGGGCTCGCGGCGTCGGATATCCCCCCGCACCACGAGGCCCAGGGCCGCGTGTTCCGGACCCTGCTGGCCGACCGGCGCATGCTCGTCCTGCTGGACAACGCGGCCTCCGCCGAGCAGGTACGTCCGCTACTGCCGTCGAGTCCGGCCTGCTGTGTCGTCGTCACCAGCCGCAACCGGCTCGGCGACCTCGTCGCTCACGACGGTGCCCACGCCCTGCCACTGGACCTCCTTCAGCCGGACGAGGCCTGCGCGCTGCTGAGCCGAACTCTCGGCGCGGATCGGGTAGCCGCCGACGAGCGTGCGGTCGGCGAACTGATCCGGCTGTGCGGCAGCCTTCCTCTGGCGCTGCGCGTGGCCGCCGCAAGGCTCGCGGGCGACCCGGCCCTGCGGACGGCCGACCTGGTCGCCGAGATGACCGAGGGCAACAAGCTGGAGGCGCTGGAGCCGGACGGTGACGCCAATTCTCCTTTGCGTGCGGCCTTTTCGGTGTCATACCGGGTCCTGGCACCCGGCGCACAGCGGCTGTTCCGCCTGCTCGGCCTGTTCCCGGGAGCGGAGTTCACCACCGAGGCCGCAGCGGCGCTCCTGGATGCACCGCTGCCCCCGGCCCGTCGCCTGCTCGGCGCCTTGGCCGCGGCCCACCTGATCGAACCGGTGACGGTGGGCCGGTACCGGTTCCATGACCTCCTTCGCGAGTACGCGCAACAGCGTGCGCAGGTGGAGGAGACAGCGGCGGGCCGTGACGCCGCACTCGAACGGCTCCTGATCTGGTACCTGCACGCCGCTCGCGCCGCCTCTGGGACCTGGATGTTTCCTGAACTGCCGCCCGAGCTACAGGCCGACGAGCAGCAGGGCATGCCGTCCGCCGCCGAGGCCACAGCGTGGCTGGAGGCGGAGCGGGGGAATCTGCTGGCCGTCATCAACCGTGCTGCCCGGCACGGTCCGCGGCCCGCTACCTGGCACCTGACCTCCGTACTGTTCGGCCACTTCTGGCTCCATCTGCCGCGGGCGACCTGGCTGTCCACCGCGCAGGCGGCACTGGAGGCAGCGCAGACCGAGGGCGACCTGCACGGCCAGGCGGCCATGCACCAGAGCCTCGGGGTGATCCGGTGGGACTGGGGGCATGTGCGGGAGGCGATGGAGCACAACACGCGTGCAGCAGACATCAGCCGGGAGCTGGGCTGGGCGCAGGGCGAGGCGGCGACCCTGGCCGGCCGAGGCTTCGTGGCTTGGACCATGGCGCGGCTCGAGCGTGCGCATGAGCACTTCACCGCCGGCTTGCGGATCACCCGCGACGTGGGGAACCGTCACACCGAAGCGTTCACGTTGCTCGGCCTCGGTATGGTCTGCCGGGATCTGGGCCGACTGCACGAGGCTGCCGCTCATCTCGAACTGGCCCTCAGCCGCAATGCGGAGCTCAGTTGGTGGGACGACAGCCCGGCTCTGCAGGGGCTGGGCTGGGTGTACTGGGAACTCGGACGTCTCACCGACGGCCTGGACGTCCTCGGTCCCTGGGTGGCCCCCGAAGGTAGGGGCGGATACCGCAACGGCCGCGCCCAGATGCTTGCCGCCGTCGCGAAGATCAGTATCGAGCTCGGCCGACACGATGAGGCACTGGACCAGGCTGAGCGCGCCTCCGCCATGGTCAAGGACCAGGGGCGGCACTGGATCCAGGCCATCGTCCTCAGCACGGTCGCCGCCGCCCACCGTCAGTTGGCGCATTTCGACCGGGCGCTGAGGGCCGACAACCAGGCCCTCACCCTCTCCCGCCAATCAGGATACCGACGAACCGAGGCGGACAGCCTCCTGGGCCTCGCCCTCACTCACAAGGAAATGGCCCAGAACGACCAAGCCCGAAGTCATGCTGAGCAGGCACTGACCCTGGCACGCGCCCACTCGTTCCGCATGCTGGAAGGTCAGGCTCTGACCGCCCTTTGCGACATATGGGCGTCCGAAGGAGCGCACACCACAGCCACCACCTTCGCCCAGGAGGCCCTGGCCGTACACCGTGAGACCGGCCACCGACTCGGCGAGGCCCGCACCCTCATGGCCCTCGCCCGCGCCCACCGGAAGACCGACGGTGGTACCGCTGAACTGATGAGGCAGCAGGCATGGGACATCTTCTCGGACGTCGGCGTACCCGCGAAGGAGTACAAGAACCTCGACGGGTGACGTTGGGGCACGGTTACCGGGACGACGTCCATGTGCCGAAGGATGAGCACGAGAGTGGATAGGACGAGGAAGACCAGAAGGCACAGGTCACCGCTCAGCAGCCTTGTGGCGCGCCCTACTTCTTCAGGGCGGGGGCTGCGGTCCTGGCTGCGGACGGCGCCTCGTCGGCGGGCTGCCTGCCAGGGACCGATCGAGGTACACCGGTGCGCCAATCCGCGCCTGTCATCGATGACCGGGCGGTGGGCACCGGGCCGGTGTTGTTCCCGGCCGTGATCTGATCTGCGCCGCGCTGGTGGCCTGGTGGCCTGGTGGACGGCGGCGGTGCGTGTCGTGCCCGGTCAGGCGGACCGGGGGTGGACACTGCTGGCGAGCCGCTGCCTGTGGCCGACCAGATAGTCCGGCGTGGAGCGGCGGACCTTCCCCCGGGGGCCCGCACCACGCCATCTGGGCCGGCGGTCCCGGAAGCCTGCCCGGCCCACGGGGCTGCCGGACCGGCCGGTTCTGGCTGGGCCCCTTACGGTCCGGCAGCCTCACCCGAATGAGTGAACTTCTCTGTGGCCAGGGTGGGTATGCGCGGCTGATGGACGACTCCAGCAGCAGTGTCCCGGCATCTGTGCGCGAGATGATCTCCGGCATCGTCACGGCCGTCCGTG
>NZ_JBSHLM010000033.1:0-10220 GCF_053644375.1 Streptomyces sp. NPDC055400 | reverse complement strand
GCCCTCCGCCATCGGGATACCTCATCCCTCCGGCATAGCGCAGCCCACGACATCCGTCACGACCCCACGTAACCCAGACCCTTAAAGATCTCTAGTGTTCTGAGTCAGGAATTCTATTCAGATAGCTGGCGAGGCGTTCGAGGATTTCGTCTGCGGTCTTCGTCCAGACGTAGGGCTTCGGGTCGGTGTTCCAGGTGGCGTTCCAGCTGCGGATGTCCTTCTCGAGGGCCTGGACGGATCTGTGGACACCTCGCCGTATCTGTTTGTTGGTCAGTTCGGCGAACCATCGCTCGACGAGGTTGAGCCAGGACGAGCCGGTTGGTGTGAAGTGCAGGTGGAACCGGGGGTGGGCCAGCAACCACCTCTTGATGGCGGGTGTCTTGTGGGTGGCGTAGTTGTCACAGACGAGATGGACGTCCAGGTCGCCAGGCACCTCTTTGTCGAGCTTGACGAGGAACTTCTTGAACTCTTCGGCCCTGTGCCGGCGGTGCAGGGAGCCGATCACCTTGCCGGTGGCGACCTCGAGGGCCGCGAACAGTGTGGTGGTGCCGGCACGGACGTAGTCGTGGGTGGTCCGCTCGGGAACACCGGGCATCATCGGCAGCACGGTCTGCGACCGGTCCAGGGCCTGGATCTGCGACTTCTCATCCACGCAGAACACCAACGCCCTTTCGGGCGGGTCCAGGTAGAGACCGACGACGTCGTGGACCTTGTCGACGAAGTACGGATCGGTTGACAGTTTGAAGGTCTCCGAGCGATGTGGCTGCAGGCCGAACGCCCGCCAGATCCGGGACACCGACGACTGAGACAGGCCCATCTCTTTCGCCATCGATCGCGTCGACCAGTGCGTCGCGTTCTTCGGGGTGGATTCCAGCGTCCTGGTGACGACCGCGGCGACCTGGTCGTCCGTCACCGTCCTGGGGCCACCCGAACGTGGCATGTCACCCAGACCTACGATTCGATATTGCACAAACCGGGCCCGCCAGCGGCCCACCGCCTGTGGTGTGGAACCGAGTTGAGTAGCCACGTCCTTGTTGGAGGTGCCTTCGGCGCAGGCCAGGATGATCCGACACCGCAATGCCCACGCCTGCGGCGTGGAACGACGCCGCACCCATCCCTCGAGTGCAGCCCGTTCCTCATCCGACAGAGTCAACTCGGCCTTCGGCCGCCCCATCCGCCCCATAGAACAAGGCTACACATACACACGGAATTCCTGACTCAGAACACTAGAGATCTTCAATGGTTGAGGTTACGGCGGTTGGAAGTCGAGGCCGGTCTTGGCGATGAGGCCGTCGATGAGGCCGGGGCGGTACTGCATCCGTCTTGAGGCGGGTCTTCACCAGCGCGGTGAGCTGGTCGAGGCTGTGCTTGGTGAGGTTGGCCAGGGACCGTTTCAGGTGCGACCACACGCCTTCGACCGGGTTGAACTCGGGTGCATAGGGTGGGAGTTGGTAGACGGTCAGCCATAATCGGGCGTCGACAAGCTGGCGCATGGTGCGGCTGACGTGCGTGTTCAAATTGATGCCCCTATGGTCTGTCAACCTCGCTGCATCGCTGCCCCGGGCAATGGTGAGGCGCTGATGCATCGGAAGAGTTCGCGGGCCACGTAGCGTTTGAGGCAACGGATGACTTCGCGTTTGGTTTTGCCTTCGGCTGTGCGCCGCTCCAGGTAGGCCCGAGTGCGTTCGTCCCAGCGCAAGCGTGTGAGCACGATGCGGTAGAGGGCAGCGTTGGCCTGCCGGTTGCCGCCACGGTTCAGACGCCGGTGCTTGCTCTTCCCCGAAGAGTGCTCGACGGGGCTGACGCCGCACAAAGCGGCGAAGGAGGCGTCGCTGTCGAGACGATCGTGGTTCTCGCCGGCGGCGACCAGGAGGGCTGCGGCGCTGTCGGGTCCCACGCCCTGGATGTCTGGGAGCGCGGGGTTGTGGTCCTTGACAGCGAGGGTGATGCGCTTGGTGAGGACACCGACTTGGTTGGACAGCTGCTCGATGCGGACCGCAAGTAGGTGGAGTGCCTGGTGGACGGCACTGATTTCCGGATCGAGTCGAGCACACGCGCTGAAGAGCGCGACGTTGCCTAACCGCGCCAGGGATTCACGCAGTTCCGGGTCGGCGCTCACCAGGATCGCCTTGAGCTGGTTGATCGCCTGGGTGCGGGCCCTGACAGCGGAGTCCTTGACGGTTTTGGACACCCGAAGGTCCTCCACCGTCCCGCCGGTGTGCTTCGGCCTGGCGGTGGCTCGCTCTCCAAGCACAGCACGGGCAGCGGCCTCCGCGTCAACCTCGTCGCTCTTGCACGATCGACGGCGGGCGGCACGGTCCGGCCGGTTCACCTCGATCACTTGAACGTCCTGGGCAAGCAGGTATCGACACAGGGCCGCACCGTAGGAGCCCGTGCCTTCTACGCCTGCATAACGTAGATCGCCGAAGGAGCGGGCCCACTCCAGCATCTCCCGGTAGCCTGCTGCGGTGGCCTGGAACGGGCATGCCCCCAACTGGGCGCCCAGCTTGGTCACGACCGCGGCAACGTGCACGTCCTTGTGGGTGTCGACGCCCAGGACGATCTCATAGCGCTCCGTGGGGGGCTCTTGGGTGCTTGGTGTCGGCAAGGTGCTCGTAGCTGTCATGTCTCTCCCGAGCGGACCGAGGAAAAGACACCGGGCCGAACGGGTGGTCAAGACTGTGACGGTGCTGGCCGCGAAGCCCCTATCGGGACACACCCGTCGACCCGGCGTCGGCGGACTCTCGCCCGGGACCGCGGCCGACAGACAATACTCCGGACACGATGGTCAGTCCCAGACCGGGTCAGACCACGGTCCCGAACGAGATGCCCTCATTCTCACAGTCCCAGACCAGAACGATCGGGCCGCCGAGCTGCTGGTGTGCGGCATCCAGCATGCGTGCGTAGTCGGTCTCGGTGAAGCCCTTGCGCCGACTCTTGGTGGGGCCGTGGTCCAGGTGGATGCGATAGATCATCCGGGGCCGGTGGCCGGACTTGGTGCAGATCAGCGCGGCCATGGAGACGCGTTTGGTGCCCGCGGCGGTGACCCGCACGACGGGCGTGTGGCCTCGGCGACCCCAGGTGCGGCCTTTGGGCGGCCTCAGCCCCTGGCCGGCTTCGTCCTCAAAGCACAGCCAGGCGCCCAGGTCCGCCGCCGTCTTTTTATGACGGGCCACTGCTCGTCCTTCCAGGCGGCGATCTTCTCCTCGTCGCGCTCGGTGGCCTTGCGGGAAGGGACCTGCACGCTCCAGCCGATGCGGTGCAGCAGCAGGTCCATCCCGGCCAGGGTGTACTCGACGCCGAACCGGCGTCGCACCACCTCGGCAATCCTTGCCAGCGTCCAGCACTGATCGCTCCAGCCCGCGGCTGCCGGGCCGGCATCCAACAGCGCCTCAAGCACACGTAGTTGACTCGCATCGAGCTTGCAGCGGGCGCCGCCGGGCCCCTTGGAAATCAGAGCCTGCCGACCACCGGTGACCAACGCCCGCCGCCAGCGGTTTGCCGACATGCGGGTCACCCGGAACTGCCGGGCCACTTCCCGGTCACTGGCCCCCGCCTCGATCAGATCAGCGGCCGCCAACCGGACCTGCTCACGCCGTACCCGCTCCTCAGCCGTCAGCCCGCCACCATCGGGATACCTCATCCCTCCGGCATAGCGCAGCCCACGACATCCGTCACGACCCCACGTAACCCACACCCTTAAAGATCTCTAGTCGTTCCGCCGTAGCAGCGCGGCGAGTTGGTGGCGCCGTGCCAGGATCTTGGCGTCCTTGTCGCGGTCGCCCATCGGCAGGAGCCGTATCAGGGGGAACATATTCGCCAGGGCCAGGGCCAGGTACTGCAGTCGCCGCCACCGGACCATCCTGTCGCCGACCGGAACCAGCCGGCAATCACCGAGCAGGTCCCTCCCGTCATCCCTGATTGGCATGGACTCGCGACGGTGTGCACACGCAGCATGACCAGCACGGACGAGGCTACTGGCACCTACAGCAGCAGACGTCGGGATGCAGGTGGCCGTCAGCGAGAGACCGGCCTGGTCGAAGCACCGTCGAAGCGAATGCGTGGGCGTGTGCGGCGACTTGTGGCGGAAACCGGACACGGCGTAAACCCGCCGCAGCGAGTTCTCCTCCACCGCAGAACCCTCTGCCACTGTGTCCCCACCGCAGCACCACGAGTGGATCTCCGGCACGTGAACACTTCAGGCCGGTTGGGGATGGAGAGCACCTATGCGCGCGATATCGCGGACGCCCCTGGGCACGGCCATCGCCGCTGTCCTGGCCGTCACGGCAGGAGGCATGTCCGTGGCGAACGCCACTGACGGCTCCGCCGGAAACGACAGGCCCCTGGTAGGCAGCGCCGCCGCCCAGGCCGAGGATGCGAAGGCCGCGACGGCCGTCGTCACCCTCGTCACCGGCGACAAAGTCGTCGTCAAGACCGATGCCAAGGGCCGCAGTTCGGCGAGTGTGCTGCCGCGCGAGGACGGCGGCGAGCCGGTCGTGGGGACCCGGCGCGTGGGCGACGACCTGTTCGTCTACCCCCAGGGCGTCCAGCAGAAGATCGACGCCGGGCTCGTCGACGAGCAGCTGTTCAATGTCACCGGCCTCGTCGCCCAGGGCTACGACGACGCGCACAGCGCGTCGGTCCCGGTCATCGCCATGTACGAGAAGTCCGTGGACGTGGCCCGCGCGCTGCCGGCCACGCCCCGCGGTGCCGAGCGCACCCACACCCTCGACTCCATCGGCGCTGTGTCGTTCAGGGCCGACAAGGAGAAGGCGGCCTCCTTCTGGGCGGACGTCACCAGCCCGAGAACCAGAGCCGGTTCACCGGTCAAGAAGCTGTGGCTGGACGCCAAGGCGAAGTCGACCATGGCCGAGTCGACCCAGCAGATCGGTGCCGACCTCGCCTGGGCCGCGGGATACACCGGCAAGGGCACCAAGGTCGCCGTCCTCGACACCGGCATCGACGCCGAGCACCTCGACCTCAAGGGCAAGGTCGTCGACTCCAAGGACTTCACCGGCTCCGCCTCCGGCACCGACGACCGGCAGGGCCACGGCTCGCACGTCGCCTCCACCGTCGCCGGCACCGGCGCCGCGTCCGGCGGCAAGGAACAGGGCGTCGCCCCCGACGCGGACCTGCTCATCGGCAAGGTCCTCGGCGACAACGGCTCCGGTTCCACCTCCGGGATCATCGCGGGCATGCAGTGGGCAGTCGGCCAGCATGCCGACGTCATCTCCATGAGTCTCGGCTCCACCGAAGTCGGCGACTGCTCCGACCCGATGGGCGTCGCCGCCGAGGAAATCGCGAAGAGCACGGATTCCCTGTTCGTGATCGCCGCGGGCAACTCGGGCCCCAAGGGCAACACCGTAGCTGCGCCGGGCTGCGCCCCCGACGTGCTGACCGTCGGCGCCGTCGACGCGCAGGACGACACCGCGAACTTCTCGTCGCGCGGCCCCGTCCTCGGCTCGCACACCCTCAAGCCGGAGATCGCCGCCCCGGGCGTCAACATCAAGGCCGCGGCCGCCGGTGGCAGCGGCGTCTACGCGTACACCACCATGTCCGGTACGTCGATGGCGACGCCCCATGTCGCGGGCGCGGCAGCCCTGTTGAAGCAGAAGCACCCCGACTGGGACGGGCAGCGCATCAAGCAGGCCCTCGTCTCCTCCGCCAAGACCGACATCTCCGGCGACGTGCGCGAGACCGGCGGCGGCTCGATGCGCGTGGACCAGGCGCTGAAGCAGGCCGTGCTCGGTGCAGGTTCCGTGCAGGCAGGCTCCTACCCCTGGCCGCAGTCCAAGGACGACACCACCAGCGTTGAGGTGCCGTACACCAACACCGGTGACACGGCGATGCAGTTGACGCTGAAGGTCGACGGCGTCACCGGCAACGACGGTTCCGCGGTCGAGAGCGCCGTCGCCAAGCTGGGCCGCCGCACGGTCACCGTCCCGGCCGGCGAGACCGTGAAGGTCCCCCTCACCGTCGACCCGGCCGTGTACCTCAAGGCCGCCCAGTACGGCGACGTCACCGGCCGCCTCCTGGCCACCGGCACCGGCGGTGTCCACGTCTCCACCCCGTTCTCGCTGTACGTCGAGCCGAAGACGGTCAAGCTGACGGTCAAGCTCATCGACCGGGGCGGCAACCCGGCACTCGGCGCCTCCAGCGTCGACGTCGTCGGCACCGACGACGTCACCGCGGTGCGCGCCGCCAACAACGGAGCCGAGGAGCAGACCTTCGAGGTCCGCGCGGGCGCGTACGAACTGTCGGCGTTCGTCACCACTCCCGATGCAGGCGAGGGCGCCAAGCTGTACGACTCGATCACCTACCTGGGCCGCCCGCAGCTGCAGCTCACCAAAGACACCACCGTCGTCCTCGACGCTCGCAAGGCGCACCGCCTCAAGGCCGTCACCCAGGACAAGAAGACCGAGACGCGCGGCGCCGTCCTCGGCTACGCACGCTCCTTCGACGACTACTGGGTGCACTCCAGCACCATCACCGGCGGCCGCGCCCTCCGCGGCTACTACGCCGACATCCAGGGGAGGGCCACCGACGGCGACTTCTCCTTCTCCAGTATCTGGCGCAACGCCGCCCCGCTGGTCAGCGAGCTGACGACCGCCGACGGCACCCGCCTGCACCCGTACGCCGCGTCCACCGGCGGCGCCAACCTCAACGGCACCGGCTCCGCCGAGGTCGTCAGCGCGGGCTCGGGCACCACCGACGAGATCGCCGACGCCGACGTCAAGGGCAAGATCGCCCTGGTGAAGCTGGCCGACACCGACACGGACGTCTACACCCCGGCCAAGGCGGCCAAGGAGGCCGGCGCGATCGCCGTCATCGCGTACCACGACTCCGAGGTCCGCTGGGCGCCGAGCACCGGCTTCGCCATCGCGCCCCTGCCGCTCCTGGGCCTGCCCGCAGCCGAGGGCAAGGCGCTCGCCGCACAGCTCGGCAAGGTCTCCTGGCAGGCCGCGGGCACGACGCCGTACGTCTACAACCTGGCGTACACCGAGAACGGACCGGTCGTCTCGGACCGCACCTACACCGCCCGCGACAAGGACCTCGCCCGCGTCGACGCCTCGTACACGGCGGCCGGTGTCGCCACCGACTTCGTGGACATGACGACAGGCACCCTCGACTCAGGGATCTCCGGCACGGCCGCCGCGTACGAGCGGTTCGCGGTACCCGGCGAGCGCACCGAGTACTACACCGGCGACCGTGCCACATGGGACCACGCGGTCTCCAGCTCGATGCCGTGGGGCGAGTTCATGCAGGGCCTGCCCACCGTCTACGAGAAGGGCGAACGCACCAGGGAGAAGTGGTACGACGGCGTCCTGTCGGCAGCCGCGCCCCGCAACGACGACGGCAGCAGCACCCTCGTAGCGGAGCGGCAGGGCAACCTGATCGGAGTGGACCTCAGCCGGGCGTTCTGGCGCGACGGCAGCCACACCGGCCTCCCCGGCTCGTTCGGTGACTCCGGCAGCGTCCGGCTGAGCCGCGACGGCACGGAGGTCGGCAAGAGGACCGTCCCGTACGGCGCCTTCACGGTGCCGTCCGACGGGGCCTCCTACGAGCTGGCGCTCACCACCTTCAAGGGCGGCCAGCCCGCGACATTCTTCAAGCGGTCCACCAGGACCACGACGGTCTTCGGCTTCACGTCGAAGGAGGACCCCAATGCCTACTCGCAGAGCATCCCGCTGCTCTTCCCCAGGTACGAGATCCCCGAGGACGCCATGAAGACCCTCGCGGCCCGGGGCGGACAGTCCATCACCCTGTCCGCCACCGGCCAGGCCGGCTACACCCCGGGCGAGATCACGTCGGCGAAGCTGTCGTACTCCTATGACGGCGGTACGACCTGGACCGCGGCGAAGACCGAGAAGAAGGGCGGCAAGTGGGTCGCCACCGTGGACCACGCGGGCGCCTCCGGCCAGCAGGTCACGCTCAAGTCCGAGCTGACGGACGACAAGGGCGCCTCCGTCACACAGACCGTGACCCGCGCCTACGACGTGCGCTGAACACAGTGGCGCACATGTGCTGAACCCCGGTCCGCCGGGCGGTCCTCCGGTGGGGTGACAGGGACAGCCCGGCGGGCCGGCCAGATACAGGCCGGGCGGTGTGGGGGACTGCCCGGCCCTTTCACGTGCCAAACTGCCTGCCTGTCACCCGAGGCAGGGCCTGTGCGACGGCGCCACCAGTTCCGTCGCACAGCGCGCCCTGCCCTGTAG
The DNA here is from genome assembly GCF_053644375.1 of Streptomyces sp. NPDC055400. Taxonomy (NCBI): domain Bacteria; kingdom Bacillati; phylum Actinomycetota; class Actinomycetes; order Kitasatosporales; family Streptomycetaceae; genus Streptomyces; species Streptomyces sp. NPDC055400. The sequence continues at coordinate 2,004 of NZ_JBSHLM010000033.1, read as the reverse complement.
CGCCCGCAGGGAGGCCCATTCGTCCTCCCTTGCGGAGGGTGGCGCCGAGCGGGCCGGTGGACAGCGGCATCGAACGGTCGGTGCTGATGCTCTGCTTCCTGGGCCGGTCCTAGCGTCCCGCCATGCCACGAACACTGGCTCGATCGACACCCGACGGGCATCAGAGACGTCACTGCGATGAGGGCGCCGAGGACTCCTAGGGCGTGCTGCGACCCACCATCGCCGCAGTCAGTTCCAACATGCCAAGTCGCCTGCAAACCGAATCGGTTTCGCTTGAGGGGAGTCGCCCTGCGTGGCCGTCGTGCTGGCCTCCGGACCGGGCTGAGCGCGTGACCTGGGCAACACGAAGGGGGTCGAGCCTGTGAGGCGGCCCATAGGGGCCAGATCACATACTAGAGACTGTAGTAGTCCACGGGTCCGCTCGGAGGCTCAGAGAAGCCATCCTATTCGGCCATTTCGGACATTTATCCGATGTGGGGTAGTACGTCACATCCTTGCGCCCCCTCTCGGGCATCGCTAACTATGGCTGTCGTCCCGGTGAGCGGGTCGGAGCACGAGCGAAGCCGCTCGCTCCGAACGCCCCGGGCCAGGGCGCGGAACATCGTTCCGCTCCGGGCGCCACACCGCACCGGCCGGCGCCGCACGATGTCCCCGAGCATGAAGAGGTAATCCCGTATGGCCTTCTCCGCCCCGATCACCGCTGCCGCCCGCCCCACCCGCTTCAAGCGCGCCACCGTCACGGTCCTGGCCGCCGCCGGTCTCGCGGGCGCGGCACTGACCTTCGCGCCGTCTCCCGCGCAGGCCGCCGAGCCGACCGCGGCGCCGAAGGCCGCGTCCTCGGTGGCGACGAAGAAGGCCACCGACGGGAACAACGTCGACGGCTGGATCAACGAGGCCCTCAAGGTCATGAAGGCCAAGGGCATCCCCGGCTCCTACGAGGGCCTGCACCGCAACATCATGCGTGAGTCCTCCGGCAACCCGAACGCCGTGAACGGCACGGACGTGAACGCGGTCAAGGGCACCCCGTCCAAGGGCCTGCTCCAGGTCATCCAGCCGACCTTCGACGCCTACCACGTCGCCGGCACCTCCAAGAGCCTGACGGACCCGGTCGCCAACATCACCGCGGCCGCCAACTACGCCGCCGACCGCTACGGCTCCATCGACAACGTCAACTCCGCGTACTGAGCCGTCAGCACCACCGCGCCGTGACCGACCCAAGGCACAGCCCCACCACGGCACAGCCCCACCACGGCACAGCCCCACCACGGCACAGCCCCACCACGGCACACCTCAGCCAGTGAACGGAGGGCAGCCCCCGATGCCGCACCACAGTGCAGACGAAGGGCACGCACCCTCAGACGCCCTTGACGAGCCCGGCTACGAGTCTGCGAACCTGCACCGCTCACGCGGCAGGACGCGCAGGAAGCCACTGCGCGTGATCACCTGCACCGCGCTCGGTGCCGTCCTCGCCGGCGCCGGCGGTGCCGCCTACGCATAGTCGCACCTGAACGGGAACCTCAAGGGCACCGACATCAACGCCGTGCTGGGCAACAACCGCCCAAAGGCGGGTCACGACGGGGCGATGAACATCCTGCTCCTGGGCTCCGACTCGCGCCGGCACACACGGCACATACGGCACGGGCGTCACCGGCGCCCGCTCGGACACGGCCATGGTGCTGCACGTCGACAAGAGCCACAAAAAGGCCTCCGTCGTGAGCATCCCCCGCGACACGCTGGTCGACCGGCCGCAGTGCGCGAAACCGTCGGGCGCAACGGCGCCGGGCGAGAAGCAGTCGATGTTTAACGCCCCCTACCAGGCGGGCGGCCCCGCCTGCACTGTCAACCGCCTAGCAGTATCAGGGGTGCGGTGGTCGAGGGTGTAAACGCCGTTTACGGTCGGCGGGGCGCGTTAGGCACTGTTTCTCGGATCATGTGCGGAGCCAGATCAGGAGTGCTGCGAGTGTGACGGTGCCGAGGTAGATGTAGGCCCGTTTCTCGTAGCGG
>NZ_JBSHLM010000032.1:0-13801 GCF_053644375.1 Streptomyces sp. NPDC055400 | reverse complement strand
TAGAGGACCCCGTTGATCACCCGACGGTGATCGCTCCACCGGCCCCCACGGGTGCCACCACGAGGTAAGAACGACTCCAGCCGATCCCACTCCGCCTTCGTCAGATCTCCACGGCCCATACCGCCAGCCTGGCTCCAACTCCCCACTCATGTCAGGAGATCCGAGAAACAGTGCCTAGGACGCCCCGTCACTGTCACCCCGAGTATCGCGCCGATTCCATGAGTCGTACAGCGTCCGGGCAACCGCGTGAACGGTCCCGGGGCCGGCCGACCGACAGGAGTCGACATGGCCGAGATTACGGGTCGAACATCCGGTGCGGGAAGCGGACCGAGCAACACCCTTGAGGCGCCGCCCATCCAAGTCCCAGCCCCTGGCGGCCTGTCCGAGCCGCAGGTGCGCGGCAGGGCCTGCGTGTGGTGCGCCGTCGCCCTCAGCAACTCCACCGCCATCGATCTCGGCGCGCGGGAGACGGTCGCCCACGGCACCGCGGCCCGGTGGTTTCCCCGCGGCTGCCGCCCCTGCGCCCTGCGGTACGTGTATCCCGCCCAGCTCAACCACACGGCGATCTGCGAGCAGTGCACCGACGACCCTGCGGCGTGCGGTACCTAGTTCAACTAGCCTGGATATATTGGCAGTTTGGGGAGATAGGCCTGCTGTGAAGGGCCGTCATTGGAGGGAGTGGGCGGATGATTTCGGAGTCACTGTTGGCGCTGGCCTCGGCTGGAGGAGCATCACTGGTGCAGGCGGCTGGCACTGATGGGTGGAATGCGATCCGGGATCGCGCCGCACGCCTGATGGCTCGGGGCAGTCACGAGAGCGAGGAATCGGGGAGGCAACGTCTGGACCGGACCGCGACAGCACTGACGGACAGTCCCGACGAGGAAGCGGCGGGCAGCCAGGCAGCTGCCTGGAAGGCTGAGTTCGTGGTGCTGTTGACTCGGCTGGAAGGTGCTGAGCTACCCGCCGCGGTCGCGGAACTTCGTGCGCTGGTAGACAGCGGTCCCATCGCTACGAGTGACGCCTCAGCGCCCTTCGCTGGCAGTACCTTCCACGGTCCCACCGCGATCCAGACGGGCGACAACAATCGTCAGGACAACCACTTCGGCCACAGCGGATGACCACCCCGCAGCGCGATGACCATGGCCGCAGTACTCCCAAGCGCACTGAATTCCACGGTCCAGCTGCCTTGCAGGACGGGAACCATGGCGTCCAGAACAATCACTTCCATGCTCCAGACAAGCACACCGTGACCTTCCCATGGAGCGCTGTTGTTACGTCGGTGAAGAATGGGCTCGTCACTCTGATCGTGATAGGAATCCTCGGCGGTGGAGCATGGTGGGCCTACGACCACATCCAAAAGAGCAAACAGAAGACCAACGCGACTCATGCGGGCTGCGACCAAGCACTGCATGCCTTCTATCAAGGCGGAGTTCCCGTATCGATGTTTCTCCCCGATGACGTGTCGTTAACGAGGTACATCGAAGGATTGAAAGAAGCCGCTCGAACCGTGAGCGATTCCAAGATCGCCAGGTCAATGCGGTACACGGTCCAGGATGTTGAGGCGCTCCGGCAGGCCTATGAGCGCGGCGATGACGACGCCATGTCAGAAGCGAGAGGGAGAGCCGAAGAAGACCGGAAGGAATGGTGGTCACCTTGCTGGGATGTCGCAGGGTGGTAGTGACACCGTGGGGCCGTCTTCGAGTTTTTTGCCGAAAGGCTGACATCAACCGACGGACTCGACCGGAGTGTTCAGCCTGACCAGACCAGATCCAGTGCCTTGCGGACCGTGTGTCAGTAGCCGTATCTCAACCGAACATGATTGCTACCCGCTACCAAGAGGCCCTGCCTCCGAAGTCGCCGAACTCGTCCTGCGGGTCCTGCGCATCACGACCAACTCGATGAGCCAGGCGACCGACAAGTACTACCCGGTGGACATCCTGTGCTGGGTCACCGCCGACGTCTTCGAAGGGAAAGCGCTGCCTCAGCGCGAGGCCACCATGCTGCTCGCCGAATGCCTTCTAAAACTGACGATCACCATTGACACGTGGGTCTCCGATCACTAGGAGATCCACATGTCGAAGACAGCCCCTCTGGACCGGGAGGCCGGACAAACGCGCAGCTTCCTTGCTGCCGCCGATGGCGTAGACGCGGCGCCCGAACCGCATACGCTCCATGGCTATCAGGCCCGCCACGAAGACCAGGGCGGGACAGACAAGAGAGACGGGAACGCCGAAGAGGGTGCCGCTCCCAAGCCACATGAAATTGCTTTCCGAATTGCTGTACGCGGTCGAGTCGGAGATGAAGAGAATTGCACCGGAGTACAGGGATGACGTGCCCAGTGTCGTGATGAATGCATTGACACGAAGAACCGTGACGATCATTCCGTTTACTGCACCGAGGATCCCGCCCATCGCCAGGGCGAGAAGCGCCGCGCCGGCGACTCCTGTTGTGTGGGAAAGCGACGTGGTCACCCCAGCCCAAAGTCATCCGATCGCGAGCTGTCCGCCGCGTGCCTCGAGAACCGCGCCGGTAATGTAGCTGGCGCGGGAGGAGGCAAGGAACAGAACCGCTTCCGCGATTTCTTCAGGGTCTGCGACCCGCCCCAGTACGGTGGTTCGCCCAATCACCTGGAGGGTTTCACCCCCCATCTCCTCCGTCCCGGGGGTATAGACGGGGCCCGGGGCCACGGCGTTCACGCGGACTCCCTGGGCGCCGAACTCGTCAGCCCATACTCGGGTGAGAAGTTCGAGTGCAGCTTTGGAGGCCCCGTAAGCACCCGCTTCCCGCACCGGCGTGGTAGCCGCCCCTGTACTCACACTCACGATGGCGCCTCGCCCCCGCTCAGCCATTCCTGGGGCGAGGGCACCGACCAGGAGCATCGGCGCGCGTGAGTTGACGGCCATCTGAGCGTCGAACATTTCGGCGGTGGTGTCCGGCGTACTAGCGAACCGATAGATACCGGCATTGTTGATCAGAATGTCCACTTCGCCTGCTTCGGCGGCAAGACGCAGGACATCTTCAGAGCTGCTCAGATCCGCAGCTATGAACCGGGCCTTCCCGCCTGCGGCAGCGATCTCTTTGACGGTCTCCGCACCTCGCTGCTCGTCCCGCCCGTGGACGATAACCGAGGCCCCCGACGCTGCCAGGAGAAGGGCAATGGCCCGGCCGATTCCAGCGGTGGCGCCGGTGACAAGAGCGGTGGATCCGTCCAGTTCTGCAGTCATGGAAAGCTCCTCTGAGTCGAGAGGAACGACATGCTGTCGGTTGTTTCTTCTGTAACTGATGATCCTGATGGTTCATTCCGGGGCGGGGAGGGATCCACACCGGGCCGATCGTTGATCATGGTCCCGCCCGGGGCCGCGCCCCACCTGGTCATGGGTGGCCAGTGAGCCCGCCTTCGCTGATCACGTCCGCGGGAGACTGGAGCGCGCCACACTGCTCGTGGAGATTGACGGGTGCGCTACGTATAGACCGGTGACGACGAATGATTGGCCTCCGCAGCGGGAAGAGAGCGTGATGTCCAGCCGGTCCAGGTGCTGGCCAGCGCTGCTCCCCGCTACGCAGCGGGGGGGGCTCAGCGGATTTGGAATGCCAGTTGGGTCCCTCTGGGGCCAGAGCACGGAGGCGCGGCTCTGGCCCACGGGGCGTGCCGCAGAGGTCCTCGGTTCAGTACCTGCTACAGGCGCCAGGCGCGGATGCGGTCGGCCGCCGTGAATACGTCGGCCTTCCCAGAGAGCAGTTCGCCTGCAAGGTCGACGAGTTCACCGTAGGGGGCGTCGATGCCTTCACCGCTGGCATGCATGTAGGCGATCGCCACGGCACAGGCGAAGCGGATGTTGTACGCGGGCAGCGGCTTGAGGAGCAGGAAGGTGTGCAGCAGGGCTGCCGCGCGCCAGGACGCATCGGAGTCGGTGCCTGCCCGGGGTGGGTCGACGCGGTGGCGGGCCACGCCGGCCATCAGCGCCGAGAAGTCGCCGACGGTCGGGTGGTCGGGCAGGGCGGTCTCCTGCTGCTGCAGGAGCCACCGCATGTCGATATGGATGACAGGCGGCATCGGTCAGGCGGCCTGTCCTGCTGCCCCGATCGCCGGGCCGTCATCCAGGCCCGAGGCAGCGATGGCCTCGGCGAGGGCGGGATCGTGGAAGACGCGGGCGAAGACCTCGGCGCCTTCTTTCAGCGCACGGTGGCGGGCGATCTGGTCGGCGGTCGAGGCGCGTACCAGGGCCTTGAGGGTGACCCCCTGCTCTCGCGCCAGTTCGCGGAGCTCGTTGAGCTCCTCTTCGCTGAACTCCACATTCAAGGCGGGCATGCCTGCAGCTTACCGTCCAGGTACCTTGCCATCAATCATCGCAGGTCAAGGCGTGTGATGAGAGGTACCCCGCTGGGGCCGGCGGTCGCTGCGACGCCATGCGCTCGGTACGCGTCCAGATCGTGCGGATGCCTGGGCTGAGGAAGTGGTGCGACTGGCTCGCCCTGGAGGCCGCGGAGCTGGGGCGGGCGTATTCCAGGGATGCGGCTCGAGCCAGGTGCGAGTCCTCACCCATGCGTTCAGCACCGCTCCGTGTCCAGTCCACCGGGTCACTGCCTCGACCAAGAGACGACGTTGCGTGGATACATCGCCCGTACCGCCATTGTGTTCGGATCAGCTCCGGCTTGGCGAGGGTCCGTGCAGCGGCTTGAAGGCAACTGGCTTGCCTGTGATCGCGTCGAGCAGGACGCGGTCCCTTATCGGGCGGTCCAGCTTCACGGTCGCCTGCTGCAGCTTCCCCTGCTTGGTGCAGACGCCATCGCGCTTTTTGCCCGTGACGTCCGCTGAGAGCACCACGCTGTCGGGTGTTTCCCATGCATGCACGTTCGGGCGGTTGTCGCAGGCACCCTGAAGGGTCACCACGGTTACCGATCGCCCGTCCGCGGAAATCTTGACCAGTCGGTCGATCGGATATCCGGGAACGTTGCTGGCCCGCTTGATCGGCGGTTGGGGCAGCTTTGAAGGGACGGCCGCGGCCTGCTTGAGGGGCGAGTCGTAACCCTCGAGTGTGAACAGCCAGGCCGGCACCACTGCCGGTCCGCGGCTGGTGTTCACCGTCATCTCACCCAGCTTCGCCCCCGTCACAGCCAGGTGTGGCTTTCCGCCTTTGCGGCCGTCAGCCAGGGTGTTGTACGACGCGTCCACCCCCGTCAGCGGTCGCGTGAGTGATTTGCCCCCGGCCCACGCCGCCCGGCCGCTCTTCGGCCAGGTGGCGGGCAACGTGCCCCGCAGGACGTAACTCTGGGCTTGGTAAGCCTGCACATCAGCCTTGCTTCGCAGGCCGCCCCGCGGCAGCTGGACCACTTCCCCCATGGGGTGGTAGCCGGCACGCCATGCCGCAGATGCCGCTGACCCGTCCCAGGCTGTGGCGACTTTTCGGGCACGGTGCGCCGGCTCCTCTTGGCTGTCGCCAGCCTTCTGCTGGCTGCCGCACCCGTAGACTGCCCCCAGGCCGGCGGCAGCCATGGCCACGGCGGCAAGCAGGCTGGCGGAGCGCGATGATGCAACCCGCATGTGAACTCCCGGACGAGAACTGGGATCGGCAGTCCTGTCAGTGTGACGCGGCCGATCCGAAACAGGTTCCTCTGGTTGCGGCAGCAGTGGGCGACGGGCCATCAGTAGACGTGCAGGCCGTGATCGTTTATTACCTTTTGCACCGGCATGAAGTAGTTCAAGTACGTACCGCCGGAGGAGGAGTTGCACACCGTCTCGCCAGTGCCGCCGGAGAGCAGTCCCAGGGCCGTTGAACCGTTGAGCGCCGGCCCTCCGCTGTCGCCGCCAAGAGCGCAGACGTTCGACTCGAACAGGCCCTCCACCTGGGTGCCCTCGATGTTGACGGTGATACGCGGGTTGGTGACGCTGCCCGTCGTATCTTGACTGGAGACTCCGATCCGGTCGATGTGCTCCCCGATGACCGGGAAGCGGGAGCTGTCGATCTGTTCGTAGGTGCCGCCCCAGTACCTGACGGTTCCGAGGGGGTTGATGCCGGGGTCGTTCGCCCTGATCGTGGCTTGGTCGCCAACATCACCGCCTCCGCCAAGTACGCCGCGCAGCGCTACGGCTCGATCGACAACGTCAACTCCGCGTACTGATCCGGCCCGACGCCCCCACACACACGGCCGTCAGCAGCCGCCCACTCCCCCGCACCGGGCCGAGGGGACGAACCACCGCAGGCCGCGTCCCTCGCGACCGGCCTGCCCACGACAGCCGATCCCCCAGCCACCCACACGGCACACCCTGCCCACCGGACGCCCCCACGCCATGGCAGCGGTCGAGGCGGCATCGATCAGCACCACACACCCGCACCCGCACCCGCACCCGCACCCGCGAGAACGGTCCCGGCACTGGGCTCCACTCGCCCAGCACCACCGTGCTACCCGCACCGACGGATTCCTCGAGGACACCAGCGGCGCACTACTCGTCATCACGCCCGACGCGAACGTCGTCACGCCCGTCGCGATCGGCGCCGCGTACATGTGGGAGAAGCTGTAGGAGGGCTCTGCCTGCGGGCTGTGACGGTGAAGGGGACGAGGGGCAGGCCCCGCCCGCTCTGTCCGGCGGGCAGGCGTCACAGTCTGGGGCATGTCACCATCGGCCCCGTGCGGAAACTTAAGGCCCTACGCCCCTGGCGACCGTTGACAGGCGCTGGTCACTGACCATGCCGGGACAACCCGACCCACAATCCGTGTCGCCGCATACGTCATCCAAAACCCGTGCCGTCCCCGAAATTGTGGTGTTCGACCACCTCGGTATGTCCGAGGCCGGCACCCAAGTCACACCAGGCTCAGCAGACCGACGGTCACGACGCATGGCTGGGCCACATCGATCCACGCCGGACCACCGCGACCGTCAACCGTCAGTCATCACAACCGGCCTCTCTGCTGACGGCGCGACACCTCAGCCTGCGGGCCCACCCACTCCCGAGTCCGGACCCGGTGCACGGGTGGTCCTGATGAACCGGGCACCCCACTCCTGGACATGCGCGGCGAACTCCGGCGGCCCCAGGACCTCGAACTCGGCGTCCACATTGCCCAGCGATCAGGTGCCGGACCAGCGCGCGGCCGCTACCTCTGCCTGTGCAATGGCCAACGGTCGTGAAGCGCGAACAGGCCGGTGCAACGACGGGAGGTGCCCTGGCGATAGGGATCAAGCTGGGAGAAGGACGACCGGCCAAGTCGTCTCCTGTCGCCGCCTCCACCTGTTCCGAGGATGGCGCGAAGCCGTTCGCACGGCACAGCCTGCGACAGCCGCAGCGATGGCTCGCGGGTGTCGCAGGACGCAATGGACCGCCTCGCCGACCTCATCACCCACTGTGACCGCGAGGGCTCAGTCCACTTGGGACCAGTCAGTCCCCTCTGGACCCCGGACGGACCTACCACGGAGGCCCTACGTCACCGAGGCTCGAACGTGGGGCCGATATACCAGGAGGAGCCATGGGCCAGGCGCACTTCCACGCTGCGGAGGGGATCGTCCACCTGCCGGAGTCCGTCCCCAACGCGGCCCTGAGCGATGTGCTGACGCGCTTCTCACGCACGGTTCAGGGGATCGCCGACGTCACCGCACAGTCCGACGTCGAAGTCCCCTAGGAGGACGACGATGAGGCACCGCACCGTCGCCGACCTGATGGCCCCGACAGCCATCAGCGTTCAGCGCGGCACCCCGTTCAAGGAGATCGCCCGGCTCCTCGACGAGTTCGACATCACCACTGTGCCCGTCGTGGACGAATCCGAACGTCCCGTGGGTGTCGTCTCCGAGGCTGACCTCCTCCACAGACGTCCTTCCGGGAGGGGCGCGCCCACCGCGGCCGACATCATGACCAGCCCGGCCATCACCGCCGCACCGGAATGGAGCGTCGTCCGTGCCGCGCGCGTCATGGGCAGACATGCGGTCAAGCGGCTGCCTGTGGTGGACGCCGCCGGCCGACTCATCGGAGTCGTGAGCCGCAGCGACCTTATACAGCTCTTCCTACGCCGTGACCAGTCGATCCGGGAAGAGATCGTCGAGGATGTGCTGACCCGCACGCTCCAGCTCAGCCCATCGGCTCTGTCCGTCGAGGTCACCGATGGCGTGGTGACCCTCAGCGGCACGGTGGGACGGCGCATGCTCATCCCTGTCGTCGTGCGGCTGTGCCACAGCGTCGACGGGGTGGTGGACGTGATCGATCGGCTCGGCTTCGAGTTTGACGACATGTCGGTCGACCCACCAACGACCACCAAGCGGTAGGAGAAGGATGTGAGGGTCGAAGAACAGACGAGGCGATGACCTGGGAGGTCATCACCGTCCCTCACAACGTCGCCTTGAAAGGCATCGTCCGACACTGACCGAACGGCAGATGTCGGCGGTACCGGTCGTCGACTCCGCGAGGCATCCCCTCGACCTGATCTCGGAGGGAGACCTCCTCCACAAGTCTGCAGGACAAGACGACCACTTCCGGTCACTGCCCAAACAGGAAGCACGCAGGAGTCTCGCGGGCCTGGTCGCGGTGGTCTGCCCAGTCTCGTAGGCGCTGAGTAGCATCGCCGACAACCTCGCCGACAAGGGGCAGACCGAGCTGATGCCCGTCGACTGCAGGGTCTCACGCCGCGGTGCGTTCCCGACCCAGCGTCCTCGGCCCTGGGCGCCCTGGCATCACCCCGGCCGACTGCCGCTGCGTACCCGAGATTTGGCATTGGATGCTCTACACATCGGGCATCGCTCTTGCTTGTTGGCCTGCGCGGCGAGGACGCCAAGCGCCTGCTGCAGGGCCAATTCCACGGCGCCGGGCAGGAACAGCGCACCGGTACCATCCGGTGAAACCAGCCAGCACAGGCTCCCGGCAGCCTGCTGCGGCGCGGGCACCGTGATCCACGAGCCTTTGCCCAGATATCGGACGTCCGAGCCGATCCAGCGGCCGACTGGATCGGGCGGCAGGAAGAAGCCAACCCGACGGGCTGCGATGTCGGCGAGCGCGGGGCCAGGCGCCTCAGAGATGCACAGCAGGGCGTCAAGAGCCAGCACGCCCAATTCCTCCGGCACGCTCAGCACGTCCCAGAATCGCCCGCAGGTCAATACCGCCACCCCGGTCTCTCCGTGCCACTGCCGTTTGCACGCTCGCGGGTCGGTCGAGGCGGCTGACAGCCATTCCACGGCTTGCCGTGTGACTCCTCGCATTTGTGCACCTCCAGATCCGTCAGTCCCGAGGACGGGACACACTTCCCCCGCGCCGCCGGGACCGCCCAGCCTGGGACGTTCATCCTGATAGATAAATGCACAGCTCGGAAGGGGTGGCGAACCATGGCGAATACCCTCAGATTGTTTGCTATTGAAGCAAGCGCCACATTGGACTCGGAAACCTCAAAATCACGACCATACACGCATTGTGGGCTTATCTGAATAATGTGTAGCGGGGTATGCGGCAGAAGCCTCGGGCTGCGCTCCTTGGCACCCCGTCCAAGCAGACCCATTGGAGCGCTTCGTAAAGACTGCATGGCACCTCAAACAGGCGCCTGCCCGTAAGCATCAGCAGCTCCACAGTGCCGTGACCGGCGTGACTCCTCCTCATGAATGAGGGGCTTCTCGCTACGCCGGTGCGGCTTCTGACGGACCAGCCCGGCACGCAGAACCGTGACGCGGATTGAGGACGGATCCGCCGTCAGAGGTGGCGAGGAAGTTGGCTATGCCCGGGTCGATCCCGGCGACGGAACCCGTCGCGGAAAACAGTTTGCCGGTGGCCAGATCGAAGGCGCGAGCATGTGCTCACGCCGTTTGTGCAGTTGTAGACGGCTCGCAGTCGGCGCGGACGTTTGGACGCCTTCCGGGCAGTGGGGGTCTTCCACGGGAACTCGCCCTCGCGCAGTATCCGGCGCGGGGTCTCCTGGCTGACGGCCGCAGTCACCGTCTCCATGACTAGCGAAGTCTGAACCAGGGTCAGCGGGCGAAGGTGACCTTGAGTGCTTTGTCGGGGCACCACCAGCCTCGATGTTCAATTCCAAGGGATGCCTGTGGAGGGTGTGGGGTGGGCGGCGGCCGAAGCCACCCCGAGACGGTCAGGCGGCAGGCTGCCGACTCTGGTTGTCGAGGTGGCAGCGGGCGGTCAGGCGTCAGGGTCGACTTCGGGGTGCGTGAACCGCACGGGCTTGCCCAGCGACCGGGCGTAGGCGATCTCGGCTCGGGTGCTGTCTCCGATGTAGTCGCCGACTACGAGCACCTCGTCAGCGAGCCGGATCTTCGCCCGGTGCAGATCGTCGAGTCGAACCTTCAGCGCCTCGGCCTCGACAGGATCGGACCAAAGTTCGTGCGGCGACTTCATGTCACAGCCCGGTTTGACGACAATCTTTCCGGCTTTGGTCTCCCGCAGATCGGCCTCGGTCATCTCGGTCATGAAGCGGGTGGAGCCGCAGATCACGACGATACGCGGGAGGCTCAACAGCTTCTTCGCGTCGGCGAGCCTCTCCTCGGGGGTGAGCAGTTGCGGGCATGACACTGGTTCCTCCTGGTGGTGTAGTCCAAGGGGTGCCTGCGGAGACGAGAACGAGGGTGTCCAAGATCGTCTTATGGCGAACGACGTGTGGACACCCTAGCGACAGCTCTCCAAGCGACGACCGACGACATACTGAAGGAACATCCCGACCTGGCGCCATGGCGCCCGCCGGTCAGCAATACGCCCCGCCTGAGCAGGTGCCGTTGCCCTTTCCCAGAGTCCGTGGTGTCAGTTCCGCGCGCCCCGCGCGCAGGTCTGCGGGTCGGAGTCGGTCACCAAGAACATCGCATACCCGTTGGCCGTGGGAGGTACACGAGCGGCAATGCCGTTGCGCCTCAGGCGCAGGGCTCAGTAGCGTGCTGGACGTGGCTTGATTCTCCGCACCGTCGACGTGATGGGCGGTCAACGCATTCATCCCGCCGCCGTCGCTAGCCGACCGCGGCTCGCTTGACTTGCCTAGGAGATCCCACAATGCACCAGGACAACGTGCCCGACCGCACCGATGCGCGCACCGCCCGGACCGTTCTGTGCGAGGCGAACCACGCACAGGACACGCAGTTCCAGCTGGTCCACCGATTCGATGACGGAGTCCAATCAGGCGCCTGGCGCCTGATCGACACAACAGGCCGACAAGCGGTGCTCAAGTGGAGCCCCAACCGCGATTGGGCCCCGCAGATCGAGCGTGCCGCAGGGAAGGTGGCGAAGATCCGCGCCGCTGGATACCCGACCCCGGCATGGCACGCCGTCGGCACCAGCACAGACGGCCTCGGCTACCAGATCCAGGAACTCGTACCCGGTCGCAGCCGCAGTCACGTGACCGCACACGAGGCCCAACTGCTCATCGACGTCCTGGAGATGCACGCCGGCCTCGACCCCGACCCACAACGGTGCTGGTCGCAGATCCTGACAGCCCGCATGGCCGACCAAGCCGCAGAGCTACGACACCAGACAGCCGAGACCGGCCCCACTGGACGGGATCTCACCAACGCCTGTGAGCGCCTTCTGGCCGTCCACGGCACGGTCACCTTGCCCACCGGCGACCTGGTCCACGGTGATATCCGACCCGGGAACATCCTCTTTCACGACGCCCGTGTCAGCGGTGTCATCGACATGGAAGCGCTGGGTAGCGGCACCAGAGTCTTCGACTACGCAACACTTCTGAGCGCCCACGACATCACTCCTGAGGCAATGGAGATGCTCTGTACCGCCGGCGAGGAAGTCGCAGGGCCCGGCGTTCTCGCCTACTGCTTCGCCCAAGTGGCCCTCGATCTCACCGTCTTCGTCCACCAGCGAAGCCTTCGACCAGGCATCGAGAACGTGGCCAAACTTCTTGAACGCGTGGTCATCCTCCTGAATCGCACGGAACGGGCGTAGGGAAAGCATCGCCACTGGACATCTGGCTTCGTTCACTGCAACCGGTTCTGGTTCGCTTTCCGTGATGCGCGCTCGCTGAGTGACGGCTGACGGTCCGTTCAGGCTCCGGGAGGTTGCCTGAAAATGACCAGGGCCGATCTTGAGATGGTCGACAATGCGGCGTTGCGGAAGAGACGTAGCCCCGTCTGGAGGGCTCTGACCAGTGGCCTATCCAACCTCGCCTGTCATGCCGGAGAGCCATCCTTGGCCTGGGCAACGGCCCCCCTCATGCGGGCTCCGTCGGGCAGGTAACGCCCCGGACAGGGATCCGCATCCCGCCGCCGGGCCGACGCACGGGTCGCCAGCTCCGGCTCCTTCCGCACATCAGCGAGATACCCCGCCGAATCCCCGTGCGGGGACTGCAGCTGGGACTGCGGGCCCGGTGATCAATAAAGTGCTCGGGGAGCCGTTGTCGACATGTTTCATGACGAGATCGATGGGCTGCTGTCGTGGGAGCTGGAGGCCGGCGGCGAGCTCTTGCCCCTGCTGACTCAGAGTGAGGCGCGGACGGCCCGGTATGCGATGTGGTTGTTCGGGCAGGGCGATGGCCTTGTGCCGGAGGCAGCTCGCGAGTTGGCAATCAGGTTGGATCAGCGGCTGTGACTGGTGTACCCGGAGGTTCCGGCAACGGATCCGGGGGTACCGGTTACCCAGTACGGGGATCTGTGATGGACGACTTCGACGACCCAACCGTCGTGGATCCGCCGGCTCCACTGCTGCCACTGGTGACGTTGGAGGAGGCGCAGGACGTGGTCGAGGTGCTGGCGCTGGTGGCGGCGAGTGAGCCGGTGGTTCGGGACTGGGCGCGCAGCCTGGCGATGCACCTGGCCGCGCGCGTCCAGTCATGGGGCTAGGTGCGCACCGTCACAGCTTGGCGGTCAGTCCGTTCACGCTCTTGGTGACCGCGTCGACGATCTTCTTGATGCCGCCGGTGCTCGCGTTGGTGGATTTGAGAAGGTCGTTTATCGCGGTGGTCAGTTCGACGCTGCTGGCGGCAAGGGCGAGTTGTGTGGCGGCTTGAGCCCGGTTGATGTCGTCGGGGTGGGCGTTGCCGTTCTTCAGTTTGCCGACTTCGGTCTCGGCCTTGCCGACGAGGATCCTTGCTGACGTCGTCATGGTCCCCCCCAGTGAGTGGCATGTGCCGACCAAAGTACGTGCGGGATGCATTCGCCGCCACAGTGCCTCACGCCGCGGCTCTCCCGGCGAACGGCGAGTCCATGAGCGGGCCGTGCCCGTACTGCGTTCCACAGCCGCGGTCCTGTTCGCCGGGGGTGTCGAGAGTGACGCGAAGGAGGTACCCGCAAGGGCAGGCGACGGGAACGCGGGTGGGCGGCTTCTCGCCGGCGACCTGAGCGTGACACAGGCCGCGGATCTGGCTTGCCTCGCGGCTGAACTCGTCGAATGCCAGTTGGGTTTCAGTCGCCCAGGGCAGTAGGACGCGGAGCCGATTCACGACCTGCTCGCACTGCTGCTGGAGGCCGCCCTCCCAGCGCGGATGCCGGTAGCCGAGCTGCTCGAGCCAATCGATCAGCCTGCTCTGGAGGATCGTCACGACGCCTCCGCGAGCGTGAAGGCTCAGCACTTCCAGGCGGAGCGGGAGCGGCGCCGTGCGGCTCCCGAAGACGGCGGGCCCGCCTGTCCCGCTGCCGGGGGTCATGCAGGTGGCGAGGCTGACTTACAGGCCTGGTATCGCGGCGAGTTGCTCGTCGGTGCGACGGATGCAGGGCCAGCATGCCTGATGCCCGAGCTCGTCGGCGTACAGGCCGCGGCGGTCGGCCCTGAGTGTGTGGGAGCCGTGGTGGGGCCGCTCTGCGCAGGACGCGGTCGGATCGCATCCTGGCCAGCACCTGGACCGGCAGGTCACCCAGGAGGAAGCCGAGGCGGGGCGCGTCGTATCCGGC
>NZ_JBSHLM010000031.1:0-18720 GCF_053644375.1 Streptomyces sp. NPDC055400 | reverse complement strand
TGTTCAGACGAAGGCCGCCTTCATGTCCGGCAGATACCAAACCGAGTGATCAAGTTCGACGGACCATTCGACGCCGCACGTTAAAGATCAAGCTAGTACTGGAGCGCATGGAGGCGACGGCCGACGAGGACGTGGCCCGTTTCCGTGACCTGGTGTCCCTGGTGCGGGGACTGGAGACGCTGCCCCGGCACAACGAGGAGTTTGCGTGGGTGGTTGCCGCACTGCGCGTTCGTACGGCCGGTTAATCTGACCTCCGTCAGTGTTACAGCAAGTAGGGGGTGGACCCGGTGGCGGACATCGAGGAAGCGCGCAAGGCGTTCCAGCGGTTCGACGCGGACGGCGACGGCTTCATCACGGTGGCCGAGTACAAGAGGGCGATGGCTCAGATGGGCGACTTCAATGTCACCGAGTCGGTTGCCGAGGTGCTCATCGCCCGGCAGGACGCCAACGGGGACAAGGTCCTCTCGTTCGACGAGTTCTGGGCGAACCTGAATAAGGGCTGAGCGCTGAGACCCCAGCCACGTCCGCGAGTCCCGGTGCCCGAGGTGCCGGGACTCGCGGACGCTTCGTTGCTCACCCTCCTCGGGCTCGGCCCCGAGGAGGACGCCGTCTACCGGCTCTTGGTGGACCGGCCCGACAGTGAGCCGGCCGCCCTGGCCGGCTCCGGTGTCGGACCGGACGACATCGACCGCGTCCTCGGCCTCCTCGTGGAACGTGGCCTCGTCAGCGCCGACCGCCGCGACGGCACCGTCCGCTACCGTGCCGCCCCGCCCGTTCTCGCCCTCGGGCCGCTCCTCGAATCCCGCCGTGCCGCACTGCACCGGGTCGAGTCGCTCGTCGGCGACCTGGCGGAACGGCACCGCTCCGCCCAGTCGTACGTGCCGGTGGAGGTGCTCTCCGGTACGGTCGCGATCCGGCGGAGGCTCCTCGCCATACAGCGCCAGGCGCGCCACGAGGTGTGCTCCTTCGTCCCGGCGATGCCGGTGCCCCAGGTGCTCACCTTCCAGGACAACCTCGAAGAGGCCGAGCGCGAGGCGATGGACCGCGGCGTCACCCTGCGCGCCGTCGTGGAGCGGGGCTGCCTCGAACAGCCGGACACCGCGCGCACCCTGGCCGACGTCGTCGCACACGGCCAGCAGATCTCCGTCGTCGAGGACCTGCCGATCAAGATGGTCCTCGTGGACCGCAGGGTCGCCCTGCTGCCACTGGACCCCGAGCGTGACGAGGTCGAACCCGTCGCCCTCGTCGTGCACCGCAGCGGCCTGCTCACCGGCCTGCAGTCGCTCTTCGAGCAGCACTTCGGCAAAGGCAGGCTGCTGGGTGCTCACGGCGCCGAGGGTCTCGGCGGCGGACGTGAACTCGACGCCATCGACCGGCAGATCGTCGGGCTCTTGCACATCGGCCTCACCGACGCGGCGATGGCCCGTCAGCTCGGCATGGGCCACCGCACCGTGCAGCGACGGCTGCGCGCCCTCATGGAGGAGGCCGGCGCCGTGACCCGCTTCCAGCTCGGCTGGCACGCGGCCCGCGCGGGCTGGCTGGACGGTGAAACCGCCAACTCGGTTCCATCGCAAGGCTGCTGAGGCGTATTTACGCCACGGCATGTTCACGCCAGCTCAATCCTCTGTTCGCGGAACCCGGCGTACCGAAGCATCGACCCCGTCAGCTGAGTGGGGCGCACGCGCCCCGCTTACAGGTGTGTGATGGGGAGGGCTCTGTGAGACGAACGAGGATCCGGCGGATGCTGGCGACCGGTGTGGTCGTCGCCGCCACGGGATCGGCGCTGCTGACCGCGCCGGCGTGGGCGGACGGCGACACCACCGTGTCCCCGGCCACCACGGCGGCCGACCCGGTGCCGGTCGCTCCCGCGATGACGCAGGGCCTGGACGACGTGGCGCGCGCGGGCACGCCCGCCGAGGCCGCCCGCGCCCATCTCAAGGCCCACAAGGACACGTACAAGATCCCGGTCTCCGATCTGAAGACGCTCGGGACCACCACGTCCGGCAAGCAGTCCTCCGTCCGCTTCCGCCAGCAGCACCACGGCGTACCGGTGTTCGGCGCCGAGTACGCGGTGCAGAGCGAGGCGGCCGACGGCGGCCGGCGCGTCACCTCCGCGACCGGCACGCTCTACACCCACCTCACGGTCTCCACCACACCGAGCGTGTCGCAGGCGGCCGCCGAGCGGCGGATGTTCACGCTCGACCGCGACCTGTCCCGCGTCGAGGGCGCGAAGACCGCCCAGCACGGTCTGACGGTCCTGCCCGACGCCGCCGGCGGCAAGCTGGCCTGGCACTTCACCGTCACCGGCGCCCGGTCCGACGGCAGCCCCGTGCGTCAGGAGGTGTACGTCGACGCGCGCGTGGGCGGCATCGCGCTCTCGTACAACAACGTCGACGCCGCCGACGCGTCGCCCGCGCAGGGGACGGGCGTACGCGTCGACGGCAGCGAGGCGAAGCTGAACGTCAACAAGGAGGCCGACGGCTCGTACACGCTGGTCGACTCGGAGCGCGCCATGTACGCGCGGACCGGTGGACAGATCCGTACCTACGACGCGCAGCGCAAGAACTACACCGATGTCGCGGGCGGCCCCGTCACGGACGACATCGCGCTGGTGAAGTCGGCCGGTGACCGCTTCGACGGCGCCAACACGTCGTCGGGCGCGGTCGACGCGCACCTCAACGCCGCCAAGGTCTACGAGTACTACAAGGACAAGCTCGGCCGTGACGGCATCGACGGCAAGGGCGGCAGCATCCACTCCGTCGTCAACGTCGCCTCCAACGGCAAGGACTACGCCAACGCGTTCTGGGACGGCGACAAGATGGTCTACGGCCACATGAAGGGCGTGCCGCTCTCCGTAGGCCTCGACGTGGTCGGCCATGAGATGACGCACGGCGTCACCGAACACTCCGCCGGGCTCGTCTACCTCAACCAGTCGGGCGCCCTCAACGAGGCGATATCCGACTACTTCGGCAACGCCATGGAGACCGCCGACAAGGGCATCGCGATGAGCGACCCCACCTCCGGCTTCGTCGGCGAGTACCTCTGCAACGGCACCAAGCCGCTCGACGAGTGCGCCCTACGCGACCTCAACGACGGCCGCAACGCGCAGAGCGACTACGACCCCATGACGCTCGACTTCGACAACGGCGGTGTGCACGCCAACTCCACCATCGTCGGTGGCGCGCTGTGGGACATGCGCAAGAGCCTCGGCGGCGACCTCGCCGACCGGATCACCTACCGGGCGGCCCAGAACTACCTCACCCCGCTCTCGGGCTTCACCGACATGCGCAACGCGGTCACCCTCGCCGCGAAGTCCCTCAAGGTCTCCGACGGCGACCTCGCCGTCATCGCCAAGGCCTTCGACGACCACGGCATCGAGCAGGGCTGGGAGCAGAAGGCCGGCACCCACGACGGCACCACCATCGGCGCCGACGTCCTGCCCGCCTACGAGGTCTACGCCGGCATCGACGAGCAGGCCGCCCAGATCAGCGGCGACGTCTACGCCATCGGCCACGGCGACGCGATCGCCTGGGGCCAGGGCGGCGCCGCCTTCGGCATCACGGTCGGACGCTTCGGCAAGAACCCCCAGCACGAGCTGGCGCAGTCGAACGCCTACCTGATGGACCCGTCCCTCGACGACGAGCGCGTCGTCTTCACCCGGATCTCCGCCGACGGCATCGGCATCTACCAGGCCGATGACAAGGGCCAGGGCGCGATCAAGAAGCTTGTCGACTCCCCGGACGCCGACGAGACCGAGCCGGTCACCGAGAACGGCGCGCTCGCCTACATCCGCACCACCGCCGACGGCGAGCAGGACGTCATGCTCCGCAAGGCCGACGGCACCACGGTCAACGTGACGCCCGAGGCCGGCACCAAGGCGGGCCGACTGGCGATGAAGGACGGGCAGATAGCGTGGGCCGGCGGCGCCGACCACACCTACGTACGCCTCTACGACATCGCCACCGACACCACCCAGAGCAAGCGGATCGGCGGCTTCATCTTCAACTCCATCGGTGACATCCAGCTCGCCGCGGACCGCATCTTCTGGCGGGAGAACAGCAGCCTGTTCGGCAGCACGACCTTCAGGTCCGCGCCCGTCGAGGACCTGACCAAGGCGGCGAAGGTGAGCCTGCCGACGGGCACCTACTTCGCCCAGTTCTCCGTCACCGACGACTACTTCGCGTACTCCACGTACGACGCCTGGAGCGGCCTCGGTGGCTGGAGCGGTCCGGAGAAGGTGAAGGTCCTGGCCGCCGGCACGGCCGACGTGGTCGCGGGGACCGGCGCCTTCAGCCGGGTCTCCTGCTCCACCGGCGCCCAGCTGGCCCCGTCCCTCGGCGAGGGCCAGCGCGTCGCGTGGCTGGACACGAGCGCCGCGGCAACCGATGTCGTGACCCGGACGACGTTCGCGGGCACCTGCGAGTAGCCAGGCCCGACCGTCCCCGGCTGGCGGCCCCGGAAGCCTGCGCGGCCTCCCGGGGCCGCCGGACCGGCCGGTTCTGGTGGGCCCCCTCCGGCCGCCCGGCAGCCTCACCTGAACGAGTGAACCGCTCCAAAACCAGGGTGGGTATGCGCGGCTGATGGACGACTCCAGCAGCAGTGTCCCGGCATCTGTGCGCGAGATGATCTCCGGCATCGTCACGGCCGTCCGTGACGGCGACCACGCCCGCATCAAGGCCCTGCTCGAACGGCTCGCGAAGGTCGCGGACACCGCCGCGCTCCTTCTGCTGCACAGCCGTCTGAGCGAGGACTTGCACGGGCCTGGCGCCCGCCTGCCGCACTGACCCATCGTGGCGAAGCGGATGCAGAGGCGATCCGATGCGCTCGACGCCTACGAGGTCCGCCCCGACTCGGGGGCACGTAACAGGCGTTGGGTCATCGGCACCAGTCGGGGACCGGCTCGGGGGACGCGGGCACGGGCACCTCGTGTGTCGGGCCGGACGGCTGACGCTGCCGAGATCTGCCGTGACGGGTCACCTGGCCGCGACCGGAACGGTGGTGGGGCGTCCGACGCTGAGGTAGGTGTATCCGGCGTTCTGCATGGTGTCGGGGTCGAGGTGGTTGCGGCCGTCGTAGAGGACGGGAGCTGTGCCGTTCATGAGTTGGCGTGCGGCAGTCCAGTTGGTGGTCAGTTCGGGCCACTCGGTGACGAGGTTGGCGGCGTCGGCGCCGGTGAGGGCTTCTTGGATGGTGGGCTGGCGGTGGGTCTGGTCCCAGGGGTGCATGCCGGATTGGGGGCGGGCCATGGGGTCCCAGCAGGTGACGGTGGCGCCTTCGGCCAGGAGGCGGGATCAGCACGCGTCGCCGTCCGCACCGCACGGCCGTGGCCGGGCACCGTACTCCCGCCGTCACACCCGCACGCGCGTGAGGAGACCGCACCATCGGCCGGGGCCGAGGGGGAGCTACCAGCTGCCGCGATCGGGCACAGACCGGGTAGCTGGTCAGCCCCGCCCCTGTCGCTGTGGCCGAGCGCCCGGCTGCCCCGCCGCCTGACACCCCCTCAAAAGCCGACGGCGAGTAGAGCCAGACGACCAGACAAGCATGTGGTCCCGGACCTACGAGTTCGGGACCACCGACCTGGCCGGCGACCTTCAGCCGTGTCCAACGATGGGGCTTCTACCTCGTGGCCTGGGTCAGAGATAGGAGTTCGAGGCCTACCTGACGCGCGTCACCGTCACCACAGCGTGCCGGGTTGTCCCCGCGAGGACCTCCACCACGAGGCCGCGGCTGGTCGTCACGTAGGCCTCACCGGCTGACGTTCGCGCCCTGCGCCCGGGGCCAGCGAGGTGAACCTTCCCCTTGATCGTGGACACCTGGAGACTGGGACCTGAGGTTCCAGAGGAAGTAGCGCCAGGTGGGAAGCAAGTACACGAAGCGGTACACCGAGGAGTTCAAGCGGACGCGATCGCGCTCGTCGACTCTTCGGGCAAGACGGTCACGGCGGTCGCCCGGGATCTCGGCATCAGCTCCGAGTCCCTGCGCGGCTGGTATCGCCGGGCCAAGGCAGATCGGGGCGAGGGAGCCCCGGGTGAGCTCACCACGGCCGAGCGCGAGGAGCTCAGGCGGCTGCGTCGGCAGAACGTCGAACAGGCCAAGACGATCGAGGTGCTGCGAAAAGCCGCGGTCTTCTTCGCGAAGGAGAGCGATCGGTGAACGACACGTACGCGTTCATCGAGGCGGAGAAGACTACCCACGGCGTCGCTTTCCTCTGCAGGCTGCTGAAGGTTGCCCGCTCCTCCTTCTACGCCTGGCTCGCCGCGGCCAGGACCCGATCGGTCCGCAAGGCCGCCGACGAGGCCCTGGTACACGAGATCACCGTCATCCACGTCGGCTCACGCCAGACCTACGGCGTCCCGCGCATCCATGCCGAACTGCGGCGTCTGGGGCGGCGCGTGAACCGCAAGCGGGTCGCCCGCCTGATGCGCGAGCACGGTATTCAGGGAGCCCATCGCCGCAGGCGGCGGTCGCTGACCCGGCCGGATAAGAAGGCGAAGCCGGCGCCGGACCTGATCGGCCGTGATTTCCACGCCGAGACCCCCGGCACGAAGCTGGTCGGCGACATCACATGCCTCCCGACCGCCGAGGGCTGGCTCTACCTCGCCTGCTGGCTGGACCTGGCCACCCGCGAGGTCGTCGGCTACTCGATGGCCGACCACCACCGTGCAGACCTGGTCGTGGATGCCCTGAAGATGGCCGCCGGCCGTGGGCGGCTCCGGCCCGGCTGCATAGCGCATTCGGACCGCGGCAGCGAATACACCAGCAGCCAATTCCGCTGTGAAATACGCGAGTTGAATCTCCGGCAAAGCTGCGGACGCACCGGATCATGCTTCGATAACGCCGCCGCGGAGAGTTTCTGGGCCCTGCTCAAGGAAGAGATCGGCACCAGAGTCTGGACCGACCGGGCCACCGCCCGCGCCGACGTTTTCGACTTCATCGAGACGTTCTATAACCGCCGCCGACTGCGCAAGCACAAGGTCTTCGGCTACCTCACCCCAGCCGAGACCCGGCAACGGCACCAACACGGCCTCACAGCATAGAGATCAGTGTCCAAGATCACGGGGAAGCTTCACAGCTGCCCGTGGCCCAGCCCATAGACCAGCGTGGTGCGTGCCCGTCCATCCCGTGCCCGTACCCGCTGTACCGGCCGGCAGCCTCGACCGCCTGCCCGGCCACCGAGGTTGCTGTACCGGCCGGTCAGGTGTGGCCCCTCCCGGTCCGGCGGCCCTCACGCGGTGCCGGTCCGGCCAACATCTCGCGCATGAGGCACAGTCGAGACAGGCCGACGCAGAACTCGACCAACTCCTCGACGAGGGCCAGGACCCGCCCGTCGTGCGGTAAGCGAACCGCCTTATCCGGGACCCAGACGCGCCCAGTTCGCCTGTGCCGGTTGCGTGATCTTTGGGCCGCTCTGGCGGCGTCTGCAGACGGCGACGTACGAGACGGCATGGCGTGCCTGGCGGGATCTGGCCCGGGACACTCAGGCCGCGGTCACGGCGTACGCGAACGAGCAGGGCATCGCCCGGCATGAGGCCGAGGCGGACGTGAAGGCGAAAGCCCGCGCTGGCAACGCGCATCCCGAGCCGTAGACCCCGGTCTGAGCCGAGCTCGGCCTGCCCAATGGTGGAGCCCGCCCGGCCGGAAGAGGCGCGAACGCTCCGGGCGGGGCTCTCGCTGATCCTCACGCGACCGCGCTTTCCACCGCATGCGCGACCCCGCCATTCGAGTGACCACGCAGGTATGGCGATGGCGCGCCAACGTCCCGGCCGACGCCAACAGTCTCGTATCCGATCCCGTAGGACCGGAGCCACTGAGCAAGGCACCCCGCAACGTGAGCAGGGCCCGGCACGCAAGCCGTTACGCGAGGGCTTTCCCAACTACGTAAATAACGGTGGGTGATTGATCGAGATGCCGGGGGTGACGGGGGCTGTTTTGCTGGTGTGGCCCGCTCTTCCTCACCAAGGAGTGATCATGAGCGCTGCAGGCGAGTCCGGACGTGAGATGCGTGCTCGGGCTGCGGACCTGGAACAGGCCGCGGAACGCGCCATGGACCCGCAGGAGCGTCAGCGTCTGAAGGAAGAGGCCCGCGAGCTCAAGGAGCAGAGCGAGCGCGCAGGCGGTACGGGCAAGCGGGACATCGACCCGATGTAGTCCCGGCAGTTCCGAACACAGACACCGGCCGTTGGCCGGCCTCCGTGGCTCTCCGGGCACGCGAGATGCCCCGGCCGGTCCCTGCTGTCTCCGCGGGGCAACCGGATGCCCCGGCGCCGCCCGTGCCGTGGCTCCTTTACCTGTCGATCACGGCGGCGTACGAAGAACACGTGGCCCGGCCCGGTTCGGCGAAGGCCGGGCCGGGCCGGGCCCTCCGCCGTTGGCGACGCAACCTCCGCCCAAACGAAACCGCCCACGAATCGCCGTCGGCGGCCCGGAAGGCGGCGCCCGGACCCCCTCGGCAGCCCGGTAAGGGGCGGATACTCACCCGTTCGAGTGACCTTGAGGTCCTGGTAGCCGAGTAGCCTCGGGAAGTGACCGTGTTACCGGACCGGGGGAATCCGCAGGAGCGCTGATCGAGCAGATCGTGTCGGCCGTCCGTGAGGGAGACGACACCGGCTTGCCTGCCCTGCTCGGCCGCTTCGCGCGCGAGGCCGACGTGCGTGCAGCCTTCGCACCACGGCAACGGCTGCTACGCGACCTGCTGAACGAACCGTAACCGGGCTTTCGAAGCGCTCGGCGAAGCATCGTTGACCTCGGCTTTACCGACCAGTGTTCCCTCTGACTGCGCAGTCCGAGCGGCGTTCCGAGCCGCGCTCGATGCATTCGCCCACGCGGACGCCTATCGCGCCGGAGTCGCTTAGGTTGGCAAGGCGGGGGATGGGACTTCCCGCGGTTGAAGCAGCGTTCCACGACGTTGCGCCGTTTGTAGAGCTGCTTGTCGAAGGCCGGCGGCCGCCCGCCCCGGCTGCCGCGCCGGAGCCGGTTGCGGACTTGGTCCGCCCGCTCGGGGATGGTGTGCCCGATGCCTCGGTGTCGCAGCCAGGTCCGTATCGCGCGGGAGCTGTAGCCCTTGTCGCCCAGCACGTGGGCGGGCCGCACCCGGGGCCGTCCCGGCCCGAGACGGGGCACCCGGATCGCTTCCATCACGGCGGTGAACTGCGTGCAGTCGTTGGTGTTTCCGCCCGTGAGGGTGAAGGCCAGCGTGCGGCCGAGCGCATCGCAGGCAAGGTGGATCTTGCTGGTCAGACCACCCCGCGAGCGTCCGAGCGCCGGCGGGCAGAGCCCCCTTTTCGGGCCCCGGCCGCGTGCTGGTGGGCCCGCACGACGGTGGAGTCGACCGACACCAGCCAGTCGATGTCCCCGGCCGCGTCCGCTGTGGCCTGCGCGGCCCGCAACATCCGCTCGAAAGTGCCGTCCTTCGCCCACCGGCGGAAACGAGTGTGCAGCGTGGCCCACGATCCGTACCGCTCGGGCACATCCCGCCAGGCCGTACCCGTGCGGAACTTCCACACGATCCCGTTGAGGACCCTTCGGTCGTCCAACCGCCTGCGGCCCCGCAAGGACGCGGGCAGCAACGGCCGGACGAACTCCCACTCGGCATCGGATAGTTCATGACGACGTATCACCCGACCATGATCCACCACTCAAGATCATCATTTGGCGACAGGACCTAGGCGCCACCGCCGTCGGCATCGGCCGCCCCTACGCCTACGGGCTCGCCTACGGTGGCGAGGCCGGGGTCGTTCACGTCCTGCGGTCCCTACTCGCCGAAGCAGACCTGGTCATGGCCGTCGACGGCTACCCCACCCTCGCCGACCTCACCCCGGACGCCCTCCGCCGCCTCACCTGACAGCCGCCGACCAGCCGGGGCGGACGCAGCGGCGGTCCTCGCTCAGCTAGTGACCCGGCCATGGCCCACCCGCCTCGGCAACCGGGCCAACCCTCGGAGAGGCCCATCACCGAACGGACTATATGTCACGACAGGTGCCTATTAGTCCAGCAGGATCAGACTGGCGCACCGCATCCCCACGACGCCGAAGACGGCACTCGTCCCTTCACGGAGAAGCGCGCACCCCTCCGCCAGACCCGTTGAACCGGAAGCCCAGCCCCAGCAAGAAAGTCGATGGCAACCATGACTGAGCAGTCCACCGTCCGCAGTGTGACCTACGACCTGCTGCGGACCCTGAAACTCACCACGGTCTTCGGCAATCCTGGCTCCACCGAGCAGCCCTTCCTCCAGGAATTCCCCGAGGACTTCACCTACGTCCTGGCCCTGCAGGAGGCGTCCGTCATCGCGATGGCCGACACCTTCGCCCAGGTCACAGGCCGCCCCGCACTGGTCAACCTGCACTCCTCGGCCGGGATGGGCAACGCGATGGGCAACCTGGTGGCCGCCTACCACGGCAACACACCCCTGATCCTCACCTCCGGCCAGCAGCACCGGGAACTGGTCATCGGGGACCCGTACCTCGGCAACCGCGAGGCCACGACACTGCCGAAGCCGTGGGTGAAGTGGTCGTACGAGCCGGCGCGCGCCGAAGACGTCCCGGAAGCCTTCATGCGGGCCTATGCCGAGGCGTTGCAGCCGCCGACAGGACCGGTCTACCTGTCGATTCCCATGGACGACTGGAAGCGTCCCCTGCCTGGCTTCACCCGGGTGCGGACGGTCAGCGACCGCCTCGCCCCCGACACCACGCGACTGCGCACGTTCGCCGACCGCATCTCCGCCAGCCGCCGTCCGGCGCTGGTCTTCGGGCCGGAGGTCGACCGGGCCTGCGGCTGGGACGCGGCCGTCACGCTGGCGGAGAAGCTGCGCGCCGCCGTCTACGGCGCCCCGCTGCTCGACCGCGCCTCCTTCCCCGAGGACCACCCCCTCTTCGGCGGCCCGCTCGGCATGTCGGTCAAGACCATCAGCGACCGGCTGGCCGGACACGACCTGGTGGTCGTGATCGGCGCGGAGGTGTTCCGCTACTACCCCTACGTCCCCGGCGACTACCTCCCCGACGGCACCGAACTCC
Organism: Streptomyces sp. NPDC055400; assembly: GCF_053644375.1. NCBI lineage: Bacteria > Bacillati > Actinomycetota > Actinomycetes > Kitasatosporales > Streptomycetaceae > Streptomyces > Streptomyces sp. NPDC055400. The sequence continues at coordinate 7,711 of NZ_JBSHLM010000031.1, read as the reverse complement.
TGCAGATCACCGGCAACCCGGCGGTCGCCGCGGCGGCCCGCGTGGGCGACAGCCTCCTGGGTGACCCCAGGACGGCGATCGAGCTGCTCCTGGACATGGTCACAGAGGGATCAGCGCGGACCGCTCCGGAACCGATGCCGCGCCCGCGTGAGCTGCCCCAGGCGCCGAACAGCCCACTCACCCCACCGGAGGTATACGCCACCCTGAACAGGGCCCGGCCGACCGACGCGGTCATCGTCAACGAGTCGACCTCCACGATGGCCCAGCAGGTCGAGTGGCTCCCCACCGTCCGATCCGGATCGTTCTTCGCCACGGCCAGTGGGGGCATCGGCTGGGGCACCCCTGCCGCCGTGGGCGTCGCACTCGGCGACCGGGACAGGGGCGTCGAACGGCCAGTGATCGGCCTGATCGGCGACGGCTCCTTCCAGTACTCCGTGCAGGCCATCTACACAGCAGCCCAGCACGACCTTCCGATCGTGTACGTCGTCATGCGCAACCAGGAGTACTCCATCCTCAAGTCGTTCGCCGTGCTGGAGGAGACCCCAGGCGTGCCGGGGCTCGACCTGCCCGGACTCGACATCGCCTCCGTCGCCCGCGGCTTCGGATGCTGCGCGGTCGATGTGGAGACCACCGAGGACCTGGAGCGGGAGTTCAAGTCGGCCCTGACCGCCGGCACCACCACCGTCATCGTCGTCGCCACACGGCCCCAGAAGGCGATGTAGTAGGCCGCGCGGATCGCACGGTCGAAGAAGGAACAGCGGAGAGAGGACAACAACCATGGACTTCGGACTGAAGGACCGGGTCTACATAGTCACCGGCGGCACCCGCGGGCTGGGCATGGCCGCCGCGCGCGAACTGGTGGCGGACGGCGCGCGAGTGGTCGTCAGCGGCCGCGACGAGAAGTCGGTCGCCATCGCACAGACGGAGCTCGGCGGCCCGGGGCAGGCAGTCGGCGTCGTGGCCGACAACGCCGACACCGACACCCCGGACCGGCTGATCGCCGCGGCACACGATGCCTTCAAGCGGCTCGACGGGGTGCTCATCAGCGTCGGCGGACCCCCGGCAGGCACGTCGGACACCATCGACGACGACCAGTGGCGCACCGCCTTCGAGTCGGTCTTCCTCGGCGCGGTACGACTGTCCCGCGCCGTCGCGGCGGAGCTGGGTGAGGGAGGCGTCATCGGCTTCGTCCTCTCCAGTTCCGTGTACGAGCCGATCCCCGGCCTCGCGATCTCCAACGCCCTGCGGCCGGGCCTGGCCGGGTACGCAAAGAACCTCGCGAACGAGCTGGGCCCCAGAGGCATCCGTGTCGTCGGCCTCGTGCCCGCCCACATCGAAACCGACCGGGTACGCGAACTCGACGCGCGGCACGGTGACGCCGACGCCGCCCGCGAGCGCGCCACGGCCGGGGTTCCCCTGCGCCGCTACGGAACCCCGGACGAGTTCGGCCGCAGCGCCGCCTTCCTGCTGTCACCGGCCGCGTCGTACCTCACGGGAGTGATGCTGTCGATCGACGGCGGCGTACGCAGAGGTTTTTGACGGAAGCCACGGCGAACTACCCGACCTCGGAACGGATCTCCTGCGGAGGTACGTCAACGATCACTATTGCTCAGGGCCCGCCTGGCTGTCAGCCCCGACACCCTACGCAGTTGAGGAGTCATCATGCCCGTCTACACCTGCACCGCGGCCCAGGGTTCGCTGACCAGCGAGGTGAAGGCCCTGCTGGCAGCCGAGATCACCCGGATTCACGTGGACATCAACCATGTGCCACCGGCCTACGTCAACGTGGTCTTCTCCGAGCTGCCTACGGACAGTGTCTTCGCGGGAGGGCAGCCGGCGAGACCGCTGATCCTCACTGGCTGGGTGCGGCGGGGCCATCCGCAGAAGGAGGCGACGCGACTGGCCCTGGAGCTGTCCTCGGCGATTGCCCGGATCTCCGGCATGGACGCGAGCCAGACCATGGTGGCGCTGCAGGACGGTCCTGCCCGGTCCGCTGTCGAGGGTGGGCACGTGCTGCCCGAACCAGGTGAGGAAGAGGAGTGGTTGCGCCGGACCGGGGGCTGAACAGCGTGCGCGTCATTGTGCTTGTCCATATCTGAGGCCATCGACCAGTCCGCCGGCCAGCAACTCACGCTCGAAGAGACAGCAGCGCCGACCTGCGGCCGCCGTCCTTGCCAGGCCCATGGCGGACCGAGGAGAGGGCGGCGCCACGCTTGGGTACTTTGAAAAAGGCCGTGATTCTCCCCGTTAGCGTGGCTCTGCCGGCCAGCCGAGGGCTTGGAAGACGGCGATGGGGTCGAGGTAGTCGCGCCAGTGCGTCACCTGGCGGTCCTTGATGGTGATCACGGAGACGAAGTGGTTGTCGTAGGTGCGTCCGGTTTGGACCGTCCGCCCCTGCACGGCGTACTCCAGTACGACCACAGACTTGTCGGTGTCGTAGTGGACTGCCAGCTCGTCCGCGCCGGCCAGGACCATCGCGTCGCCGTACCCTCGGTACAGGTCGGCGACTGCGCGCCGTTCCTCGACTCGGCGCGGGTAGCGGGGGACGGAGACCACGTACTCGACCACGACGTCCTCGGCCAGGAGGTCGAAGAAGTGCTCCCCGTCGACCAGGCCCGCCAGGCCCTCCGTGATGATCCGGAAAAACGGGTCCAGGGTTGCGAAATCCTCAAGGTTCTCGACAGCGTTCTCAATGGACATGGTCACACGGCCACCGTTGCCGTCCAGGCGTGGGCGTTGCGCTGCGCGAACTCGCGGAAGGTGGTCGGCTTATGGCCGGTGACGTTCTCAATGTCGCCGTTGGGCGTGGAGCCGTGGCCGGTGATGATCGTGCCGGTCAGCCAGCGGAGCATCACCGCGTAGTCGGCGGGGTGTCGTCGGCGCCATAGGTGCTCAGATAGGTGACGTGGCGAACGCCAGCGGCCTCGGCGAGGTCGAGGAAGGCCGCGCCCTGGTCGGCGTACTTCACCCGCATGACCGGCGTGCCGAGGCCCACATTCACTGACGGATGGCGCACGCCAGTTCCTCCGTGGGGAGAGGCTGTCCACGCCGCGCAGGGCGTCGGGTCCGCCAACTCGGCCACGCGGTTGATCGGCCACAGGTGGCCGCCGTGGGTGCGGCTGGCATTGGATCCTTATGACGTGCCTTGCTGATCGGTCGATGATCACCGGCTGGTGCGCCAGCAGTATCGATGTGCCTGCCGGGTCGCGGCCTCCCAGCACGGCCGCGAGGTCGGGGGCGCCCACATGTCCAGAAGCGGACAACGGACGACAACCAACCATGTCCATAACTTGATCTCGTACCACCAGCCCTTCCGGCGGGGCAGCGTCGGCACGGCCTCGGCGAGGGCGACAGCGACGGGGTACTCCACGGGGCCAGCCTGCGGCGGCCGAGCCGCGGATGCGCGCTGGCCTACGCTGCGCGGGCGTGCCCTTGTCCTTGAGGGTGCGGGCGAACAGCAGCATGTCGTCGTCGATGACCTTCGGGCGTCCGACGTGGTGGTTTTGTTCACGAGTTACGGCAGCAGATGTACAGACGTGTGGGCGGCATCCTCTGCAAGCACAAACCGATGTTCACGAGAACGGGAGGCAGCCGACTCCTCACCGAGGCTGACGCGGCAAACTCGTTCGTCATAGGGGCGGAGCTGCCAGAGAATGCCGGGATGACCTCTCCCAGAATCCGTGTAGCTGCGTACGTGATCCGGCATTCCACCGTTCCGGAGCTTCTCGTGTTCGACCACGTGGGCATGCCAGAGGCCGGTACTCAGGTCCCTGCGGGCGGCGTCCGACCTGGCGAAGACCTGGGGCAAGCCGTCCTGAGAGAAGTCGCCGAAGAGACTGGGCTGCTGACCGCCTCGGTGATCAGGGAGGTCGTTACCGAGGACAAGCCCCACCCCGACACTGGGCAGCCCCGGAGAACTACCTCCTTCTTGCTCCAAGCCCCCACGGACACCGCCAATGCATGGGACCACCGTGTGTGGGGTGACGGAGACGACGCTGGCTTCACCTTCGCCTGCCGCTACTTGCCTCTTCCTTTGAAGCGGGCACTAGCAGACGACCAGGACACCCACCTGAGCGACATCGATCCGCAATGGGCCACGGCGAGACGCAGCAGTCACTGACACGACCCTTCCCTGGCCTGCCAGGGTCCAGGGACCTCGATAGGAGGTTCCCAGCTCCGCCAAAACGCGTGAACAATCACGCCAAGCATGACGGCCATGTGCCTCCCGAACCCGTGTCGAAGTGCTGCTCGTTCTCGGGTTCTGGCTCGCTTTCCGTGAAGCGCGCACGCTGAGTAACGGCTGGTGCTCCGATCAGGCTCGGGGAAGTTGCCTGAAAATGACCAGAGCCGATCTTGGTGTGGTCGACAGTGCGGCGTCGTGGAAGAGACGTCGCCCCGTCTGGAGGGCCTGCTGTTACCGTCCATCGCGGACGTGTCGGTGCTGTCGCTGGACGTGAGTCACGAGGCGATACGCATCGACGTCTGCAGTACGGCGGCCGGGGCGGCATGCCCGGACTGTGGGAGCGAGTCGACCCGAGTGCACAGCTCTTACCTGCGGTTTCCTGCGGACGTTCCGAGTGGGGGACGTCTGGTGGTCCTCCAACTGCGAGTTCGGCGGTTCTTTTGTCCGGAGTCTTCGTGTGCTCGGCGGACGTTCGCTGAGCAGATGCCGGGACTGACCCGGCGGCACAGCAGGTGGACGGAGCGGTTGCGGTCGACTCTCGCCGCGGTGGGTCTCGCCCTCGCCGGCCGGGCCGGCGCCCGGATGGCGCGGGCCTTCGGGGTGTCTATCAGCCGCAGCGCGGTGTTGCGGCTGCTCGATGCATTGCCCGAACCCGAAGTCCCGGCCCCGCGGGTGGTGGGTGTTGATGAGTACGCCACACGCAAAGGACGGGTCTACGGCACGGTGCTTGTCGACGTCGAGACTCGCAGGCCGGTGGATCTGCTGCCGGACCGGGAAGCGTCCAGCCTGGCCGCTTGGTTGGCGAAGCGACCCGGGATCGAGATCGTCTGCCGGGACCGCGCGCCGTTCTTCGCGGAAGGCGCCACAGCCGGGGCACCCCAGGCGACGCAGGTCGCCGACCGCTGGCATCTGTGGCACAACCTCGGGGAAGCCGCTGAGCGGGCGGTCGCCCGCCGCCGCCAGTGCCTTCGCGTCCTGGTCCCTGATCGCGAGGTGAAGGTCGAACCACCGGTGCCGCCCGAGGAGAAGGGGGACTCTCCATGGCGGAGTGAGCGGTTCGCCAACCGAATCCGGGCCAGGCACGCCACGGTCCACGCGCTGCTGGAAGCCGGCCACAGCCGCCGTTCCATCGGGCGTCAGCTCCGGATGACCCACCGCACCGTCAAAGCCTCGCCGACGCTGCGAAGCCGGAAGACCTCTTTCGCGGCCAGTGGCAGCACAACAGGACCTCCGTCCTCGACGAGTACAAGCCTTACCTGGACGAACGTTGGGGCGAGGGCTGCACCAACGCCTGGAAGCTCTGGGAGGAGATCGTTCCCTTGGGCTATCGAGGCAGCTACGGCCGCGTCAGCGCCTACCTGCGAGAGAAGCGCACCTCACCACGGCCGGTCACCGCGCAACCGCCGACACCCCGCGTGGTGACGAGATGGATCCTCAGCCGACCCGAGACGCTGACCGAGGTCGAACAGCTCCGGCTCAAGGCCGTCATGGCCAACTGCCCTGAACTCGACGCCCTGACCGGTCACGTCCGGTCCTTCGCCCAAATGCTCACCGAGCGTCAGGGAGAACGACTTCCGCAATGGCTCGACGCCGTCCGCCAGGACGACCTTCCCAGCCTCCACACTCTCGCGGCGGGCATCGACCGAGACCGCAACGCAGTCATCGCCGGCCTGACCCTGCCCTGGAACTCCGGAGTCGTCGAAGGACACGTCAACCGGATCAAGATGCTCAAGCGCCAGATGTTCGGTCGCGCTGGCTTCGCACTGCTCCGCAAGCGGGTCCTCCTCGCCCCATGACCGATGTCAGTGGGTCCTGGAACCATGTCTTCGTCCGAGACAGCCATATCAGGAGCCATGCATGGGAACGTGGGGAACCGGCCCGTTCGATAGCGACCTCGCCGCAGACTTCGTCGATGGACTTGAGGGGCTCACCCACCAGCAAGTCATTGACGTGCTGGGGCGGGCATTCCAGCGAGTCACCGACTCGGGAGAACGCGTCGATGGCGGAGACGGGGCCGAAGCCATTGCCGCTGGCGCCCTCGTCGCCAGCACCCTCCCGGACAGCCCCATCGTGATTGACCCGGACGACGGCCCCAGGAAACCGCTGCCCACACTGCCAGCCTCCCTTCGCTCGTCGGCGAGACTCGCACTGCATCGGGTTCTCCAGGGCGGATCAGAAATGGCAACCGGCTGGGTGGACAGCGCCGACGCCGACCAGTGGCGCCAGGAAGTGCGACAGATCCTCCAAGCACTCAAAACGCCCACCGATCACTAATCGTGACCGCTTCACGGAAGTCGTGCCAGAACCTGAGAAGCGACAGCGTTTGTTGCTCAGTAGCGACAGCGGCTGGAATCGCGCCGAGTCGGTGTCGATGAGTTTTGACAGCAGCCATAGCCTTGACGCTCGCCAGGTGGAGGGGCGGGCGGCCGGGTCCAGGGAAGATTTCCCGGTCATGGATGAGTCTCCTGCTGGTATGGGCCGCGTACGGCGTCGGCGGAGGTGTCGTCTCCCTGAGGTTCCTCGAGGGAGGCTCGATGTGACGCGTTGCAGTAGTGCCGCGGCCGCCAGTTCGGCGTGTACTCCGGGTGCTCGCGCCACCGCCGGGCGACCCAGACCAGTTGGTTGAAGTCCTCGCCGAGGTTCTGCCGCAGTGTCTGCACCAGCCCTGGCTCCTCGCTGCGACCGTCAGCGACAGCCAACTGCCAGGCGCTGATCTGCTCGGTGAGCCGCAAAGCGGTGGAGAGCATCGCATTGGTGAGGGCGTGGACAGCGAAGTGTTCCTCGCTGCCCTCGGGCAGTCGCGCCTTGAGCTCGCCGAGCCGGGAGCGCAGGAAGTCCTTCAACGGCCTGACGTCGGCCTCGATGAGGTCGTCCGAGTACGCCGGCTCCGGACGCGGGGTGCTCTTCGCGCGTTCCAGGGCACGGCGGATGTCGTACTGGTTTGGTTCGCTGCGCACAGTCCAGCCCTCTCCATGGCCAGCCAGCCCTTGGAGAACGTACGTCCGAGGGGCGGCCATGACAATGACGCAACGAGGAGGAGGGTCGCGCACAAGATTGTTGCCCGACGAGCACGGCACCGCGGGTGCTGTCGAAACTCATCGACATCCCGCGCGCTAAAGACTGCTGTCAGACCTCACCGACACAGCCACCCCTTCGTACTTTTGCCTCAACGGGCATGGCCCAGAGGCAGGCGGCGGGGTCCCTTGCGGTAGCCCGGCCTGCCGATTTTCAGTGGTGCATGGGACGCCATCGGATGGAGACCCGCGTCACCCTCACCCCGCAAGCCCAACCAGTTACCAGCGCATACCGAGCGCATCAAGGTCGGCTCGGCGCTGGGAAGTGAGTTTGTCGGCCCGACGGCGTACGTTGGCGAGCCACATGCCCAAGGCGACCGACGCTCCGCCCCCGTCCCGCTCGACACCCGCCGCGCCGTGTCCGGCCTCTGCTAGGGGCACCAACTCGGTGTGCTCCCGCGGAACCTGCAGGTGTCCTTCCCTCGCGTGGAAGCGGCCTGCGGCGGTCAGGTTC
>NZ_JBSHLM010000030.1:0-19418 GCF_053644375.1 Streptomyces sp. NPDC055400 | reverse complement strand
GGGCCACGGCGGGGCCACGCTGGAGCTACCTCCCGGGGCCGACGGGTTCTACCGAGCGGTCGGACTCCCGTTCCACGCACCGATGTCGGGCGCCGCTCCCGGCACCACCGGGTTGCCCGCGAAGTCGCGGGTGCCCGCGTCGGCGAGCGGCGCCCCCGTTCCGAGCGCGGGCGATCCGGCGCGCAGGGCGTAGGCGGCCGCGGCGTCCCCGTAACCCGTGGCCGAGCCCGGGCGGGTGAGCAGTGGGTCGGCGGTGGTGCCGCCGGGGTTCGCCGGCGCCGCCCCGATCCCGTACAGCGCGTTGTGGGACGCGGTGACGCCGCCGGAGCGCAGCGTGAAGGCCGCCGTGCCGGCGCCTTCCTTCACCACGATGTTGTTGTCGAAGGCGATCTCGTGCCGGCTGGTGGTGTTCTCGTTGACGACGGTCTGGCTGACGCCGTCACCCACGTAGATCGTGTTGTGCAGGAAGCGGACCCCGGAGAACGAGCCGCGGCAGGTCTCGATGCCCCTGAAGTGGTCGCTCTGGCTGATGTTGAAGCGGATCACGGCGTCGCCGAGGGTGCCGTCGGCGGTGCAGACGAGGAAGAAGCCGCCCGCGTTGTCGTGGCTGTAGTTGTACTGGAAGACGGTGCCGAAGGAGCCCTCGTCGACGTCGTACGCCATGCCGTCGCGGGTCGTCTCACCGCCGGACGTCTCGTTGTACTGGAAGACGGTGCCGTCCGCGTTCCACGGCCACATGCCCGCGTTGTATCCGGCCGAGCGCCGCTGGAAGCCGTGCAGGGTGTTGTGCTCGACCAGGGCGTCCTTGGTGGCGGTCATGACGATGCCGTCGCCGCCGAGGTCGTTCAGTGTGTTGCCGCGCACGACGACGCCGGTGGACGGGACCCAGTGCGGGCCGCTGGGATCGTAGCCGCTGATGGCGGGACGCTGGTTCCAGCTGGAGGAGAAGAAGATGCCCTCGCGGTCGATGGTCCTGAGGGTGTTGTTCTCGACGCGGACGTCGTCGTAGTGCGTCTCCTTCGCGGACCCGGTGACGGAGAAGAGGATGCCCGCCGAGCCGTCGTTGTCCTTGGTGTCGTCGCCGCGGACGTCGTGGATGTCGAGGCCGGTGAGGCGGTAGTGCGTGCCGGTGCCGTAGTCGTCGAGGACGACGCGCACGCCGCGGCGCTTCGTGCCCGGGTTGGCCGCGTTGGTGATCTCCAGGTCGGAGACCTCGATCCACTGCGTGTTGCGCAGGAGGACGGTGTCGGGCGCGCCCGCGCCGTCGATCACCGGCTTCGCGCCGGTGCCGTACGGGGCGATGCGGACGAGGCTGCCGGGGGCGCCCGCGCCGTTCGGGGTGAGCGTGCCCGTGCAGCGGGTGCCGCGCTTGAGGAGCACCTGGTCGCCGGGCCCGAGGTGCTGGGCGTTGACGGCGGCGAGCGTGCGCCAGGGCGCGGTCCGCGTGCCCTTCTGCGGGCCGGCACCGCCGCGGCAGTCGACGTAGTGGGTGCGGGACTTGAGCGGGGAGGCGGCCGTGGCGGCAGGGGCGGCCGCGAGGGCCGTGACGCCGGCGGTCGCGGCGGCGCAGAAGGCGACGAGCGCGGTGCTGACGCTGCGTCTCATGAATACCTCCGTGAGTGGTTGCGGGGCCGGAGGGGACGGAGTCGCCCGGCGGGGTGGCTCAGAGCGTGCCGCCCGGCCGGGCCCGACTCCATGGACTTACGGAGGGGGGTCCTGGACATCCGCAGGTCCCGCGCCTTCCGGCCTCGCGCGCACTCACACCCCGGGGATGCCCCGGGCCTGGAACGCCTTGCGCACGGCGTCCGCCGCGCTCTTCCCGTACATCTTCTGCGCGGTCGCCACGGTCTTCAGGGCCGCGTCCGTGAAGCTGGTGTCCGGCGCGAAGCCGAACTGCGCGTCGACGATGACGCGGTCCGCCGTCCGCGCGCCGAGCGCACCCCTGATGTCGAAGAGCGCCTGGGACCAGATCTCACCGTCCGCGTGCACCTCCCCCACCTTGTCGGCGTACGTCTTGCCGGTGTCGAGGCGGCGCAGGCAGTGCGGCGCGGTGGCCGTGTACGAGACGGAGTCCCAGTCGGCAAGACAGGCGAGGTCGGTCTTGTGCGGCCAGCCGTACTTGGCGTCCGCGTAGGCGCCGACGGACGCCGCGAGGTAGTCGCCCCACGCCTCGCCGATGGCCCCGGCCTCCTCGGAGGTGCCGAACCCGGGGACCTGAGCGTTGTGCACGGCGTGCCCGTACTCGTGGACGATGACCTCGGCGTCCTCGGCGTCGTCGACGCCGCCCTTGCCGAAGCGGATCTCGGCCTTCTTGTCGGTGAAGAAGGAGTTGTCGGCGCCCCACTGGTCGATGCGGACCGGCTGCGCGCGGTCGTTGGCGCCGGGCAGTTCGCTGCCGAAGCCGAGGCTCTGCAGGTACTCCTGCGCCTCGTTGACCCAGAAGTAGGCCATGACCTGCTCGAACTGGTCGTCCTGACGGTCGTACGTGCCGGCGTCGGCGACCGAGGCGGCGCCGCCGGTGTTCGATCTCACGGTGACCCACCTGCCCGAGAGGCCGCCGCTCGTGTCGAGGTTCTTCAGCGCGGCGAGGGTGTAGGCGGAGGCGGGCACCGCGGTCGGGGAGTCCTTGGCGTCGGTCAGGGTCTGGTCGCCGGACGACTGGACGGGGTTGACCATGAAGATCCGGCCCTGTGGGCCGACGGCGGCCTGCGGAGCGGTCGTCGCGGAGGCCGGGGCGGCCAGGGTCGCGAGGGCCACGGTGGTGATGGCCGTGGCGAGGAGGCCGCGGGGTGTGCGGCGAGTTGTCCTGCGGGGCATGAACATCCTCCAGGTGCGTCGTGCGCGGGGGGTGGCATGGCGCGGGCGGATCTTCCCGTATCGCGGACCGTCTTGGCCAGGGTGCGGAGCCCGTGATTGCCTGACGCGTATGAGCAACATCGCTGTGACCACCTGGTCCCTGGAGCAGACCGCTCCGTCCGACCTCCGGCCGGCCCCCGCACCCGAGGGCGACGGCCTCCGCATCGTCCGCGCCGAGGTGCCCTCGCCGGAGTTCAGCCGCTTCCTGTACGCGTCCGTCGGGGGCGACATCCTCTGGACCGACCGGCTGAGCTGGACGTACGCGCGCTGGCAGGAAGTCCTGGCGCGGCCGGGCACCGAGACGTGGGTGGCGTACGACAAGGGGACCCCGGCGGGTTACGTCGAGCTGGAGGCGCAGGACGACGGCGTCGTCGAGGTCGTCTACTTCGGCCTGATCCCCGCCTTCCGGGGCCGCCGCATCGGCGGCCACCTCCTCTCTTACGGGGTGGCCCGCGCCTGGGACCTGGCCGAGCGGTGGCCGGACCGCACTCCGACGAAGCGGGTCTGGCTGCACACGTGCAGCAAGGACGGTGAGCACGCGATGGCCAACTACCAGCGGCGAGGGTTCCGCCTCTTCGACACGAAGGTCGAAGAGGAGCCCGAGGTGGCGACGCCGGGGCCGTGGCCCGGGGCGTAGCCGGGCAAGAAGAGAGGGACAAGAAGCCGAGGGGCGCCGTGGGACACCGCGGCGCCCCTTCCCGTACGCTCCAGTCACACTCCAGCGGTCACACCCCGGTCCATTCCCGCGGCGTCCAGTGACGCGCGACACAGCTGTCCACGATACGAGACAGACTTGTCCACTTTCTGGACAGTGGTGGACTGGGCCGAAAGTCCCATGACACGCTTCCGTCATGGATCGAGCTGGAATTGCCTTGGTGAGTCGGCGGCACGTCGACCTCGGCCGCATGTCCAGCGCCATGTGTCCGGTGAGCTGACTCCACCAGCACCGCCGCACTTTCTCCCCGTACAGCCCTCTGCGCACCGCCGCGCCCTCGCGCGAAGTGTGCTGGTCAAAGCTGTCAGAGCCTCCGCCCGCCCGAAGGACGTACACCCATGGCTGCCACCCCTGAAAAGCCCACGACCGCCGCGCCGCGCCGCAAGGTGAGCCGTCACCGCGGCGAGGGCCAGTGGGCCGTGGGTCACTTCACGCCGCTCAACGGCAACGAGCAGTTCAAGAAGGACGACGACGGTCTCAACGTGCGGACACGCATTGAGACGATCTACTCGAAGCGCGGCTTCGACTCCATCGACCCCAATGACCTGCGGGGCCGCATGCGCTGGTGGGGGCTCTACACCCAGCGCAGGCCCGGGATCGACGGCGGCAAGACCGCGATCCTGGAGCCGGAGGAGCTGGACGACGAGTACTTCATGCTCCGCGTCCGCATCGACGGCGGCCGGCTGACCACCGAGCAGCTGCGCGTCATCGGCGAGATCTCGCAGGAGTTCGCGCGCGGCACCGCCGACATCACCGACCGGCAGAACATCCAGTACCACTGGATCCGCATCGAGGACGTGCCGGAGATCTGGCGACGCCTCGAAGCGGTCGGGCTCTCCACCACCGAGGCCTGCGGTGACACGCCCCGCGTCATCCTCGGCTCGCCCGTCGCCGGGGTCGCCGCCGACGAGATCATCGACGGCACGCCCGCCATCGACGAGATCCAGCGGCGCTTCATCGGCAACCCCGAATTCTCGAACCTGCCCCGCAAGTTCAAGACCGCGATCTCCGGGTCCCCGCAGCTCGACGTGGCACACGAGATCAACGACATCGCGTTCGTCGGCGTGAACCACCCCGAGCACGGCCCCGGCTTCGACCTGTGGGTCGGCGGCGGCCTGTCCACCAACCCCAAGCTGGGCCAGCGCCTCGGCGCGTGGGTGCCGCTCGACGAGGTGCCGGACGTGTACGGCGGCGTCATCGGCATCTTCCGCGACTACGGCTACCGCCGCCTGCGCACCCGCGCCCGCCTGAAGTTCCTGCTCGCCGACTGGGGCACCGAGAAGTTCCGGCAGGTCCTGGAGGACGAGTACCTCCAGCGGAAGCTGGTCGACGGCCCCGCGCCCGAGCAGCCCGCCGGCACCTGGCGCGACCACCTCGGCGTGCACCGCCAGAAGGACGGCCTCTTCTACGTCGGCTTCGCGCCCCGTGTCGGCCGCGTGGACGGCACGACCCTCACCAAGATCGCCGAGGTCGCGGGCGCCCACGGCTCCGGCCGGCTGCGCACCACCGCCGAGCAGAAGATGATCGTGCTCGACGTGGCCGAGGACCAGGTCGAGTCACTGGTGGCGTCGCTGGAGGCGCTGGACCTCAAGGTCAACGCGTCTCCGTTCCGGCGCGGCACCATGGCCTGCACCGGCATCGAGTTCTGCAAGCTCGCCATCGTCGAGACGAAGGCGCGCGGCGCCTCGCTGATCGACGAACTGGAGCGCCGCGTCCCGGAGTTCGACGAGCCCCTCACCATCAACATCAACGGCTGCCCGAACGCCTGCGCCCGCATCCAGGTCGCGGACATCGGTCTCAAGGGCCAGCTGATGCTGGACGCGGACGGCAACCAGGTCGAGGGCTACCAGGTGCACCTGGGCGGCGCGCTCGGCCTCGAGGCCGGGTTCGGCCGCAAGGTCCGCGGCCTGAAGGTCACCGCGGCCGAACTGCCCGACTACGTCGAGCGGGTCCTCAAGCGCTTCCAGGCGGAGCGCGAGGAGGGCGAGCGCTTCGCCACGTGGACCGCGCGCGCGTCCGAGGAGGCCTTGTCGTGAGCGAGCGGGCCGCCCCCTTCTACTGCCCCTACTGCGGTGACGAGGACCTGCGTCCGAACGAGACCGGTCACGGCGCGTGGGAATGCGCGGCGTGCAATCGGGCCTTCCAGTTGAAGTTCCTCGGTCTGCTGACCCGGGGAGTTCGGCGCAACGACGGTGGAGGGGAAGACATATGACGACCACTCGAACCACCCAGGTCCCCGACCGGACCGAGCCCGACCTGCGGGAGCTCGCGGAGCGGGCCGGGCGCGACCTGGAGGACGCGTCCGCCCTGGAGATCCTCACCTGGGCGGTCGACACGTTCGGCAAGCGCTTCTGCGTGACCTCCTCCATGGAGGACGCGGTCGTCGCCCACCTCGCCTCGCGCGCCAGGCCCGGCGTGGACGTCGTCTTCCTCGACACCGGCTACCACTTCGAGGAGACCATCGGCACCCGGGACGCCGTCGAGGCCGTGATGGACGTGAACGTCATCACGCTCACGCCCCGCCGGACCGTCGCCGAGCAGGACGCCGAGTTCGGGCCGAAGCTGCACGACCGCGACCCCGACCTGTGCTGCGCCATGCGGAAGGTCAAGCCCCTTGAGGACGGCCTGAGTCCGTACACGGCATGGGCCACGGGACTGCGCCGCGACGAGTCCCCGACGCGGGCGAACACCCCGGTCGTCGGCTGGGACGAGAAGCGCCGCAAGGTGAAGGTCTCGCCGATCGCCCGCTGGACGCAGGACGACGTCGAGGCGTACGTCGCCGAGCACGGTGTACTGACCAACCCCCTCCTCATGGACGGCTACGGGTCCGTGGGCTGCGCCCCCTGCACGCGGCGCCTGCTCGAGGGCGAGGACGCGCGGGCCGGCCGCTGGGCGGGACGTAACAAGACCGAGTGCGGGATCCACGGCTGATGCCCGGGACCACAGAGACTTTGGAGAAGCAAGTGACCGGAGCCACCGTCTGGCTCACGGGTCTGCCGAGCGCGGGCAAGACCACCATCGCCAACGAGCTCGCCGAGCGGCTGCGCGCCGACGGCCGCCGCGTCGAGGTGCTCGACGGCGACGAGATCCGCGAGTTCCTCTCGGCGGGCCTCGGCTTCAGCCGCGCGGACCGCGACACCAACGTGCAGCGCATCGGCTTCCTCGCCGAACTCCTCGCCCGCAACGGCGTGTTGACGCTCGTCCCGGTGATCGCACCCTTCGCGGACAGCCGGGAGGCGGTGCGCAAGCGCCACCAGGCCGGCGGCACCGGCTACCTCGAGGTGCACGTGGCCACGCCCGTCGAGGTGTGCTCCGTGCGCGACGTGAAGGGCCTGTACGCGAAGCAGGCGGCGGGCGAGATCTCCGGGCTCACCGGGGTCGACGACCCGTACGAGGCACCCGAATCGCCCGACCTGCGCATCGAGTCGCACACCCAGACCGTGCAGGAGTCCGCGGCGGCGCTCTACGCGCTGCTCACCGAGAGGGGTCTCTCATGACGACCGTCGCACCCACCACCGGCGAAGAGACCGACAGCCCGTACGCGCTCTCGCACCTGGACGCCCTCGAGTCCGAGGCCGTGCACATCTTCCGTGAGGTCGCGGGCGAGTTCGAGCGGCCGGTGATCCTCTTCTCCGGCGGCAAGGACTCCATCGTGATGCTGCACCTGGCGCTCAAGGCGTTCGCGCCGGCGCCGGTGCCGTTCACGCTGCTGCACGTCGACACCGGGCACAACTTCCCCGAGGTCCTCGAGTACCGCGACCGCGTCGTCGCCGAGCACGGCCTGCGGCTGCACGTCGCGTCCGTGCAGGAGTACATCGACCGCGGCGCCCTCAAGGAGCGCCCGGACGGGACGCGCAACCCGCTGCAGACGGTGCCGCTGACGGAGAAGATCCAGGCGGAGCGCTTCGACGCCGTCTTCGGCGGCGGGCGCCGCGACGAGGAGAAGGCGCGCGCCAAGGAGCGCGTGTTCTCCCTGCGCGACGAGTTCTCCCAGTGGGACCCGCGCCGCCAGCGCCCCGAACTGTGGCAGCTCTACAACGGCCGCCACGCCCCCGGCGAGCACGTGCGCGTCTTCCCGCTGTCCAACTGGACCGAGCTCGACGTGTGGCAGTACATCGCCCGCGAGGGCATCGAACTGCCGGAGATCTACTTCGCCCACGAGCGGGACGTCTTCAAGCGCTCCGGCATGTGGCTGACCGCCGGTGAGTGGGGCGGCCCCAAGGACGGCGAGAGCGTCGAGAAGCGCCTCGTCCGCTACCGCACGGTCGGCGACATGTCCTGCACCGGCGCGGTCGACTCCGACGCGACGACGCTGGACGCCGTGATCGCCGAGATCGCCGCCTCCCGGCTCACCGAGCGGGGCGCGACCCGTGCCGACGACAAGATGTCCGAGGCCGCGATGGAAGACCGCAAGCGCGAGGGGTATTTCTAAATGACCACCACCACAGAGCAGTTGGCCGACCTGTCGGCCACCACCCTGCTGCGGTTCGCCACCGCCGGTTCCGTCGACGACGGCAAGTCCACGCTCGTGGGCCGCCTGCTCCACGACTCCAAGTCGGTCCTCACGGACCAGCTGGAGGCCGTCGAGCGCGTGTCCCTGGGCCGCGGTCAGGAGACGCCCGACCTGGCGCTGCTCACCGACGGACTGCGCGCCGAGCGCGAGCAGGGCATCACCATCGACGTCGCCTACCGCTACTTCGCCACGGCCCGCCGCCGGTTCATCCTGGCCGACACCCCGGGCCATGTGCAGTACACCCGGAACATGGTGACCGGCGCGTCCACCGCCGACCTCGCCGTCGTCCTCGTCGACGCCCGCAACGGCGTCATCGAGCAGACCCGCCGGCACGCCGCCGTCGCCGCGCTCCTGCGCGTGCCGCACGTCGTGCTCGCGGTGAACAAGATGGACCTCGTCGACTACGCGGAGCCCGTCTTCGCGAAGATCGCCGAGGAGTTCACGGCGTACGCGTCCGACCTGGGCGTTCCCGAGATCACCGCGATCCCGATCTCGGCGCTCGCCGGTGACAACGTCGTGGAGCCGTCCGCGAACATGGACTGGTACGGCGGCCCGACCGTGCTCGAGCACCTGGAGACGGTCCCGGTCAGCCACGACCTGACGAGCTGCCACGCGCGGCTGCCCGTCCAGGTCGTCATCCGCCCGCAGACCGCCGAGCACCCCGACTACCGCGGCTACGCGGGCCAGATCGCGGCCGGCACGTTCCGCGTCGGCGAGTCCGTCACCGTACTGCCGTCGGGCCGCACGTCGAAGGTCTCCGGGATCGACCTGCTGGGCAAGGCGGTCGACGTGGCGTGGACGCCGCAGTCGGTGACGCTCCTCCTGGAGGACGACATCGACATCTCGCGCGGCGACCTGATCGTGCCGAGCGGCGACGCGCCCGCGACCTCGCAGGACGTCGAGGCGACCGTCTGCCACGTGGCCGACCAGCCTCTCGCCGTCGGCCAGCGCGTGCTGCTCAAGCACACGACGCGCACGGTCAAGGCGATCGTCAAGGAGATCCCCTCGCGGCTCACCCTGGACGACCTGTCCCAGCACCCCGAGCCGGGGCAGCTGGTCGCCAACGACATCGGCCGCGTCAAGGTCCGCACCGCCGAGCCGATCGCGCTCGACGACTACGCCGACTCGCGCCGTACCGGTTCGTTCCTCCTCATCGACCCGGCGGACGGCACGACGCTCGCCGCGGGCATGGCGGGCGAGGCGTTCGCCGGCAAGCAGCAGGCGGCCCACGCGGAAGAGGCCGCGCAGGCCACGGACGACGACGGCTGGGACTTCTAGTCATGACGTCCATCGACGTCTATGCGACGTTCGCGAAGGAGGGCGGCCGTGTCGGCAGCGGCTCCCTCGGCGCGGGCCAGGGCGGGGTCGGGCGATGTGTGCGATGACGTACGCGCACTGCCTGCGCGCCCACACCCCCCGCGACCTGTTCGTACGAAGACGAAACCCTGCCCACATCCCGGCCACGCCCTGAGAGCGTGACCGCCGGGCCAACGAGAGGACCACCTCCCGTGCCTGCCAACTCCGCCTCCTGGCGCCGCGGCCTCGCCGCCGTCGCCGCCCTGCCGCTCCTCGCGCTCGCCGCGACGGCCTGCGGCTACGGCTCGGACGCCAAGGACAACGCCTCCGACAAGGCGAATGTCGCCGCCAAGGGCAAGAAGCTCTCCGCGGACACCGTGAAGATCGGTTACTTCGGCAACCTGACACACGGCACCGCCCTCGTGGGCAACCAGAAGGGCTTCTTCCAGAAGGAGCTCCAGGGCACGAAGGCGCAGTACCAGACCTTCAACGCGGGCCCGTCCGAGATCGAGGCGCTCAACGGCGGCTCGATCGACATCGGCTGGATCGGCCCCTCGCCGTCGATCAACGGCTTCACCAAGTCCCAGGGCAAGAGCCTGCGCATCATCGGCGGTTCGGCGTCCGGCGGCGTGAAGCTGGTGGTGAACCCGAAGAAGATCAAGTCCCTCGACGACGTCAAGGGCAAGAAGATCGCCACCCCGCAGCTCGGCAACACCCAGGACGTCGCGTTCCTCAACTGGGTCGCCGAGAAGGGCTGGAAGGTCGACGCCGACAGCGGCAAGGGCGACGTCTCCGTGGTCCGTACGGACAACAAGATCACCCCGGACGCCTACAAGTCCGGCTCCATCGACGGCGCCTGGGTGCCGGAGCCGACCGCGTCCAAGCTCGTGGCCGAGGGCGGCAAGGTCCTCCTCGACGAGTCCGACCTGTGGCCCGACAAGAAGTTCGTGATCACGAACATCATCGTGTCGCAGAAGTTCCTGAAGGAGCACCCGGACGTCGTCGAGGCCGTGCTGCGCGGCTCGGTGAAGACCAACGCGTGGATCAACGCCAACCCCGACGAGGCGAAGGCCGCCGCCAACAAGCAGCTGGAGGCCGACTCCGGCAAGGCGCTGCCCGCGAACGTCCTCGACCCGGCCTGGAAGTCGATCCAGTTCACCGACGACCCGCTGGCCTCGACCCTCGACACCGAGGCGGCGCACGCGGTGAAGGCCGGTCTCCTGGAGAAGCCCGACCTCAAGGGCATCTACGACCTCGCGCCGCTGAACAAGGTCCTCAAGGCCGAGGGCAAGGGCGCGGTCGCCGACGCCGGCCTCGGCGTCAAGTAGCCGCGTCAGCAAAGCCCGTAATCGCTTGAGTTCCCAGGAGGTGACGACCATGGCAACGACCCTCGCCAAGGCCGCGGACGGCACGGAGACCACCACCGGCCACGCCGCGCGGATCGAGCACGTCTCGAAGTCCTTCGCCACGCCCGCCGGGCAGCAGCTCGTCCTGGACGACATCACGCTCGATGTCGCTCCGGGCGAGTTCGTCACCCTCCTGGGAGCCTCGGGCTGCGGGAAGTCGACGCTGCTCAATCTGGTCGCGGGGCTCGACGAGCCCTCGGCCGGCGAGATCAGCACGCAGGGCCGGCCGGCCCTGATGTTCCAGGAGCACGCCCTCTTCCCGTGGCTGACCGCGGGCAAGAACATCGAACTGGCCCTGAAGCTGCGCGGCGTTGCGAAGGCGGACCGCCGCACGCGGGCGGAGGAGCTCCTGGAGCTCGTCCGTCTGAACGGCGCGTACGGCAAGCGGGTGCACGAGCTGTCGGGCGGTATGCGCCAGCGCGTGGCGATGGCCCGCGCGCTCGCGCAGGACAGCCAACTGCTGCTGATGGACGAGCCGTTCGCCGCGCTCGACGCCATCACGCGCGACGTGCTGCACGACGAGCTGACCCGCATCTGGCGCGAGACGAACGTCTCCGTCCTGTTCGTCACCCACAACGTCCGCGAGGCGGTGCGTCTCGCGGAGCGGGTCGTTCTGCTCTCGTCGCGGCCGGGCCGGGTGGCGCACGAGTGGCGGGTCGGCATTCCGCAGCCGCGCCGCATCGAGGACACCGCCGTGGCGGAACTGTCCGTCGAGATCACCGAACAACTGCGTGGGGAGATCCGCCGCCATGGCCAGCACTGAGACGACGACTGAGAGCAAGGCCGTGGGCCCGGCCGCCGTCAAGGACGCGGTCCCCGGGCAGGACCTGGCCGGTCTCGAGGCGGGGCTCGACGCCCTGGACGCCGTCCAGACCACCCGTGTCCCCCTGCGCCAGACGCTGGTCCAGAAGGTGCTGCCGCCACTGACGGCGGTGGTCCTGGTCCTCGTGATCTGGCAGGGCCTGGTGTCGTTCAAGATCGTCGATGACCCGAGCAAGCTGCCCTCGCCGTCCGCGGTGTGGCACGAGGTGTCCGACGCGTGGCTGCAGGGGACGCTCCTCGACTACATCTGGACGAGCGTGTCGCGCGGCCTGCTCGGCTTCCTGCTGGCGCTCGTGATCGGCACTCCGCTCGGCCTGGTCGTCGCCCGGGTCCGGTTCGTCCGGTCCGCGATCGGCCCGATCCTGTCCGGCCTCCAGTCGCTGCCCTCGGTCGCCTGGGTCCCGCCGGCCGTGATCTGGCTGGGCCTCGACAACAAGATGATGTACGCCGTGATCCTGCTCGGCGCGGTCCCCTCGATCGCCAACGGCCTGGTGTCGGGGGTCGACCAGGTGCCGCCGCTGTTCCTGCGGGCCGGCCGCACTCTCGGCGCGACGGGCCTGCGGCACACCTGGCACATCGTGCTCCCGGCCGCGCTGCCCGGCTATCTCGCGGGTCTGAAGCAGGGCTGGGCGTTCTCGTGGCGCTCACTGATGGCCGCGGAGATCATCGCCTCGTCGCCCGACCTGGGCATCGGGCTCGGCCAGCTCCTGGAGAACGGCCGCAATGCCAGCTCCATGTCCATGGTCTTCCTCGCCATCTTCCTGATCCTGATCGTCGGCATCGCCATCGACCTGCTGATCTTCAGCCCCGTGGAGCGGCGCGTCCTGCGCAGCCGCGGCCTCCTGGTGAGGAGCTGACCCCGCCATGCACCAGCGCCCCGCCCGCCCGGTCCTGCTCGTGATCGCTCACGGCAGCCGCGATCCGCGCCATGCCGCGACGGTCCACGCGCTCGTACGCGAAGTACGGGCGCTGCGGCCGGGGCTGCGCGTGGAGACGGGGTTCCTGGATTTCAACGTCCCCTCGGTGAACGGCGTCCTGGAGTCCCTGGCGGCGGAGGGTGTACGCGATGTGGTCGCGCTCCCTCTGCTCCTGACGCGCGCGTTCCACGCGAAGGCGGACATCCCGGCGGTCCTGCGGCAGGCCCCGGCCCGGCTTCGGATCCGCCGGGCGGAGGTGCTCGGCCCCTCCCCGCTCCTGACGGCGGCGCTCGAGCGACGTCTGTACGAGGCCGGGCTCACCTCGGCCGACAAGCCCACGACCGGGGTCGTCCTGGCCTCGGCGGGCTCCACGGACCCGGAGGCGATCGCAGTGATCGCTGAAATCGCGCGGGAGTGGCGGCACACCGGTTGGTGCGCCGTGCGACCTGCGTTCGCCTCCGCATCTCTCCCCCGCACGGAGGACGCCGTGGCGCAGCTGCGCGCCGAGGGTGTCCGCCGGGTGGCGGTGGCCCCCTACGTCCTGGCCCCGGGCCGCCTCCCGGACCGCATCGCCCACGGCGCCGCTGAAGCGGACGTCCTCGCGGACGTACTGGGCCCGGCGCCGGAGGTGGCGCGGCTGCTCGTACGACGCTACGAGGCGGCGACGGTACGGGAGTTGGTGGCCGTGGGCGCGTGAGGGCGCCCGCGCTCACCCTCAGAACTCTCGTCGCCGGGCGCCGGTGGCTTGAAGGAATGCGACGACGGTGAACGGAAAACGCGACAGCTACCGCGTCGCGGCGTCGGCCTCCGCCACGAGTTCCGCGACCGTCATGGATCCGGCCGGCCTGCGCTCGCGGGCGAAGCGGTCGGCGACCGACTGGAGGGCGTCGTTGACCGGGGTCGGCACGCCGTGCAGCCGTCCGAGCAGGCCCATCTCGCCGTTGAGGTAGTCCGACTCGATGGTGCCCGTGCCGCGGCTGAGGGACTGCCACGACGAGCCGCCGCTGCGTTCCGAGCCGTCGAAAGGCTCGAACCGGATCTTGTCGCCGCGCGACTCCTTCTCCTCCTCCTTGGAGACGAACGCGATGCCCGCCGCGCCGAGCACGGCCTCACCCTCCGCGCGGGCGCGCCCGTGGAGGGCGAGCCCCTCCTCGCTGGTGATCACCCCGGACACGGCCTCGATCGCGTTGGCCAGGTTCCCGAGGAGCTTGGCGTACTTCCAGCGCATCACGTCGGGCACGACGGGTGCCTCGAAGGAGGACTGCTCCAGGTCGGCGGAGATGCGGTGGGCCGTCTCGTCGGTGCCTTCGGGGAACCGGCCGATGTGCAGGATGCCGGTGAGCGGGGTGCCCGCGGCGGACACGACGCCGGGCTCCACGAACGTGGCGGGCAGCCAGACGCACATGCCGTACACGCGCCGGAAGAGCCGCAGCGCGAGGCGCTCGTTCTCCACTCCGTTCTGCGCGCAGACCAGCGGCAGCCGCTCGGCCGCGGTGCCGCCTCCGGCTACCGGCCGCCCGGCCCACGCCTCGAGCGCGGCGACGCTGTCCTGGGTCTTCACGGCGAGCACGAGCACGTCGTCCGGGCTCAGTTCGCCGAGCTCCCCGGGCCCGGCGACGACCGGGAGACGGTGGAGGTGCGGGCCGTCGGCGGTGACGAGCCGCAGCCCGTGGTCCCGCAGTGCCTCGTACTGCTTGCCGCGGGCGACGAGGACGACGTCGTGCCCGGCCTGTGCGAGCCGGCCGCCGACGGCGCCGCCGACCGCTCCTGCTCCGATGATGACGTAGCGCATGCCAACGAGCCTTTCACAGACGGCTGTAGGGGCCATTCACAATCGGGTAAACTCTCGCGCTCTTCGCCCGCCGGCGTGCGAGCCTGCTCCCCGTGCGCACACGCGTGGCCCTCTGGGGGCCGGACTCCTCTGTCTGCTCGCCGCCGCTCCCGCTCGGAGCCGGCGCGCTGATCTGCGCGCCGCGCTCACTCCCGGCTGAACGGCGTCCCCTGATGGAAGTAGAGGAGCCAGCCCTCGTCGCCCTGCCGCCACAGTGAACTGCGGTGTGCGCAGGCGCCGTTGCTGTCGGTGTCGAAGGTCAGATGGACGAGTCCTGGGCCGAGCCGCACGCCCTTCATCCGCGAGACGGTGAAGGGCCGCACGCCGGGCTCGGTCGCGGAGAGCTCGGCGATGATCGTGGCGCGGTCCCAGCGGCGGCCCGACACGCCGAACTCGAAGAAGTCGGGGTGCAGGAGCGCGCCGAGCAGCTCCGGGGAGCGGCGCACCACCGGGTCGAGCAGGCGCAGTTCACCCTCGATGGCGGCGTCGACGGCGTCGTCGGGCTCAGGCACCGGTCATCTCCACGAGCTTGACGACGGTGTTCCAGTTGCGGGAGGTGGCGATGAGGCCCTTGTTCAGGGCAGGACGGGCGAGCGCCACGGCGAGCCTGGAGCGGCCGAGGCCGTCTGGCACGTAGAGATACAGTTCGCGCTCGCCGAGCCGGAATTCCTCGGGAGCGAACGCGGCCGGGTCGATCGCCGCGAACCGCTCGGGGCCGACGCGCTCGGAGAAGTACGTGACGTGCAGCTGCTTGCCTTCGAGCGACGCGGCGGGGAAGGGGCACGCGTCGAGGACCGCCTTGAGGTACGCGTGGTCCCGCACGATCACCTCCACGGGGAAGCCGAACTCCTTCTCGATGGCCGCGCTCAGCTCGGCGGCCAGGGTCTCCTCGTCGCCGTGGTCGCTGGTGAACGTCGCGTTGCCGCTCTGCAGATACGTCCGCACGTCGCCGTGCCCGAGCCCTTCGATCAGGGGGCGAAGCCGCGCCATGGGCACCTTCTTGACCCGTACGCTGCCGCCCACATTGATCGCGCGGAGCAGTGCCGCGTACGCCTTTGTCGCCATGGGGACACGATAGGCGGCCGCCGCGCCCCGTGGGGGAGGGCACGGCGGCCGCCGGTCAGGGTGCTGCCGGTGCTACTCGACGATCTTGAGGAGCTTGTTCGGCGTGCCCTCGCTCGCGTTGGAGATCTTGTCGGGGGTCGCGCCGTCCGTCAGCGCCTTGGAGACGTCCGCGGGGGTCGCGTCCTTGTGACCGCTCAGGTAGACGGCGGCGGCGCCCACGACGTGGGGGGTCGCCATCGACGTACCGGAGATGGTCTTGGTGGCGTCGTCGCCGGTGTTCCAGTCGGAGGTGATGTCCGAGCCGGGGGCGTAGATGTCCACGACGGAGCCGTAGTTGGAGAAGTCGGACTGCTGGTCGTCCTTGGTGGAGGAGGCGACGGTGATGGCCTCCTTGACGCGGGCCGGGGAGCCGGCGGACGCGTCGGTCGACTCGTTGCCCGCGGCGACCGCGAAGGTGACGCCGGAGGCGATGGCCTTCTGGACGGCCGCGTCGAGCGCCTCGTCGGCGCCGCCGCCGAGGGACATGTTGGCGACGGACGGGCCCTGGTGGTTCTTGGTGACCCAGTCGATGCCCGCGACGACCTGCTCGGTGGTGCCCGAGCCCTCGTTGTCGAGGACGCGGACGGCGACGATCTTCGCCTTCTTGGCGACGCCGTGCGCGTCACCGGCGATGGTCCCGGCGACGTGCGTGCCGTGGCCGTTGCCGTCGTCGGCGTTGCCGTCGTTGTCGACGGCGTCGAAGCCGGAGGTGGCGCGGCCGCCGAAGTCCTTGTGGCTGACGCGGACGCCGGTGTCGATGACGTACGCGGTCACGCCCTCACCGGCGCTGTCCGGGTAGGTGTACTTCTTGTCGCCCGCGGTGTCCGCCTGGTCGATGCGGTCCAGGCCCCACGACGGCGGGTTGTCCTGGGTGGCGTCGATGTGGAACTTCTTGTTCTGGACGACCTTGGCGACCGACGAATCGGCGGCGAGGCGCTTGGCCTCGGTCTCCGAAAGGCCGTTCACGGAGAATCCGTTGACGGCGGAGGAGTAGGCGCGCTTCAGCCGGCCGCCGTACTCCTTGGCGAGGTCCTGCTTGCCGTTCTTGTCCGTCTTCTGGTCCAGCAGCACGATGTAGCTGCCGGAGACGGCGCCCTTGGCGTCGAGCCCGTAGACCTTGCCCTCGGCCGGGGTCGAGGCGCCGGCCAGGGAGCCCGCGAAGACAGTCACTCCGACCGCGGTGGCGGCGGTGGCTATCGCCGCGGTGAGCTTCACCGTGCTGCGGGCACGCTTGTGAGTTGCCATGAAGAGGGGTCTCCTCGTGGTTTCTGTGGGGGGTTCGTGGGGGGTTTGCTGATGGTTCTCAACGATCCCCCGGCAATCTCCGGAAGATTTCCGGGGGTTGGCACGAAACACTGGCCGATTGACGCGACCAGATCAAGACCTACATACAGCTGTGACTTGTTCAACAAGCCTTCGTAATAACAATTCGGGCTTCGGCCGACACTTCGGACTCCGGGAATTCCCTATAGATGTAGGGGACTTCAGTCCTCCTGAGTGCGGAGCGCGCCCCGCCCTCAAGGAGGAGCCGGGCCCCCGCCGGCTCACCGGGCAGCACGACGAGACGCACTTATCGCGCCCATACCTTCGATACGGAGGTGACGGCACGGTGCTGTCACCGCACACAAGGGGGCAGCCCGTCATGGGGAACCGAGACACGCGGGTACGGGGCCTGGCGGCCCGGGCCGGCGGCTGGAGCGTGCGGCACCGATGGGCTGCCGTGGGCATCTGGGTGCTGTTCGTCGTCCTGGCCATGGGGATCGGCACGGCCGCCGGCCGGGTCGATGTGTCGGACAGCGATCAGCTCCAGGGAGAGACCACACAGGCGGCGCGCATCATCGACGACGCCGGTATCGAGGAGCCCGCGGGCGAGACCGTGCTCGTCCAGGGCAGGGACGGCACAGCGCGGGCGACGGACGCCGGCTTCCGGCGGGCCGTCGACGAGGTCGTGAAGGCCGTCCAGGGCACCGGCGCCGCCACGAACGTGAGGTCGCCCTACGACCCGCGGTCGAAGACGATCT
This sequence comes from Streptomyces sp. NPDC055400, assembly GCF_053644375.1. NCBI lineage: Bacteria > Bacillati > Actinomycetota > Actinomycetes > Kitasatosporales > Streptomycetaceae > Streptomyces > Streptomyces sp. NPDC055400. The sequence goes on along the minus strand of NZ_JBSHLM010000030.1, from coordinate 1,937 downwards.
CCAAGGACGGCCGCAGCGCGCTCGTCCAGTTCGACATGCGCGGCGACCCCGGCACAGCGAGCGACCGCGTCGAACCGGTACTCAAGGCCGTCGACAAGGTCCAGCAGGCCCATGGCTCGCTGCGGATCGAGGAGATCGGCGGCGCGAGCATGGGCAAGACGTTCGAGGACGCCTTCGGCAACGACTTCCAGCGGGCCGAGTACTCGGCCGTCCCGGTCGCGCTCGGCATCCTCCTCATCGCGTTCGGCGCACTGGTGGCCGCCCTCCTCCCGGTCGCCCTGGCCGTCACCGCGATCATGGCGACGATGGGCCTGATGGGCATCGTCAGCCACCTGCAGCCGATGAGCGACACCGCCAACTCCGTGATGCTGCTGGTGGGTCTCGCCGTCGGCGTCGACTACTGCCTCTTCTATCTGCGGCGCGAGCGCGAGGAGCGGATGAAGGGCCACGACCCGCAGACCGCTCTGCGGGTGGCGGCGGCGACGAGCGGCCGGGCCATCATCGTCTCGGGTGTCACGGTGTGCGTGGCGATGGCGGGCATGCTGTTCACGGGGCTCGCCGAGTTCCAGGCGATGGGCCTCGCCTCGCTGATGGTCGTGGCGGTCGCCATGGTGGGTTCCGTGACGGTGCTGCCGGCGCTGCTCTCGCTGCTCGGCGAGCGCGTGGAGAAGGGGCGGCTGCCGTTCCTGAACCGCGGCAGGCGGCGCAGCGGAAACGGTGCTCCGGAGGGCAGCCGGTTCTGGCAGGCGGTCCTGCGCGTCGTCCTCGCCCGGCCCGCCGTGTCCGTGGTCGTCGCGATCGGCGCTCTCCTCGCGGTGACCGCCCCGGCACTCGGCATGAAGACCCAGAACCTCACCCTGGACCAGGAGTTCGGCGACTCACTGCCGATCGTGGCGACGTACGACCGGCTCAACGACGCGTTCCCGGGCGGCTCCGAGCCGGCCGAGGTGGTCGTCAAGGCCGCCGACATCAACGCGCCCGAGGTGCGGAGCGCGATCGCCGGCTTCCGGGCGGCCGCGGTCGGTTCGGGGGCTTCGCGCGGCCCGGTGGACCTCACCGTGCACGGCCGCGAGAACGTGGCGTTCATCAGCGTCCCGCTGGTCGGCGGCTCCGACCAGGACCGGGCGGAGAAGAGCCTCGCGCTGATCAGGGACCACGTGCGGCCGGACACGCTCGGCAAGGTCGACGGGGTCGAGGCGCCCGTCACCGGCCAGGTCGCGGGATCGAAGGACTTCAACGACCAGATCGTCGGCTCGGTGGTCCCGGTGTTCGCGTTCGTCGTGGTCTTCGCGTTCCTGCTGATGCTGCTGTCGTTCCGCTCCCTGACGGTGGCGATCACCTCGATCGCCCTCAACCTGCTGTCCGTGGGGGCCGCTTACGGCATCCTGGTCGCCGTCTTCCAGAACGGCTGGGGCGCGTCCCTGGTCGGCGCGGAGGGCGTGGGCGCGATCATCTCCTGGCTGCCGCTGTTCCTCTTCGTGATCCTCTTCGGGCTCTCGATGGACTACCACGTGTTCGTGGTGTCGCGGATCCGGGAGGCGCGGCTTCAGGGACGTACGAACAAGGACGCCATCACGCACGGCGTGGTGACGACGGCGGGCGTGGTCACCAGCGCGGCGGTCATCATGGTGGCCGTCTTCGCGATCTTCGGGACTCTGTCCATGCAGTCGTTCAAGCAGATGGGTGTGGGCCTGGCGGCAGCGGTGCTCATCGACGCGACGGTCATCCGCGGCATCCTGCTCCCCGCCGTGATGGCGCTGCTCGGCGAGCGGAACTGGTATCTGCCGAAGTGGCTGCACCGGCTGCCCGACCTGACGCACGACGAGGTGGCCGCTCCCCCGCCCCCGGCCGTGACGGGCGAGAAGGTGGGGGTGTGACGACGGCGCAGGGCTGAGGTACGCGTCGGGGGCGCCCCGCCGGACCGTCAGGTCCGGCGG
>NZ_JBSHLM010000029.1:0-33145 GCF_053644375.1 Streptomyces sp. NPDC055400 | reverse complement strand
CCCGCTACGAGAAACGGGCCTACATCTACCTCGGCACCGTCACACTCGCAGCACTCCTGATCTGGCTCCGCACATGATCCGAGAAACAGTGCCTAGTCGAGGCGGCAGGTGGCCGGCGTCGATCATCTTGCCCGAGATGAGCTTCGCGGCCGTGGCCGGGGTCCGCTCCTGCGCTTGTTCAGCGAGTCGGAGGGCGTCGTCAATCTCGCTGAGGTTCACGGAGGACAGGACGGCCGCCCGCTCTATCAGGTCGTCCCGGGACACAGTGGTCAGCCACGTGCACGGGGTGAAGCCTGGACGCGGGAACGCGAGCCGCAGCACGCCTTCGAACGGCAGTCCTTCACTCCGCGGACCGGGCGCGCGCCGAGCTGATCGTGGAACGCCTCGCCGTGGCGGTGGGGTTGACCCTGGACCGGCGGAACGGCGGCGGAAGGCCGGCCCGGCCGCCGTCGCGGAACTCCTCGATCCCTCGCTCCCCCGTCATGCGCGCGCGCAGGCCGCGTCGGCGCTCGGCCTGGAGGCCGGCGGCCTCGCCCGGGTGGTGCTGAGTCCGCTGGGGGCCCGCGGCGCTGGGCTGCCCCGGCGCACCGCGATCGTGACCACCTCGGCCGGCCCGGCGCGCGCTGGTGCAGCAGGCCTCCGCGGCGCCCGGCAGGGCGCCCGGTCCCGAGGGGCTCACGGCCCCCGGGGGCCGGGTCGGCGTGGGAGCCCCCGTCGAGCCGGGCGATCTGGCCGGCTCCCTGCCGGGGGCGCTCGCGGCGCTCCGCCTCACCTCCCGCACCCGCCCGTCGGTCTCGGTCGAGGACATCGGCGCGCTGGCACGCCTCGACCTGGCTCCGCCGCTGGACTCGGCACTCACCGCGGCGCTCGACCGCATCGCGGAGGTCGCCGGCCGCCCCTGGGGGCCGGACACGCTGGAGGCCCTGGCCACCACCGACAGCGTCCGAGCGGCCGCGCAACGCTGCGGCGTCCACCACTCCACCCTCCAGGCCCGCTGCGAACGCATCGCCGCCCGCCTCGGCTACCACCCCGTCTCCACAACGGGCCGCCTCCGACTCGCCCTTGACCTCGCCGCCCACAGCCTGACCACGGTGCGCTTCGACTACGACAGCTGAGCTTTGCCGGGCCCGCTCGACGCCTCGGCCCGGATCGCCGGCGTCAGCGGGGACCAGGGACACCAGGTGGGCGCCGGTGATCGCGCGCCATCGCGCCTGGGTGTCGAATATGTCGTCGCCGTCCGCTCGGATGTGACCGTCCACCCGCACGATGCCATGCCGGTCACGCCGCCCTGGCCGGGCAACGGCCGCAAGCCGCAGCCCCGCTACCGCGATATGCCGTCCTCCGTGTCTGCTTTGACCGCTGGCCACGGACGGCCAGCGTTCACCGAGGTGACCTGGCGTGAAGGCTCCCGCGGGCCGATGCGCTTGCGCTTTCTGTCCCTGTGGGTGCGGCCGGCCGGGGTCAAGGCCCGCCGTCTGGCCCAGGCCGCCGCCACCGAGCGGGAGGGCTGCTGGGACGGTGTCCTGCCCGGGTCACGCTGCTGGTCGAATGGCTCGAAGGCGCCCAAGAACCCACCGACTACTGGCTGTCCAGCCTGCCCGCCGACACCCCGCTTGCTGAACTGGTCCGCCTGGCCAAGATCCGCTGGCGCATGGAGCACGACTATCGGGAACTCAAGCACGGCCTCGGGCTGGACCACTTCGAGGGACGTTCCTGGACCGGGTGGCATCACCACGTCACCCTGGTCACCGCTGCCCACGCGTTCCTCACCGAACAGCGCCTGGCCCCAAATGCCGATACAGCGGACTCACCCTCGACCAGATTCTCGACACCATCCAAGAGCTGCTGAACTGCTGGACCGGCACCTGCACCACCTGCCACCGCCCCCTGCCCAGAACGTCCACCACCAGCCAGAGCCCAAGAACCAGAGCAACTTAACGGAGTCCTACGAGCTAGCTGTCGGTCACCTGCCGTAGCGCCGTCCGCAGTCGGTGGTCAGCGCCCAGCAGGTGGCTGCTGAGGAGGCTGGTGGCCTTCGCGACGTCGCGGGAGCGGACGGCGTGCAGGAGGTCGGCGTGGGCTTCCGCAGCCGGGTGGAGGTCGCGGTCTTGGGTGTTGGTGACATCCAGGATGACCGCGAACACAGGCCGGTACTGTTCCCATACCGCCGCCAGACGCCGGTGTTCGGCCAGTGCGTAGAACGCGGAGTGGAACTCCAGGTCGGCCTCGGCGAAGGCGGCCGGATCGCCCTTGTCAGCCGCCTTGGTCATGGCGGTGACCGGCGACTCCAGCGTGTTGAGTTCGCGTTTCCCGGCGCGTTCGATGACACGGGTGAGGGCCAGCGTCTCCAGGGACTCGCGCAGGGTGAACAGCTCCTCGACGTCGTCCTCCCCCAGCCCGGTGACGTACACGCCGCGGCGCCGGGACTCCACCAGGCCCTCCGCTTCCAGCAGCCGCAGGGCGTCGCGGATCGGGCCCCGGCTGACGTCGAACCGGTCTGCCAGCGCCCCCTCCACCAGGTGTGTCCCCGGCTCCAGCTGCCCGGTGACGATCAGCACCCGCAGCTGGTGTGCCACGCGCTCGCCCAGCGGCAGCTGCCGCACCTGCCTCACGGCCAGCTGTTCCACGCCGATCCCTCCCTCACTTGCCGTCCGCACCGTCAACGGTTGACGAGTGACTACTATCCCATCGTGTGCGACGGCTGCCCGTCCAGTCGCAGCGGCTCCACCTTCGGCAGGAGGAACGCGTAGGTGGCCGCACCGAACAGTGCCACGCAGCCTGCCGTAACGAGTGGGACGACGAAGGAGCCGGAGCTGCCCATCAGCACGCCGAGGAGCAGCGGGGACACGATTCCGGCGATGTTGCCGGCGGTGTTCTGGATGCCGGCGATGGAGCCGACGTGGCCGGGGGTGGGGGCGATGTCACCGGGCAGCGCCCAGACGCTGGCGGCCGCAAAGGTCGAGCAGAAGTACGACGCGGACAGGGCGGCCAGCGCCATGCCGACGCTCGGGGAGACGACGGCGAGGGCGATGACGGAGGTACCCAGCAGGCCGCCGACCAGGCAGGTCTTGCGGGCCTTGGTGACCGGGGTGCCGCGCCGGACCAGCCAGTCCGAGACCAGACCGCCGCACCAGCCGCCGACCATGGATGCGAGCCCGGGCACCATGCCCAGGAAGCCGAACTTCATCGTCGACAGGTGGTACGTCTCCACCAGGTACGACGGGAACCAGGTGATGAAGAAGTAGGCGACGAAGTTGACGCAGAAGAAGCCGAGCATCATCGCCCACACCAGGCGGAACCGGAACAGGTCGCGCCAGCGGACCGAGCTCTGCGCGGGGGTGTCCGCGCTGTCCTGACCCGCCTTGATGTAGTCCAGTTCCGGCTTCTTCAGCTGCCCGTGCCGCTCGGGGTCGCGGTAGTACAGCCACCAGCCGAACGCCCAGAGCACTCCCAGTCCGCCGGCCACGGCGAATGCGGCCCGCCAGCCGAGTGCGCCGACGACCAGCGCGACGAGCGGGATGGACAGCGCGCCGCCTACGGCGTTGCCGTTGTTGAAGGTCGCCGACGCGAAGCTGCGCTCCGTCCTGGGGAACCACCGGGAGACGACCTTGGCGCTGGACGGGAAGGACGGGGCCTCGCCGAGGCCGAGCACCATGCGCAGCGTGAGCAGCGCACCGGTGCCGCGGGCCAGTCCCATCAGGGCGGTGGCCACGCCCCACCACAGGCTTGCGAAGAACAGGGTGACGCGTGGGCCGAACCGGTCGGCCAGCCATCCGCCCGGCATCTGCCCGAAGGCGTACGTCCAGAAGAACGCCGACATGATCGTGCCGGCGAGGGCGGGCGATATGTGGAAGTCCTCGCTGATGTGGGGCAGGGAGACGCTGAGGGCGGCGCGGTCGATGTAGTTGATCGTGATGCCGATGAACAGCAGGCTGAGGATGACGAAGCGGGTCCGGCCTACGCGCGGCCGGCCTGCCGCCGGGGTGTCGGCGTCGGCGGGCTGGGTTCCGTCAGTCGGCCGCGTGCCGTCGGCGGGCCGGATTCCGGGATGGGTACCGGTCATGGTGGGCTCCTGGGGAAGTAGGCGGTCAGACGCGGGCCTGGTCGGGGGCGACGCCGTTGACGATGTTGCGGGGCGGCTTGCCGGACAGCACCAGGTCGAGGCTGTCGATCACACTGGCGCGGAGGTTGTGGTACGCCTCGTGGGTCACGCCTGCGGCATGCGGGTTAAGCAGGACGTCGGTGCGGCCGCGCAGCGGTGAGGAGGCCGGCAGCGGCTCCTCGGTGAAGACGTCGAGCGCGGCGCCGGCCAGCTGCCTGGAGTCGAGGGCCCGCACGACGGCTTCCTCGTCCAGCACGCCACCGCGACCGGCGTTCACGACCCACGAGCCGCGCGGCATGCGCTGCAGCAAGGCGTCGCCGATCAGGCCGCGCGTGGCGTTGTTCAACGGCATGTGCAGGGTCAGGATGTTGCTGCGGGCGGCCAGTTCATCCAGGTCGACGTACTCCCGGCCGGGCTCGCTCGGCACCGGGTCGTGGACGAGGATGCGGGCCCCGAAGGCGTCGAGGCGGCGGGCGACGGCGCGCCCGATGTTGCCGAATCCGGCGATGCCGACGGTCAGTGACGACACGTCGCGGCCGCGGACCCCTTCCGGCCCCCAGTCGCCGCGCTCGATCTTGGCGTGGCCGAACGCGTACGGGCGCAGCAGGTAGAGCAGCGCGCCCACCGTCCAGTCGGCCACCGCGTCCGTGTTGAAGCCGGGCAGATTGGCGACGGGGATGCCACGTTCGGCGGCGGCGCGGTGGTCGACGCCGTCGAAGCCGACGGCGACCGACTGGATCAGGCGGCACTGCTCCATGACGTCCAGCAGCTCGGCGGTGATCCGGCGCTCCTTCTCCAGTGGCGCCAGGACGATCGTCGCGGTCGCCAGGGTCTCGAGGTGGTCGCGCGGGTCCTCGTCCGGGCCGATCTCGGTGATCCGCAAGTCGGTGTGGCCCGGCAGGAGGCGGCGCAGCTCGGCGGGGCCGAGGTCGTTCAGGTGGTAGAGGCTGACCAGGTGTTCGGGCTGGTCGGGCATGTGCGTACTCCGATGTGTGGACGGGGTGAACGATGCGACCCCGGCGGCTCGTGACACCGCAGATCATCGGGCGTACGATGAATCCTCGTCAACGGTTAACCGTAGACTGATTCGAAAAGTTTCCCCATCGCCTGGGAGGACCACCCCCTCATGCCTGCGCCGCAGACCACCGTCATCACCCCGCTGACCACGCCGTTCACACCGGACGGCGAGCTCGACCTGGCCGCTGCCCGCGAGCTGTTTCGCTTCACCGCCGACACGACGGGGCTGCTGATGGTCGCCGGGACGACCGGAGAGTTCCCCGCCCTGGACCGCTCGGAGCGGCGCGCACTGACCGAGCTCGCCCTGGAGGTCGCGGGCCCGGGCGCCGTGATGGCCCATGTCGGCGCCCCTGACGCGCACACGGCCGTGGCCCTCACCCGCGACGCGGTCTCCGCGGGCGCCACCCGGCTCGCGGCGCTCACCCCGTACTACATGCCGGCCGAGCCCGACGAGCTGCGGGACTACTTCCTGCGCGTGCGGCAGGCCGCGGGGGACGCCGAGCTGTTCGCGTACCTCTTCCCCGAGCGCAGCGGCATCACCGTCGACCCCGAGGTGTTCGCGCGGCTGGCGAAGGAGTGCGGTCTGTCCGGCGTCAAGCTGAGCGGCACGCCGTCCACCGAGGTGGCCGCGTACCGTGCGTTCCTGCCCGCGGAGTTCACCGTCTACTCGGGCAACGACGCCCTGCTCACCACGGTCCTCGACGAAGGCGGCGCGGGCGTGATCTCCGGCTGCTCCGGCGCCCTGCCCGAACCCTTCCTGGAGCTGGCCGCTGCCAAGCTCGCCGGTGCAGGGGCGGATGAACTCGCGCCGCTGCAGGCGCGGGTGGACCGCGTGGTCGCGCTGCTCGGCCCGAGCGCCGGGCGGATCAAGCACGCCCTGCGCGTACGCGGCCTGCCGGCCGGATCCTCCCGCATGACCGTCGGCTACCCGGACCCGCAGACGGCGGACGAAATCGAGAAGCTGGTGGCGGACCTGGCCGGGTGAGCTCCGACGAGGGGGACGTACGACCTCGACGCGAAAGCAGGCGGCGGGTGCACGAAGAACCGTGCACCCGCCGCGTCGTACGAGGACCATGCCCTGCCGTGTCGTACACGGATCCGGCGGCGTCAGCCCCCGCGCTGGAACCGGGCCAGGGCATGGGCCGTTACCCGGGTCGCCGGATACAGGTCCCGGTACAGCCCGTGCAGCCGGTCGTACGCTCCTACCGCGGCCGGGTCCGGCACGCGCTGCTCACGCACGGGGTTCCAGACCGCGATGTCCGCCTTCTCGATCAGCTGCGCGGCCAGCCAGGCGGCGCCGTAGCTGGCGCCGACCGTGGCGGTCGGGATGTCCTGCGGCAGCCCGGTGACGTCGGAGACGATCTGCGTCCACAGGCCGCCCTGTGTGCCGCCGCCGACCGCGACGACACGCTCGATCGCCGCGCCCGCCTTCCGCATAGCCTCGATGTTGTGCCGTACGCCGTGCGCAGTGGCCTCGAGCGCCGCGCGGTACAGGTCGCCGCGGGTGTGTTCGACGGTGAGGCCCGCGATCACACCGCGGGCGTCGGGGTCGGCGATCGGAGTGCGCTCACCGGAGAAGTACGGCAGCATCGCAAGACCCCGCGCACCGACGCCGCTCGCCGCGGCCTCCGCGAGCAGATCCGCATGGTCCGGCGAGCCGAACAGGCCGCGCAACCACTCGGTGACCGCTCCCGAGGTGGCCATACCGCCGGCCAGGGAGCGCGTGCCGGGGAAGGCGCCGACCGTGCTCCACAGCTCCGGCACCCGCAGCTGCCCCATGACCGTGGCGACGAGGAACATCGTCGTGCCGTACATGAGCATCAGGTCACCCGGCCGCGTCGCACCGACGCTGACGGCCTCGGTCCAGGCGTCGATGGTGCCGGTGATGACGGGAGTACCCGGGGCAAGCCCGGTGACCGCCGCGGCCTCGGCGGTCACCGCGCCGGCCAGGTCACCGGGCCAGCGCAGTTCGGGGAGTTGCGCGTGCGGCCACACCGCCTCCACCCAGGGCCGGTACCAGTCCTGCGCCCAGGCGTCGTAGAAGGGGACGGACTGACTGGCCGAGTGGTGGTCAAGGACGTAGGCGCCGGTGAGCCGGTGGGCGAGGAAGGACGCCGGCATGAACAGCCGCCGGGCGGTGGCGAACACCTCCGGCTCGTGCTCGGCCACCCAGGCCACCTTCGGCCCGACCGCCTGCGTGGACAGCGCGCTGCCGCACCGGTCGAGGACGGCCTCCCGGCCGAGTTCCGCGTCCAGCCGGTCGATCTGCGCGGTGGCCCGCGTATCCACGCCGTACAGGATGGCCGGGCGCAGCGGCCGGTTCGCGGCGTCCGCCAGGGCCACGCAGGGGCCCATACCGCTGACGCCCACCGCGTTCACCTGCCGGTCGCCGGCGAGGAGTTCGCGCGTGATGCCGCAGAACTCCTCCCACCACACCTCGGGGTCCATCTCGACGTGCCCCGGTTTCGGCCGGGAGACCGTGTGCCGGCGCACAGCGGTCGCCACAACCGTGCCGGAGGCGTCGACCAGGACGCCCTTGCTGCTGGAGGTGCCGATGTCCACACCAAGGAATCTCATACCCGGACTTCCCCGCACAGATGGACGGTGACACCCAGCTCCTGGAAGGCCACCGCCTTGGCGACGAGTGCGGCGTCGGCGGTTGCGGCGTCGGAAGCGTACGCGAGCTGCGCGTGATTGGCCTTGTGTCGCGCCATGAACTGGTCGCGGCTGACGCCGTGGGTGACCACATGGGCGATCGGCCACTCGGGGTTGGTCGCGGCCCAGCGGCGCTCGGTCTCCTCGGCGGGCAGCTCGACGACGGAGCCGCGGCCGATGTCCAGGTGGAGCCCGCCGCCGGCGATGGCCGGGACCAGACGATCTCTCCGGGCTTGCTCACGCCCTTGATGGTGCCGCCGCCTGCGGGGAAGTACACGGGGTTCTGCCGCCAGCTGACCGCGCCCGCGTAGCCGCCGGTGAGGTGGGACGGCGGTACGGACCCGGAGATCTCCCAGACCCACACGAACCGCCCTTCGTACTCCTCGCCCCAGCGCACGTCGTGCAGCGTGGTCGCCGGGTCCAGGCCCATGGCGGTCCAGATGCGGTGGGTGATCAGCGCGTCGACGGCCACGCCCTCGTCGGCTTCGTTGAAGTGCGGCAGCGGCCGGCCCTCGTACAGCACGCGCGAGCCGTCGCGGCTGGTCACCTGCGGGCGCTGGACGTTGTTGAGCAGGCCTTCGGCCAGGTCGGACGCGGGCGTGAGGTCCTTGAGGCCCTGCTGGTACTGGATGCCCACCGAGTCCAGGCCGAAGTCGTCGGCGATCCGCAGCGCCGCGATGTACATCTTCAGCTGTTCGCGGATCTGCCGGTCGGTCAGCTCGGTGGCCTCGTCGGTGCCGGTGGCGAAGGTCATGCCCGCCTGCTCGAGCCAGGCACGGGCTGCGTCGGGCTCCTCATCCGGGACGCGCAGCATCTCCGCGTACAGGGCGCTCTGCGACAACCGCTCCTTGTAGATGCCGAGCGGGTTGAGCAGCTCGTCGTCGATGATCGCGTTGTACATGCCCATGCAGCCCTCGTCGAAGACGCCGATGATGGCCTTGTCCCGGCGCAACTGCTCGGCAATGGCGGCGCCCAGCGTGCGCTCCGGGGACTCGGGCAGCTCGGGCAGCGGCCGCACGTGGGAGCTGTTGTGCGTGATGCGGCCGGTCTCGGTCCACTCGCGCAGGCCCTCGAGGAAGAAGTCGTCGGTGAAGTCGACGGACCAGGTGGTGGAGTACTCCCGGTCCATCTTCGTCATGCCGGCGTTCACACCGAGCAGGCCGACCAGACCGGGCCAGGTGCCGTCGAAGTTGGCGACGGTCAGGACGGGCCCTTCGTGGGTGCGCAGGCCGGCCAGCACGTGGTGGCTGTACTGCCATACCGCTTCCGCGACGATCAGCGGGGCCTGGGGCGGGATGGTCTTGAAGACCTCCAGCCCGGCGCGCTGGCTGTCGATGAAGCCGTGCCCCTTGTCCGGGTCGTACGGGTGGGCTCGCCGCACGGTCCAGCCGAGCCGGGCGAAGGCCTCGGTGACGCCCTTCTCCAGCGCTTCCTGCGTGGGCCAGCCCGCCGCGTTGGCGGCGGGGCGCAGATCGCCGCTGGCGATCAGGTACGCGGTGCGCGGCGGGGCACTGAGCTGCGGTCGGGGCTCGGGCAGCCGGTAGGTCACGACTCCTCCAGATGGGTCAGGGGCAGCCGGGCGAGGACGATGCCGCGCCGCTGCCAGGTGTAGGTGATGAGTAGGTCGGTTCCGTCGAGGACGGCGGTCGGGTAGGAGAACTCGGCGACGCCGCTGGTCACCACACCGGCGTCACCCGGCGCGAAACCGGGCCGCGCGTGCGGGTCGAGCCGTTGCGGCGCAGCGGGGTCCACGGGGGTGAGGCCGTCGTCGACGACGGCCACCTGGCGCCAGGTCATGCCGTCGTCGTCGGAGACGGACACGACCAGGGGGCAGCGGCTGCCCCAGTCCTGGGACGAAGGGTTGTGGACGCAGGCGACGCGGCCGGAGGGCAGGGCGAGGGCGCACAGCCCGGAGTTGTTGTTCGGCAAGCCGGTCGGCACAGCCAGGCTCCAGTGGCGTCCGCCGTCGCGCGAGACGGCGCGGTGGGCGCGGCCTTCGGTGCTGCGCATCAGGGCCACCGGGCCGTCGGGCCCCAGCCACAGCGACGGCTGGATGTGGCCCGCGCCCCGCAGCGCCGCGCGATCTACGGGGATCGGGGCGCGCGACCAGGTGGCGCCACTGTCCGCCGAGACATCGACGAAGGGATCCCAGCGGGCCGGTTTTGTCCAGTGCTCAACCGAGGCGGGAGCCAGCCACAGGCCCTCGTGGGTGACCAGCGGCGGGTTCTTCACCGGCCCGCGGCCGCCGGACAGGTCGCCCGGGACGAGCTCCCGCGGCCGCTCCCAGGTGACACCGCCATCCCGCGTACGGGTCACGAGGGTGACCCACTCCGAGATCCGCGGCCCCGCCTTCGTGAACAGCCACAGCACCCCGTTCTCGGACGGGTCCGGCGCCAGCACGGGGTTCCAGTGCGCCATGTCGTATCCGGTGTCGAGTGCGTGCACCCCCGCCGGGCCCGACAGCCAGATGCGGTTGTCCGGCGTGCCCTCGCGGGTCCCCGCGAACCAGGCGACCAGCGGGGCGCCTCCGGTGAGGGCGGCGACGGTCGAGGCGTGGCACTGGCGCCACCGCGGATCGTCGATGGTCACGAACGTATGGGTGAGGGCGGCCGGAAGGGCGGTGGCTTCGGGGCGGGACATCTCGGTATCCGGAAGAGGGGCGGTCACGAGGCGCGGCGGTGACGCCCGGGAAGCTCGGCGAGGGAGGCCCGCATCCGGTCGTGGGAGCCGGCCAGGTGCTCGTCGAGCATCGCGAAGAGGGGTTCTGTCGCGCCGGTACGGATGAGTTCCGCGAGGTTGGCGTGGTCCTGCGCGGTGGGGTGCAGATCACGGTCGCGGGTGTTCGTCACATCGAGCATGGCCGCGAACAGCGGCCGGTGCGTGGCCCATGCAGCCGCGAGTCTGCGGTTGTCGGACAGCTCGTAGAAGGCGCTGTGGAAGTCCAGGTCGGCTGCGGCGAACCGGGTCGGATCGCGGTCGTCCGCCGCCTGTCGCATGGTCTCCAGCGTCGCGTCGAGAACCGACCAGTCCGCGGACGCCCGCCGTGCGATCGTCTCCCGGATGGCAAGGCCCTCGAGCGCACCGCGCAATGCGTACAGCTCGCGCAGATCGTCGTCGTCCAGGCCGCGTACGGACACTCCGCGGCTGCGGGGTTCCACCAGTCCCTCGATCTCCAGCTGGTGCAGCGCGTCGCGCACCGGCCCACGACTGACGCCGAACTCCTCGGCGACTTTGCCCTCGACGAGGTGCGTGGCGGGGGTCAGGTCACCGCGTACGACGAGCGCGCGCAGCTGCTCGAGGACCTGAGCAGCCAGGGACGGCCGGGTGATGGGGCTGACGAGCATGGTCTCTCCCCCCTTCCTTGCTTCTCCCTGCGGTATCGCGCAGGCACTGTGCGTATAGGGCTCATCGCCGGTGACCGGAACGTACTTCAGCTAACGGTTAACCGTCAACGAAAACCGTTGACGGTTAACCCTTCTCAATGCATAGTCATGGCCGGGCACGACGACGTGCCTCCCCGGCCACGCACGGGGCGGCGATGAATTGGGAGGGCGCGCATGGCCGCGACCACTCCGCAGACCGACCGGCGCTACGCCTGGAAGGTCGCGGCATCCAGTTTCCTGGGCAACACGCTCGAGTACTACGACTTCCTGGTCTACGGCACAGCAGCAGCCGTGATCTTCCCGAAGGTCTTCTTCCCCGGCGAAGAAGGGTTCCTCGGCACCCTGGCCGCGTTCGGCACCTTCGCCGTCGGCTTCCTCGCCCGGCCGCTCGGCGGCCTGGCGTTCGGGCGCCGCGGTGACGTACACGGACGCAAGTCCACGCTGCTGCTCACGCTGTCCCTGATGGGCCTGTCCACCATCGCCATCGGACTGCTCCCGGCCTACGACACCATCGGCGTCCTCGCGCCGGCGCTGCTCGTCCTCCTGCGTGTCGTGCAAGGTTTCGCCGTCGGCGGCGAATGGGGCGGCTCCATGATCATCGTCCTCGAGTCGGCCCCGGCCCACCGGCGCGGCTTCTATACCGCCTGGCCCAATATCGGCGGCTTCTCGGCCCAGATCCTCATCACCGGCCTCTTCGCCTGGGTGTACACCCTGCCGGAGGACGCGCTCTACGCCTGGGGCTGGCGAATCCCGTTCCTGCTGTCCGCCGTCATCCTGGCCGTGACGTTCTGGCTGCGGCGCTCGCTGCACGAAAGCCCCGTCTTCACCGAGACCAGCGGCCGGCCCGCCGAGGCCACATCCCGGCCAGACACGCCGAAGCGCGCCGGCGGGCCGATCCGCGCCATCTTCCTGGAGGACTGGCGCAACCTGCTGCTCATCGTCGGCTTGCGCTTCGCCGAAGCCCTCCCGTACTTCCTGCTCACCGTCTTCGCCCTGTCGTACGCCAGCGGCTCTCTCGGCCTGGACAGGTCCACCCTGAACATGGCGGTCCTCATCGTCTCGGTGCTCGCCTTCCCGGCGCACGGACTGTACGCGGCGCTCTCGGACCGCAAGGGCCGGCGACCGGTCTACCTGCTCGGTGCCATCGTCGTGGCCGTCGCGGCGTTCCCCTTCTTCTGGCTGCTGCAGTCCGGGAACTTCCTGCTGATCGTGCTCGGCTACGTCCTCGTCCTCAACCTCGGCCACAACGCCATCAACGCGGTCCAGCCGGCCTTCTTCGCCGAGCTCTTCCCCGCCGACCGCCGCTACACAGGCGCCGCCGCGGGCCGCGAGATCGCCTCCATCCTCACCGGCGGCCTGACCCCGTTCATCGCCACGGCCCTGGCCGGCCCGGACGGCACCCGCTGGCCCTTGGTCGCGGGGTACGTCGTCCTTGGCGCCGTGATCACCATGGTCGCGGTGTGGAAGTCCCCCGAAACCTTCCGCCGCGACCTGCGCGGCGCGGGAGCCGGCTCATCGGCCGCGGCGTCCGGTGCTCATGCCGGGCAGTGCTGAGACCCCGGTGAGGTCCGCCCGGGCCGGACGGCGTGGGGTGATGATCTCGGCCCCGGCCGGTGCCTCGCTCGCCTCGGCGGCGGCGAGGGCCCGGTAGACCGAGGCCACCGAGGGGTGCTCGCCCAGCGCCCGAAGCCGGTCGGTGAGGTTCTGCTCGTGCAGCGGGATGGCCCGGCGCAGATCCCCCGCCGACTCGTAGGCGACAGCGAGGTTGTTGCGGGAGTCCAGGGTGTCGGGGTGGTCCTCGCCTAGCGCCCGAAGCCGGTCGGTGAGGCCCTGCAGCCGGCCCTATACCACGCCCTGCCGACCGAGGCGCTGGCGGAGCCACAGCGGCTGGCTGCTTATCCTGGACAACGTCAACGACACCGCCGCCGAAGTCCGAGCCCTGCGCCCTGGTCCCGCGTCGAGGATGCGACGGGCGATCTCCGCAGCGCCCGGGGCTGTCAGCGCCTGGGACAGCACGCGGCTACCGTCCGGCAGCCGGACTGCCACCCGGTGGGGGCCGGGATGCCGGGCCGACGTATCCGACGACGTCGGCGTCGACGGTGTCCGAGTGCCACTGGTGCAGCGTCGGTATTCGCAAGGTGCAGTACTGCTTTGCCGTGACGGTACGTGTACGACCTATCGTGATGGATCATGAACGTACTGATCGTCGGTGGCAGCGGCTTCCTGGGCCGCGAGTTGGCTCAGCAGGCACTCGCAGCCGGACATGCCGTGACGGCAACCTTCGCCACGCACCCCGGCCGCATTCGCGGCGTTCGCTGGTTGCACATGGACCTGTGCCGAAGTGAGGAGATCACACGGGCGCTGAAGGAGACACGGCCGGACGTGGTCATCAACACGGCGTACCGCAAGGCCGACTGGGCAACCACGGCCGATGGCGCGATCCGCCTAGCCATTGCCGTCACCGAGTCCGGTTCCCGGCTCGTGCACATGTCCAGCGACGCCGTCTTCTCCGGCTCCGACGTCCGCTATGACGAAGCTGCCCTACCGGATCCGATCACCCCGTACGGGGCCGCGAAAGCCGCTGCCGAAACGGCGATCCGAATGGTCGCCCCGGACGCCATGATCGCTCGCACCTCGCTGATTGTCGGTAACGGTGACTCCGTGCACGAGGTACTCGTCCACGATCTGGCCGCCGGGCGGCGCGAGGGTGTGCTCTTCACCGATGACATCCGGTGCCCGGTTCATGTCGCTGATCTATCCGAGGCCGTTCTTGAGCTGGCTGACTCCCAGCACGCGGGCATCGTCCACCTCGCAGGAACAGATGCCATCAGCCGTCATGAACTCGGTGTCCTGATCGCCGACCGCGATGGGCTCGACGCTGCCAGGTTGACCACGGGTCGCCGTGCTGACGCCGGTTCGACGGCTCCGCTGGACGTCCGCTTGGACAGCACTCGCACACAGCGCGCCATGCGCACCACCTTGCGAGGCGCCCGCGAATTCCTCCGCGCCGAGCACTGAGAGGGCGGTATGCGAGTTGACAGGTGATTTGTCGTCACCTGAACGTGTGAGACTGTGGCATCCCTGCGGGTCGGAGGGCTAAGGCGTGCTGGGCTGAACACCGTGAGCGAGCGCAAGCCGTACAAGACCGACCTGTCCGACGTGCAGTGGGCGCTGGTCGGGCCGCTGATTGTCGCGTGGAAGGCCGCACACCGTTCGGTCAGCGGCCACCAGGGCCGGTACGAGATGCGGGAGATCGTCAACGCGCTCCTCTACCAGGGCCGCACCGGCTGCCAGTGGGACCTGCTTCCGCACGATCTGCCGCCGCGCGGCGCGGTGATGTACTACTTCACCAAGTGGCGCGACGACGGCACCGATCAGACCATCCACGACCTGCTGCGCTGGCAGGTGCGGGAGAAGGCGCGGCGGAAGGCGGATCCGAGCCTGGTGGTGCTCGACACACAGAGCGTGCACGCGGCGGCCGGGGTGCCCGCGGTGTCGACGGGGCGTGATGCGGCAAAAAAAGTACCGGGCCGCAAGCGCGGCCTGGCCGTTGACGTGTTGGGCCTGGTGATTGCGGTGGTGGTGCTTGCCGGGTCCGTGCACGACAACGCCGCCGGCATCGCGCTCCTGGACAAGGTCGCCGCCGACACCGACACCGTTCAGAAGGCCCTGGTCGACCAGGGCTTCAAGAACGCCGTCGTCGCGCACGGAATGCAGGTCGGCATCGAGGTGGAGATCGTCGAGCGCAACCCGTCCCAGACCGGGTTCCTGCCGATCCCCAAACGGTGGATCGTGGAGCGCGCCTACGGGATCTTGATGCTGCACCGCAGGCTGGTACGCGACTACGAGCACCTGCCGCGCAGTTCGGAGTCGCGGGTGTACTGGGCAATGACCGCGTGATACTGCGCCGGCTGACCGGGCCCACCGCTGCGGCCTGGCGCAGCACATGACTGGCGGGGAGCTGACCCTCGGGGCGGTACTGGCGAGGCTGGAGGAGCGGGAACGGGAGATCGCCGCGCAGGCCGAGGCGACGAGAGAGCAGATCGCGCAGCTGACCGCACGGCTGGACGAGCTCGGCAGGGCCGCCGAGGACGTCCGGATCACCCGCAAGACGCTGCTGGAACTGTCCGATCCGCAGCCGCCCGCGCCGCTGGCGCCGAAGCTGCCGGACCATCCGGCCTACCAGCAGATCCTGGCGGTGTTCGCCGCGGCCGACGGGCCGCTACGGGCGCGGCAGGTATGCGAGGCGATGGACCTGGAGATCGCGCCCAACAACATCAACAACACCCGCCTGAAACTCAAGCGGCTGACGGAGCGCGGAATCCTGGTCGAGACCGAGCAGGGCTTGTTCACCCAGCCACGGCCGTAGCCCTCCGGCGGCCAGCCCGCTTGCCCCTCCCGCAAGGGAGAAACGGACATCAACTCACCTACCGCCACTCTTAGTGGAGCTTCGCCTGCGGGATCGAAGGAAGATTGCCCCTCCCCATCACGCGGTAGCCGTGGCCGTGGGTGGCGGGGTCACGGTCGTCGTCGCCGTCCAAGGTCACACTGCCGTACTCCCCATCGGCCACCCACTCGACCTTGACTGAGAACTGGATGTCCCGATTGCCGGGGTTCAGTCGGAGACTCAGCTGTTCCGGATCACTGGCGGAAACCGTGAAGGGGAAGTCTTTCGCCTTGCTGCCGGAGCCGCTCTTGACCGTAGCTACCACGGGCACGGGAGTTTGTGTCAGACGTGCGTCGAATGCGCGCGCGTTCATGACACCTCCGCAGTCATCTGGATTGGCGACCCCTCCCTTCGTCGGGAGAGGTTTGCTGGACAGGACGTTGACTTCAACCCCGGTGACCACGATGGCCTCGTCGGTCTTCGCCTGCAGGGTGATGGGAAGCTCCGCGGGCTCGTACGGCTTTGTTGTGATCGGGATGCCAGTTGCAGTGCCTGAATCCTTCTGCAGTTCGGCGCCGAGATAGACGGGCACACAGCCACCGGGCCCTGGGGTGTAGGCAGTCAGCCCCGGAGGCCCAGAGATCTTCTCCCAGGCCCACCCCCACAAGCCTTGGACTGCCCAGAAAGCAAGAGCACCGACCATCGGCAGGATGACGAGCGTCGCCCAGTGCGTCCGATCTCTTAACGGCGATGGTGAGGGGGAGGGTGCCGGTGGCTGCGCTGCCTGACCAGGGTCGGGACGCGGTTCCTGCGTTGTGTCGCTATCAGGTGGCCGTGATGACGTACCGGGATCCGTGGACACATCAGCCTCCCTGACTACCTAACTGTTGCCACCAGGCCATCGTCTCAAGTTGCTCCCGCAACTATGCAGTGGTTCAAGGAAGTTCACCAAACTCCCCTTCAGAGGGCGGTATGCGGGTCGACGGTTGGCGGCAAATCGCCTGTCAACCCGCATAACGCCCTCTCAGAGTTCGAACCTAGCCATGCAGCCGGGCATGGGCCCGGCCGCGTGCCGGGTTGGGCGACAACCCTTCGCAACGTGTTCGGAAAGTTCACACCTCACAACCGCATCCCTAACGACGTGCGAACGGGCAACGGCAGGGCCGGAAACCGGATGCGGGCGGCCAAAGGGGGCACGCCCGTGACACGCCGCGCCGGGAGCGCCGCTGCCCTATCCGGGACGGGCACATTGCACGGTTACTCCAAGCGCTCCCCTTGGAGTGGCTGGCCGATTTCCCCGCGGTACCCGCGCCCTCGCCGCGGGGCATCTGTTCCCTGCACCGCAGGCACCCTCCCCGCCCGCTCATGCGCCGCAGGCTCTCCTCTCCACAAGGGACAAGCAGGAGGTTGAGGGAGGGGCCCCTCTGCGGCCTACGGGAAGGCGCAGAGGGGCCCGACGTCGGGCAGTCGCCGCAGGTGTGCACCGCCATCCCCGCTGTTCGCCCTCACACGGTCGACGCAAAGCGGGAAGCCCCGAGAGCGGCTGCCCTGCCTGCCACAACGACATTCCCCGCCCATACGTTGCGGGTCGCCGGGGGCGCGGCACCCAGCCCGCACCTCACACCGGCCCGTTGCGCCCGGGCGTTCACGTCGTCGGGCTGCGGCTCCAGCAAAGGAGGGCCCGGCCCGGCTTTCGCCGAACCGGGCCGGGCCACCTCATCTTCGTACGCCGCCGTGATCGACAGGTAAAGGAGCCACGGCACAGGCGGCGCCGGGTCATCCGGTTGCCCCTGAACCGAAGCCGGCAGGGCCGCTCCTTGTCGGTCGGTCTTCTGGCGAGAACATGGCGGGGCGACGCGCAGTCGCACGCGTCCCCCGGAGGCCCTCACGGCCTCAGAGCTGGGTGGGGCCCCTCTTTTCAGGTTCCAGCCGTGCGGAACGGTCAGACGGTTTGGGTGAGATCGGCGCGGCCGAACAGCAGGGCGTATCCGGGCGGGAGTTGGGTGAGGATGCGGTCCAGGAGGGTGGGGCCGGTCAGGTCGCCGATGACGGTGAGCACGACGCCGGTGTCCCAGCGGGCGGTCGCGGGGGTGGCCTCGGTGCGGGCGGACAGGTCCTTGACGAAGCCCCAGCCGGTGAGTGGCTGACACTCGGGGATCTGTCCGGCGAAGATGCGGCCTGCCTCCCCGGGGAGGCAGGCGGCGAGCTCGACGCGTTCGTCGCCGATGAGCTGGCGCCCCAGAACCGTCAGCACGGCACGCATGACGTCCTCGGCCCGCTCCCGGGTGGGATAGGCGCCTTCGTAACGAATCCTCTCCAGCATCTGGCGAAACGTCGCGCCGGGCCGGGCGGCCGGTTCCTGCAGCGGCAGCATGAGGCTGTTGCCTTTCTCGTCCGGGGATCTCAGGGATCTCAGGTGTGCTCGGGGTGGCCGAAGAGGAGGTCGTAGCCCGGGGGCAGTTGGAGCAGGATGCGGTGGGTGAGGTCCTCGCCGGCCGCATCGGCGGCCACGCTCAGCACGGCACTGACGTCCCAGGCCGCGGTCTGTTCGGTGGCTCCCTCGATCCACGCCGCGGTCGCCCGCACGAACCGCTCCGGTGAAAGCGGCTCGGTGGCCTGCAGCGGGTTGAGCAGGATCACGGCGAACGTCTCCGGGAGCCGGGCGGCCAGCTCGGCCCGGACCTCACCCACCAGATGGGCGCCCAGCAGCGCCAGAACAGTGCGCGCAGACCGCTCCGCTTCCCGGGGTGTGGCGTACTGGCCGCGTTCTTGCACCTGCTCGAGGAATGCGTCCCATCGCATGGCCGCTCAGCCTCTTCTGTCTTGCGAAGTACGGAGGGTGCTGGCTTTATCGACGTCACACGACAGCAGTTGTCGAGGGCCTCGGGAGGCGCCCGCCGGCACTCGGCAACGGCGCAACGACGGCCGCCACCTACGCCCGTAGCCAGCGCTTTTGTCACGGGCCCGAACGAGCGGCACACGGCCTCTCGCCGCTCGGCATAAAGCCATCGATATGTGACGCGGGCAGCGCCTCCCGAGCTGCCCGAGGAACGCTGCTCTTCGTCATCGACAGAGCCAGAGGGTGCGGAGGGCGGGCCGGGAGGGGGAGATCGACGCCCGTCCTCCGCCGTCGGCGCGGGCCGGGGAACTGGGTTCCTCAGCGGAACTGGGTTCCTCAGCCGCGGATCTGCTTGTGGTCGGCCTCCCCGCCGATCGAGATCTTGCGGGGCTTGGCGCGCTCGGCGATCGGGATGCGCAGGGTCAGCACGCCTGCTTCGTAGTCCGCGGTGATGTGCTCGGTGTCCAGGGTGTCGGCCAGCACCAGCTGGCGGGAGAAGACGCCCAGGGGCCGCTCGGAGAGCTCCATCTGCACGTCGTCCGCCTTCGCGGCCGGGCGGCGCTCGGCCCGGACGGTGAGCATGTTCCGCTCGACGTCGATGTCGATCGCGTCCTTGGTGACACCGGGCAGATCGAGGGCGATCACGTACTCCTCGCCCTCGCGGTAGGCGTCCATCGGCATCGCCGAGGGCCTGGACCAGGTGCCGGTCACGCCCGTCAGTTGCTGGGCGAGCCGGTCGAGTTCACGGAACGGGTCGGTGCGCATCAACATCACGAAACACCTCCACAGCTCTGGCAGAACCTGCCAATGCGCTTCACCTGACTCCGTTGTAACATGTCATCCAAACGATGACAAGTGTGGCGTCATCGTAAGGGTGACAAGGTGAGGGGATCCGCGTGGACGCTTATCTGCAGGCCAGCAAGACGGTCCCGTTCCTCGCCGCCACTGCGGCACTGAAAGCGATCAACGAGGCGGTCCACAGTGCCCAGGACGCGCAATCCCCGCCGGTCGAAGGGGAGCACATCAGTTCCGACGAGGCCCTGGCCGCCCTGCTGATGCTGCGCGAACTGCGCGAACAGCTCGCGGGCTGGGAGCCGGGACTGATCGAGGCGGCCCGCGCCGCCGGCACCAGCTGGGCCGACCTCGCCCACCCCCTGGGAGTTGCCAGCCGACAGGCCGCGGAACGGCGCTACCTGCGGGTCCGCCCCGGCGCCCCCGGCACCACCGGCGAACAGCGCGTACAGGCCACCCGCAGCCGCCGCGCAGCCGACCGCACCCTCACCGCCTGGGCCCGGACCAACGCCGCCGACCTGCGACAGCTCGCCGGCCAGATCACCGCCCTTACCGACCTCCCCACCCAGGCCCTCCCCCCATTGGCCCGCCTCACCGAAGCCCTCGCCGACAACGACGCCGCCCAACTCATCACCCCCCTCACCGACACCCACACCCACCTCAAAGCCGGCCACCCCGAACTGGCAGCACGCATCGAAGCACTCACCCGCAACACCGACCGCGGCGACGACCGCTAGCCAAAAGCGCGCCGGCAAGGGAAATCGCAGACCGCGCCGAGTCCACGAGACATGCCGGCAGCGTGCGCCATGGACACCCCCGCCCTCACGCATTCGACGCCAAACCCCCTGCTCGGGGCGTATTGCTTTCAATCACCAAAAGAGCTAAATGAGGCTTACGGGCACAGCGGCACAGTGCCCGTTTCCAAGTCCACCGCAGACTCGATCGGCTCGCCGACGAGACGACCCACAAAGGCGCCGTGATGCCTGCGGGCTGGGCCGGGAGATCAAGCAGCGCGCAGGATGGCCGCCGCGTGAGCGGAGGCCATCGCTGTCGTCGCCCCGCGGGCCCTCTGCCGCCCGCCGGGCGTTCCCGACACAGGCTGAGGGGGTGAGGACGATGGACTGGCTGAGGGTGTCATCCCGTCGCCACGCGGGATGGACGGTCGTCGAGGTGAACGGTGAACTCGACGTCGCAACCAGGAACCAGCTGGGCGACCACCTCGAAGAAGTCATTGCCGCGCACGCCCCGGCACGGGTCGTTGTGGACATGACCGGGCTGGACTTCTGCGATGCGAGCGGCCTGAGCGTCCTGGTTGCCGCACACCACGCGGCCAAGGACCGTCAGGGCCAGCTTCGCCTGGTATGCCCACAGCAGCGCATCCGGCGCCTCCTGCAGATCACGGAGTTGACCGACATAATGCCTGTCTTCGACACCGTTGCCCAGGCTACCGCTGCGGCACATAGCTTTGTTCATGGGTGACGACACCCGGCTGACCTAGGACGCCGCCGCACACTCCCCCAGCAGGCAACGCTCCGCAGACGGCGATGGAGCGTACGGGCGCCTGGCCGGCAGGCGTCCGATCAGTCGGCGTCCGCGTCGTGCACGGACACGCGGATGGTGTCGATGTCGCTGTCGGCGGCATCGGGAATGAGCATTCCTGCACGGGCCCCGGTCCGCAGGTAATCCACCACGGCTTGGTCGAGCAGTTCACCGGGGAGGGCCGCTGGGATCCCCGGCGGGTAGGGCGTGAGCATCTCGGCGCAGATCCTGCCGACCGCTCGGTCTGCGGGCACCTGCTCGACCTCGCCGAAGAAGGCGTCACGCGGAAGCGTGACCTGTCGAAGACGCAGGTCGCCCGGGTCCGGGATGCGGACGTCCGGAGCAGGCGGCAGCTCGTGGGCGTGGGCGACAAGGTCGCGCAGGCCGTCGAGGAGGCGTGCCGTCGTCACCTCGTCGTCGGCGTGGGTGACCTGGGCGTTGATTCGCCGGTGGTCGGAGGTGTGCAGGTTGATGCGGTGGTGTCGGCGCATCCAGTCGGCAGCGTCGTAACCGCTGAACTTGATCTCGCTCAAGTCGATGAAGATCTGCAGGGGGTCCATGTCGAAGGCTCGTGCCTCGCCGCAGAAATCGTCACGGTCGTTGACGTGCAGGCCCCCGATGTCCTCGATGGCCGCTCGTACACGGCGGGCCCTGGAGAGTGCCTCGTCCAGGAGCTGATGGCCGTGCTCGACCATCTGGCGGCGCCATCCGTCCAGGGCTGCGTAGATGAGCACCGACGGGCTGGTGGTGCCCAGCAGGTCGGCGCGTGAGGCGAGGGTCTGCGCGGTGATCAGGTCACCTTGCAGGTGGAAGACCGAGCCCTGTTCGAGCCCGGAACCCATTTTGTGGACCGACGTGACGCAGACGTCGGCGCCGGCGTCCATGGCCCACGTGGGCAACTCGGGGTGAAAGGGCAGGTGGGCCCCCCATGCTTCGTCCACGATCAACGGCACGCTCCGCTCGTGGCACAGCGTCGCGATGGCTGCGATGTCCGCGCAGGTGCCGTAGGGCGTGGGGCTGGTGAGCAGCGCCCCACGGGCGTCCGGGTGTTCTTCGAGCGCCGTGCGGAAAGCCTCGGGGGCCGGTGGGTGGGCAAGGTGGAGATCGGGGTCCCACTGGGGATCGATCCACACGGGGCGGATACCCGCAAGGATCAAGCCAGAGATGATCGATTTATGTGCGTCTCGTCCGACCAGGAGCTTCTCGTGCGGCCCGGCGGCGGAGAGCATGGCGGCCTTCACCGACAGTGAACTGCCACACGTGGTGAAGAACGTATGTTCGGCGCCCACGGCGTCAGCCATCAGCTCTTCTGCCCGCTGCAGGATTTCCCGGGACATGCTCCGGTCGTCCAGACCGGACACCGCCAGCACATCCGCACTGAACAGAGCGTCCCCCAGAACGGCCCGGACCCTCGGGTCGGCTCCCCGGCCCTGCTTGTGGCCAGGAGGAGTGAAAGGCAGTTGCTCCTGCGCCTGGTACGCCGTCAGCGCTTCGAGCACTGGAGCTGTCGAATGGTCCATGGTGTGCGGCTTTCCGGTGCGGGAGGGCGAAAACACTTCGGGTGAGCTGCCACGGAGACGGGCAGAGGCTCCGGGACAAGGCCCCCGCACGGTTCGGGGCGCCGAGCGAGCGCGCGTTCTCGTCCCATGACTGGTCGCACCTGTCAGAGAGCAGGGGTAAAGCGCTCCCAGGCGCGGTGTCCACCGAGAAGTTCTGTCACGGCCTGCACTACGGCGGACGCGGCCTCACCGACGACCACCCCTGCGGAATCCTTGCGCAAGCCAACTGCCTCCAGAGCACTCGCGCCTTCCCCCAGACCCCGATGGCCTTGCCGTGGCGCTATGCCTCGGTGAGCATCAGCGGCAGGCGGGGTCCACGCCGGTGGTCGCGGGCGCCATCGTCGGCCTTGGCGTCACTCCCCCGTAGGCATCCGGGGCCGGAGCCGGGGCCCCGGCCAGGAGGTCGAACTCGGTGGACCGGGCGGTGGCGAAGGTACGTTGCACGGTGACCGGGTCATCCTCCTGGCCCAGCGTGCCGCCTGCCGGAAGAGTGGCTAAGAGTCAGCGTCCGAGGGCCTCGCGCAGTTCCTGCTTGTTCATGGTCGAGCGGCCCTCGACGTTCTTCTTCTTCGCCTCTTCGTACAGCTGGTCCTTGGTCGGGCCGCCGGGCCCGCTGTGGGAGCGTTCCCCGCCGCGCTGGGAAGCGGATTTCGGGTCGCGGATGGAGGACTTGCTGGCGGTTTCGGCCTCCCCGCTGCGCGCACGCTCCTTGTTGACGGTGCGGGCGGCGATTTCCTTGGCCCGCTTCTCCGAAGTGCCACGTTCCTTGGCCTGTTCCTTGATGTGCTCGTACTGTCGTTCCCGCTTCTTGCTCGATCCTGCAGGCACAGCTCCTCATCCCTTTCACACTTTTCGGGATCTATCAGGGCCCTACCAGTGCACGTCCGAACGGTCGCCGCCGCCAGTCAACGGCGTCGGCTGACGTCAGCCGTCGGGCGGTTCGAAGGATTCGCCGACCGGCGACCCGGACAGCTGCACCACCGGCTCCACCCTTTGATTCCCTTCATCGTGACTGCGAGGAAACGACGACGGCGGCTACTGGCCGCGGCCGGAGACGTAATCGCGCACCCGGTCCACCATCCCCAGCCCCGGGGCCAGCAGCTTGTTAACCGGCGGGGTGCTCGGGGCGCCGGGGTGCGGGCGGGTGGGCGCAGTCTTCTTCGCCTGCCGCACCTTGTTGCCCAGCTCCTCAAGGACATAGGAATGAACACCGTTGCGTAGCCGGGGGAAGAGGTGGTTCTCCTCGTCGTCCACGTGGGCGGTCACCTCGGTGTGCAGCTTCACCATCAGCCGGTCGAAGTCGAGATCGCCGGGTTCGCGCTGCTGGAGGTCGGCGAGGAGCTGCTCCACGCGGGCGTGCTCGGCGAGCTCCTTGTCCGCCAGGGCGTCGCCCTCCTCCAGATGCTTGCGCACGGCCGGATAGAGGTACTCCTCCTCGGCGACGAAGTGCCGAACCACCTCGATCGTCAACACATCCACCAGGCGCTTGCGGTCCTCGCTCCCGGGGAGCGTGTCCGAGAACTGCTTGAAGAGGTCTTTGATCTCACGGTGGTCGGTGGTCAGTTCCGCGATCACATCACCGCCATGCCCCATGGCGCGCCGCCTCTCGCTACGCAGCCGGCACGTCCGGCTGTCCCCCTCACGGTTTCCCTAACCCGTGAGGGCATAACGCCCCTGTGGCGCACCTGGCCCACGTGCCGGAGGTGGTGGCGCCGGGCCCAGACGCGCAAGTGGGAAGCACACGCCGGAGGAGCACGCGTCTCGGCAGCGTGCAGACGGCCGGAGGCGCCGGCGCAGGAGCCAGCAGGCTCGTGCAGACGGCCCCCGCCAATCAGCTGCTCCTTGCCGAGACAGCATGATGGCGCGCTTGGCCGCACTCCGGCTAACCCCACGCTGGACGACGTCGTCGAGATGAACCGCGCCGCCCACCGCTGACGCCCCGTACAACCCGGGAGCGCGGGGATCGGTTGCCAGTGGCGGCGGAGACGTTGTTCTTGAGCGGGGACAGCAGTGACCGGCCGGGGGCCTCTCGCGTGCCCGGAGAGCCACGGAGGTCGGCCCCCGGCCGGTGTCTGTCCTGGGAAGTGCCGGGACTACATCGGGTCGATGTCCGGCTTGCCCGTGCCGCCTGCGTGCTCGCTCTGTTCCTTGAGCTGGCGGGCCTCGTCCTTCAGACGCTGACGCTCCTGCGGGTCAGTGGCACGTTCCGCAGCCTGTTCCAGGTCCGCAGCCCGGGCACGCATCTGCTGGGCATCACGACGACCGGACTCGCCTGCAGCGCTCATGATCACTCCTTGGGTGACGGGGGAAGAGCGGGCCACATCAGCGAAACAGGCCTCGTCACCCCCTGCATTTCGATCAATCACCCGCTGATATCTACGCAGTTGGGATAGCTAGCCCTCTCAGATGGCGGCCAGATCAGGTCGCAGTGATCGGCTTGCCCGAGGTGCATCGGGAGCGGTGGCGATGGACGCTTGAAGGCATGAGGGCCCTGTGGTCGGGCGTGATCCAGTTCGGGCTGGTCGTGCTGCCGGTGAAGCTGTTCTCGGCGATCGAGGAGCACCGGGTGCGGTTGCGGGAGGTGCATGCCGCGGACAGCGGCAGGGTGCAGCACCGGCGGTTTTGTGAGGCCGAGGGCCGTGAGATCCCGTATGAGGAGGTCGGGCGCGGCTGGGAGCTGCCGGACGGGCGGTTGGTGCCGCTGACGGATGAGGATCTGGCGCGTCTGCCGCTGGCGAGCAGGCACGTCGTGGAGGTGCTCGGTTTCCTGCCGTGGCAGGACATCGACCCGATCTCGTTCAGCAGGCCGTACTACGTCGGTCCCGAGCGGCCGTACGCGCTGCTCGTCGAGGCGCTCGCGCGCACCGGGCAGGTCGGCGTGTGCAAGGTCGCCGTCCGCTCCCGGGAACGGATCGCACTGCTGCGGCCCCGCCACGGCATCCTCATCCTCCAGACGCTGCTGTGGCAGGACGAGCTGCGTGATCCGGGGGATCTGGCCCCGTCCGCGCCGGTCACCGAGGGGGAGCTGGAGCTTGCCGAGATACTGATGCGTGAATGCACGGGTGTCGAGGTCGGTCAGCTGCGGGACGAGTACCGTCAGGCGCTTGAGGAGCTGGTCGAGGCGAAGGTGTCCGGCGGCCAGCTGGCCGCGCCGCCCGAGCCGGTGCCAGCGGTGGACTTGGCCGCGCTGGAGGAGTCGGTGCGAGCCGCACGCGCGCACCAGGGCGGCTGAGTGGCCGGCGGGACGGCTCAGCGGTACCGCTCGGCACGGCCGCCGGCTCCGAGGATTCGCCGCGGGGCCGGCGCTGTCTGTGTGGGGCCTGCGACTACGCCCCGGGCGCGGAGCTCGGCAAGGTCGGGGAGGCGGATGCCTGGCAGGGTGTCGATCAGGTCGGCCTGCCGGGGGCGGATGGTGCGCGCGGCCTGGGGGCCGGAGCCAAGAGCACGGCGGGTCGTGGATCATCGTACGGGCGGTGTCCCCGATGCTCCGGCCTGAGCAGCCCGCCCGAAGTGCCCCGGCCTGCGCCTCAGCGGTCCGTACGGTCAGAGCTTCAGCGCGAGCGCGGCCGCCGCAAAGACGGTCGCCGCGACGCCGATGGGGACGAACAGCGACGGCCGGACGGTGACAGCGATCCCGCCACAGCAGCGCAGAGCAGAGCCTGGGCGCCGTATCATTTCTTCGTTCAACTAGTCGATCAGGACGACCACATGACTGCCCCGGCCCTCGAGGAGGTCACGTACGAGCCGCCCACGTGCCCGGCCTCCTTCACCGGCCCCTGCGCGGGCCCGCGGTGCGAGAACACGACTCAGAAATACGGGCCCGCCGCGTACGGCCGCCCCGCCAGCCCGCTGTGCAACGTCTGCCTGGTGAAGGCCAAGGCCGGGCGCGTCAAGCCCGCTGGCCGGTTGGTGCCGAGAGCCTCAAGGCGGTCGGCTACAACCGGCGGCAGTCCGTTTTTGCGCCAGGGGGTGCCGTCCGTTCCGTCGAAGACCAAAACGGCTGGTGCGGCTACAGCATCATGCCCGCGTCAAGACGGCTTCTCTCCAGACCCAGCCGTGGGCGGCGCAGCAGCGAAATCCCAGCGGGTGATCCCGTCCCTGAAGGGCCGTCCGAACGCTGGAGCGCGCCGTCGGACTCCATATCGACGCACGCGTCCTGCTCGTCCAGGGCTTCCAGATACTGTTCCAGGCCGATCACCCGGTGGTTCAGTACCTCTTCGGCCTCCGCGAGAGCGGTCCGCACCCGCTCGAACTCGATGCCGGGCCCGAAGCTTGCGGCGGGCCGGCAGGCGTTTGCGGGATCCCGTTCGTGCTGCACACCGGCGTCCAATGGGAGTACCTGCCCCAGGAGTTGGGATTCGGCTCCGGCATGACCCGCTGGCGGCGCCCGGCCGCGTGGAACGAGGCGGGCGTCTGGGACCAGCTGCAGGTCGTGCTGCTGACGAAACGGCGAGCGGCGAGCGGCGAGCAAACGGGACTGGTCGCGGGCGGGTGATCGACTCCTCCCACGTCCGGACAGCTCGACGCGGCCCAAAAGCGGGCCAAGCCCGGTCGCCCGAGCACGACCCGGCACCTCATCCGGGCCTTCGTCAGCTGCGATAGGCCTTGAGCAGGAAGAACCAGACTTCGCTGATGGTCGGGAAGCAGGACACAGCGTGCCAGAGCCGGGGGACAGGAACTTCCCCAGCCACCGCGACGGTGGCGGAGTGCAGCAGCTCGCTGACGCCGGGGCCGACGAAGGTGACGCCCAGCAGCGTCTCCCGGTCCAGGTCGACGACCATGCGTGCGCGGCCCTGGTACCCGTCGGCGTACAGGTTCGCGCCCTGGGCCTCGTTGAACCGGACGTCTACGACCCGTACTCGGTAGCCCGTTTGTTCGGCCTGGGCGGAGGAGATGCCGACGGCGGCGGCCTCGGGATCGCAGAAGAAGACCTGCGGTACGGCGTGGTGGTCGGCAGTGACCGCATGCGCACCCCAGGGCTCGGTGTCCAGCGGCTGCCCGGCCGCGCGGGCGCCGATCGTGTCGCCGACGATCCGGGCCTGGTACTTCCCCTGGTGGGTGAGCAGGGCATGGCGGTTGATGTCGCCGACCGCGTACAGCCAGTCCCCGTCGACGCCTCGCACCGTGCAGGTGTCGTCGACGTCCAGCCAGGACCCAGGGGACAGGCCAACCGTCTCCAGACCGAGGTCCTCAGTACGTGGCGAGCGCCCGGTGGCGAACAGGATCTCATCGGCCTCCAGTTGGGTGCCGTCGTCCAGCAAGATGCCGACCGGTCCGGAAGGATCGGGGCGGCGCAGCTCGGTGACAGAGACGCCGATACGAACGTCAACGCCCGCTTCCTTCAGGCCTTCGGCTACCATCTCCCCGGCGAAAGGCTCCATACGACGCAGCAGTGGCCCGCGTGCCAGCAGTGTGACCGTGGAGCCGAGCCCCTGCCATGCGGTGGCCATCTCCACGCCGACCCCGCCTCCGCCGACGACGACGAGCCGGTCCGGCACGGTGACCGAGTCGGTGGCGGTCCGGTTTGTCCACGGCCTGGCCTCGGCCATACCGGGCAGATCGGGGAGCACGGCGTTGCTGCCGGTACACAGGGCGACCGCGTGGCGCGCGGTGAGGAGTCTTTCGCCGTCCGAACTGCTGACCGTCACACGGCGATCCCCGTCGAGCCGACCGATTCCGCGCACCAGGTCCGCGCCGATGCTCCCGATCCAGTCGGCCTGACCGCTGTCGTCGTAGTCGCTGACGTAGCGGTTGCGGCGTGCGAAGACGTCATCCGCGCTGATCCGCCCTGTCACCGCCGCCCGCGCACCGTCCACTCGACGGGCGTCGGCGATCGAGATCACCGGCCGCAACAGAGCCTTGCTCGGAACGCAAGCCCAGTAGGAGCATTCACCGCCGACCAGCTCTCGCTCCACCACGGCCACACTCAATCCGGCGGCACGCGCTCTTTCCGCGACGTTCTGCCCGACGGGTCCGGCCCCAACGACGATGACGTCGTACATTTCGGTCGTCATGTTTTCCCTCTCGGTCAATATCTCTCTGTGGACTCTGCCGTGATCGAACCGGCGGTCCCGGCGCGGTCTGCGGGCCTACGTACTCGGGCGGGCCGACGTGGCACCGCGCCGGCTGGTCGGACGGACTTGATCTCGCCGCCTTCTGCGGGAAGTTGTCGATCGCTTCCTCGACGCTCATGCCGTGCCTGGGCGCCCAGTACTCGAGATGCGCGGCGGCGCCCCGTCATGACCGGGCCGACAGGTCACTGTTGACCTGGACGCCGTCGGAGAACGCCTTCGTGAGGGCGGCGATCGCATTCGCCATCGTCTTCCCCCTTCGCTGAAATCGAGTGGGCAGCCCTGTCGGGATCGCCGGTGTGCGGGACCTTGACCGGGTGCCGACTGCACGGCCGGAGTGTCGATGCGACCCTCGCCACGCGCGATCCGCATGCTGTGCGGCGCGCTGCCTAGCCGGCGAGGAACTCGCGAAGCGCCGCCGCGATCTCCTCGGCATGGGTTTCCAGGGCGAAATGACCGGTGTCGAGGAAACGAACCTCGGCCTCGGGGATGTCGCGGCTGAAGGCTTCGGCCCCGGCCGGCAGAAAGAACGGATCGTTCCTGCCCCACACCGCGAGCAGTCGCGGTTTGCTCGTCCGGAAGTACTCCTGAACGTGGGGTACAGAGCAACGTTGCTCGCGTAGTCGAGGAACAGGTCGAGCTGGATCTCGTGCGCGCCCTCGCGTGCGAGGTAGTGGTTGTCCAGGCCGTAGCCGTCCGGGCTGACGCGCGTCTCGTCGGGAACGCCGTGCTGGTACTGCCAGATTGTCGTCTCCGGCTGTACGAGCATCCGGATCGCCTCCCGGTTGGCTGCCGAGGGCTCCTTCCAGTACGCCTGCACCGGATTCCAGGCCTCACTCAGCCCGTCCTCGTACGCGTTGCCGTTCTGCGAGACGATCGCGCTGATCCGCTCGGGGTGGCGGGTGGCGATCCGGAATCCGACCGGCGCGCCGTAGTCGAACACGTACAGCGCGAAGCGATCGAGGCCCAGTACCTCCGTCAGACGGTCGATGACGTCGGTGATGTGTTCGAAGGTGTAGTCGAAGTCGTCTCGCGCGGGCATGTCCGACCGGCCGAAACCGGGCAGGTCAGGAGCGACGACGTGGAATTGGTCGGCGAGCAGGGGGATCAGCTCGCGGAACATGTGACTCGACGACGGGAAGCCGTGCAGCAGGAGCAACGTCGGTGCATCCGCAGCGCCGGCTTCCCGGTAGAACACTGTCAGGCCGTCCACGTCGGCCGTGCGGTAGGCAATGTCAACCATGACCTTCACTCTTCTTTTCCGAGGCGTCCGACGAAGCGTCAGTAGCCGTCGCAGCCTTTTGGATCAACTCGACGTGTAACTGTTCAAATTGTCTTTAGAGGGTTATTCGCCCTGCGTGCTTCCGGGCACTTCCAGGCCGGACTTCCGCCGGCTCCGGCACCCACGCGACCTCGCACACGCCTTGCCCTCACGCTGTCGACGACCGCTTCCGGCGC
Source organism: Streptomyces sp. NPDC055400 (assembly GCF_053644375.1). Lineage (NCBI taxonomy): Bacteria > Bacillati > Actinomycetota > Actinomycetes > Kitasatosporales > Streptomycetaceae > Streptomyces > Streptomyces sp. NPDC055400. The sequence continues at coordinate 3,343 of NZ_JBSHLM010000029.1, read as the reverse complement.
CGTGCGCATGGGCGGGTGGCCGACGGCCACGGAGCGCATTCGGACCTTCGTCCGCCTAGTGATGGACCGCTGGGTCTCCGCGTGGATCACGCGGTCCTCCTCGGCCACGAGGCACGCGCGCGCCCGGTCCTCCCGGGCCGGAGGCCCCACCGGGACGCTGACGGCCGCGCCCGTCAGGAGCTGCTGGGTGGTGGCAGGCTGTGACAGCTCCGGCGCGAGCGCGGCGACGCCGTCCGCCCATGAGGTCGGCGACAGTGGCGCGGCAACCGTGCTCACTCCTCCGGGCACCAGCCCGGCGATCACCTTGTTCCAGCTCGACCCGGCAGCCCGGGCTCCGAGCGCCGGCACCACACGGACGTCGCTCCCAGACATTCCCGCTCCTTCCGAGACGCCCCGCCCGGCCAGTTGACCGACATCAAAAAGTAATCGCCCTGAACTCAATAATCAGGTTACGAAAGGGGGTAACTTGTTAAAGAGGCTCAAGGAGGTTGCTGTCGCGTACGAACGCTGACAACACGTGCCCACCCACGGGAAGGGACAGCCAGGATGGTCCAGCACGCTCCCGCTCTGTTCCTCGCCGACACGCTCGCCCTGGACTTCCTCAACTCGATTGCTGCACCTGACGACACACAGGTCGACTGGATCGAGGACGGTGACGGCCTGTTGGCCTGGCTGGAACAGGCCAAAATGGTGTCACCCAGCACACTCGCATCAATGCGGGAGCAAGCCATGCCCGGCGAGCTCGACCTCGTCGCCGCTCAGGTGCGAAGCCTGCGCGAGGAGTTCCGCAAAGGCGTCCGCGAACACAAAGGCAGGCCCCTGCAAGCGGAAAGACTGACAGAGCTGGAGCCGCTGAACCGCCTGCTCGCGCGCGACGAGAAGTTCCTCCAGCTTGTTATCGCGGAACAGGGGAACAACTCCCGGCCCGAGTTGCGGATGACGCGCCACTGGCGCTCACCGGACTCGCTGCTGCTGCCCATCGGCGAAGCACTGGCCAGGCTCCTCAGCGAGGAGGACCTCTCGGACGTCAAAACCTGCGAAGGCGCGGCATGCACGCTCATGTTCGTCGACCACACCAGAGGGCGCGTCCGCAGATGGTGCAGCATGGCGATCTGCGGCAACCGTGCAAAGCAGACCGCGCACCGTAACCGGGTCCAGAAGAGCCGGGACACTCCGAGCGGTTGATCTGGGAATCACTTCCCGGCGAACTGGTGCATGGTTGGCGGCGGCGCGTCGGCCGCCTGATCGTTGGCCATGGATCAGCACAGCTAGAGCGTGTCTCTTTGATCGGTTGGTCAGTTGATCGGATGTGTCCGTCCGATTAGTGATCACTGATTCGAAGTGGGACCGGATTGAGCCGCTGATGCCGGCCGATCCGGTCCGCCGTCGGCGGTGGGCCGATCACCACCGAACCTTGGAAGCCATCGCGTGGAAGTACCGCACCTGCTCTCCCTGGCGTGACCTGCCGGACGAGCTCGCCTCGTTCCAGACCGCCCACAAACGCCTGATCAGGTGGGCCGTGGACGGCACCAGGGAACGCATCCTCGTCGCAGTTCTAGCGGCAGCCGACGCTGATGCCGACATCGGCTGGACCGTCTCGGTGGATTCCACCGTCTGCCGGGCTCACCAGCACGCTGCCGGCGCCAGGAAAAAGGGCGCCAGGCCGCGCCGAACCTGACGACCACGCCCTCGCACGCTCCCGCGGCGGGCTGAGCACGAAAGTCCACCTCGCCAGCGACAGCCGTGCACCGCCCCTGGCCCCTCGTGTCACCGCAGGCCAGGCGGGCGACGCCCTGGCCTGCGAGACCGTCATGGCAGGCATCCGTGTTCTGCAAAGCGGACCCGGACGACCCAGAACCCGACCCGATGCCGTCCTGGCGGACCGCGCGTATTCATCCCGCGCGATCCGCAATCACCTCCGGCGACGCGGAATCCGAGCAGCCGGGCATGGTGATCCGACACGGAGATCTCGGACCGTGGAACTCGATCTGGGACGGTGGCCAGTGCATCGGCTTCATCGACTGGGACTTCGCAGCACCTGGGCATGCCATTGACGACCTGGCTCAACTCGCCTGGTACGCCGTCCCACTGCGGCCCGTGGAACAGCAGCGGCGAGCATCGGTCACTGGCTCCAGTACCCTGCGGGACCGCCTTCATGCGCTCTGTGCTGCCTACGGCGAACAGCCGGTAGCTGTGATCGAGGCGCTGGATGCCCTCCAGTCCCGCGAGGCCGCGCGCATCGAACGCCTCGGCAGACAAGGCACCGAGCCATGGGCGACCTTTCTCGACCGCGGTGACGCGGCTGAGATGTTGGCCGAGCAGTGCTGGATCCGCTCAGAGAGTCAGGCACTTGTGGACACTGGGCATAAGTGACAACCATCTCCGGCCCGTAGACCACGGGTGAGATGATCTTGGCGTGGCTGGTGTGATCACGGCGTCGGTGCCGTCCTGGATAGCCCCGTCCACCGGGCTGAGCCCGAGCTGCTTCGGCAAGTTGATCACCCTCGTGCGGCGCAAGGTCCCGGACAAGCCGCGTCGCGGACGGCCCCGGAGCCTGCCGCTGGAAGACCGAGTGCTGCTGGTCGCGGCCTACTGGCGCACGAACTTGACGCTGTGTCAACTCGCTCCGCTCTTCGGCGTCTCGAAGTCCGCCGCCGACCGGATCATCGACCATCTCGGGCCCCAGCTCGCGCTCCAGCCGAGGCAGCGGTTCGCGAAGGGCACCGTGCTGATCGTGGATGGCACCCTCGTGCCCACCCGTGACCACGCGGTAGCTGAGCAGTCGAAGAACTATCGCTACTCCACGAACGACCAGGTCGTCATCGACGCCGACACCCGCAGGGTCGTCGTGATCGGCCGGCCTGTACCGGGTAATCGCAACGACTGCAAGGCGTGGGAGCAATCTGGCGCCAAGGCCGCGGTCGGGAGAACGGTGACGATTGCCGACGGCGGCTATCCGGGCACCGGGCTCGTCATGCCCCACCGCCGCACCCCAGGTGAGGAGTTGCCCGAGTGGAAGCAGGCTCACAACCGTTCCCACAAACAGGTCCGCGCCCGCGTGGAGCATACCTTCGCCCACATGAAGACCTGGAAGATCCTCCGCGACTGCCGCCTCAAGGGTGACGGGGCCTACCACGCCATGCTCGGCATCGCACGTCTGCACAACCTCAACCTCGCCGGTTGAGCGAGCGGATCTCAGCAGTCGCCCACCTGACTCGACTCGATGATCATTGCGGGACAAGCCTTAGCTTGATCTTTAACGTGCGGCGTCGAATGGTCCGTCGAACTTGATCACTCGGTTTGGTATCTGCCGGACATGAAGGCGGCCTTCGTCTGAACATGT
>NZ_JBSHLM010000028.1:0-36771 GCF_053644375.1 Streptomyces sp. NPDC055400 | reverse complement strand
AGCCGGAGGTCCGGCTCGGGCCCGCTGCCCCGTTTCTTACGTCAGTTGCCCGACACCGTCACCGGCGCGTCGTCCTTCAGTTCGCCCACCAGCTGCTTGACCTTGGTCTTGTCCCAGACGAGGTTGCCGCCCACGGAGCCGGAGACCGGCATGTTCATCGACTTGCCGTCGCCGCCGGTGACGCCCTTCATGGCGAAGAACATCGAGCCCAGGTTCCACAGGCTCATGTCCTTGTCGACGACGAGCGAGTCGAGGCCCGCCCCCATCGTCGGGTAGAGCTTGAACGGGTTCAGGACCGTCGACGGGGTGGCCACCTGGTGGGCCAGCGCCGACAGGAACGCCTGCTGGTTCTTGGTGCGCTGGAGGTCGCTCGCCGCGAACGCGTGGCGCGTACGGACGAAGGCCAGGGCCTGCTGGCCGTTCAGCGTCTGCTTGCCCTTCTGGAAGTCGGCTCCGGACCACTTGTCCTTGAAGCCCTCCTTCAGGTTCATCTCGACGCCGCCGACCGCGTCGACGATCTTCGCGAAGCCGCCGAAGCCGATCTCCGCGTAGTGGTCGATGTGCAGCCCGGTGTTGAACTCGACGGTCCGCACGAGCAGTTCGGGGCCGTCCTCCGCGTAGGCCGCGTTGAGCTTCACCTGGCGGCCCTGGTTCGGGTAGAGCTTGCCGGAGTCCGAGCCCTTGTAGGACGGGATGGTGACGTTCGAGTCACGCGGCAGGGAGATCATCGTGCTGCCGTTGTCGCCGGTGTGCAGGATCATCATCGTGTCCGTGCGCTTGCCCTCGGCGGACCCGGTGTGCAGCTTCTTCTTCTCCTCGGCGGACATCCCGGCCCGGCTGTCGGTGCCGACTATGAGGTAGTTCGTGCCCTTGCCGGTTTCGGGCCGTTCTATGACCTTGGAGAGGTCGACGTCACGGTGGAGCTTGGAGTCGGCCCAGAAGTACGTGCCGATGCTCACACCGACGAACACGACGACGAGGGTGAGGACGGCCCACTTGATGCGCCGGCCCCAGCTCGGCCGCGGCCGCGGGGGCGCGTAATCGTCGGCCGGGTCGTTGTCGTTCGGTACGTAGCCGCCGCCGCGGCGCCCGCCGCCACCGCCGTAGACCTGGCCGGTGCTGTAGCCGCTGTCGTACTGGTCCCCGTAGCCCTCGCCGTACGAGGGCTGCGCCGGCACCGTCGGCCGGGGCGGCGCGGAGCGGCGGGGGCCGCCGCCCTGTCCACGCTGCACGTGCGGCATCGCGCGGGCGCCCTCGGGGCGTGCGCTGGCACTGCCGCGACCGTAACCGCGGTCGCCGCCGCTCTGACTCTCGCCCCAACCCTCTGGCCAATCATTCATGGCCACAGTGTGCCGTCCGGTGCTGTGTGCCCCACAAGGGCGGGTGGGGAATCGGACCCGGGCTGTTGCAGAGCTGACACAAAGCAACCCGTGTCCTGCCCGGCATAAGGTGGAGGCCATGACAGACCAGGCCCGCGGCACGGAATCCGAAATTCCGGGTAAGCCGACCTCAGCTTCCCGTACGACGTTGTCGCACATCATGACCCATAACGACACCAACCTGCTCGGAACGGTACATGGTGGCGTGATCATGAAACTGGTCGACGACGCGGCGGGCGCCGTGGCGGGCCGGCACTCCGGCGGACCCGCCGTGACCGCCTCCATGGACGAGATGGCCTTCCTGGAGCCGGTGCGCGTGGGCGACCTGGTCCATGTGAAGGCTCAGGTCAACTGGACGGGCCGGACCTCCATGGAGGTCGGGGTCCGGGTCCTCGCCGAGCGCTGGAACGAGTCGACGCCGGCACAGCAGGTCGGCTCCGCCTACCTCGTGTTCGCCGCGGTCGACGGCGACGGCAAGCCGCGCTCGGTGCCGCCGGTCCTGCCGGAGAGCGAGCGCGACAAGCGGCGCTGGCAGGAGGCCCAGATCCGCCGCCAGCACCGGCTCGCGCGCCGCCGCGCGATCATGGAACTGCGGCAGCAGCGCGCAGCCGACGGCATCGAGGACTGAGCCCTTCGCAGGCGGACCGGCGTCAGCCGCACATCACCTGGTCCCCGGTGACCGCCCCGAACTCCCCCTGGTGCGAGTCCTCGGCCCGCACCGCGCGCACGGCCTTGAAGTCCGGGCCGGCCAGCACCTTCAGTACCGCACCCTGTCCCTTCACCGCCTGCAGCTGCGCCCCCGGCAACGCCGTCGCCAGCGCCTTCGCCGACTGGTCCCAGCGCGGGTCGTAGAAGATCACCGTGTGCTGGGCGGTGCGCTGCACCGCGTTCATCGGCGTACCGCTCGTGCGGAACCCCGTCCCCCGCAGCCCCGCGTCCACCTTCCTGCCGAGCCCCGGCGTCATCGTGCCGTTCTCGACCTGGACGCGGATCTGCTGCGGGGCGACGCCGACGACCGTCTCCTTCTTCTGCTGGTGGTGCACGGCGAGCGGCTTGTCCTCGCGCAGCGCCTTGAAGAGCTTCGCGGACTTCGCCGGGTCCCATTTCACCGTCGAGCCGATCCCCTTGACCGGGAAACTGGCTTCGCTGATCGGCACGGTCGTGAACTCCGACGACGACGGCGAGAACCCCCGCATCGCCTGCCCGAGCCCGACCATCTGGTCCGTGCCGAACCCCTTGTCCGCGCGCACGGAACTGAGCAGCGTGCGGGCCACATCGCGGAATTTCACCGGGTTCAGGAGCACGCCGGACGACGTGGTCTTCGCGATGAGCGCGGCGAGGAAGCGCTGCTGGCGCTGCATCCGGCCCAGGTCGCCCGCCCCGTCGGTGTGCCGGGCGCGCACGTACTGGAGGGCCTGGCCGCCGTCGAGCGTGTGCGTGCCGACGGCCAGGTCGAGCCCGGTGTACGAGTCCTTGAGCGGATGCGCCGTGCAGATCTCGACGCCGCCGAGCACGTCCACCGTCTTCATGAAGCTGGTGAAGTCGACCTCCATATAGTGGTCGATCTTCACGCCGGTCATGTGCTCGACGGTGCGCACGGTCAGATGGGGCCCGCCCTCCGCGTACGCCGCGTTGATCTTCACAGGGTGCTGGTGGTGCTGCAGGCCCGTCGTCTGGTCGGTGTGCGCGGGGATCTCGGCGTACGAGTCCCGGGGCAGGCTGACGACGCTCGCGCGGTGTTTGTCGGCGGAGAGGTGCACGATCATGATCGTGTCCGTGCAGTGACAGGGCGCGCCGCCCAGCCGGTACTTCTTCTTCTCCGCCGGGGTGATCTTGTCGCGGCCGTCCGTGCCGACGAGCAGCACATTCATCCCGTGACCGCCGGAGGGACGGTTCTTCATGTCCTTGAAGGGGTCGATGCGGTTGATATCGGTGTCGAGCCCGGTGATGACCGCGTGCCCGATCCCGGCGGCCGCGAGCACCGTGACCGAGACCGTCGTCGCCACCCGCATGGCCCACCGCGGCTTCCTCCTCCGAACGGGGGCGGGCACGGGGGGACGAGGGCGCTCCTGCTGTGGGGGACGCGGCGGGCGTGCGGGGGAGCGGGTCGGCGGAGTGGGCACGTGGGGACACCTCCGAGAAGGTGGGCGTGGGATCGCGAGCACCGTAGGTGCCTACGATCTCCCGCCCGCGGCAGTGACCACGGCGGCGCGCGCCGGTGTCCCCCATTAGCGGTAACGTGACGCCTGATGAACGCGAATTCCGACAAGCAGCTTCCGCCCGTATCGGTGATCATGCCCGTCCTCAACGAGGAGCGGCACCTGCGCGGAGCCGTCGAGGCGATCCTGGCGCAGGAGTACGACGGCGAGATGGAGGTCGTGGTCGCGCTCGGCCCGTCCTCGGACCGAACGGACGAGATCGCCGCGGAACTCGTCCGCGAGGACCCCAGGGTCCACACCGTGCCGAACCCCACGGGCCGTACGCCCGCCGCGCTGAACGCCGCGATCGAGGCGTCCCGCCACCCCATCGTGGTGCGCGTCGACGGGCACGGCATGCTCTCGCCGAACTACATCGCGACGGCCGTCCGCCTCCTCGAGGAGACCGGCGCGCAGAACGTCGGCGGCATCATGCACGCCGAGGGCGAGAACGACTGGGAGCACGCGGTCGCCGCCGCCATGACGTCGAAGATCGGCGTCGGGAACGCGGCCTTCCACACGGGAGGCGAGGCCCAGCAGGCCGAGACCGTGTTCCTGGGTGTCTTCCGGCGCGAGGCCCTTGAACGGCAGGGCGGCTACAACGTGGAGTTCATCCGCGCCCAGGACTGGGAGCTGAACTTCCGCATCCGCGAGGCCGGCGGCCTGATCTGGTTCTCGCCCGAGCTGAAGGTCTCGTACCGGCCGCGGCCCAGCGTGAAGGCGCTCGCCAAGCAGTACAAGGACTACGGCCGCTGGCGCCATGTCGTCGCCCGCTACCACGAGGGCTCGATCAACCTGCGCTACCTCGCGCCGCCGGCCGCCGTGTGCGCGATCGCCGCGGGTGTCGTCGTGGGCGCGCTCGTGACGCCGTGGGGCTTCGTGATCCCCGGCGGCTACCTGGCGGCCATCGCGGCCGGTTCGGTGCCCGCCGGCAAGGGGCTGCCGCTGAAGGCGCGCCTGCAGATCCCGGTCGCGCTCGCCACGATGCACATGTCCTGGGGCTGGGGCTTCCTGACCAGCCCGCGCTCCCTCGCGAAGAAGGTCATCGCGTCGCGCCGCCCCGCGGTACTCAGCGAGGCGTGAGCCCTACGTCTGCTCGCTCCGGGGCCGAGCCGCCCGGCCCCGGAGTTCTGGCCTGTGTCACCAGGTGAAGTTCTTGTTCACCTTCATGCAGGCCTTCTTGTCCGACCCGTTGAGCGCGAGCGCGGTGTCCGGGGTGGTGTCGTCGTCCTTCGAGGACTTCGGGTAGGTGTTCCCCTCCCGCCAGTCGTCGCCCACGATGAGCGTCACCCCTGAGACGTCGGTCGACTGCTTCACCGAACTCAGCGGAATACCGAGGGACTTGGCGACCCGCTGGGCATCGCCCTCCAGGTCGACGCTCGGGAAGTGGATGACCGTCTTCTCCTCGCTCAGCGACACCGACTGGTCGGCGGACGCCTTCGTGAAGCCCTTCGTGGCCAGGATCTGGGACACCGTGCTCGCCCGGCCAGGCACCGCGGGCAGCTCCGCCGTCCGCGTACCGTTCTGCACCTGCACCGCGATCTCGCCGTCGGGCGCCGCCGGGTCGTCCGACTCCTCGGGCGGCGCCTTCTTCTTGTCCTTGCCGTCCAGGGCGATGTCCTCGCGCACGAGCCGGAACAGCTTGTCCGCGTCGCCCGGCTTCGGGGCCACGCGCGCGCCCACGTACACGAACGGCATCGTCGTCATCGTGATCCGGTCCGGCTCGGGCTTCTTCAGCTCGTTGCTGAGGTCGTAGAGCTTCTTGACCGTGTCGAGGCCCTCGTCGACGTGGAGCGCCTTCGTGGCCTCCTCGGCGAGGCTGCGCAGCTTGCCCGGGTTGGTGATGGTGGCGTTCTCACGCATCTGGCGCACCATCGAGTTCATGTACATGTGCTGCGCCTTGGTACGGGCGATGTCGCTGCCGTCCTCGAAGCCGTAGCGCGTACGCAGCCACTGCAGGGCCTGCTCGCCCATGACCGGGTGCGTGCCCTTCGCCAGCTTCAGGCCCGAGCCGTGGCCCTGGCTGTCCTTGGAGTAGATGTTGGCGTCCACGCACACCGGTACGCCGCCGATGGCGTCCGCCATGGAGACCACGCCCGCGAAGTCGACCATCATGAAGTGGTCGATGTGGATGCCGGTCAGCAGTTCCCAGGTGGCCACCGTGCAGCCGGGGCCGCCGCGGCCGAGCGAGTCGTTCGTCATCTGCCGCCCCACCGTGGCCGGGTACTCCTTGCCCGTCTTCGGGTCGGTGCACTTCGGCAGCTTGAGCAGGGTGTCGCGCGGCATGCTCACCACCGACATGTTGCTGCGGTCCGCGGAGAGGTGGACCAGCATCTGTACGTCCGCGCGGGGTACGCCGCCGAACGTGTCCTTGGCGCCGCCGAGCTTCTGGTTCGCCTTGGAGTCCCGGGCGTCCGAGCCGATCAGCAGGATGTTCAGCGGGGTCTGGCCCGCCGCGTTCGGCGTCGGCTTCGCCGCCTGGTGCTCGCCGATGTTGAGCTTGTCCGTCTTGATGTTGCTGTTGAGATGCTCGTACCAGAGATAGCCCGCTCCCGCGGCGCCGAGTATCAGTAGGGCGAGGGTGATCGAGAACCAGCGCAGTATCCGGTGTCTGCGGCGCCGCGGGCGCGCGCCGGCGCGCCGGTGTCCGCGCGGCCTGCCGCCGTCACCCTGTCCCTTGTCCTGGCCCTGTTCACGCTCCGGCCCCCCGGCCTCGCGCGGCGGGCCGACCCTGCCCGGGCCGACCGCGTTGCCCTGCTGACGGACCTGTGCTCGCGACCCGTCCCCACGCACACTGCTCTGCCTCATGCCCCACCCCTCCCGCCCCCGGCCTATGCCTCGGCCGCCCCGATCCTGTCTGTTAGACAGTCAAGAGGCGGCCGAGGTTGGTCACTTGGCACACACAGTCTTGTCGGCTGTCGCCTTCTGGATGTCCGCCGGCGCCTTCGCCGGGGCGGCGATGGGCGTCCCGGCCTCCTTGAAGTCGGCTCCGAGGGTCAGGATCATCGCCGGCAGACCCTGGTCGTTCTTCTCGCTCTTGCCGGGCTTCATGGCGGATGAGGGCAGCCCCATGATGTCGGCGAGCTTGCGGGCCTGGTCGGCCTGGTCCGGCGCGTACTCGAGCGTCGTCTTCGACAGCTTCTTCGGCGCGTTGCCCAGCTGGCTCGACTTGAGGACGCCCTCGTTGTTCTGCAGCCACGTCAGCGTCGTCTGCGCGGCGCCGACGGTCTCGCTGCCGTTGTAGACGTCGACCCGGACCTCGGAGGCGTCGGCGCGGGAGCCCTTGAGCAGCGCGTCCTGCTTCGACTTGGCGGCCTTCTTGTCCTTCGCCACCTCGGTCAGGGAGACGTCGTCCTGGATCATCGCGAACAGCGGGTCCGCCTTGGCCGGGTTGACGACGACCGTCGCGTGGACCTTCTCGGCCGGGTTGTCTATCACGGGCAGCGTGGTGAAGGTGATGTTCTTCGGCGGCACCTTCTTCAGCTCCAGGGCCACGTTCTTGAGCTCGCTGAGGCTTCCTATCCCGGTGTCCACCGTCAGTGCCTTGGTCGCGGCCTCGGCCAGGTTCGTGAGCTTGCCCGGGCTGGTGAGCGTGTCGCCGGAGCTCATCTTGCGCATCAGCGATCCGAGGAACTGCTGCTGCTGCTGGATGCGGTCCAGGTCGCCCTGGTTGCCGAAGCTGTGCCGGGTGCGCACGAACGCGAGGGCCTGTTCGCCCTGCACGGTGTGCTTGCCCTTGGAGAGCTTCAGATGCGAGTCGGGGTCGTCGACGTCCTTGGCGAGACAGATGTCCACACCGCCGACCGCCGTCGTCAGCGTCTTGACGGCGTTGAAGTCGGCCATCATGAAGTGGTCGGGCTGAACTCCCGTTATGGCCTTGACCGTTGCCATCGTGCAGCCCGCGTCCCGGCCGCTCTGGCCGAGGCTGGTGTTGAATCGGATGTCGGGCGTTCCGGGGATCGTCTTCTCCACCCCGTCCTCCCTCACCTTGCAGTCCGGGATGTCGGTGATGAGGTCGCGCGGGATGCTCAACGCGGTCGCGTTCGAACGGTCCTTGGCCACATGCAGCAGGATGTTGGTGTCCGCGTGGCCGACGCTGTTCTTGTCGCCGTAGCCCGCGTTGCCCTTGCCGGTGCGCTTGTCCGTGCCGATCAGCAGGATGTTGAACGCCTCGTCCTTGCTGAAGCCGTTCTTCGCGCCGACGACGTCCTGCTTGTTGATGTTGCCGTCGAGGTGGCGCAGATAGAGATACGCCCCGCCCGCGCCGGCCACCAGGACGAAGGCCATGACGCCGCCCGTCCACAGGAGCGCCTTCTTGCCCTTGGACTTCTTCTTGCTCTTGGACCGGCGCCTGCCGGCCGGCTCCGGCTGCGGGGCCCGCCGCCTGCGCTGGCCGGGCACGTCGCGGCTGTCCTGTTCCTCGCGGGACCTGCCGTTCTGCCGGTTCTGCCCGGTCTGTCCCCGTTGCCCGGTGGGGCGTTGGGAAGACCTGCGCGGTCCGGGTACGGTCGACTGCCCAGAGGAAGGGTTCAGTCGCAGTTCGTAATCGCCGGTGTTCGGGTTGAGTACCCACTGGTCTGCGGGGTCGATGTTGTCCGCCCGCCCACGGCCTTGCGCGTCCACGGTTGTCTGCATCCTCCGTCGGGGCCACGCGGCGCCTTGTCCCCCTCAAGAAGGCGCTCGGTCAGTCGGAAAGCAGTGCGCGACCGTCGTTGGCCGGGTGCACCGGATCGCTCACACTATCCGCCCAGTTCAGCGTCAAGCGACGGCGGTGACAAATTGCACTTCCCTACAACTGGGCAATCCGTCCTATTTCTTTGGACGTGACACGAACCCCTTGGGTATCGCTTTACCCGCAGGCGTCCTGAGCGGCAGTGTTGCCGCGGAACGTGGGGGCCGGCGTGGGCGATGAACCGGGTGACGAACCGGACGAACCGGGCGACGTGAACGGGCCGTCGGGCTTCTGGGCGCTCAGGCCGGCGCCGCCCTTGCCGTCGTCGAATCCGTCGTGCTCGTACGCCCTGTCGTCCGTGCCCGTGGCGTCCGTGCCCGAGCTGTCCGCGCCGGAGCCGTCGGAGGAACTCTGGGTGGTGCTCTCCCGGGGTGTCTTCTTGGCGACCACCACGGGGGCGTCGGTGCGCAGTCGCGTGAAGAGTTGCTCGGCGGCGGGCTGGACGAGCTGATCGCGGTTGGCGTTGTAGACGTAACTGCGCCGCGGCACCGTAAGGAATTGGACGCGTTCGGTCGGAATGTCCCGGATGCCGCGTACGAGGTTGTAGAGGCCGCGCAGACTGGCGAGCCCGGGGTCCGTGGTGAGGGACGAGGTGGCCGCGTCGAGCACGGGGTACAGCTTCGTCGGGTTGAGCAGCACCTGGTTGCTCTGCACCTTGTTCACCAGGGCGCCGAGGAACTGCTGCTGGCGGTCCATCCGGGCGGTGTCGCTGCCGTTGCCGAGGCTCTTGCGGGCCCGCACGAAGCCGAGCGCCTGCTCGCCGTCGAGGGTCTGCTTTCCCGCGGGCAGCTTGAGGCGGGCGGCGTGGTCGTTCATGGGCTCCTTGAGGCACACCTCGACGCCGTCGACGGCGTCGACCATGTCCTTGAACCCGCTGAAGTCGACGACCATGTGGTGGTTGATGCGGATGCCGGTGAGCTTCTCGACCGTACGGATCGTGCAGGCCGAACCGCCTTGCTCGAAGGCGTAGTTGAACATCGAGAACGTGGGGTCGGTGCGGGTGCCGCCGTGTGCGCGGCAGCTCGGCAGGTGGACCATCAGATCGCGGGGCAGCGAGACCGCGATGGCGCTTTTGTGGTCGGCGGATATGTGCAGCAGGATCGTCGTGTCCGAGCGCTGGGTGCCCGAGTCACGGCCGTACTTGCGGTTGTCGGCGCCGGACCGTGAGTCGGAACCGATCAGCAGGATGTTCTGCGCGCCGGCCACGAGCGAGGTGGGCCGCTCCTTCTCGTAGCGGGCGAGCTCGGCGGCCGCGTCGGTGTCCTCGGTGATGTTCCCCTGGAGCTTCTCGTAGACCGCCCAGCCGGTGCCGCCCGCGGCGAGCACCGCCACGCCGGCGCCGATCGCCGTGTACCGCAGCCAGCGCTTGTGCCGCCGGGCCGTGCCCGCCCCCGTGGGGGACGAGCCCGCGCGCGGCCCGCGCATGACCGGCCCCGCCGCGTCGTCGTCGCCGGGGCGCTGCGGTTCCGGGGGCGTGCCTGCGGAGTCGGTCACGTGAGTCCACCCCTCATGGCGGCGACGGTGCGCAGGTGCGCCCCTTCGACCATCGCCCGGCGCGGCGTCCGGGGCCCGGTGACCCAGGGGTGGACGGGGCCGAACGGGTGACGCCGCCCCGGGTGTCTCAGCGCGCGGTCGCCGAGACCCGCTCGTTCTCCACCCGCTTGGCCAGGGACTCCTCGTCCAGGCCGTCGAGGTGGCGGCACAGGACGACGGAACCGCCGGTGGCGAGCGGCGCGTAAAGGCCCGCGCTCAGACCGCGCCAGGTGTCGTACGGGAGTCCGGACAGCAGGCGTGAGCCGGGGCCCGTCAGGCCGAGGTCCGTGGCGTCGGCCCGCGCCTTCTCGACGACCTCGGCGCCGGTGAGCTCGGCCCCCGCGACGACGAGCGCGGGCGCCTCCGGGTCCACGGGCGCGAACGGGGCGAAGCGGTCGCCCTGCCCCGGTACCTCGACCGCGTAGTCGGCGAAGCCCTCCGGCGGCTGCGGGAAGCGGCCGCCGAGCGGACGCAGGGCGAGCGCCACCCGTTCCCCGGAGCAGGCGCGCGCCGTGTCCAGACAGTCGGGGCCGCTGACGACGATGTCGGCGGCGGCCGGGTCGCCGCCGACATCGGCGACGACTCCGACGGACGCGCACGCGAGCAGCCAGACGGCGCTCTGCCAGTGCGCGGGCAGCAGCAGCGCGAGCCGGTCGCCGGGCTGCGCGGCGAGGTCGCCCTGGAGGAGATTGGCGGTCTTGGCCACCCAGTTGGCGAAGGTGGCCACGGACAGTTCGACGCGTTCGCCCGTGGCGTCGTCGTAGAAAGTCACCAGTGGGCGTCCTGGATCGGCGGCGAGCGCGGATCGCAGCAGGTCGGCGGGGGTGCGGTCGGTGGCGTTCACGGGCGCAAGGGTACGCGGGGCGCGCGGCGGTGTGGGGCCGACCGGGGGAACCACGACGCCGTGTCAGCCCGATGAGCCGTCAATTCCCCTGCCCACCAATGACACTTCCCGATGGACAGATATGTAGCACTATGTCCACGATCATTGGCATGCGTGGATTCCTCACTTCCTCGATCGGCGTCGCGTCCGCGGCAGCCCTCTCCCTTCCGCTCGCCCTGTCCTTCGGAGCCGGGGCAGCCACGACCCCTTCGGCCGCCAGGGCCCTGACCGCCGAAGCCGTATCCGGCAGCACCCAGTCGCTCCCCCTGGCCGTCCTGCCCCGTGACCGCGGCCTGCGAGCCCCGGGCGAACAGGGCCTGCCCCAGCGCGATGTGCACCCCTTCTCGCTCGTCGGCGTCGTCTGGAAAGACCCGGCCGCCGTGCTGGAGGGCAGCGTCCAGGTGCGTGCGCGCGCCATGGGCACCGCCCGCTGGTCCGGCTGGCAGGACCTCGAGACCCACAACAGCGACCATGCCCCCGACCCCGGCACGGCCGAGCACGACTCGGGCCGGCTGCGCGGAGCCACGGCCCCGCTGTGGGTCGGTGCGTCCGACGGCGTCGAGGTGCGCGTGCGCCCCCAGGCGGCCCCGGCACGCCTGACCGCCGGATCCTCCGCGAACTCCACCGCGCAGGCCCCTCTGCCCAAGGGTCTGCGCCTCGAACTGGTCGACCCCGGACAGGAGCCCCGGCCCGCCGGCCGGCCCGCGCCCGGCGATGAGCCCCCGCCCGGCGGCGCCCCCGCCGACGTCCCCGGCTCCGGCGTGCTGACCGCCGAGTCCGCCGCCGCCTCCGCCGTCAACGCCGACCTGGCCCCCCTCGGCGCCGACGCCATCCCCGCCCTCGGCAAGAAGGAGACCGAGAGCGAGCTCATCGAGGCCCGCGGCGGCGAGGCCGACGCGAAGGTCCGCCCGTACATCGGCCCGCGCCCGAGCATCGTCACGCGCAAGGGCTGGGGCGCCGACGAGAAGCTGCGCGAGAGCAACTTCACCTACACCTCGAAGGTCAAGGCGGCCTTCGTGCACCACAGCGCCACGGGCAACAACTACAAGTGCTCGCAAGCCCCTTCACTCATCCGCGGTATCTACCGCTACCACGTGAAGAGCCTGGGGTGGCGCGACATCGGCTACAACTTCCTCGTCGACAAGTGCGGCAACATCTACGAGGGCCGTGCCGGTGGCGTCGCGAAGCCGGTCATGGGCGCCCACACCCTCGGGTTCAACACGAACAGCATGGGAGTCGCGGTCCTCGGCACCTTCGGCTCCTCGAACCCGTCGGCCGCCTCGGTGGACGCCCTCGCCCGCCTGACGGCCTGGAAGCTCGGCCTCTATGACGTGAATCCGAGCGGTAAGACATATCTCACGTCAGCCGGTGGCAATCTGTACCCCAAGGGGAAGAGCGTACGACTGAACGCGATTTCGGGGCACCGGGACGGCTTTGCGACCGAGTGCCCGGGGCGCCGCCTCTACGACAAGCTCGGCACCGCCCGGTCCGCATCGGCCACTCTCCAGGGCCGCTGACGCCCGGCCACACCGCACAGTCTGCATACACTGGCCGGCCGAAAGGCAGTTCGACCGGCCCCAGCAGGAAGCAGAGACGACAGGTGACAGAAGCGATCCTCCTGGTCGGCGGCAAGGGCACCCGACTGCGACCGCTCACCGTGAACACACCCAAGCCGATGGTCCCGGCGGCGGGCGTCCCGTTCCTCACCCACCAGCTGGCCCGGGCGAGAGCGGCGGGCGTCGAGCACATCGTGCTCGCCACCTCGTACCTCGCCGAGGTCTTCGAGCCGTACTTCGGCGACGGCTCACGCCTCGGACTGCATCTGGAGTACGTCACCGAGGAGGAGCCCCTCGGCACCGGCGGCGCGATCCGCAACGTCGCGTCGCGGCTCCACTCAGGACCCGACGACCCGGTCCTGATCTTCAACGGGGACATCCTGACCGGCCTCGACATCCGCGCCCTGGTGGACGAGCACGAGACCACCGGCGCGGACGTCTCCCTGCATCTGTCCCGGGTCGAGGACCCACGGGCGTTCGGCCTGGTCCCCACGGACGCGACGGGCCGGGTCCAGGCCTTCCTGGAGAAGCCGCAGACGCCCGAGGAGATCGTCACCGACCAGATCAACGCGGGCGCCTACGTGTTCCGCCGCTCGGTCATCGACACGATCCCCACGGGCCGCCCCGTCTCGGTGGAACGCGAGACGTTCCCCGGCCTGCTGGCGTCCGGCGCCCACCTCCAGGGCATGGTCGACTCCACGTACTGGCTGGACCTGGGCACCCCCCAGGCCTTCGTGCGCGGCTCCGCCGACCTCGTCCTCGGCCGCGCGCCGTCCCCCGCCGTCCCCGGCCGGCGCGGCGACAGCCTCACGCTGCCCACCGCCTCGGTCGCCCCCGGCGCGAAGCTCACGGACGGCACGGTCGTCTGCGAGAACGCGACGGTCGGCGAGGGCGCCCGCGTCTCCGGCAGCGCGGTACTCGCCGGCGCGACGGTCGAGGCGGGCGCGGTCGTCACCGACTCCCTGATCGGCCGTGGCGCCCATGTGGGCGCCCGCACGGTCCTGACGGGCGCGGTGATCGGCGACGGCGCGACGGTCGGCCCGGACAACGAACTCCAGTCGGGCGTACGGGTGTGGTGCGACGCCCGTATCCCGGCGGCGGCGGTGCGCTTCTCCTCGGACCAGTAGGGGGCGTCTCCTCGGATCGGTAGGGACCGGCGAGCCCGACCCCCTACGCTGCAAGGAGCACCCCACCACCCGACGAGGACCCCTTGGCCGGCCGATATGCCCCTCGCCCCACGCGCACCACGGTGCGCGGCGGCGAGACCGTAGTGCCCAGGGCCGTCGTGCCCCGACCCGTCGTGCCGCGCCCGGCGACCGAGGCGCACACCCGTCGCTGGCTACCGAGGGGCCCGTTCGACCTGGGCCTGACCCTGGGACCGCTGCGCCGGGGGCCCGCCGACCCCGCCTTCCGCGTCACACCGGACGGCTCGGTCTGGCGGGCCACCCGCACGCCCGAGGGCCCCGGCACCCTGCGCGTGGCCCTGCGCGGCCACGTCGCCGAAGCGCAGGCATGGGGCCCGGGCGCAACCTGGCTTCTTGCCCAACTCCCTCAACTTCTCGGCGAGTTGGACCAGCCCGAGGCGTTCGAGCCGCGCCACCGGCTTCTCGCCCACGCCCACCACTACCGGCCGGGTCTGCGCCTGCTGCGTACGGGTCTGGTCATGGAATCGCTGATCCCGTCGATCCTGGAACAGAAGATCACGACGGAGGAGGCGTACCGCGCCTGGCGGATCCTGCTGCGCACGTACGGCACCCCGGCACCCGGCCCCACCGCCGGGCTCGGCCTGCACGTCATGCCGGAGCCGCGCACCTGGTCGCTCATCCCGTCCTGGGAGTGGCACCGCGCGGGCGTGGACAACAAGCGGGCCTCGACCGTCCTGCGCGCCGTGAACGTGGCCCGCCGCATGGAGGAGGCCGCGTCGATGACCCCGGCCGACGCCCGCGCCCGCCTCGAACTGATCCCCGGCATCGGCCCCTGGACCTCCGCCGAGACGGTCCAGCGCAGTCACGGCGCCGCCGACGCCGTGACGACGGGTGACGTCCATCTGCCGGGCATCGTCGGCTACGCGCTCGCCGGCAACCGCGACGCGGACGACGCGGAGATGCTGCGGCTCCTCGCCCCGTACGAGGAGCAGGGCCAGCGCCACCGCGCGGCCCGCCTCATCCTCCTCAGCGGCCGCACACCCCCGCGCAGACAGCCGAAGATGCGCCGCACGAACATCGCCGACTGGTAAGAGGCCGGCCCTAGCGCACGACCACGAAGTCACCGGCGTCGCGCGCCGGGCGCTCCGCGGGCGCGACGGCCGCGTGTCCCACGGCCACGGCGCCCATCGGGTCCCACTCCTGCGGAAGGCCGAGCACCTCGCGTACGACATCGCGGCAGAACATCGTCGACGACACCCACGCGGAGCCGAGCCGCTCACCGGCGAGCGCGACCAGGAAGTTCTGCACGCCCGCGCCGGCCGCGACCACGAACATCTCCCGCTCGGCGGCGTCCCGGCGCGCGTGCCCGTACGTGTGGGACCCGTCCATCACCATGCACGGCACGACCAGATACGGCGCCTGGCGCAGCACGTCACCGCGGCGCACGCGCTTGGCGACGGACTCCTCGCTCTTGCCGTCGCGCCGCAGATCCTCGATCCACGCGTCCCGCATCGCGTCGAGCAGCCGCACGCGCGACTCCTCGGACTCCAGGAGCACGAACCGCCACGGCGTCGTGTGGTGCGGGGCGGGCGCCGTCACGGCCGCGGCGACCGCGCGCCGCACGGCTCCCGGGTCGACCGGCTCGTCCGTGAAGGCCCGCACCGTACGCCGCTGGGTCACGGCCTCCCGTACGGCCTCGGACGTGCCGAGCCGGAACATGTCGTCCCGCGCCACGCGCACCAGCTCGCGCGCGCCGGTGCCCTCGCCCACCACGTGCGCGAGGCCGCGCACGACGGCGACGGGCAGCCCGGCCGCCTTGCCCTTGACCAGGTCCCCGGCGGCGGCCAGCTCGTCCGCCGTGGCGACGACCGTGGCGCTGAGGGGATTGCCGTGCGCGTCCGTGCCGCCGCGCAGGTCGTCGAGGACGCGCACGCCCGCGGCGCCGATGGCGACATCGGTCAGGCCGTTGCGCCAGGGGCGTCCGAAGGTGTCCGTCACGACGACCCCGACGTCCACGCCGAGCGCGTCCCGCAGCCCGTCCCGGATCGCCGCGGCCGACGCGTCGGGGTCCTCGGGCAGCAGCAGCACCGTGCCGGCGGGTGTGTTCGACGCGTCGACGCCGGCGGCGGCCATGACCAGGCCCAGCTTGTTCTCGACGATGCGCAGGGTGCCGCGGCGCGCGACGACCCGCACGGTCTCGGCGTCTATGGCCGCCTCGCGGTCGGTGGCCTCGACGATCCGGCCCTCGGCCTTGCTGACGATCTTCGAGGTGACCAGGAGTACGTCCCCGTCGACGAGGCCGGGCTCGGCGGTGGCGATCAGCTTGGCGAGGTCGTCGCCCTCGCGGACCTCGGGGATGCCGGTGAGCGCCCAGGCACGGAAGGAGGGGGCGCAGGGAGCGTCATTCACGCGCGGACCTCCTCCGCGAGCGTGAGCGCCTCACGCGCCATCTGCGTCGTCGCGTCCAGGTCGGACATCATCAGCGGCACCGCGCGGCAGCGGATGCCCGCCGACTCGACGCGCTCCACCGTGCCCGCGTCAACCGTGTCGACGAGCCATCCGTCGAGCAGCCCCGACCCGTAGTGCTCGGCGACCGCGGCGGCCGTCGAGTCGACACCCACGGCGGCGAGGACCTTGTCGGCCATGCCGCGCACGGGCGCGTCCCCGACGATGGGTGACAGGCCGACGACGGGCACACCGGCTTCGGCGATGGCCTCGCGGATGCCCGGCACGGCGAGGATGGTCCCGACGCTGACGACGGGGTTGGACGGCGGGAAGAGGATGACGTCCGCCTCGGCGATGGCCTCCAGGACACCCGGCGCGGGCTTGGCCTGCTCGGCGCCGACGGGCACCACGGCGTGCGCGTCCACAGAGGCCCGCAGCCTCACCCAGTACTCCTGGAAGTGCACGGCCCTGCGCTCCCCGTCGAGGGTCACCGCCACATGCGTCTCGACGCGGTCGTCGGACATCGGGATGAGCCGCACGCCGGGCTTCCAGCGCTCGCACAGCGCCTCGGTGACCGCGCTGAGCGGATAACCGGCGCCCAGCATCTGCGTACGGACGATGTGGGTCGCGAAGTCCCGGTCGCCGAGACCGAACCACTCGGGCCCCACCCCGTAGGCGGCCAGCTCCTCCTTGACCAGATACGTCTCGTCCGTACGTCCCCAGCCCTGCTCCTCGTTG
Source organism: Streptomyces sp. NPDC055400 (assembly GCF_053644375.1). Classification (NCBI taxonomy): domain Bacteria; kingdom Bacillati; phylum Actinomycetota; class Actinomycetes; order Kitasatosporales; family Streptomycetaceae; genus Streptomyces; species Streptomyces sp. NPDC055400. Next base: position 20,165 of record NZ_JBSHLM010000028.1, on the reverse strand, counting down.
ATGCCGCCGCCGAGCGTGTACATCACCGTGTCGAGGTCCGGACAGACCTTCAGGCCGAAGAGATGGATGTCGTCCCCGGTGTTGCCGATGACCGTGATGACCGCGTCGTCCGGCGCCGCCTGCTTGAGACCGCGAAGGAACCGGGCACCACCGATGCCGCCTGCCAGAACCACAATGCGCATGCGCCCAGCATCGCAGGCGGGTACGACACTTCGTCAGGCGGTCACGACATCCTGCGCGGCGTCGCTGACGCAGCGGGGGGCGTGCATGGGCATCTCGGTGAGCCCGGGGTAGTACACGTGGAGGCTGACTGCGGGCTCCAGCGCGTCGTTGACGACCTCGTGGACGTAGCCGGGGGCGAAGACGCGCTGTGCGCCGGGCGCGAGGGTGCGGGCGCCGCGCTCCGAACGCTCCGTCAGCTCGCCCTGGAGGACCGTCAGTATGCCGGAGGAGCGGCCGTGGTCGTGCAGCCCGCTGCCCTGCCCGGGCACCCAGGACAGCAGCCAGACCTCGTAGCCTGGGCCCGTCTGCAGGCGGTGGTACCAGCGGCTGGCGGCGTCGTACTCGATGAGGTGTTCCCACCGGCCGCGGTCGGCTGCGATGGAGCGCGCCAGGCCGGCGAACTCGGCGACGGTGGCCGGGTGCTCGCGCGCGGGCTGGAGCAGGTGGGGTACTTCGAGGATGTCGCCGGCGATCTGCAGATCGCTGTCGCTGTTCATGGGTACGGGGGCTCCTCGGCGGAGTGCGGGGTGCGGTGTGCTGGGGGGGTGTCGCTGGACGGCGCCCGGCACGGATGAACTGCCGGGGGAGTGGAGCGAGGGGATTCAGCCGGAGCGCGGATGGCTCAACAGCTGGGACAGCAACAGCAACAGCGCGCGTGGGCAGCACCGAGGGACCCGGGTCGGGTCACGGAAAGCGCCAAGTTCGCGAGCATGCCCACCAGGACACCGGTTCATTCCTCCTCTGTCAACCTGGTGTCCGGATTGTGGGATATGTTTCACCTCATCCGGTTGCCCTGTCAGGCGAAAGGTTTGTTCAGCTTCCGGCCGGGACACATGGCGCATCAACCGGGCGCACAAACGCCGTCGCGCTCCCGTGATCCGAATGTGATCCGGAACGCTCCGGCGCCGCTCCCGGAACGGGATCAACGCCCGAGGCGTCCTCCCTTGCAGAGGCCCGCGCGAGGTCTGCCGGAGCCCTGGGGGGAGCGACGGCCGGGATGGGCCTCTGGCAAGTGTCAAGGTTTAGGCCGATTTGAACACTTTCCGCATACCCTTGGTTCCGCAGAGTGAATAAGGGACCCAATAGCAGATCTCGGCTTGACTGGCCCGGATCGGCACACTTGTAATTTCACTCGTGTCGTTCAGCCGAAATCGGTAACGGCAGCATCACGGGGACGCACGGACGGACGAGGGGCGCACTATGACCGAGTCGTTTCAGCAACTGCTGGTCGAGGACGCGGAAGAGGAACTCGGCTGGCAGGAGCGCGCGCTGTGCGCCCAGACCGACCCCGAGTCGTTCTTCCCGGAGAAGGGCGGCTCCACCCGGGAGGCCAAGAAGGTCTGCCTCGCCTGCGAGGTCAGGTCCGAGTGCCTCGAGTACGCACTGGCCAACGACGAGCGGTTCGGCATCTGGGGCGGCCTCTCCGAGCGCGAGCGGCGCCGCCTGAAGAAAGCCGCCGTCTGAGCCGCCGTCAGAGCAGCCGTCCGAAACGACGAGAACGGCAGGCCTCGGCGAGGACCGCAGCAAGATCCACTGAGCACCGCCCCGAGGACCGCAACAAGGACGCCGTCCGAAGACTCTTTTCCGCGTAGCGATCGGCCCGTCGCCCTGGGTTGTCCACAGGGGGCGGGCCGCCGTTGTTGTCAGCCGTTAGTGTGGGGCCCCGTCCGAGACGACCCAGCGCCCCCGCAGGGCACAGGCGTCCACCGCAGTCCAACGAACCGGGGCCCGTACCTCGATGTCCGTGCACAGCCATTCGGCAGGCCAATTCGACACTGCCGCAGCCGCGTTCAACCCGGGGCACGCCGCAGGGCCAGACCCGACCCGGCCACCCGAGTTCCCCAGACATGTCGTCACCGCCGTGCTCGTCTCCCACGACGGAGCGCGCTGGCTGCCCGACGTCCTGTCAGGGCTGCTCGGCCAGGAGCGCCCCGTACAGAACGCCGTAGCCGCCGACACCGGCAGCGCGGACGCCTCCGCCACGCTGATCGCCGACGCGATCGGCGACGAGCGCGTTCTCCACCTGGCCCGGCGCACCGGCTTCGGCCAGGCGGTCGACGAAGCGGCGCGTACCGCGGGCGTGCTGACTCCCGAGGAGCTGCCGTACCTCAAGCGCCCCAGCGGCTGGGACCCCGTCAGCCGCACCTGGCGCGACGACGCCTATGACATGCCGGAGCTCCCGCACGGCGAGCCCGAGCAGTGGCTCTGGCTCCTGCACGACGACTGCGCGCCCGAGCCCGACGCGCTCGCCGAACTCCTGCGCGTCGTCGAGAACGAGCGCGAGGCCGGCAACGAGGTCGCCGTCGTCGGACCCAAACTGCGCGGCTGGTACGACCGCCGGCAGCTCCTCGAGGTCGGCGTCTCCATCGCCAACTCGGGGCGCCGCTGGACCGGCCTCGACCGCCGCGAACAGGACCAGGGACAGCACGACCACGTGCAGCCCGTCCTGTCCGTGTCCACCGCCGGCATGCTGATCCGGCGCGATGTGTTCGAACAGCTCGGCGGGTTCGACCGCAGGCTGCCCCTGATGCGCGACGACGTCGACCTGTGCTGGCGTGCCCAGGCCGCCGGCCACCGCGTCGTCATCGCCCCCGACGCCGTCGTCCGGCACGCGGAGGCCTCCTCGCGCGAGCGCCGCACCGTCGACTGCGTGGGCCGCACGGCGACGTCCCCGCACAAGGTCGACAAGGCCGGCGCCGTCTACACCCTGCTCGTCAACGCCCGTACGGCCGTGCTGCCCTGGGTGCTCCTGCGCCTCGTCATCGGCACGCTCGTGCGCACCCTCGCGTATCTCGTCGGCAAGGTTCCCGGCCAGGCGCTCGACGAGATCACCGGGCTCCTCGGCACCCTGCTGCGGCCCGAGCGGATCCTCGCGGCCCGCCGCAGGCGCGGCAAGGGAGTGGTCGACGCCAAGGAGCTGCGGCCGCTCTTCCCGCCGCCGGGCGCCACGGTCCGGCTCACCGTCGAGCAGGTCGCCGGCAGCGTCTTCGGCGCGTCCGACCCCGAGATCAACGCCGCGGGGCGGCACGGCAGCGCCGTCGAGTCCGGCCCCGGCGGCGACGACGCGGACTTCCTGGAGATCGAGCAGTTCGCCCGTCTCAAGCGCATCGCCCGCAAGCCGGGACCGATGCTCTTCGTAGTGCTGCTGTTCGTCTCGCTCATCGCCTGCCGCGCGCTGCTCGGCGGCGGGGCGCTCGCGGGCGGCGCGCTGCTGCCCGCCCCGGGTGACGCGTCCGCCCTGTGGTCGCGCTATCTCGACGGCTGGCACCCGGCCGGCACGGGCGGCACGCAGTCCGCGCCGCCGTACCTGGCGGTCGTCGCCGCGTTCTCCACGCTCCTTTTCGGCTCGACCGGACTCGCCGTCACCGTGCTCCTCGTCTGCTCGGTGCCGCTCGCCGGCTTCACCGCCTACTTCGCCTCACGCCCCCTGGTCAGCTCGCGCCTGCTGCGCGCGTGGGCCTCGGTCGCGTACGCCTTCCTGCCCGCCGCCACCGGCGCGCTCGCCGGCGGCCGGATCGGCACCGCGGTCCTTGCGATCCTGCTGCCGCTCATCGCGCGCGCGGGGTTGTCCGCCAGCGGCTTGATGAACCACGCGGGGGCGCGCGGCAGCTGGCGCGCAACCTGGGCGTACGCCCTCCTGCTGACCGTCACGACGGCCTTCACGCCCATCGTGTGGCCGATCGCGCTCGCCCTCGGCATCGCGCTCCTCGCGGTCCGCCGCGGCGACATCACCGCGTACGGGCTCCGCTTCCTGGCCGCGCTCGGCACCCCGCTCCTGATGCTCGCGCCGTGGTCCCTGACGTTGCTTCCGTCCGGCTTCTTCAAGGAGGCGGGCCTCCCGTACGGCAAGGGGTCGGCGTCCGCACTCGGACTGCTCGGCGCCTCGCCCGGCGGCTCCGGCACCCTCGGCGGACTGTTGCTCATCGGCATCGTCCTCGCCGGACTCGCCGCGCTCCTGCGCACCGAGCGCCGCCCCGCCGTCCTCACCGCCTGGGCGATCGCCCTGGTGGCCCTCGTCTTCGCGGCCCTGTCGAACAGCTCGGCCTGGGCCGGGCCCGCGACCCTCGTCTACGGCATCGCCCTCCTCGCCGCCGCCGTGCTCGGCGCCGACGGCGCACGCTCGCGTGTGGCCGAGCAGAGCTTCGGCTGGCGGCAGCCGGTGGCGGCCCTCATCGCGTTCGCCGCGGTGGCCGGACCGCTCCTGGCCGCGGCCGGCTGGATGATCCGCGGCGCCGACGGCCCCCTGGAGCGCCGCGACCCCACCCAGGTGCCCGCGTTCGTCGCCGAGGAGAGCGGCACCCAGGACCAGGCCCGCACCCTCGTCATGGACAGCGACTCGGCCGCCAAGGTGTCGTACACGCTGGTGCGCGGCGCCGGCGCGCGCCTCGGTGACGCCGAACTGACCGAGGCGGGCGGCAGCAACAAGAAGCTCGACAAGGTCGTCGCCAACCTCGTCGCCGGCTCCGGCGCCGACCAGGCCGACCAGCTGGGCGGCTTCGCCGTGCGCTACGTCCTCGTACGCGCGGGCGCGCCCCGGCAGATGAGCCGCGTCCTCGACTCCACGCCCGGCCTGTCCCGGCTCAGCCAGCAGGACGGCACCGCCCTGTGGCGCGTGGACCGGCAGGTCTCGCGCGCCGCGATCGTGTCCGGCTCCGACGAGCCGCAGCCCGTGGCCGCGGGCCCCGTCGAACTGCACACGAAGATCCCCGAGGGCAGGGCCGGCCGCGTCCTGCGCATCGCCGACACGGCCGACGAGGGCTGGACGGCGACGCTGGACGGCGCGCCCCTGACGAAGACGACCGTCGACGGCTGGGCGCAGGGCTTCGAACTGCCCGCCACGGGCGGCCGCCTGGACGTCACGTTCGACGCGCCGGTCTCGCACGCGGCCTGGCTGTGGGCGCAGGGCGCGCTCGCTCTCGTCCTCGTGGTGCTGGCCCTGCCGGGCCGGCGCAGGGACGTGGACGACGACCTTCCCGAGGAGCCCGTCGTGCCCGCGCAGGCCGTCGAGGGCGAGGGCCGCAGGGCCCGCCGCCTGCGCGCCCAGGCGGAGGCCGAACGAGCCGAACAAGCCACAGCCGAGGGCACGGACGGCGCGGTACCGCCGCCTCCTTCCGAGGAGGAGCTCGCCGCGGCCGGTGTGCCGCAGCAGCCGTCGTACGGCGAGTGGGACACCCCCGCGTACGCGCCCGCCGACTACGGCCAGTACGCCGAGGGCGACCAGCAGCAGTACCAGGGCGGCCCCTACCAGGGCACGTACGACCAGACCCAGCAGGCGGACCCCTATCAGGCGGACCCGTACCAGGCCGGCCAGTACGACCCGTACGCCTACGGGGGCACGTACGACGCCCAGCAGCAGTACGGGCAGCAGGCCTACGACCCGTACGAGCAGCCGCAGCCGCCCGCGCAGCCGCCGCACGGCACCGACAGTGAGCGCCCCGACGGGAGCCAGCAGTGAACCGCACCACCCTGTCCCTGATCGCCGCGGCCGGGGCTCTCGCCGCCGTCACCGGCTTCGCGGCGGCCACCGCGCCCGGCAGCGGCGACGGAGACTCCACGCAGGCGGCCGCGCGGCTGCCGGTGGAGCGCTCCAGCCTGCTGTGCCCCGCGCCGAGTTCGTCGGACCTCGCCGAGACCGCGTACACGTCGTACACACCCGCCGCGAAGGAGTCCGGGAGTTCCGGCAAGGCCGCCCTGTCGCCCGCCACGCGCGAGCTGACGGACAGCAACGGCAGCGGCAAGGACAAGGGCAGGGCCGACAAACCGGTGCTGTCCCCGCAGAAGGCGGGCAAGCCCGTCGCGGGCGAGTCGTCGGGCGCCGAGTCGCCCGCGCTCGTGGGCAGCGCCGACGGGAATCTCGCGCCCGGCTGGACCGTGCAGCAGACGACGGAGGTGGCCGCCGGCACCGGCCGCGGCCTCCTCGGGGTGAACTGCTCGGCGCCCGACACCGACTTCTGGTTCCCGGGCGCCTCCACCGCCAAGGAGCGCAGCGACTACATCCACCTCACCAACCCGGACGACTCGGCCGCGGTCGTCGACGTCCAGCTGTACGGCGCGAACGGCGCCATCAAGTCCGATGTGGGCGAGGGCATCCAGGTCCAGCCGCACTCCAGCGTGCCGGTCCTGCTGTCCACCCTCACCGACAAGCCGCAGACGAACGTCACGCTCCATGTGACGGCCCGCAGCGGCCGGGTCGCCGCCGCCGTCCTCGCCGCGGACGACAAGCTCGGCGGCGACTGGCTGCCGGCGTCCGCGGACCCCGCGGACACGGTCGTGCTGCCCGGCATCCCGAAGGACGCCACGAGCGTGCGCCTGGTCGCCTTCGCGCCCGGCGACAACGACGCGGACCTGAAGGTCCAGCTGGCCTCCCCGACCGGCCGCATCAGCCCGGCCGGGCACGAGAGCCTGCACGTGAAGTCGGGGATGACGGCCGCCGTCGACCTCGGCGACGTCACGCGCGGCGAGGCCGGCTCCCTGATCCTGACGCCCACGGGCGATCCGGCCCCGGTCGTGGCCGCCCTGCGCGTCGTGCGCGGCAAGGGCGGCGACCAGGAGACGGCGTTCATCCCGGCGACCCGGCCCGTGGGCGCGCGCGCGACCGTCGCCGACAACCGCGCGAAGGGCTCGACGCTGTCGCTGACGGCCCCGGGCGCGGCGGGCACGGTCAAGGTGACGGCGTCGGCGGGCACCGAGGGCGGGACCCCGGTCTCGAAGACGTACACCGTGAAGAGCGGTACGACGAAGTCCGTGCAGCCGCCGGTCCCGGCCGGGCTCAAGGGGGCGTACGCGCTGACGGTGGAGCAGGTGTCGGGCGGGGAGGTCTACGGCTCGCGGATGCTGGACGTGCCCGACCGGGACGTCCCGGGAGTGCCGATGTTCACGGTCCAGACGCTCCCGGACGACCGGGGGACGGTCTCGGTGCCGCACGCGGACCAGGACCTGTCGGTCCTGCAGAAGTGACCGGGGAGTGGCCCGGTCCGCCGGGTCACTCCTCGTCGCCGTAGCGCGGATCCACCGTCTCCGGGGACAGCCCGAGGAGCTCGGCGACCTGCTCGACCACGACCTCGTGCACCAGGGCCGCGCGCTCGTCGCGGCCCTTGGTGCGGATCTCGACCGGGCGGCGGTAGACGACCACGCGCGCGGGGCGCCCCTCGCGGGCCGCCACCGTGCCGCCCAGGGGCACCGCCTCGTCGCTCCAGCCCTCGCCGGCCGGGCCGACCGAGGGCACTTCGAGGATCAGGAAATCGATGTCGGCGAGCTGCGGCAAGCGCCGCTCGAGCCGCTCCACGGAGTCCTGCACCAGATCGGCGAACCCCTCCGCCCGGCTCGCGGAGAGCGGCACCTGAGGAGGGGCGACGGGCCCGCGCATGCCCCTGCCGTGCCGGTCGCGGCGGCGGGGAGGCTTCGGCTCGGCGGCAGGGGGCGGTACGGGGTTCTCCATCACTGACGCAGCGTAGACCTCCCGCGAGCGCACCTGCCCGCGCCGGCCCGCATGGAACCGGCATGTCGCCTCCTGACCGATCAAGCCAAACTTGGGCGCGATTCCGCGTCCCTCCCGGACCGGTGGCCTCGCGGCTCCTGTCGGTATTTGCCCCGAGTGGTGACCGCGTTCACCACGGACGCGGGGCGCACCACCCCCGGTCCGCGCAGGTCAGCGACGCGCTCCCGGAGTCCCGCGTGCGCCGCTCCGCACCACGACACGGTGGGGTGACCTCCCGGGGAGTCGTCGCGGCCCGCTCAAGAGTGCGGTACCGTCCAACGCTGTGAGCCCTGTACGTCGCTGTTCGCGCACCGCTTGCGGCCGTCCCGCCGTCGCGACGCTGACGTACGTCTACGCCGACTCGACCGCGGTCCTCGGCCCCCTCGCCACCTACGCCGAACCCCACTGCTACGACCTGTGCGCCGAGCACTCCGAGCGCCTCACCGCCCCGCGCGGGTGGGAGGTCGTCCGGCTCGCCGACAGCTCCGGTCCCTCGCGCCCCAGCGGCGACGATCTGGAGGCCCTGGCCAACGCGGTGCGTGAGGCGGCCCGCCCGCAGGAGCGCGCGGCCGAGGCGGGCGGCGGCCCCCGCACTGCGGACCCGAGGGAGGTCGCGCGCCGCGGCCATCTCCGGGTGCTGCGCTCACCGGACAACTGAGCCGGACGCCGCACAGCAGCCGGGCCGAAGGTCGTATTCGGACTTCGGTTTCCTCTTTACGGAATCTCCTTCGTCCCACGCATTGACCTGAGTTTGTTGCGGACACAACAATTTCGCCACCCAGTGCCCGGGAGGCGCCCGTGTTCGTCCAGCAGCTTGAACCCGTGGCCGGATCGCTCGGTCTGTCCGCACTCGTCGCGACCCTGCCCCTGGTCACCGTGCTCGTCCTGCTCGGTGCCGTCCGCATGAAAGCCCACCTCGCGGGCCTCATCGGGCTCGCCGCGGCCGCCCTCGTCGCCTGCCTCGCCTACGGGATGCCGGTCGGCCAGACCGTGTCGAGCGCCGCGCAGGGCGCGCTGTTCGGGCTGTTCCCCATCATGTGGATCGTCGTGAACGCCCTGTGGGTGTACCGGATGACCGTCCGCACCCGGCACTTCGACATCCTGCGCCGCTCCTTCGGGCGGCTGTCCGACGACCCGCGCATCCAGGCCCTCGTCATCGCGTTCTGCTTCGGCGCGCTCCTCGAGGCGCTCGCCGGGTTCGGGGCGCCCGTCGCGATCTGCTCCGTGATGCTCGTCGCGCTCGGCTTCGACCCGGTCAAGGCGGCCGTCGTCGCCCTCGTCGCCAACACCGCGCCCGTGGCCTTCGGCGCGATGGGCACGCCCGTCGTCACCCTCGCCCAGGTCACCGGGCTCCCGCTCGACTCCGTCGCCTCCGTGGTGGGCCGTCAGACCCCACTGCTCGCCCTCGTGGTGCCGCTGGTCCTCGTCTGGCTCGTGGACGGGCGGCGCGGCCTGCGCGAGACCTGGATACCCGCCCTCGCCTGCGGAGTCGCCTTCGCCGCCGCCCAGTTCGCCGCCTCGAACTACGTCTCCGCACAGCTCGCCGACATCGGGGCCGCGCTCATCGGCGCGGGCGCCCTCGTCGCCGTGCCGCACGCGCGCAGGCCCGCCGCCGAACCCGTACGCGCCGCCGTCCTGACCGGCGTACGCAGCGAGGAGCTCGACCAGGACGACCCGCGGCCCGAAATCCTGCGCGCCTACGCCCCCTACGCGCTCATCGTCGTCATCTTCTCGATCGCGCAGATCCCCGCGGTCAAGGACTGGATCGCGAAGGCGACGCGCGTCTTCGACTGGCCCTTCCTGAACGTCGCGAGCCCCGAGGGCAAGCCTGTCGGCGGCAACCTCTTCACCCTGCCGCTCGTCTCCACCGGCGGCACCCTGGTCCTCCTCGCCGGCGCGATCACGGCCGCCGTCATCGGCGTCCACGCGCGCGTGGCCGTACGAGAGTGGCTGGCGACCGTGTACGAGCTGCGCTTCGCGATCCTCACCGTGACCAGCGTCCTGGCCCTCGCCTACGTCATGAACCTCTCCGGGCAGGCCGCCACCATCGGGCACTTCGTCGCCGCGGCCGGCGCGGGCCTCGCGTTCCTGTCGCCGGTACTCGGCTGGTTCGGCGTCGCCGTCTCCGGCTCCGACACCTCCGCCAACGCCCTCTTCGGCGCACTCCAGGTCACCGCCGCCCAGCAGTCCGGCCTGTCACCCGAACTGCTCGCCGCCGCGAACAGCTCCGGCGGCGTCCTCGGCAAGATGATCTCCCCGCAGAACCTCACGATCGCGTGCGCGGCCGTGGGGCTCGCGGGCAAGGAGGGCGACCTGCTGCGCAAGGTACTGCCCTGGAGCGCGGGACTGCTGCTCGTGATGTGCCTGATCGTGATGGCGCAGAGCTCAGCGGTCCTCGGCTGGATGCTGCCCTGACAGCTGACTGTCAGTCCGTACGGGTAGTTTGTGCTGTCCGAAGCGGACTTCAGGAGAGTTGGGTGACCGTGACTGCTGATCTGTCGCAGATCGTCAAGGCGTACGACGTACGCGGAGTGGTCCCCGACCAGTGGGACGAGCGCCTCGCCGAGCTGTTCGGCGCCGCCTTCGTGCGCGTGACGGACGCCGCGGCGATCGTCGTCGGACACGACATGCGGCCCTCGTCGCCCGGCCTCTCCCGGGCCTTCGCGCGGGGCGCGGCCACGCTCGGCGCCGACGTGACCGAGATCGGCCTGTGCTCCACCGACCAGCTGTACTACGCGTCGGGCGCGCTCGACCTGCCCGGCGCGATGTTCACGGCCTCGCACAACCCGGCCCAGTACAACGGCATCAAGATGTGCCGCGCCGGCGCCGCCCCCGTCGGCCAGGACACGGGCCTCGCCGACATCCGCGAACTGGCCGAGAAGTGGCTGGAGACGGGCGCCCCCGAACCCGCCGTGACGGCGGGCACGCTCACCCGGCGCGACACCCTCGACGACTACGCGGCCTACCTGCGCTCCCTCGTCGACCTCACGGAGATCCGCCCCCTGAAAGTCGTCGTCGACGCGGGCAACGGCATGGGCGGGCACACCGTCCCGACCGTCTTCGCGGGCCTGCCGCTCGACCTCGTCCCGATGTACTTCGAACTCGACGGCACGTTCCCCAACCACGAGGCCAACCCGCTCGACCCGGCGAACCTCGTGGACCTGCAAAGGCGCGTCCGCGAGGAGGGCGCCGACCTCGGCCTCGCCTTCGACGGCGACGCGGACCGCTGCTTCGTCGTCGACGAGCACGGCGACCCCGTCTCCCCGTCCGCCGTCACCGCCCTCGTCGCCTCCCGCGAACTGGCGAGGAACGGCGGCACAGGCACGATCATCCACAACCTGATCACGTCCTGGTCCGTCCCCGAGGTCGTGAAGGAGCACGGCGGCACACCGGTACGCACGCGTGTGGGCCACTCCTTCATCAAGCAGGAGATGGCCACCTCCGGAGCGATCTTCGGAGGCGAGCACTCGGCGCACTACTACTTCCGCGACTTCTGGAACGCGGACACGGGCATGCTCGCCGCGCTCCACGTCCTCGCCGCCCTCGGCGGCCAGAGCGGCGCACTGTCCGCCCTGGTCGCCGAGTACGACCGCTACACCGGCTCCGGCGAGATCAACTCCACGGTCGCCGACCAGCGCGCCCGCCTCGCCGCGATCAGGACCGAGTACGCGGGGCGGGACGGCATCACGCACGACGAGCTCGACGGCCTGACGATCACCTCCGCGGACTGGTGGTTCAACGTCCGCCCGTCCAACACGGAGCCCCTCCTGCGACTGAACGCGGAGGCCAGGGACGAAGCCACCATGACCAAGATCCGCGACGAGGTCCTGGCGATCATCAGAGCCTGACCACGGCCACACCCGCCGGGACGCCCGTCCGAGCAGCCGTGCCCCCGCCCCCGGCGGTACGCTGACCAGGCCGCACGCACACACATTCATACCGCCGAAGGGACACCCCATGCCGCTCGAAGCCGGCCTCCTGGAGATCCTCGCCTGCCCGGCCTGCCACGCCCCCCTCAAGGAGGCGGACGCCGAGCTGCTCTGCACCGGATCGGACTGCGGCCTCGCCTACCCGATCCGCGACGGCATCCCCGTACTCCTCGTGGACGAGGCCCGCCGCCCCGCATAGGTCCCACCCAGGCCCCGCAGGGGCCGTCCCGGAGGCTGACACCATGCTCGACGAATCGCTGCTCGACGCCCCCGAGGCCCTCGTCAGGGTCGACCGCCGCGGACTCCTGCGCGGTGCCGCCGAGGCCGGCGCCCGCGTCCGCACCGCGGTCCGGCACGCCGCGGAGGCCGGGATCAACCAGCTCAAACCGGACGGCCGCCCACGCGCCGTCCTCTTCGCGGGACCCGGCCTCGCCGCCGGCTGCGTCGCCGACCTGCTCAACAGGCTCGCCGGCGCCTCCTGCCCCGTCGCCCGCCTGCGCCCCTCCGGAGTCGCCCCCGCCGCGGGCGCCCTGCGCTGGGAGCTGCCCGGCTGGGCCGGCCCCGTGGACCTCCTCCTCGTCGCGACCACCGACGGCACCGAGCCGGGCCTCGCCCTGCTCGTCGAGCAGGCTTACCGGCGCGGCTGCACGATCGTCGCCGTCAGCCCCGCGGCCACCCCCCTGACCGAGGCCGTCGCCGGGGCACACGGCCTCTTCGTACCCATGGCGACCGCCCCGTACGAGCAGGACGAACCCGCCGCGGCCTCCGCGCCCGGCGCTCTGTGGGCCCTGCTCACCCCCCTGCTCTCCCTCCTGGACCGCACCGGCCTGCTCTCCGCACCGGCCGAGACCCTGGAGAAGGTCGCCGACCGCCTCGACCGGGCCGCCGAGCGCTGCGGCCCCGCCATCGCGACCTACAGCAACCCCGCCAAGACCCTCGCCGCCGAGCTCGCCGAGGCCCTGCCCCTGATCTGGACCGAAGGGCACGCCGCGGGCCCGGCAGGCCGCCGCTTCGCCGCCGCGCTCGCCGAACTCGCCGGCCGCCCGGCCCTCGCGTCCGACCTGCCCGAGGCGCTCCCCGCGCACGGCCGCCTCCTCCTCGGCGACCTCGCGGGCGGCGCCGACCCCGACGACTTCTTCCGCGACCGGGTCGACGAGGCACAGCCGATGCGCGTCCGCGTCGTCCTCCTGCGCGACCGGCCCGGCGGCCTCACCGCCGCGCCCGCCGCCCGCGAGCTGGCCCTCGGCCACGACACCCCGATCAGCGAGCTCGAGCCCGAAGAGGGCGACGAACTGGAAACACTCGCCGAACTGATCGCCGTCACGGATTTCGCCGCCGTTTACCTCGCGCTCGCCTCGGGCGCATGACGTGGACCCGGCCGGTCCGAACCACCGGCCGGCCCCTTGACCCGCGTACGGAGAAGAACACCTGATGGACCGCCTCACCAACACCGTCCGCCCCTACGCCTGGGGCTCGACCACCGCCATCCCGCACCTCACCGGTGCCGAGCCGACGGGCGAGCCGCAGGCCGAGATGTGGATGGGCGCCCACCCGGGAGCCCCTTCGCGGACCGGGCGCGGCCCGCTCAACGAGGTGATCGACCAGGCCCCCGAGCGTGAGCTCGGCCCGCGGACCGTCGCGAAGTTCGGTCCCCGCCTCCCCTTCCTCCTCAAACTCCTCGCCGCGGGCGCCCCGCTCTCCCTCCAGGTCCACCCCGACCTCGCCCAGGCCAAGGAGGGGTACGAGGCCGAGGAGCGCGCCGGCGTCCCCATAGACGCCCCGCACCGCAACTACAAGGACGCCAACCACAAGCCCGAACTGATCTGCGCCCTCACGCCGTTCGAGGGCCTGTGCGGATTCCGCGCCCCCGAAGAGGCCGCACGCCTCATCGAGGGCCTCGGCGTCGACTCCCTCAAGCCCTACGCCGACCTGCTGCGCGCCCACCCCGAAGACGCCGCGCTGCGCGAGGTCCTGACGGCCGTACTGAGCGCGGAACCCGAGGACATGGCCGCCACGGTCACCGAGGCCGCGGCCGCCGCCGAGCGCCTCGGCGGCGACTACGCGCCCTACGCCGGGCTCGCCCACCACTACCCCGGCGACCCGGGCGTGATCGCGGCCATGCTGCTCAACCACGTCCGCCTCAACCCCGGCGAGGCCCTGTTCCTCGGCGCCGGCGTCCCGCACGCCTACATCGACGGCCTCGGCGTAGAGATCATGGCCAACTCGGACAACGTCCTGCGCTGCGGCCTCACCCCCAAGCACGTCGACGTCCCCGAACTCCTGCGCATCGTCCGCTTCGAGGCCACCGACCCGGGCATCCTGCGCCCCGAGGCGTCCCCCGACGGCGAAGAGGTCTACGAGACCCCCATCGACGAATTCCGCCTCTCCCGCTACACCCTGCCCCCGGGCGCCACCGCGCACGACGTGACCGCCGGGACCCCGCAGGTCCTGCTCTGCACCGAGGGCACCGTCCGCGCCGGCGAACTCGACCTCACCGCAGGGCAGTCGGCGTTCGTCCCCGCCGGTGAAAAGACCGAAGTGTCCGGAGCCGGCACGCTCTTCCGGGCAACCGTGGTGGCCTGACGCGCCTCTGTCGTCCCGGGCTGCAACAATGACCCACCGCAAAGGGTGGGCAAAGCCCGGGACGGCGTACGCGGACAGATCCGCACGAGCTGTGGCCGGGACCGCGTACGAAGGGACATCGGGAACACATGAGCGCTTCAGGCGGCACAAAAGCGATCGTGGCGGCACTCGCCGCCAACCTCGCGATCGCGGTAGCGAAATTCGTGGCGTTCCTCTTCAGCGGCTCGTCCTCGATGCTCGCCGAGAGTGTCCACTCGCTCGCCGACTCCGGCAACCAGGGCCTCCTGCTGCTCGGCGGCAAGAAGGCCCAGCGCGAGGCGACCCCGCAACACCCCTTCGGCTACGGCCGCGAGCGCTACATCTACGCCTTCCTCGTCTCCATCGTCCTCTTCTCGGTCGGCGGCATGTTCGCCGTCTACGAGGGCTACGAAAAGATCAAGCACCCGCACGCGCTCGAGAACTGGTACTGGCCGATCGGCGTCCTCGTCTTCGCGATCATCGCCGAGAGCTTCTCGTTCCGCACCGCCATCAAGGAGTCCAACCAGCTGCGCGGCAGGCTCACCTGGTCCCAGTTCATCCGCCGCGCCAAGGCACCCGAGCTGCCCGTCGTCCTCCTGGAGGACTTCGGCGCGCTGATCGGTCTCGTCCTCGCGCTCGCCGGCACCGGCCTCGCCCTCGCCACCGACGACGGCCTCTGGGACGGCATCGGCACCCTGTGCATCGGCGTCCTGCTCATCGCCATCGCGATCGTGCTGGCCGCCGAGACCAAGTCGCTGCTCCTGGGCGAGGCCGCGGGCATCGACGACGTCAAGAAGATCGAGACCGCGCTCGTCGACGGCGAGACCGTCACCGGCGTCATCCACATGCGCACCCTCCACCTCGGCCCCGAGGAACTCCTCGTCGCCGCGAAGATCGCCGTCCAGCACGACGACACGGCCACCGAGGTCGCCAACGCCATCAACGCCGCGGAGGCCCGCATCCGCGAGGCCGTCCCGATCGCCCGCGTGATCTATCTCGAACCGGACATCTACAACGAGGCGGCCGCCTCGGCCGGCACGAACCCTGCCAAGACCCCGGCCGGCCCGACCCCTGACAGCCCGGCCCCCGACAGCTCGGGCCCGGACGCCGGCTGACCCTCCCGCTCACGCCGGACCCGGAGGCGGGCTGGGTCCGCCTCGGCCGATCGGTGTAGATTCGTCTCTGAGCCAGACGTCGCTGCTGATGGCGGTCGGGCGGCCCGCACGACGGGCCGGCCGAGGGAGAGAGGGCCTCCGACGGACTGCGCTGCGAGCGCCGGGCACTCGTATGTCCGTCGCCGCACGCCAGCCATGCCCACCTCGACCCACCACCACGAGGAGCAAGCTCCCTATGACGACTGTCGACAACCGGCAGGACCAGGACTTCAAGGTCGCCGATCTCTCCCTGGCCGGCTTCGGCCGCAAGGAGATCACCCTCGCCGAGCACGAGATGCCCGGCCTGATGTCCATCCGCAAGGAATACGCCGCCACGCAGCCGCTCGCCGGCGCCCGCATCACCGGCTCCCTGCACATGACGGTGCAGACCGCCGTCCTCATCGAGACCCTCGTCGCCCTCGGCGCCGACGTCCGCTGGGCCTCCTGCAACATCTTCTCCACGCAGGACCACGCCGCCGCGGCCATCGCCGTCGGCCCGAACGGCACCCCGGACAACCCCCAGGGCGTCCCGGTCTTCGCCTGGAAGGGCGAGACCCTGGAGGAGTACTGGTGGTGCACGGAGCAGGCCCTGACCTGGCCGAACACCCCCACCGGCGGCCCGAACATGATCCTGGACGACGGCGGCGACGCCACCCTCCTCGTCCACAACGGCGTCCAGTACGAGAAGGACGGCAAGGTCCCCTCGCCCGACACCGCCGAGTCGGACGAGCACCGCGTCATCCTCGAGCTCCTCAACCGCACCATCACCGACGGCTCGCAGAAGTGGACCCAGCTCGCCTCGGAGATCCGCGGCGTGACGGAGGAGACCACGACCGGTGTCCACCGTCTCTACGAGATGTACCGGGACGGCACTCTGCTGTTCCCGGCGATCAATGTGAACGACGCGGTGACGAAGTCGAAGTTCGACAACAAGTACGGCTGCCGGCACTCCCTCATCGACGGCATCAACCGTGCCACGGACGTGCTGATCGGTGGCAAGACCGCCGTCGTGTGCGGTTACGGGGATGTGGGCAAGGGGTGTGCCGAGTCGCTGCGCGGTCAGGGTGCCCGGGTGATCATCACGGAGATCGACCCGATCTGTGCGCTGCAGGCGGCGATGGACGGTTACCAGGTGGCGACGCTCGACGAGGTCGTGGACAAGGCCGACATCTTCGTCACCACGACGGGTAACAAGGACATCATCATGGCCTCGGACATGGCCAAGATGAAGCACCAGGCGATCGTGGGCAACATCGGCCACTTCGACAACGAGATCGACATGGCCGGTCTGGCGCAGACGCCGGGCATCGTCAAGGACGAGGTCAAGCCGCAGGTCCACACCTGGACGTACCCGGACGGGAAGGTCCTCATCGTCCTGTCCGAGGGGCGTCTGCTGAACCTGGGCAACGCGACGGGTCACCCGTCCTTCGTGATGTCCAACTCGTTCGCGGACCAGACGCTGGCCCAGATCGAGCTGTTCACCAAGCCCGACGAGTACCCGACCGATGTCTACGTGCTTCCCAAGCACCTCGACGAGAAGGTCGCCCGCCTGCACCTCGACGCCCTCGGCGTGAAGCTGACGACGCTGCGTCCCGAGCAGGCCTCGTACATCGGGGTAGAGGTCGACGGCCCGTACAAGCCGGACCACTACCGCTACTGAGCGCATGGAGCGGACCCCGGAGCTACGCAGGCCCCTCGCACTCCGGTGCGGGGGGCCTGCCCCGTACCGGCCCGGCATCCCGCACCACCCGACGTCCGCACGACCCCGAAGGACCTCGAGAACCATGCCCCGCGGCCGCTATTCGCTCCACGACACCCACGACCACACCCCCCTCGGCGAAGAACACTTCCACTGCGCCCCCGGCCCCTCCGGCTGGCGCTACGTCTCCCAGACCGTCACCCCCTCCGGCGACCACTCCGGCTCCGTCGACCTGGCCATCGACGAACTCGGCCGCCCCATCCGCCTCGAGCTCAACGCGGCGAGCTGGCAGGTACGAGGAGCAGCCATCGACGGCGTCACCTGGGTACGCACCGACCCCACCGGCACCCACGCCACCGAGGGCAACGCCCCCGCCCACGCCTTCACCGGCACCTCGCCGGCCTTCCTCGTCGCCACCGCACGCCTGCTGCGCCTCACCCCCGCTTCCCCCGCGACCCGCGTCCGCCTGGTCCGCTTCACCGACCCGGTCCTGGCCCCCCTCACCATCGACCAGTCCTGGGCCCTGCTGAAAACAGAAACACACGCCACTGACACCGGCCCCCTGAACGTCGACGAATACCAGGTCACAGACCTGGACACGGGAGAACAGCAGACCGTCCACCTCGCCGGCGACGTGGTGCTCGCAGCCCCCGGCATCGAACTCGAACACCTCGAATCCCCGCCGTCGACCTTCGCCTGAGAAGCGGCGGCCCCGCGTCAGGCAGGCGGCACGAAACCTGTGCCCGGCCCCTCGTCCTCGCGAGGACCCGCAGGCGCGACATCGGAAGCGGGCGGCGCGGCCGCCGCGACAGCAGGACCCACGGGTGGCCCAACCGGCGTCGCAGCACCCGGATGCACTGGCCCCGGCCCGCCCACCGGAGCCGCCCCGACCGGAGCCGCACCCACCGCCCCGCGGCCGAACGCCCGCCGCGCATCCCGCGACTGCCGCTCATGCACCACCGCGGCCAGATACGCCGCAGGCGGCACATCCCCCGGCACCGGAGCTCCCGTACAAGCCGCCAGATCACCGGCAAGCCGCTCAGCCATCGAATGGCCCACCTGCGGATCCAGCTGCCCCATCCGAGTCAGATACGACCGGACCGCCAGCCACAGCCCGTCCGGCACCCCCGACAGATCGAGCCCGGAGAACCGCCCCACCAGCCACGGCGGCGGCGGAGGCACATACCGCGCCGGCCCGGTCGGCACCCGCTCCCGCACGACGAGCGTCCCCGCGAACACGTCCCCGAGCCGCCGCCCCCGCTCGGACACCAGCGACGCAATGCACGCGACCACCCCGAACGTCATGAGGATCTCCACCACGCCGACAGCTCCGCGCACCAGCGCATGCCGGAACCGGATCGGCCCCCCGTCGTCCCGCACCACACGAAGCCCGCACGCCAGCTTGCCCAGCGAACGCCCATGGCTCAGCGTCTCCACCGCAATCGGCACCCCGACAAGCACCAGCAAGAACGTCGCCACCGCCACCGCGGCGGCCGCCGCCTGGTCCAGGGAAGAGGTCGACGCCACGATCCCCATCGTCACCACGATGTACACGGTGAACGCCACGACAAGATCGATGACCACTGCCAAAGCCCGACTGGGCAGTTTCGCGGGGCGCAGCTCAAGAGCCACCGCCTCGCCCGTCACAAGCTCACTCACGCCGGCCGTCCTTCCCTGCCCTGCCCTCGGAACCGCCAGTCTGCCAAGCTGAGGGCCATCGCGCCGCAGAGGTAGCCGCAGCAACAGCAGCCGAGGAGCAGCCGACCCGATGGACCTCGACGTCTTCGTGTCCGCCCACCGAGCCGAGTGGGACCGACTGGACACGCTGCTGCGCCGCAGACGCCGCCTCACCGGCGCCGAAGCGGACGAACTCGTCACGCTCTACCAGCGGGCCGCGACCCACCTCTCCCTCATCCAGTCCAGCGCCCCGGACCCCCAGATATCCGGCCGCCTCACACAATTGGTGGCACGCGCGCGTAGTGCCGTGACAGGCACCCGCCGCGCCTCCTGGCGCGACGTGACCCGCTTCCTGACCCAGGGCTTCCCCGCGGCGGTCTACCGCTCCCGCCACTGGTGGGTCCCCACCGCACTCCTCTCCACCGCGATAGCCGCCCTCCTGGGCTGGTGGATAGGCACCCACCCAGAAGTACAGGCGTCGATAGCCGCCCCGTCCGAACTACGCGACCTCACGCGCCCGGGCGGCCAGTACGAGACGTACTACTCCAGCCACCCCGCGGCCTCCTTCGCCGCCCAGGTGTGGACGAACAACGCGCAGGCCGCCGCGATGTGCCTGGTCCTGGGCGTCTTCCTGGGACTCCCCGTCCTCTGGATCCTCTTCCAGAACATGCTGAACCTGGGTGTGGGCATCGGCCTGATGTCCTCGGCCGGCCGCCTCGACACCTTCCTCGGCCTGGTCCTGCCCCACGGCCTCCTGGAACTGACGGCAGTCTTCGTAGCGGCCGGTACGGGGCTGCGCCTCGGCTGGACCCTCATCGACCCGGGCCCCCGAACCCGCCGCGCGGCCCTCGCCGAGGAAGGCCGCGCCGCCCTGGGAATGGCGATCGGCCTGGCGCTCATCCTGTTCATCTCGGGCGCGATCGAAGGCTTCGTCACCCCCTCGGGCCTCCCCACCTGGGCCCGCATCACCATCGGCGTCCTCGCCGAGCTGGCATTTCTCGTCTACGTCTACATCCTCGGCGGCAGAGCGGTACGTGCCGGCGAGACGGGGGACCTGGACAAGGAGGAGCGCAGCGCCTCCGTACCCACCGCCGCCTGATGTGCGTTCACGGCGTCTGACCTGCTAGTCTCCTCCTCGCCCCAAAAAAGCCGTTGACACGGACAGACTGGGGAGGTAGATTCGAACAGTTGCGTGGGATTCGACAGAGTCGGCCGCAACGACTAGGGTCTAGCTCGCTTCCGAGAATTCTTCTCCAGAAGCGCACCCCCGATAAATCGGAAAACGTACGCCGGTCAATCCGGCCGAGAACTTCTGATAAAGTCGGAACCGCCGGAAAGGGAAACGCGAAAAGCCGAAAGGCCGGAGCGGAAACCTGAAAGGCGCCGAGGAAATCGGACACGAAAGA
>NZ_JBSHLM010000027.1:0-38862 GCF_053644375.1 Streptomyces sp. NPDC055400 | reverse complement strand
ACGTCCCAGTCGATCCGACCCGCGTGGTCCTCAGCGGCCTGAACCCTCGACAGCAACATTGCCCATGTTCCATCAGCTGACCAGCGGCGATGCCGATTATAGACGGTCTCCCACGGCCCGAACCGCTCCGGCAGGTCCCGCCACTGCACACCCGTCCGCACCCGATAGAGGACCCCGTTGATCACCCGACGGTGATCGCTCCACCGGCCCCCACGGGTGCCACCACGAGGTAAGAACGACTCCAGCCGATCCCACTCCGCGTTCGTCAGATCTCCACGGCCCATACCGCCAGCCTGGCTCCAACTCCCCACTCATGTCAGGAGATCCGAGAAACAGTGCCTAGGCGAGCCACTGGCAACCAGGTTCGACGGACACCATTAGCTGCGGGGAGCCTGGGAGAAGCGGCGTTCTAGGCACCCTGCTGGGCCCTTCGTCCCCGAGCCCAAGCTCCTTCATAGGCGCGTGGGCCTCGTAGGGGGTGGAGGTCTGGCGGCATCGCGGTTGCCATGCTGTCCCGGATGGTTTGCATGGCGGTCCCCTCTGCCTGAGTCATCTGGACGCGCGGAAGATCGAGGGCTCGGAAGACGTCGGTACTGACGGGGTGGGGGCGGTCGGCGCGCAGAATGGACAATCGCGGGTCGGTCGCGCTGGACTCCAGCAGAACAGACGTTGGCAGACGGCAGCTGCCCCAGCCTGTTCCGCGACCTGTGTGAACGAAGCCAGTGAGCTGCCATTCGACGACCGCTGTGCACCAGACCCAACGTGTCGACCAGGGTTTGCTGGGCTGTGAGGCTCTCAAGTTGCTTGGACCGAGTGGAACGACTCCGCAACGGGATTACCCCTTCAACATGTCGGGGCATGCGGAACCCATGAGCCGGGCGGCGCTGCCGGTCTCCTCCGCCAGCGATGCACTGCTGACGAGGGCCGCTTCGACCTTGGGATGCATGGGATAGGTCGCGGCCCTGTTCTTGTCGCCATCGGCCTGAGCCGTGTCGGCCTTGGTGTTCCAGTCGGTCACCTCGGCCTTGATCGCGGACTGTACCTTGGGGGCAGTCGCCTTACCTGCCGCGGTGTCCAGGTCGGTCGCCATCTGCCGCTCGGTGGTCACCAGTTCGTCGTAGGTCCTCAGGTTATCCGACCGGGCGTGGTAGGCGCTGAACGCCTGCGTGACCTCGGTGCAGCCGGCAGGCTGTCCGCTTCCGCCGGTGGTCGCCATGACGACGGCCGCGGTTCCGCCCACGACCACGGCACCGGCGGCCGCCGCGGCCGCGGCCTTGCCCTGCGCGAGTTTCGCGGCGAGGCGGGCCGTGCGGCTCGCTTCCCGCGCGGCACGTGCTGTGTGGCCGACCGCCTGTACCGCCTGGCTGGTGGTGGCTTCGGTCTGGCCAGTGTGCACGGCGAGCAGCGACAACGCCGACAGTGTCGCGGCCACCGCGACCCGGTCGCCTTCCAGCAGGTTGCGTGCCTGCTCCTCGGTGTGGACGAAGTAGTCGACGTCCGTGGCCGTTCCGCCCAATCCGGCCGCCTTCTTGCCCAGGGCGTACAGCTGAAGAGCCGTCTGCCTGCGGCCGGATCTCAGTGCGAGCGGTGCGGTGATCCTCGCGAACCGCGCGGCCGTCGCCCACTGTCGTGTGTCCTCCAGCCTCCGCGCGACGGCCAGCAGCAGATGTGGGTCCGGCGGCGGCTGAGTGTCCGCTCCGGCGAGCTGAGTCGTCAGGCCGTCCGCCGCGGTACGCGCGTCCGTCCGGGCCCAATCCTGACGGATCACCGCGGCCACCGCGTCCCGGGTAATCCGGTAGGCATCGCCCTCTCGCGTCACCAGACGTCTGTCGTACAGCTCCGGCGCCGAGTCCGCCGACTGAGGGTTTCCTGTGATCGCCACGAACCATGCCGGTGCCAGCGGTGTGTTGAAGGTCGCCAGAGCGACCAGCACCTGCCGGGCGGGCTCACTCAGGGCGACAGCCAGCGTCTCGGCCTGGTGCTGCGGGGTCAACTCGCCGCTGGGATCGATCTCGGGTGGCTGGTCGAAGGGCCCCTCGCTGGCCCTGGTGCGCCACTCGTCGGAGCCCTTGATGAACTCCGCGTACTGGAGCAGGCGTTGGGGCCAGCCCCGGGACGCGGAGTATGCGTGGTCGAACTGCAGGTTTCGCAGGCCGGTCGGGTCGAGCTGCAGCCCGAGCCCGGCGCTGAGCAGCTCAGTCGCGGCGTCGCGGCCCAGGGGCTGGACATGGTGAGCAACGCCAGGGGCGGGCAGTGTCCGGTACGGGGAGGTGAAGAGGAACGTACAGCTGCCGAACGTCCCCAACAGCCTGGACATGTCCTCACGGCTGAGCGTGCTGTCGACGACGGTGATGTGTACGGCGGCTTCGGCGACGGCGGCACGGAGCATGGTCTCGTCGACCTGACGCAGGAACCCCTTGCCGAAGAACGCCTTGGCCAAGCGGTCGTACAGGGTCTGAAGGGTATCGCCCCCACCTCCGTCGGGCAGCAGGACGTGGCCGCGCGTTCCCCGCGCGGCCAGCCGTTGGTGCACCGCTTGGGTGATCGCCTTCCTGCCGACACCTTCTTGGCCGTACAGCTGCACACTGCGACCGGCGGCCAGCTGATCGGTGACCTGTTCCACGAGCGCCGCCCGGCCGAACAGCTCGGCCGGTGACGTGTCGGTCAGTACCGGCGCGGTCAGCAGCGGCAACTCCATCACGCTGCGGATCTCGGCGAACTGGCCCTTGTCATAGATGACGTTGAAGGCGTTGTCACCGATGTTCACGATGCCATGGTTCGAGCCTTCGATTACGACCAAGCTGCCACCGGCGGACTCGTCGGCGTTCGCCGCCGGGAGATCCTCGTACGGCTCCTGCGGATCGGTTCCGCCACTCATCGGCGTTGGACGTTCGTCGCGTTGTCGCCGGTGGCGACGATCCCGGAGTTGGTCCCGCCGATGGCGACGGCGCGTGCGCCGGACGCCTGCACGGCCGGGCCCTCGGGGAGCAGTGTTGACAGTTCGGCGGCGAGGTCCGGCTCGTTCGTCAGCAACTTTCTGAGCTGGAAGCGCAGTGCCGCCATCGCATCCGGATCCCCGGCGGCCCCGGCCAGTTCGATCACGGCGGCTCGAACCGGCGCCGGATCGGCGTCACCTGCGCCCCTGTTCAGGATCCGGTCGAGCAGTCGCCGGCCCAGTCGTACCGTCGCCCCGGCTGCCTGGTCCTCCGCCGTGGTCAGTACGGCGACGCCGTAGGCCCCGGCTGCAGCGCCGATCGCCGGAACGATCTGGCCAAGTAGAACGTCGATCTCGTGCACGTATGCCCCCTGTCGCGGAACTCGACTCCATGAGCCGTCAAAATGGCGGGAACCGGAACATATCCGGCGGCACGACCGAGGACGAATCCCGCCTCGAGGCAGAGCAGCGCGTCCCCAGCACCGCCGTCGCCGAACACCTCGCCGACACACTTCGGTTGACGCTCCCCGCGCGCCGGGCCCTGTTCGCCGCCTCGGTCGACGACGCCGGCCGTTTCCACCCCGTGCAACTGCAACCACAGACTCTCCACTCTTCGTCCCCCGGCACTCTCGATCGCCAGAGTCCGGATGCGCTACGCCAGGTCGGCACGGCGAGGAGCCCGCGCACAGATCACGCCGAGTCCCGCACCACTCGGACGCCACGTCGTACATGTGTCTGCGGGTCTCCCACACCGGCTCGAGGTGATCCCTGCGTGCCTCCAGCAGCGAGGTCCCCATGGCGACACCCACACCCGGCAGCGTGGCCGCAAAGGTCGCCCACTGCATCATGAGCCGACCGCATCCACGGCGATGTGCCCTGTCCGGCGCTCCGCACGGAGCACGGCGCGGGCTGCCGCGAGGGTCTCGTCGTCCATCTCCGTCCCGGAGGCCGTCAGGACCTGGAGCAGCCGGGTCCACCACACGTCGGGATCGGCCTCGTACGCGTCCAGTACCCGTACGCCATAGCCGCCCCGCACGCCATGACCGCCGACACCGGCCAACCGTCGGCGGACTGCTTCTCTCAGCGCGGCGTAGAGGTCGTGGACGACTCCGCGCGAGGTGTCGGGGAGCCCGGCCACCGCTCCTGTGGCCAACGCGGTGGCCACCAACTCCACTTCGGTCACTCGGGCCCCTTTGGGTTGTGCGGGTTGTGCGATGTCGTGTCCATCACCCTGGCCGGAGGTGCTGCAATACTGATGAAATTTCGATGACTTACGGAAGCGGAGGCTTCTCGGTGGACGGCGGATCTCCTCAGCTGCTTCGATTCGAGGCGCTCGGGCCGTTACAGGCATGGCGGGGTGGAACACCCCTGGAGCTGGGTCCGATCAAGCGGCAGGCGGTACTGGCTGCGCTTTTGCTGCGCCAAGGGGCCGTGGTGAGTCATGACCGGCTGCTCGACGCAGTGTGGGGGATGGAGCCGCCCGCGGGCGGTCGCAAGGTGCTGCCGACTCACGTCAACTCGCTGCGCAGGGCGCTCGATCCGGAAGGCACCGAGCCCGCGCAGTCGGTGATCCGCAGTGGAAAGGGCTGGTACCGCCTCGTCGTCGAGGGGGTTCGGCTCGACACGGCGGATCTGGAGGAGCGGGGCAGCCAGGCGATGCTGACCATCGCATCCGGCGATCTGGCCACCGCAGCCGATCAGTTGTCCGCGGCCATCGAGTTGTTCCGGGGCGAGCCGCTGGCCGGCCTGCCGGGGCCCTTCGCGCAGGAGGAGCGGCAACGATGGGACGAACGTCGCCGGACACTCCGGCTGGAGTGGCTCAAGTGCCTGGTTCTGCTGGGCCGTTGCGCCGAGGCCCTCGACGACCTCGGTAGGGTGTCGTCGGCGTCCGACCGCTACGACGAGTCACTGACGGCCCTGCGCATACGGGCCCTGTACGGCTGCGGCCGTCAGGCGGAAGCACTGAACGCCTTCGAGGACATGCGCGTACGGCTGCGGGACGAGCTGGGAGCGGATCCTGGTGAGGAACTGCGCCGGGTCCACGAAGCGGTGCTGCACCAGGACGACGCCTTCATTCTGCGTCCGCCGACGCGCTCCATGCTGCGCGAGAGTGCCGTTGCTGCCGAACTCCCCCACGACGCACCGGGGTTCGCCGGCCGCACCGGCGAACTCGCCAGGCTCCACGCGCTGCTTCCGCCCGAGCAGGAGCGGGGAGCGGCGAACACCGTGGTCATCTCCGCCATCGGCGGCGCCGCCGGCATCGGCAAGACCGCGCTGGCCGTGCACTGGGCGCACCAGGTGCGTAATCGCTTCCCCGACGGCCAGCTCTACGTGAACCTCCACGGCTTCGACCACGACCGGCAGCCCCTCGAGGCCCGCGAGGCCCTCGAACTGATGCTGCGCAGCCTCGGGCTCGCGGCATCCGAAATCCCCCCGCACCACGAAGCCCAGAGCCGCGTGTACCGGACCCTGTTGACCGACCGGCGCATGCTCGTCCTGTTGGACAACGCGGCCTCGGCCGAGCAGGTACGTCCGCTGCTGCCGTCCAGCCCGACCTGCTCCGTCGTCGTCACCAGCCGTAACCGGCTCGGTGACCTCGTCGCCCACGACGGCGCCCACGCCCTGCCGCTGGACCTGCTCCAGCCGGACGAGGCCCGCGCGCTGCTCAGCCGGACCCTCGGCGCGGAGCGCGTCGCCGCCGATGAGCACGCGGTGGACGAGCTGATCCGGCTGTGTGGCAGCCTTCCGCTGGCGCTGCGGGTGGCCGCCGCCCGCCTGGTGGGGGATCCGGGCTTACGTCCGGCCGACCTGGTCGCCGACATGACCGAGGGCAATCGGCTGGCGGCCCTGGAGCCGGACGGCGACGCCAACTCCCCCTTGCGCACGGCCTTTTCCGTGTCGTATCAGATCCTTGCACCGGCCGCGCGACGACTCTTCCGTCTGCTTGGCCTGTTCCCCGGGGCGGAATTCACCGCCGAGGCCGCGGCAGCGCTCGCGGACGCACCACTGCAGCAGGCACGACGCCTGCTCAGCACCTTGACCGCCGCCCACTTGATCGAACCGGTGACGGTGGGCCGGTACCGGTTCCACGATCTCCTCCGCGAGTACGCGCAGGAGTGCGCGCAGGCGGAGGAGACGGCGCCTGATCGCGACTTCGCACTGGAACGGCTCCTGACCTGGTACCTGCACGCGGCGCGCGCGGTCGGGGGAACCTGGCTCTTCCCGAAACTGCCCCGCGACCTCGGCCACGGCGGTCAACCGGGCCTGCCTTCCTCCACCGGAGCCTCACGATGGCTGGACGCGGAAAGGGCCAACCTGCTCGCCCTCATCAACCATGCCGCCCACCATGGTCCCCGCCCCGTCGCATGGCACATGGTCAACGCGCTGTTCGGCTACTTCTGGCTTCAGCTACCGCGAGCGGCGTGGCAGGCCACCGCGCAGACAGCGCTGGACGCGGCCACAGCCGAAGGCAACCTGTTCGGCCAGGCAGCCATGCACATCAGCCTTGGACTGATCCAATCGGACCGTGGGGATGCCGGCCAAGCACTTGAGCATCACTCCCGCGCACTGGAGATCAGCCGGGAGCTCGGTTGGGCGACGGGCGAGGCAGCGGCTCTCGGCGGCAGAGGCCAGGCGGAATGGAACATGGCTCGCCTCGACAGTGCGCACGAGCATGTCACCACCGGTATGCGGATCGCCCGTGAAGCCGGAAATCTCTACCTTGAAACTCTGGGGTTGGTCGTCATCGGTCTGACCTGCCGGGATCTGGGCCGACTGCACGAGGCTGCCGAGCAGCTCGAAGTGGCCATCATCCGAAACAAACAGATCAGTTGGTGGGACGACAGCCTGGCTCTGCAGAATCTGGGTTGGGTGTACTGGGAACTCGGCCGTCTGACCGACGGCCTTGAGGTCCTCGTGCCCAAGGTCACCGCCGACGAGAGGAACGGGAACCGCACCGCCCACGCCACGGTGCTCGACGCCGTTGCCAAGATCAATATTGCACTCGGCCGACACGACGAGGCGCTGGAACAGGCCATGCGCGCCTTTGGCATGGCGAAGGACAAAGGGCGGCGCTGGATTCAGGGCAGCATCCTCAACACGGTGGCCACTGCCCACCGGCACCTGGCACATTTCGACCGGTCGATCCGGCTCGGCACGCAGGCGCTTGCCCTGTCCCGCGAGTCGAGATACAGACGCCCTGAGGCGGACAGCCTCGTGGGCCTCTCGCGCACCCTCAAAGACACAGGCCGTAACGACGAGGCCCGCGCCCACGCCGAGCAGGCTCTTGCCCTGGCACGCGCCCACTCCTTCCGCGTGGTCGAGGGTCAGGCGCTGACTGTCCTGTGCGACATAGCGGCATCCGAGGAAGCACATACCACAGCAACCGAGTTAGGCCGAGAGGCGCTGACCATCCATCGCGAGACCGGCCACCGCCCCGGTGAGGCCCACACCCTCATGGCACTCGCCCGCGCCCACCGGAAGACCGACGGCGCTGCCGCTGAACTGATGAGGCAGCAGGCATGGGACATTTTCTCGGACATCGGCATGCCCGCGAAGGAGTACGAGGATCTCGGCCAGTGACTCTCCACAGCCGGTCCGTCGCAGTCGTCCGTTTGCGCACGCAGCAGTGGTCGCACGCGCCCAGTCGGGCTCTACGCCTGCTGCATCCGCCGTGGGCGTGAAGGCATCGCCAAACCACCTGGGCCGAAGCCGTGCCCAATGCGTGCCCATAAGGGCGGACAACCACGGTCAACAGAAGCGCGATCCGACCTTCGAAGCTACCACACAGGGAAGGTATATGCGCAGGTCAGAACCATGGACCCTATTCAAGCGCCGTCGCTTCCCAAGCTGAGAGTGCGAGTTCGCTCCGGGCCACTTTGCTCCGCGTTTCGGTCAGGTTCGAGCGCCAGGACTCTGCATCCTTGTGCGCTCCCGTGACGGCCGGAAGGTCACCGGCACCACCTACTAGCGGCCGAGCTGTTACAGGTTTCTCTTCCTCATCAAGCCCCGGCTGCGCCGACGCCCGCCCACACATGGATAGGGCCGAAGGCCAATCGGCGATCACCGCATGATGCGGACCCAGACCATGGCCATGCCTCCGGCGGGGGCGCTCAGACTCTGGGATGGAGGGGGCGCCGTTCGCGAGCCAGCGCATCGTGGCAGGTGTACCGGCACCCATCCCGTCCGCCATCGCCCCATTGCCACTCTCCCCAACTCATGCCCCAGGCCGGTACGGTCCGGCTATGAAGCACGCGAGTCTTGGGCAGGCAGGGCGACCCGAATCGTTCACGGGCATCCTCCGCTACGTCGATCGACGCCCCTGGCTGATCCTGCGGCTAAGGCCTGTTGTGAAAGTCGATCTTGGTCGTGAAATGATCACGCGCTGTGGCGCGTGGAGATCTGACGGACGAGCAGTGGGCCAGGCTGGAGCCGTTGTTGCCGAAAGGCAAGAAGTCCGGCAGGCCGCCGATATGGCCGAGGCGGCAGCTGATTGACGGCATACGGTGGCGGACCCGGGCCGGGACACCCTGGCGGGATGTCCCCGATCGGTACGGGCCGTGGGATCGGGTCTACGACCTATTCCGGCGCCGCCAGCGTGACGGCACCTGGAAGCGAGTCTTCACCGAACTGCAGGCCCAAGCCGACGCGAATGGCCTGATCACCTGGGATGTCAGCGTCGACTCAACGGTGTGCCGCGCTCATCAGCACGCTGGCGGGGCGGTCAAAAGGGGGATCTTCAGAAGGAGTCGCCCGGCGGTGTCGAGGTCGAGCCGGACGACCACGGTCTCGGGCGCTCGCGAGGCGGGCTGACCACCAAGGTTCATCTTGCGGTCGAGCAGGGGCAGAAACCCATGTCAATCGTGATTACGGCCGGACAGCGCGGGGACTCTCCTCAGTTCGAACCGGTCCTGGAGCGGATCCGAGTCCCCCGGCTGGGGCTGGGACGTCCCCGCACACGGCCCGACAAGGTGCGTGCGGATAAGGCGTACGGCTCCCGGAGGAACCGCGCCTACCTGCGCCGACGCGGGATCCGGTGCACGATCCCGGAGAAGAAGGACCAGATCCGAAACCACCAGAAGCTTGGCTCCCGCGGCGGCCGGCCTCCGACGTTCGACAAGACCGATTACCGCGAGCGGCACGCGGTCGAGTGCGGCATCAATCGCCTCAAGCGCCACCGGGCCGTGGCCACAAGGTACGACAAGCTCGCCGTTCGCTATGAGGCAACCGTGCTGGTCGCAGCCATCAACGAGTGGCTGTGACCACGGTCGCAGCAGCATTCAGTTAACCCTTTGCCACGGAGCTGATGGGCCAGCTAAGTTCTCCCAGCCGTCCATGTTCCGGACCGGCACGTCGACGAGGAGGTGTGGAGCACATGCGCAGGAGTGCCGAGCAGTTGAGCCCGCGTACGGACCTTTGCCACCTCCTCACGACGGAGACAACACCTTGTCGCTCCGCATCACCCCACTGACCGACCCCACTCACGGGGCACACAGCCGGCGTCTCGCATGGCTGGCGTCCGACGCCGATGCCAACCCTGTCGGGACGGCCTTTCTGCGCCTGTTCGATGGCGGACAAGAGCACTTGGCCGAACTGACCCTCCACGTCCATCCCGTGGAGCGCCGCAAGGGCGTCGGCTCCCGGCTCCTCGACACTGCCGTGGCCGCCGCCCGGGACAACACCCGACGCTGCGTCGTCGCGCAGGCCGAAGCCGGATCGCCCGGCGAGAACTTCCTGCCGGCTCACAGCTTCCGCAAGGTCCTCACCCTGAGGTTCGCCCGCTTGCCATTGGCCAACGTGGACACCACCGCCCTCGCCGAGATCATCGAGCGTCCGCATCCCGGCTACCGGCTGGCGTCATGGCAGGGAACCGTCCCCGACGATCTCGCCCAGACGTTCGCCGCCTCACGCCGCGCCATGGACGACATGCCCATGGAAGCCACCGACCACGGCACCACGGCCTGGGACGTGGACCGGGTCCGGGCTGCGGCGAAGGCCGTCGAACAGCGCGGCGACCACCTGCACACCGTCGTCGCCATCGACACCTCCAACGGCTCGATCACCGGGTTCACCGAACTCGTCGTCCCCGGCGGCGGCACTGGTGACGCCCAGCATTACGGCACCGGCGTGCTGCCCGAGCACCGCGGGCATGGTCTCGGCCGATGGATGAAGGCCGAGGCGATCCGACAAGCCCACGGCCACTACCCAGACCTCGGCGGGCTCCTGACCGACACCGCCGACAGCAACACGCACATGAGACACATCAGCGACAGCCTCGGCTACGTGCCCACGCACACGACACTCCAGTATCAGCTCGACCTGTAGAGACGAACGGACGGGCCGGACCTGGATAGCAACTCCTCCGGCCCGTCGGCACTCAGGTGTGTCTGGCGACTTCGATCAGTTGTGCAGAAGGTCGAGTTGCTCGGTGGCCTGCTTCCATCCGCGCGCATCCGCCTCGGCGCGAGCCCGGAGCTCAGCCACCGCGGGGCCCCGCTCGTTGGTGTTGGAGGCCCGAACGAGCTCAAGATCCTCACGTTGCCGCTGCAGCTCGACGCCCGGCCCAGGAAGCCGAGGATCGCCCTGCCTTGCAGCCATCGCGGCCGTCTGCAGACAGCGAAGGGCACCGTCCCGGGGTCCTCCCGCGCAGGCAGCAACAGCTTCCGAGACAGCGTTCAGAGCGTCGAGATGCGCCATTGCGGCGCCTTCGGGCACCGCCTCGTCCATGAAGTCGTCCAGGTCAACAGCGTCCTCGTCCTCGTCCTCGTCGTCGCCGCCCTCTCCGATCGGTGTCCCATACGAACGGAACAGTTCGGCCAGCGACCGATCCGTGTACTCGCGGGACCAATCAGCCAACTGATCAATCAGCGTTTGGAACTCAGCCGGGGACGACTTTTCCCCGTTGGCGGCGTCAGTCCAGCACTTCCGGAGTAGCTCGGTGACGATCTCGGATCCCGAACTGCCGTGCCGGCGGAAACGCTCATCGCCAAGACACCCGGAGATCCGTTCAGCAGCTGCCAGACCCACCAGCGCCGCCCCACGGCCGTCAAGAGCGCTGAGCGCTGCCTGCCACTCGCGAAAGTCCCAGTTGTCCATGCCCGTCCTCAGTTCGACCTGTGGCGATCAACCTAGCGCTGGTCAAGATGCCTGCTCCTGTCGGGCTCGGGTGGTGGCGAGGCGGTAGGAATCGGTTCCTGTCTCGATGATGTTGGCGCCGAAGGTGAGGCGGTCCACGATGGCCGCGCAGAGCGGGGGGTCGGTGAAGGCCTTGGTCCAGCCGGAGAAGGACTCGTTGGAGGCAATGGCCACGCTGTTCTTCTCCTCGCGTGACCTGTGGGAGGTAGAGCTGGACGCGATCACCGGCGGATTCATCTCGGAGACCTCCAGCAAAGACTGAGCTACGTCTCCAGGGCGCTGCGCGAATGTGTCGGCCCCAGCGCGCGGTTGGCGTTGGGGCGCGGGGCCGGCGAGGACGTCGGCGCAATCCTGACAGGTTGGAGCAGCGGTGCTTGGTATGACCTGGAGCCGGGCGGCCTGCGCTGTCTCGTCCTTCAGAAATGATCTGGACAAGAGGGTTCCTCGGCCGCCGTCGGTCGAGGAACCCACTGCCCCAGGCTTGCAGCAGGCACTGACAACCACGCTGGACAGTCGTGTGGCCCGGTCTCTTCATGGGAGAAGACCGAGCCACAGTCCGGCTGTCCGTGCACGGTGCAGGCCGCGCACGCCGTCACGTCGGGATACACGCAAGTCGCCAGGGCCCATGGAGCACCTGTGAGCGTTCGCCGGATTCAGCCGGTCCAGGTGAAGGACAACGGCGTGATCCGCTCCGTGAGCGGATTGACGAACATGACCAGAAGCCCGAAGTCACCGAACGGTGCCTCGCGGGTCACCTTGTCGTCGATGCCGTACGCCTCGGACACAGCGTAGGGGTCGATCTCCAGGGCATCATCAGCACGATGAGAGCGAGCTGCGCCTCGAAAGGGAGGCCGTCGATCGTCCGCTGGGTGTGCTCGGTGACGGCGAACAGCCAGCTCACGCGGCACCGCGCTCGCGCGCTGCTTCACGCATGCGCTCACGCCACGCCACATGCGCGGCCCGCGAGTCCTTCGTCTCGTCGCTGAACTGGGCGGGGGCTTCGCGGTGCTTCTCGAAGTGAGCCTTCGCTTCTTCGATCTTCGGTGCCTCGACGTCAACCCACCGCGCTGCGATCTTCTGCCACTTGGCGACGACGGTGTCGAGCTGGCCGACGGGTGCCAGGCGGACTTCACGCAGAGCCTGTTGACGCATGTCGGGGGACGGCAGGGCATGGACGATGGTGTCGATGCTCCAGTCGTGACCGCTCATTGTGGCCCCCATTCCAGATCTCCATAGCAAGGCTGTGGTCCCACGGTAGCGGGCAGACCAGCGCGGTGTCAGACAGCTCGAACGCTCTGCAAATCGGCGGGCCCTGCCTGCGCGAGGGCTCGGGCGCGAGGATCCATGGGGGGTGCGAAGCAATGACGCGAGAGAGCCCGGCGACGGCATCGGCTTCGTGAGGGCGCCGCCGGGCACGACCACCCTGGCACGACGCTCTGACAACGAGCCGATCCGATGACGCGAGCTGACCGCCGTCGTCGCCACGGCGCCTGCCGCTCCGGCTCACGCTGCCGGACATGAGCATGCACTTGGCCAGGCGGGCCGTGTACGGCACTCACTCACAGCTGTGACTGAGCGCGATAGTTGGCCCTTGAGCGTGCCCAGCAGCCGGATGGCCGGCGCGGCATGGGCTGTGCGCAATTCGCAGGCCCGCCCAGCCGCCGAAGTCCGAAAAGCGGGCGGTGAGAGGATTGCCGGTGTGACGGCAAGAACCACTGATATTGACAAGGCGGCCGGGGTGCTGCGCGCCGGTGGGCTGGTGGCCCTCCCCACCGAGACCGTGTACGGGCTGGGGGCCAACGCCGAGGACCCTGCCGCCGTCGCGCGCATCTTCCAGGTCAAGGGGCGTCCCCCCAACCATCCGCTGATCGTCCACATCGGCAGCGCTGCCCTGCTGGACGACTGGGTCGAGGAGGTGCCTCCTGCGGCACGCCTGCTGGCCGAGCACTTCTGGCCCGGGCCGCTCACGCTGGTCCTGCGGCGCGGATCCCGAGTCCCTCTCGAAGCGACCGGTGGCCTGGAGACGGTCGCCGTGCGCGTGCCGGATCACCCCGTCGCGCTCGCACTGCTGCAGTCTTTCGGCGGCGGCGTCACGGCCCCGTCCGCCAACCTCTTCGGCCAAGTCAGCCCCACCACAGCGGGCCACGTCCGGGCCGAGCTCGGCGATGCCGTCGACTTCGTACTGGACGGCGGCCCCTGCACGGTGGGCGTCGAGTCCACCATCGTGGACGTAACCGGCGCCACCCCCAGCATCCTGCGCCCCGGCGGAGTAGCACGAGAGGACCTCGAAGCGGTGCTGGGGCACCCGCTTACGGTCCCTTCGACAAGCAGCGTCCGGGTCCCGGGCCAGCACCCGTCGCACTACGCGCCGAGCGCACGAGTCGTCCTTGTCGACCCGGAGAAGGTCGTCATGGAAGCGGACCTCGCGACGGAACTGGGGCACCGGGTGGGCGTCTTCCTTCCTCCCTCGCTCGCCGACGCCCAGGTGAAGGCGCACGCCGTGGTGGAAGTCCCCGCCTCACCGGCCGCTTACGCACGCGAGCTGTACGGGTTCCTACGCGAACTCGACCAGAAGGGATGCGACCTCATCGTCGCGTCCCTGCCGCAGGAGGACGGTCTGGGACTGGCGATCGCCAACCGGCTCCGCCGCGCCGCAGGACCCCGCCCCACCGCCTGACCGGGCGCCAGGGGGCACTCGGCGGAGCTCTGTGGCTGTGGTCCGACGGGGCCACCGATCGCGCGCTTCATGCCGGGGACCGCAGCCGGGACGGTCAGGACCTGGTGGAAACCGCCTCATCAAGACCGCGAGAGGCGACGAGCTGCGCGCTGCCGTCGGACAGCCGATAAGACAGCCCCACCACGCCCAGGCGGCCGTCGGCCACCCGCTCGGCCAAGACGCGGGAGCGTTCCAGAAGCAGATCCACGGTGTTCTCGATGTGCTCGGCCAGGATCTCGTCGGCCGTCTCGCGTCCGGCGGCCCGGGCCGCCAGCACGCTCGGGGTCACGCGCTCAACCACGTCGCGGACGAAGCCGCCCGGCGTCTGCCCGTCCTCCAGGGCGGAGCGGGCCGCGGCGACGGCGCCGCACGAGTCGTGGCCGAGCACGACCACCAGCGGGGCGTTGAGGATGCTCACGCCGAACTCGATGGATCCGAGTACTTCGGTGCCGGCGACGTGTCCGGCGGTACGGACGACGAACAGGTCGCCCAGGCCGCGGTCGAAAATGATCTCGGCAGCGAGCCGGGAGTCGGCGCATCCGAACAGCACTGCGAAGGGCTGCTGGGACGGAGCGATCTCGGTGCGGCGAGTGGCGTCTTGGTTCGGGTGCTCCGGAGTGCCTGAGACAAAGCGCTGGTTGCCGGCCAGCAGCAGCTCGAAGGCGTCACGGGGTGTCGGGTTCTGGATCTCGGCCATGGCGGCAGCCTACGATCCGGCACCAGCCGCCGCGGTGCTCGGTCCCCACGAAGCCCGCCAGGCCGGACTGTGCCGACGACTGGGCTGCGACCCCAGGCGCCGGGCGAGGGCGTCCTCCAGATGGAACCTCAGCACGTGACGCTGTAGCCCGGTCCCGTCGGGCCGCGGGAGCAGCAGCCACAGATGCTCGTCCACACCCTGCACAACGGCGGTCCCCTTGCCGCGCACTCCGCCGAACGAAGGCCGGACCAACCGTCCGGCCCCCGCGTTCCGTTCTCGGTCCTGCCGAAGCGGGCGAGGTCACGCTCCCTTCATCGCCTCGATGAGGGCCTTGCGGAGCTGGTAGGCAGCGGGGCACCCGTCGGGACCGGCGGCAGTGGCGTAGACACGGCAGGCGTGAGCCGGGACCGTGCCGGGCTCGGCGAACGGGGTGCGGCCGTTGATCAGGATCGTCGGAGAGCCGATGAAACCGACCCACTCAGCCTCGGCCTGGTCGGCGACGACCCGTACGCGAAAGCCAGTGGCGGCCAGGCCGGTGGTGGCCAGGGCCTGCCGCAACAGCTCCTCAGCGAGCTGTTGGCGGGGACAGCCGGGCACCACCAGGAGCTCGATTTCCATGTCTCGAGGATCGTGCCCCTGCGCACGCTTCGAGCATCACAGTTGTCGGTTCGGGCCAACTATCGCGCTCAGTCACAACAGCTGCGACCGAGACTTTTAGTTTGCGGATCTTGGTCTGAGCTATGCAGGTCAGGAGGGTGTGGAGAATTCTTGTTTGCGGATCTTGAGAGAGGCAGTTTGCGGATCACGGTTGTGGATGCTCACTGTGCATGAACGTCACCGTGAGCGGTCGCTGAGAACCCATCTCTAATCCCTAGTTGATCTCGTACACGGGCCACGGTTGAGGCTCCGGTGCGCACGAGGCCCTAGATTCGCAGGCGTTCGGCAGAGGGCTTTGCAGAGAGCTTTCGGGTGCTCCACGCGCCGTGCCGGTACGCCTTTGCCGCCTGGGACGGGAGGCGGATTCTGCCCGTACCGGGTGGGCCGGGGTCGCATTTCACGGCCAAGGGGACCGTGCTCCGGTCTGGCATGGGGGTGGTCGTGGTGCCCAGTACTGAGAAGGTCGGCAACGTCAGCATCGAGCAGTACGAGCAAATCGTGGCAAGGCTCCGCGACGCTGCGGAGAAGTTGTCGAAGAGTTCCTTCAGCATCGGCGACGGCGCGCTGGAAGTGGTTCCGATGCAGGAGCACAGCGGCCGCTCGGTGAATGACGACCTGTTCGGGGTGTCCGCGTGGCTGCACCGGCTGTCGGAGGACATCGACGTCCCGTACAACACGCTCAAGTCCTACCGATGGGTGGCCGGCCGTTGGCCCGAACGGCACGGATGCCCCGGCGTGGCCTACAGCACCCACCAGACCCTTGCTGCGATCTCGGATCCCGAGGAACGGTGGGCGGCGATCAAGAATCCGCCGCTGGACGAGGAGACTGGCAAGCGGCGGTGGACACCGGAGACGTCCCGCCAGCGAGTCGGCTACCACGGTCTCGCGCCCGAGACGGTGCAGGAGAAGGTCGAGGCCGTGCACGACCTGGTGGCCGACGAGCAGGTCGCCACACAGGTCGCGACCGATCTCCTGCGTCGTCAAGCGCGACGCGAAAGCGACCGCCTCCTGCCGGACACCGTGGTGCAGCCGACTCAACTCCGAGGGTGGCCCTGGAGTTCATAGTGCTTCGCGCTCTGTTCAGCACGAAGGATCACGCCAAGACCACCGTCCGCGTACGCCAAACTTCCAGGTGAGTGACGGCGTTCGAGATGCCCGTTCGAGGCGCATCAAGCGCTACCGCGTGGTGAAGGCGCCACCGTTGACGTGGATGGTCTGGCCGGTGATGTGCCGGGCCCCCGTAGAGGCGAGGAAGTGGGCAGTCTGGGCGATGTCGCCGACCGTTCCCGGCTGCTTGTTGTGGGTTTCTTCCACAAGCGCGCGGTGGCGCTCTTCCGTCATCTGGCCGCGGAAGAAGTTCGTGTCGGCGACGAATCCCGCGGAGATCACGTTGCAGGTGACGCCCTTGGGGGCGAGTTCGGCGGACAGGGAGGCGTTCCAGGCAGCCAGGGCGGCTTTCGCTGCGCCGTATGAGCCGCCACGGCGCTCGGCGCCGATAGAGCCAATATTGATGACGCAGCTCTCGCTGGTGAGCTTGTCCTGGACTGCGAGGGTGGTCAGCACCGCAGTGAGGAGGTTCTGGGCCAAGCTGCTGTGCCACTGGGCCAGTTGCGCTTCCAGCATCGATGGGTCACCGGATGCGGGCTCAGGAAGACCTCCGGCGGCGTTGACCAGGACGTCCAGGTCGCCAAGCTGGGCAGCGAGTGCCTCAACCTGCTCGGTTGATGTGGCATCACAGACGACGCCGTGCGCCCCTATCTCTTTGGCCGTCCGCTCGACGGTGTCGCGCTTTCGTCCAGTGACGAAGACCTCTGCCTGGTCATCGGCGAAGCGTTGGGCAATCGCGCGGCCGATGCCGCTGGTGCCACCAGTCACGAGCACAGTGCGGGTCACGAGTCCTCCTGCTCATACTATGTTTAGGCCTAAACGTAGCTGATGACGACAGGGATTCACACCGTGACCAACATCGAAATCGGGCCAGAGGACCAGGAGCGCGCCCCCTCCGCCACGGACATCGCCACGGCCTGGCAGCGGGAACGAACGGGAACCCCAACAGAATCAATCGAGATCGTCACTCCCATCTGGTGGCTGGCGAAGCTCTTCACCGACGACCGCAACCGTGCTCTTCGAGAGGCCGGAATCGATGCGGCCACCCTCGACCTGCTGTCTGTCGTCCGACGCTCCGGCCCGCCCTACAGCCTCAGCACCCGCGAGATCGCCCGCAGGACGCTGGTGACCGCCGGCGCGATCTCGCAGCGCGTTGCCAGAGCGGAACGAGACGGCCTCGTCCGGCGCACACCCGGGGCCACCGGTACCCGCACCGTACTGGTGGAACTGACAGCCGATGGCCACGCACTCATTGAGCGATCCGTCGACACCATCCTCGGTCGCGAGGCCACACTCGTCAGCGGCTTGTCCCAGCACGACCGGCAGACGCTCGTCGCACTCCTGGACAAACTGATGGCCGACGTCCGACGGCGCACCACCCACGCAGAAGAGTGATCATGTCGGGCTCACTCTGCGGGGCAAAGACCATAAAGAGCAAGCTGAGGCGATCTCGACGATGCGCTGAAGTGCTTCCTGGTACGCCTGGGCGTTGCCGGGGTGTTTTTGCCAGGTGTGGACGCGGAGGGTGGTCGTCTGCAGGGTTCCCGGCGGAATGCCGAGGTAGCGGGCCGCGCCGCGTCGTGATCCACCGCGGGTCATCTGGACCAGGCGGATCGCGGCGTCGCGCCGCAGGAGCCGTTCGGGCCCCTTCAGTTTGTTCAGCGGGGCTGCCCAGGCATCGGGGAGGAGGGCTGGGATGGCGCTCGGGTCGAGGCGGCCCTGGTGGGTGGGTGGTTGGGGAAAGAGTGCGGGTGGACCGGTGGCTTCGTGTCGACGGCGGGTGTGTTCTCCAATTGCGGCGTCCATAGCTGGTGAGCAGTGGGGTGTGAGCGTTCTCAGGCGGCCGGCCCTGCCTGTCGGGAGCCGGGACAGCAGCCGGGCGAGTGTCGTCTGACCGTCCGTGTTGTCGAGGATCCGCACGACGAGGCTCATCAGAGCGGCGGCTTGGAGCGGCGGGCGGGTGATCGATGGAGCGGGCCAGCCAGCCGTGGCCCTGGGGGCCGATCCTTTCGGCGGGGGTGCGGTGCAGGGCCTCGGCGTGGGCGGCGATCAGGCCCAGATGCTCAGAGCTGGGGACTACTTCGGCAGCGGTGGGCCAGGTGGAGCAGATGACGAGGAGGGCGGCGCGGACGTCGTTGAAGAACCGCTCGGGTGAGGTAGGTCGCCCGAGGCTCTCAACCTCCTGATCGGGCGCGGTAGCGGCTGCCGCGGTCAGCCGCTGCTGCGCGTGCGCCATGTCCGCCGTGGGCTGGGTGAGAGGAGCGGGTTGGCGGTCGAGGTGGGCGGCGCAGGCTGCGTCCCAGCCGGTTCCGGGGCGGTGGC
Organism: Streptomyces sp. NPDC055400; assembly: GCF_053644375.1. Classification (NCBI taxonomy): domain Bacteria; kingdom Bacillati; phylum Actinomycetota; class Actinomycetes; order Kitasatosporales; family Streptomycetaceae; genus Streptomyces; species Streptomyces sp. NPDC055400. The sequence continues at coordinate 20,295 of NZ_JBSHLM010000027.1, read as the reverse complement.
GGCATTGCGCCGGGTGCAGTAGGTGGATGCGCGGTGCCGGGATCAGCTGGGAGGGGCGCCATCTGCCGTCGGCGCGATAGCCGTTGGAGAAGGCAGGTGCCTGACAGACCGGGCACTGCCAGGCGAGATATCGCTGGTGGCGTGGGCAGATAGCGGTGTGCGGGAGCCTTCACGCGCCCTGCCAGATCGGTCCGCCGGGAAGATCGGCTGTGTCAGCGAGGCAGTCGGGGCAGTAGCGGCTGAAGGTGGTGAACACCCAGCCGTCGTTGGCCATCTTGATATGACTCTGGTGCCGTCCGAGGTAGATGGAACGGAGCGGGGTGTAGCCGGGGGCCTGACCGGCAAGGGTGAGCTCGTGGACCTCGGCTGTGTCGAGTCGACAGACGCCAGCCATCTGTTGGATCAAGCCGGCATCAAGGCGGACCAGGTGGTGCGTGGGCAACGTCTTGGTCTTCTCAGTGGTGAGCCCGCACCGGTGGGCGAGGTCGAGCGGAGAGATGCCGATCCGGTGGGCGAAACGCAGCAGGTAGCCCGGCAGGAGTTCGCCGGGGGCGGGGGCAAGGCTCCTGGGCAGCAGTGTGTTCGTCATGCCGTGTCCGTGGCGGCGGGGCCTTTGTTATCGAAAACGGTATTTCGGTGCCGTTTCACCTGTCGGGGCCTCTTGCCAGCGGTCGGCGATTTGGCCGGGATCACGGGCTCATCCGGCGGTTGCCCGGGCTCATCCCTGCAGAGCACGATCTCGTCCAGCATGCTCTCGTCGATCAGTTCCTTCCCGGACTCCATGGCCTCTTGGGCGCCGTCCTCGAGCAGGCGTCCCAACAGGCCGACGACGCCGCCGGTGCGGCGCATCAAGTACTCCGGCATGGCGCCGCAGGTGAGCATGCCCTCCTTCGCGTTCAGCAGCCGAGCCGCAGGTGTCGCTCGATTCCCTCCAGGTGGTCGACGAAAGCCTGGATCTGCTTCGGGGTGGTGTAGCGGAAGCGGTCGAGCTCGATGAGTTCGAAGCGGTGCTCTGTCTGGGTGATCTCCAGGCCGTGGATGCGGGTCGACTTCAGCGGTGGCATTTCCCACTGCCGGGTCTTCTTGTTCCACTTGGCCTCGCGCAGCAGTCCGATGCCGGAGATGTTGACGCCGGTCAGGATCAGGGTGACGTCCAGGCTCATGAAGGCCCGCATCAGGTCGAGGACGTCCTGGTCGTCGGCCCTGTGCATCCGCAGGCGGCTGATGTCGTCCATGATCAGCGCTTTGACGCCGTGGTCGTGGAGGGAGTCGGCGACCTGCCGGACCAGTTCCGGCAGTGTGGCCGCCGTGCGGGTCGGGGCGCGGAAGAAACCGAGGATCGAAGCGCAAAGGCTCTTCGGTTTCGCTGTCACGGGGGTCGAGACGTAGACGACCGGTGCGTGGAGGTCACGTGTGCCGGGCAGAGCCCCGGGGTTGAGGTAGCTATGCAGGTCCAGCCACTGGTCTTCGAAGAAGGCCCCGGCGGAGCAGACGGATGCGGTCTTGCCGTAGTTGCCCGAGCCGCTGATCACGACGCCGGCGCGGGTCGGGTCGTTCTTCTTCATCGTGTTGCCGCGCAGCCGGCGCCGGATCAGGTTGCCGATCTTGTCGTGCATGAGGGTGTCCTGCAGCGGGAGGTTCGCGTTCGTCAACTGCCGGTAGAGGTCGCAGTCGGCACGGCGGCTCCCGGGGATCAGCGGCCACTGCGGTAGCGAGATCCTCGGGGCGGGGACGAGCAGGCCCCGGCGGTCACGGTAGTTCTGCCAGCCGACGTAGGTGTCGCGGGGCGGGCGGTCGCCCAGGATCAACTCGGCGATCTTGGCCCGTGAGGGCAGGCCCTCCAGCGGATCGTCCTGGGAATGGGCTCGGGTCACGCATCCTCCTCCCGGACAGTCGTGTCGGCGTTGTCGCGGGGCGGCAGCTGGAACATGGGCCGTTGGCTCAGGGCCTCGTGCAGTGTCGGCGGGGCTACGGGCCTGGTTCCGGCGAGTGCTTCCTCGCGCCGTCGGCGACGGTCGGCGTCGACCGCGCGGTCGACCGTGCGAGCGTGCTCCGCCCAGGCCGCGGGCATCTCGGCGGGAGCCGGCTCGTCTGCCTGGACGGGTGCGGCTGGGCGGTGAGGCGTCCCCCGGAGTGTGGACACGGGGGTTCATGCTGCGAGTGTGAGTTTACGTGCTCTCTGCTGTTGTTGTTCGAATTCGACTGGCGAGAGGCAGTTGAGGGCGCTGTGGCGCCTGCGGGCGTTGTAGTAGGTGAGCCACTGGAAGATGTCCAGCCTCGCCTGACGCATCGTGGAGAACAGCCTCTGGTGCATCGTTTCCCTCTTGAGTCCCTGCCAGAATGACTCGGCGAGGGCGTTGTCGTAGCTCGAGCCGACCCGGCCCATGCTCCTGCGGATCCCGAAACCGTCGCAGACCTGCGCGAACGCGGCCGACGTGTACTGCGAGCCCCTGTCCGCATGGAAGATCACCCCGTCCACGTGGCCGCCGCGGGTCGCCACGGCCATCTCCAGGGCGTTGATGACCAGTTCCGTGCGCATGTGCGTGGCCATCGACCAGCCGAGCACCCGGCGCGAACAGATGTCGATGACGCAGGCGAGATACAGCCACGTCCCGCCGACCTGGACGTACGTGATGTCGCCGCACCACTTCTCGTTCAACTGTCCGGCGGAGAAGTTGCGTTGGACGAGATCCGGGGCCGGTGGTGCAAGCCGGTCGGGGACCGTGGTGCGCTTGCGGCGCCGTAGGTGCCGGCCCTCGATACCGTGCCGGCGCATCAGGCGCTCGACGCGCTTGCGGTTGACGGTGTGCCCGAAGCCGCGCAGCTCAGCATGGATGCGCCGGACTCCGTAGGTGCCCTTGTGCTCGGTATGGATCTCACGGATCTCCACAAGCAGGGCGTCGGCGGCGGCCTGCCGCTCTCGACGGGCCTTCGCACCGGCGAGCCACCGGTAGTAGCCCGAGCGCGAGACCTGCAGGACCCGGCATATCCGCTGAACGCCGAAGACTTCTGCGTGGCCGGAGACGAAGTCCCAGCGATGGGTCCTCACTTCGTTGAGTCGGCACGGGGCGCGGTTTCGGTGTTGCCACCGGCCCGTTTCCCCGTGCCGCTCGCCGAACCCGGCGTACCCGTCTCCGAGTACCGGGCTCTCCACGGACGCTGTCGTCAATAGGCTTCCGGGACCCAGGGGTTGGGAATCTTGTTGCCGCGGTAGCGATACCGGGTGACCGGGATCGTCTGGATGTTCCGCAGCTCGACGCCGTTCGCCGCGAACGGCAGCCACCGCCCGGTGGGGGTGGTGTGCCGTCGGCGGAGTTCCTTCCAGCTCCAGCGGTGCCGTTCGCGCAGCAGTCTGGCCACTCTCCACCAGGTGAAGGTGTCCAGCTTGCTGAACACGCGTTTCGCGATGGCGTGTTGGAAGTAGAAGGCCCATCCGCCCCTGGCCATGTTCAGCTGGGCCAGGGTGGCGTCCAGGTCCAGAGGTGACGTCTTGCGGGTCAGGGCACGGATCTTCGCCTTCACCTGCCGGATGGCCCGGTCGGAGATGAAGGTGTAGACGTGCCATGTGTTCGTGCCTCGCTTTCGGCGCCACTGGATGTGGAACCCCAGGAAGTCGAATCCCTCGCTCATGTGGACGACCCGGGTCTTGGCTTCGGAGAGCCGAAGACCGATGGGCCGCAGCACGTGAGCGACCTCTTCGCGTAGTTGATGGACGTGTTCCTCACGGCCGTTGACCAGGACGACGAAGTCGTCCGCGTAGCGGACGATCCGCCAGGTCGCCAGCCCTTTGGAGCGCAGAGTCTGGCGTCGTCTCGGTGAAGAGAAGGCGCCTCCTGCCTCCCATGGCCCGTGCAGGTGCTCGTCGAGCACCGACAGGGCGATGTTCGCCATCAACGGGGAAATGATCCCGCCCTGCGGGGTCCCGGCAGGCGTGTCCTCGATCTGCCCGAGCTCCGTGAGGACCCCGGCCTTCAAGAACGCCTTCACCAGGGCCAGGACTCTCTTGTCCTTGATCCTTGCCCGGACCCGGTCCATCAGTGCGACGTGATCGATCTCGTCGAAACACGCCGCGATGTCCGCGTCCAGCACCCATCGGTAGCCGTGGGTGCCCATGTGCTGGATCTCGGCAATCGCATCCTGGGCCCGCCGCCGGGGCCGGAAGCCATAGGAGACCGGCTTGAAGTCGGCCTCGAAAATCGGCTCCAGCACCAGCTTCAGCGCGGCCTGGACAACCCGGTCAGCGATCACAGGAATACCCAATCGCCTCACCTTTCCCGCACCGCCCGGCTTGGGGATCTTCTTCTCCCGCACCGGGAGCGGGCGGAACGTTCCCGCCTTGAGCTGGGCCCGCAGGTCGTCCAGGAACCCGGGAACGCCGATCCGCACCTCGACGTCGGCGGCCGTCAGGCCGTCCACGCCCGCAGTGCCGGCTCCCCGGTTCCCCGCGACCCGGTCGAACGCCACGATCAGCGTCGCCGGGTCGTGCACGAAGTTGAACAAGTCGTCGAACCGGCGGCCCTTGTCGGCCGCCGCCCAACGATGAAGCTTGGCCTGCATCTCCGATACCCGCTGACGCGGCCCCACCCGGGCCGCCTCCAGCGACGCGCCGCCGTTCGGCACCGCATCTTTCGGCATTGCAGCCTCCAACTCTTCTCGCATTCCGCTGCCGTCCTTCCCCATGTGCCGGGCTCTCCCCGGCTCGGAGTACTACGACGGCTCCGCCCCACCCGGCCCGTTCAGCGGTCGATGCACCTATCCCGCCCCGCGAACTGGAGGCCCGCCTTCGGGAGTTGAGACCAGATGGTTCCCGTGTTCACTGTGGTCCGCTCGGTGGAGGAGGAGCCCGTCTGCATCCCTGCGGCATCGCCATGAGTACGCCGTGGGCCTTCCTCATGGCCTCCCGGGCAGCAGAGACAAACCACCCAAGGAGTTCCCCGCCGCCTCCGGCGGCGGTTACGCACCGCTCCCGGCCCAGATCCGCCAGATTCGAGCCGGTCTCGCATTGAGGGACGTAATAACGACGGTTCCTCGCGTACTCCTTTCCACCTCGCTCGCCGGACCCGCACCATCTGGCAGTGCTGGCACGTCCCGGCTTTGTCAGGGCCGCTTGCCACCCTCCCCGGCATCACCCGGATCAGGCTGCCCTCAGCTTCACCACCCCGCCACGACAGGGCAGTTGACGCAGGTCTCTCACCTGCGTACGGACCATCAGCACCTCACGGCGCACATCTCTTTCGCGAAATAGGCGGCTGCCCGGCGCAGGATCTCCCGCTCGAGTTCCCATTCCTTCTCTGCCGTGCGCAGCCGGCCGTTCTCCGCGCGCAGCCGGGCCAGTTCCTCGTCCTGGCTCTCCACGCTCTGCTCGCCGCGGCCGTGATCACGGCCCGCATGCTCGTCGGCCTGGCGCACCCAGCTCCGCAGGGTCTCGCCGGTCACCCCGACATCCGCAGCGACCGCCGCATACGTGCGCTTCCCGCCCGCCACGCGGTACAGCGCGACGGCATCGTTCCTGAACTCCACCGGATACGGAGACCTACGTCCCACCAGGACACCTTCCCTCGGATCTGCCAGATCCATTGTCAGAGTGTCCACACCACAGGGGTCGCCTCAGTGGCCGCCTTTTCCACTTCATGCGTCACAGCGGCACCAAAGGAGTCCGTCACCTCAGGGACCACTACTGCCACGACTGGAGACGGGAGTCCATGGAGCTGGCGCGCTCCCTCCGTGCGCACGAACCCGAGAACCTGCATGGTCTGCAGGACACGTAGGCGGGTGGGTGGTGCCACGATGTCCGGCCGGTTCATGGTGTTGGAGACAGTGCCGATCGATACACCGGCTTCTCGAGCGACGTCTTTGATGCTCACTCTGCGTTGCACGATTGCGTTCACCTCAACCATCACCTATTCAGCCGGAGAGCGAGACTGACGCCGTGTGTGCCAGCCCCGCCATGCCTCCTGCCAGGCAGCTGCTGCTGCTTCGGAATCCCGAAGCCAGGCACTGCCGACTCAGCGGCTGATGCCGAACACCCTGCGGATCTGCTCGAGATGCCCGTACCCGTGGACGGTGTCGGGCTCAAGGTAGGTGCCCTCGGTCCACTCGTTCCACGCGTTGATGGTCACCAGGGGGGCCTGGGTCTTCTCGACGTACATGCGCACCCTCTCAAGTGCTTTTCCGAAGTGTTCGGGCGTGCAGTCCGAGATGATGTTGGTGTGGGGGTAGCCGAGGTTGGGGTTGTACGTATCGGACTGGACCGTCCGCGGTGACGGGTCCCACCCGACGGTCACATTGGGAAAGTAGGGCTGATCGAACTTGGCCGCGATGCTCTCCCAGCCCTTTTCCGCTTGCTCCAGGACGTCGGCGTACGGGGTGAGAAGTGTCGGCAGCGGATGGTGGTGTGCCCAGACATAGGACGTCACGCTGTCGAACCCGAGTCGGCTCACCAGCATGGCCTCGTCGAGCGCCACACCGTCCTGTGGCAGCACCGGCTGATCGCGGGTGATGGCGTTGAGGTGGACATCACCGTGGCCCGCCCGGGCGGCGCGGGAGCGCAGATCGTCGATCGCGGCCCTCGTCGCTTCGATGCCACCGAGACCCTCGATGAGGGTAGGCAGGTCGTAGATCGACAGATAGGGGCGGCCGTCGAGCCGGAGATACGCCGGGTGATGGAAGTACCGCTCAAGCAAGTACTCCGTGGCCGCTCGGAATTGGGCGGCATCGACGCTTCCCGACTCCAGCTCGGTGGCCTGAGTCCCTGACTTCCACGGATGGATGTTGGTCCAGTGATGGTTCGCCCACATGACGGCGAACTTCATGTCGTGATCGGCCGCGATAGCCATGAACGCTGCTTCAAGGGGGCGTTCCAGGTAGGGACGCCCGCTGTACCAGTACCAGTCGAAGATGAAGGCATCGACCCCGTGCTCGGTGGCCATCCTGATCTTGCGGGCCATCACCGCGGGGTCCGCCTCGTCTTCACAACCATGCAGCGGCACCCTCGGCTGCACGTGGCCCTCGAAACGTGGGCCGGCCTTCTTCAGCACGTCCCACTCAGTCCACCCTTCGCCGTGCCACTCCTCATTGCGGGGGTCGACGTGATAGTTCGGGAAGTAGTAGGCCCCTATCGTCACTTCATCCCTGTTCACGTGCGCACCCCCAAATCCCGGGAGTGGCCTGCGGGTTGAATGCAATTCGTTGATCAATCACAACTACGACTGTATTGAAGACGGGGTGTTCATGCCGTGGGCTGGATTGAGGGATAGTAGGTCAGAGTTGACCAACGGAGGCCGCGCGAAGGACGTCCGGCGTCGGCGCGCCCCTCCGTTCCTTCCTAGTTTCCACCTGCATCCACTCGACCGAAGAGCTCCTCGCCTCAGCCGCCAGCCGCGTCCGCGCTATTGATGTCTGGAATGCGCCAAAAATGATTACCCGATTCGACGGTCACTGGTGGCAAACCGGGAAGATCCACGACCGCGGTGGCTCCCACTGGCACGGCGAGGTGGACGGTGAGGGCGTCCGTCTCCCGCAGCCAGCTGACTTCGGCCCGCCCGTACGGCGTCTCCTTCGCCGCCGACGCGTGGGTGAGGCCACCACCGGGCCGGGGACGGATGAGCAGCCGGCGGTACCCGGGTTCGTCGGGGGCCAGGCCGGCGACGACGCGATGCAGCCAGTCGGCGACCGCCCCCAGGGCATAGTGGTTGAAGGACGTCATGTCTCCCGGGTTGACTTCTCCGTTCGGAAGAAGGCTGTCCCAGCGCTCCCAAATCGTCGTCGCGCCCTGGGTGACCGGGTAAAGCCAGGACGGACACGTTCGCTTCAAAAGCAAGGCGTACGCGGTGTCGAGATGCCCTGAGCCGGCGAGGGCATCACAAATGACCGGTGTACCGACGAAGCCCGTGGCAATGTGAAAGTCCGCTTCCTTCACCAATGCGGCCAGGCGCTGACCCGCTACCTCGCGCTGTGCCGCGGTGGGAAGGAGGTCGAAGTGCAGCGCAATTGCGTACGACGCCTGGGCGTCGTTGTCGAGCAATCCGGACGCGCGAACCCACCTCTGCGCGAACGCATCCTTGATGGCCTGCGCAAGTTCTTCGTAGTGCTGGTGGTCCTCGAAATAGCCCAGCGTGTGGGCCATCCTGGCGAGGACCGCGGTCGAACGAGCACGGTAAGCGGTTGCGATCAGGTAGGGGTCCGCCTTGTTGGCAGTGGGATCGTCCGGTGGAGCCGTCGGGTCGAGCCAGTCACCGAACTGGAATCCTGTGTCCCACAGCTGATCGTCGCCCGCGTGGGCCGTCATGCAGTCGACCCACGCCCTCGCGCTCGGGTACTGCGCCCGCAGAACCTCGGCGTCGCCGTATTGCCGGTAAAGCTCCCACGGCGTGAGGACGGAGACGTCGCCCCAGGCTGCCGTCGGCGTGAGCGTGTCCAGTTCGAGAGGCGGTGCCGCGATCGCCGGAACGAAGTAGGGCACGCAGCCGTTGGGCAGCTGATCGGCGGCCAGGTCCCGCAGCCACGAGGAGAGCATGCCCGCGCAGTCGTACAGGAAGGACGCGGTCGGCGCGAAGATCTGCACGTCTCCGGTCCAGCCCAGCCGTTCGTCGCGCTGCGGGCAATCGGTGGGAATGTCAAGGAAGTTGCCCCGCATGCTCCAGACCACGTTCGCGTGCAGGCGCTGGATGTCCGGGTCGGAGCACGTGAAGCTTCCTGTCCTGACCATGTCGGTGTGGTACACGCGGGCCACTACCTCAACGTCGTCAACGTCTCCGCTGATCTCGGCGTATCGGAAGCCGTGGAAGGTGAATCGCGGCTCCCAGGATTCCCGGCCGTCGCCTCGCAGCACGTACTCATCGGTCGCCCGCGCCTGGCGCAGAGGGCGAACGCAGAGTTCGCCGCTTTGCAGGATCTCGGCATGGCGAACCCGGATCACCGCTCCGGGTGGGCCTTCGGCCTGCAGACGTAGACGGCCGACCAGGTTCTGTCCGAAGTCGACGATCCTCTTCCCGGAGGGAGAGATGGTTTCAGTGATCGGCTTGAGCTCTTGGACGCACCGGACCGGTGGCCCCTGGGGAGCCACCAGCGTTGTCCTGTCGCGATCGATCACTTGGACGGGAAGCCAATCCCCGGCGTCGAAGGTGGCCGTGGACCAGCCCGCGCGTTCACGTCGCGCGTCGTGGTGCTCGCCGTCGTACAGACTCGCGTACCGGACGGGGCCCGGTGCGGTGCGCCAGCTCTCGTCCGTGCCGACCGACTCGACGGATCCGTCGGCGTACTCGATCTCCAGCTGGACCAGCAGCCCTCTTTGGTCACCGTAGATGTGGCGTGTGCCGCCGTTGAACCCGAGGCGCCCCCGGAACCACCCGTCGGCCAACGAGGCCCCCAGCACGTTGGAGCCGGTGTGGAGCGCCGCGGTGACGTCGTACGTCTGATAGCGCAGCCGGTGGTGGTAGCTGGTCCAGCCGGGCGCGAGAGCGATGTCACCGACACGGGATCCGTTGAGTTCCAGTTCGTAGAGTCCCAGCGCGGTGGCATAGAGCCGTGCTCGGTGCACTTCTGCCTTGACCGGGAAGTCCAGGCGCAGCAGCGGCACACTCTCGTCCGCCGCAGGTATGTCTGGCGTGATGAAGGACGCCGTCCAGTCCGATGCCTCCAAGAGGCCTGTTTCCAGTGTCAGTTCCGGGCTCCAGTCGGAGGCATCCGTCCTCCCTGCCCCCCAGACCCGCACGCGGATCTGCCGTCGACTGCGTGACCTGAGCTTTTGGTGGGGCCACGGGACGAGCACGCTGTCCGCGGAGTCGATCCGTCCGCTGGACACAACGTCTCCGGATTCAAGGTCCACGCACTCGACCTCGTAGGCGACCTGCCGCCACCCGGCGGGCGCGTCCGGGATGGCCCAGGAGAGCCGGGGGCGCGCCTCGCCGATGCCCAGGGGTTCCCTGTGGTGTTCAGCGCGTAGTGCGTGCGGTCGAGGCTGGGGGGCAGGCCGGATCACTTGGTCGTACCCGCCGCGTTCTCGGACTCGTACTCCGCGGCGATCTTGTCGCCGCCCTCGGACCTCCACTTGCTCACGACGGAGTCCCACGAGTTGACGGACTGGCGGCCAGTGATGATGCCGATGATCGCGTCGTCCACGGACTGGCTCAGTGTGGCGCCGGTGGTGCTCAGGGTGTTGGAGCGCAGGCCGACCGAAGGGTTGGTGATCAGCGTGGGGCAGGTCTGACGCTGCCACTCGTAGGCGGCCTTGACTCCCGTCTGCGCATCGGGCACGTACAGCACCTGGGGGGCGTTGCACAGGAAGTAGAAGGGGAGGTTGACGACGTTCTCGGTCTTGCCGAGGTCCGTCGCTGTCGGGTCGCCGTTCTTGTTGTAGGTGAAGTGCACGCCCTCCACGCCGTACATGAGGAGCTCGTACTCCTCGGTTCCGAAGGGTGAGGCCAGAAAGTCCAGCACCCTGAGCACCATCTTGATCTTCGCCTTCGACAGCTTCTTGTTGATGACTGTGTAGCCGGCGAATCCCGGGCCCGACCACGGGGTGGCGGCGACTCCGTTCGCGGAGTAGGAGGTCATTGGCGCCGCCTCGAAACCGTGCACCTGGCTCAGGGTGGTCGCAAGGGCGCCGAAGCCGTCCGTGTAGGACTGCACGGTTCCGTTGTAGAACTGCGTCTTGAGGTCGACTGTCGCGGTCGAGGTGGAGTCAGGGTAGTACTGCTTCTGCTTCCACAGAGTGTGCAGGTAGGCCAGGGTCTCCTTGAAGTGGGCGCTCTCGTAGTACGTGCTGAACTTTCCGTCGGAGACCGACCACTGGTTCGGCACCGCGTGGAACTGGGCATGGGCGCCGAACCAGTTCAGGGCGTTGTCCTTCGACGCGCCGATGCCGTACTGCCTGCCGTGGGTGAGTTCCTGGAGGAGGCGCGTGAAGTCATCACGGCTGTAGCTGTTGTTGGTGGGACGGTAGCCGCTCTTCTCGAAGTTGGTGCCGTTGATCCACAGCGCCAGACCCGGCCTGGCGCGCGGGATGGGGACACCGTAGATGCCGCCGTGAAAGCGGCCCGGCGCCTTCCAGGAAGCTGTCGGGATGTTGGCGAGGTTGGGATAGTCCTTGATGGCGTCGCCGGACACGAACTCCGAAATGTTGGCCATGGTCTTGAGGACGAAGGGAGCTTCGTGCGGGAGTGTGCCGCCGCCGGCGATGTTCAGGACGTCCGGCAGGTCGTCGCTGGCCATCAAGGTGGCCATCTTCGCCGAGTAGTCGGCAGCAGCCACCGGAGTGAAGTCGATCTTCACGCCGAGAGCCTTCTCCATGGCCTGCCAGTACTTGTTCTGCCCACGGGGGGTGGGGGCAGTGCCGTAGGTGATGGTCAAGACCTTGAGCGTGGAGCCGTCGCCCGGTGTCTCAGAGGTCCCCTTGGTGAGCTTGGAGGGGTACTTCAGGTAGGTGTCCTGGATGCCGGTGGCTGCATCGCCCTTGAGGTCCGGGGTGACGGTGGTCTTGGGCACGTACGTCGGCCAAGGCGCCATTTCGACGCCTGCGTTGGCGGCGTTGCCCGACGAGCCCGAGCCGCTGCAGGAGCTCAGCAGGGGCGGGGCGGCTACAGCCGCAGAGGCGACTCCGATGGTGCGCAGTACGGAGCGGCGAGAGGGAGCAGGCATGGTCGTACGTTCCCTTCGGGGAAAGTGATGGTCGCCCGTGGCACACGGGTTCTGCGGCCACGTTTCGAGCAGGGAGGAGCGGCGCCGGCACGCATGAGCCGTGGAGGCGGGGATCGAGCCGGAAGTCAGCTCTTGATGGCGCCGGACAGGACGCCCTTGGTGAAGTACTTCTGCAGGAACGGGTACACCAGCAGGATCGGCACCGTGGCAACCACCAGGACAGCCATCTGAATCGTCTGCGGGGCAGCCATGGCCGCGTCGCCCGCACCGGTGGAGCTGGCGATCTGACCACCACTCAGAACGTAGGTGCGGAGCACCTGCTGGAGCGGCCAATGGTCGTCGTTCATGTAGATCGACGCCTGGAACCATGAGTTCCAGTAGGTCACTGCGTAGAAGAGCGAAACCATCGCAAGCGCGGCCTTGGACAGCGGCAATACCACGGACACGAGGATCTTGAAGTTTCCGGCACCGTCCAGCCGGGCCGCTTCGTACAGCTCCTCCGGCACGGATTGGAAGAACCCTCGCAGGACCACCAGGTTGAAGACGCTGATCAGTACCGGGACGATGAGCGCGGCGTAGTTGTTCAGCAGCCCGAGGTTCTTGACCATCAGATAGGTCGGAATCATCCCGGGCGGAAACAGGAAGGTGAAGAGGACGAGCAGCAGCATGGGTTTGCCGCCGAAGACCTTGGGCCGGGCGAGCGCATAGGCCAGCATGACCGTGCACACCATGCTCGCCGCCGTCCCGACGACCGTGACGCCGATGCTCACCCACAGTGCATGGGTCACTATGCCCCCGCTGAAGATCTGCCGGTAAGCCTGCAGGGACGGGTCGCTGGGCCACACCACCCAACCGCCGTTCTCGACAACGGACTTCGTTGACGACAGCGAGGTGGCGATGACGACCACGAAGGGCATGAGGACCAAGAGGATGATGACCGCCAGGGCGGTGCCTTTTGCGGCCAGGGTGACCTTTCGAGGCTTCTCCATCCAGACCGGGCGCACCGGCCCGGCCGACCGACGGTCCCTGGAACGAGTCTCATCCATGACGCTCACTTGTAGACTCCCTGTTCCCCGAGGCGGTGCGAAATCTTGTTTGCGGCGTAGACGAGGATCGCCCCCACCACCCCCTTGAAGAGGCCGGCCGCAGCACCGAAGCCGAAGTTTCCGCCGATGATTCCCTTGTAGTACACAAAGGTGTCGATGATTTCCGCCGCACCGGGACCCACGGTGGTGCGCTGCAGCAGGATCTGCTCAAAGCCCACGGAGAGGATGTCGCCGATCCGCATGATGAGTAGCAGGATGATGATGGGCCGGATGGACGGCAGTGTGATGTGCCAGAACCTCCGCCATGGGCCCGCGCCATCAATGGCCGAAGCCTCGTAGAGCTGGTCGTCGACCTGGGTCAGTGCCGCGAGGAAGATGATCGTCCCCCAGCCACAGTCCTTCCAGATGACCTCCAGCACGGTCAGCGGCTTGAACAGGTCCGGGTTGCCGATGATGTCGACCGTGTGCAGGCCCGCGCCTGTCAGCGCGGAGTTGAACAGGCCGGTGCTGCCGAGCATCTGCTGGGCCATCGCGACCACGATCACCCACGACATGAAGTGCGGGAGGTACACCACCGACTGCACGAACCGTCGAAGGGTGTGTGACGTGAGACTGTGCAACAGCAGGGCCAAGGCCAACGGCGCCGGGAAGTAAAAGATCAACTGCAGCCCGGCGATCTCCACGGTGTTAAGAGCCGCGTGCCAGAAGTCCGGGTCGCCGAGAAGGTCCCGAAAATTTTGGGTGCCAACCCACGCACTTCCCCAGAACCCCTCGAAAGGAATGTAGTCCTTGAAGGCGATGACGTTGCCGAAGAGAACGGCATAGTGGAACACCAGAAAGTAGGCCAGCCCCGGAAGCATGAGGATGACGAACAACCGGTCACGTCGGAGTCGCCGAAGCCTTTCGAAACGCCGCCCTCCGTGCGAACGGCGGGGTTTGTCCGGGGTGACCGTGTCTGGAGGTTCGTCACGCCCGGTCCCTCGATCCGTCGCGTCGATTTTGGCGAACCCGACGTCCGGCCCGCTCATGCCGGGAATCCCGAGAGACGAGATCTTCCGGCGGAGTTCACATGGGAGTAACGCTGCTCTGTCACGGTCGCGACACTATTGGCCAATCTTGAGCGCCACCATGGCCTGAATTGGGCGAGAGTCGGACAGAGTTGTCCTGGAGCGCGGCGGCCGAGGTGCGCCCGCCAAGACAACGTGCCAGGTCGGCGCGCTGCGCCCACACCTTAGCGGGAAGCCGGGCTACGACTCTGTGGGCTCCGGGGCTGTCGAATAGTGGTCCCAGCCCTGCCCCTTGAGGGCGCGCCTGCGATAGGCGGACGGCGTCAGCCCATAGGCAGCCTTGAAGCGACGCGCGAAGTAGCCGGCATCTCCCCAACCCAGCCGCGCGCCGATCTTCGCGACAGCCTCGTCCGTCTGCACGAGAAGCCGGGCCGCGGCCTGTTCCCGCAGTTGGTTGAGGTAGGCGATCGGCGACACTCCGAGATCGCGCTGGAACAGCCGGACGAGATACGTACGCTCCATCGAGGTCAGAGCACCCAGTTCCGCAAGGGTCCACGAGCGGCCGGGGTCTTCCTCCATCACCTTGACAGCGCAGGACACCGCAGGGTGCAGCTTGCTCCGTCGACGCCGCCCCACGGCATCCTCGGCGACCCACGAGCGGCTCAGGAGGTCGAGATAGATCAGAAGGTGCCCGATGATCTGGACCCGGGAGCGCGGACCGGAGGTGACGTCTCTCATGCTGTACAGCTCCGCTATCGCCGCACTCAGGGCACCCGCGCCGAGCTGCACCCGCTGAGGAAGCGGCAGGCTCGAGGCGTGCAGCCCGGCCATCAGCGGCAACTCCGCGTCGAGGAACGGCAGCGTGGTGTGCACCAGCTCCGGGGCCACGAAACAGTCGAAGACCACCAGGTCCTCGCACTCTCGGTATGCATGCCACTGGTTCGGCGGGATCACCACCGCACTGCCCGGACGAATGGGGTGGTCACCGTCGACGGAGACGTGGAGGGCGCGGCCCTGGGTGACGAGGGCGATCTCCAGGAAGTCGTGGTCATGTGCTGCCAACTCGGCGGTGATCTCGTGACGGTCGGCCCAGACAGGGAGCCCGTCCGAGCTGAACACGGTTGCACGCTCATATCGGTATCGCGATCCACGAGACAACTTCATCCTACTTCCGCACAATCCGGCCCTGCACGACATCTGCACCCCCTTCAATAACATCGCGTTCGTGACAGAGCAATGGCCCAGGTTGATGTACCAAGTTGCATATCCAGCTCCCGCGAAGAGCAATACGCGCACTTTGCCGGATTCACCCTCTTCTGCGCGCAGGGGGTTGTGATGCACAGAATTCCGGCACCCGAGCCTGGCGCGGGTGAGCCCCGTGGACGCCGCCCGGAGACACTATTGGCCATGGCGAGCGACATCCTCCGCGTCCAGTTCGCCGAACCTGAGATCGCACGCCTTCGCGCCGCTGCAACGCTTGCCGAGCCCATGGCAACCGACGAATTGACGTCTCGCGGCATTCGCTCGCGACTGGCGACGGTGGAGGTGTTGATCACCTCGTGGGGATGCCCCCCGATCGACTCTGATGTGCTCAGTGCGGCGCCGCGCCTGCGTGCCGTCTTCCACGCCGCCGGCAGTGTGCGGGGCCATGTCGACGAGCGCGTTCTCGACCGTGGCATCGTGGTCACCACCGCTGCCGACGCCAACGCCGAACCGGTAGCCCGATACACGCTCGCAGCGGTGCTGTGGTCCTTCAAGAAGGTGCCTTTCCTCGCCCAAGATGCTCGTACGTACCGGGAGGACCTTGCCTACCGTGACAGTCGGGGCGAGCTGAGCGGGCACGGCCGCACGGTCGTCATCCTGGGCTTCTCAAGGATCGGACGTCGCGTGGCAGCTCTTCTGCGGCCGCTGCACGAGGGACCGATTCTCGTGGTGGATCCCTTCGCGGACCCCGCGGAAGTACACGCGGCAGGCGCCGAACTGGTCGATCTGTCCGAGGCGTTGCCGTGTGCCGACGTCCTTTCACTGCACGCCCCGTTGCTGCCCGAGACCCGGCACATGATCGGTGCGGCGGAACTCGCGGAGCTTCGGCCGGGCACCACTTTGATCAACACCGCCCGCGGAGCTCTGGTGGACACCAAGGCACTCGAACTCGCCTGCGCGTCGGGCCGATTGGACGCCATCCTCGATGTCACCGATCCCGAACCGCTCCCCATGGACTCCCCCCTGTACCGTCTCCCCAACGTCTTGTTGACCCCGCACATAGCGGGATCCCAGGGAAAAGAGACACACCTCATGGCGCGTGCGGCACTCGCCGAGCTCGAGCGCTATGCCGCAGGTCTCCCTCCGCTGCACCCCGTCACCCGACACAGCCTGGCGGTACAGGCATGACAAGCACCTCCGACTCCCCACTCTCCCCGTACACCGGCTGGACACGCGATCACTGGGAGGGTCTGGCGGACCGCATGCTGGCCGCCGTCGAGCACCACCGCTCCCCCACCGGCGCCCGGATAGACATTCCCGGCCCGGCCAGTGGCAGCGGGCCGGTCTCCGACGGCCTGGAGGGGTTCGCCCGCACCTTTCTGATCGCGGGATTCCTCTCGGCAGGCCGTGACGGTGACGATCCGCAGCATTACCTCGAGCGGTACTCGAGGGGTCTGGCCGCGGGCACCGATCCGACGTCGCCAGAAGCCTGGCCACGTCCCGACGACGAACTGCACCAGGCGAAGGTGGAAGCTGCCTCCATCGCGCTGAGTCTCCAGGTGACGCGCCCCTGGCTGTGGGACCACCTCGATGCACGCGTCCGCGAACAGACCGTCGACTGGTTGTCCGCCGTCCTCGGACAGTGGTATCCGCAGAACAACTGGACGTGGTTCCGCATCATCGTGGAATCGTTCCTCCGCGAGGTCGGCGGACCTTGGTCCGCCACCGAGATCGAAGAGGGCCTTGCCCTCCACGCATCACTGCGGCGGCCGAACGGCTGGCTCGCCGACGGCCACGGACGGCTGTTCGACCACTACAACGGCTGGGCCCTGCACCTGTACCCCATGCTGTGGACACACCTGTTCGACGTCACCGAAACCCTGTGCCCCCAGCCCCTCCGTGATCAGTGGGCCGCTGATCTGGCGGCCTACACCGACGACGCCCTGCATCTCATCGGCAGCGACGGTTCTCCCCTGCTGCAGGGTCGCAGCCTCACTTATCGCTTCGCCGCGGCCGCCCCAATGTGGGTGTCCGCGATCACCGGTACGGGCCAGCACCCGCCGGGACAGCTCCGTCGCGCGGCCAGCGGCATCGTCTCGCATTTCGTGAAGCACGGCGCTCTCGAACCGGACGGCCTGCTCAGCCTCGGCTGGCACGGCTCGTGGCCCAGGATGCGCCAGTCCTACTCGGGCCCTGGGTCTCCGTACTGGGCTGCGAAAGGCATGCTGGGTCTGCTCCTTCCGTCCGATCACCCAGCGTGGACCGAGGTGGAACAGCCCCTGCCCGTCGA
The DNA here is from genome assembly GCF_053644375.1 of Streptomyces sp. NPDC055400. NCBI lineage: Bacteria > Bacillati > Actinomycetota > Actinomycetes > Kitasatosporales > Streptomycetaceae > Streptomyces > Streptomyces sp. NPDC055400. The sequence continues at coordinate 3,112 of NZ_JBSHLM010000027.1, read as the reverse complement.
AACCGATGACTTCGCACGAGTGGTCAAAGCGCCCGGCTGGTTGGTGTCCGCCCGGAAGGCGGACGGCGTCGTCACCGTGCTCAACCACGGCACGGACATTTCACAGGCTGGTGAAGACCGCACCGACTCACCGCTCTACAGCCGCCTCGGCTATTCCACGGGGACTCTGCCCTCGCTCATGGGCCCTTCGGTGGCCGGCCCGGTCGACAACGCCGTCGTCCTGCTCGACGCCGACGGCAAGGCCAGTCACCGAAGCGGGTTCCGCACGCTCTTCACGCGAGAACTAGCGAACGGTGTGCTCCTCGGCGCCTCGCAGGGGCCTGTGCGCTGGGTGGACGCCGTCGAGGTCAGCCCGAGCCACGGGGGCGTGGCGGGTCCGGCCGGCGCTGTCACTTCTGGACCGGTTCTCACCGTCGCTTCCGTCGTTCGCGGAGGAGTTGAGATACGCCTGGCGCGAGTCGATGGCCCCACATCGGCCGTAGGACTTCGCATCGGGGGCTGGCCCATCGCCTCCTCCACTCCGCTTCGATCGGACTCCGACACCTCCGAGCAGACGGTGTTCGCCGAGACAGCCCGGGACGACCTGTGTTCGTTCATCCACGGCGTGCGTGGACTGACCGACTCCGGCGTCACGATTGAACAGGACACCAGCCCCCTCGGTAGGTACACCGGCGTGCCGTGGCTCGCGACACGCGCCGTGCATGTCGGCGACATCGTCGTCGCCGTCGTCGGGTTGGCCCGCAAGACCGGCCGCCCCAGCGCTCCGCTAGTGGCAGTGGAGAAGACGGCTGACTACGGAGACAGGATCACCGTGTCCTGGCACGACGGCGATTCCACGACGTTCACGCTGCCCGTCTGAGGAGCCAGCGACGAAGCCCGGAAGTCAGGTTGAGCCCCAACCAAGTTCTGGATCTATCTGAGCAACCTTTGAAACAGGCCCCTCCCTGTCGGACTGGTGTTCTCACACACCACACCGGCAGTCGAGGGGCCTTGTGCTGTCGGCCGAGTCCATTCCGTACAGGATCACGTGCGCATTCATGTGAGTCGGCGCCATTGGACCGCTACGCCAGTTCACCATCCGGCACTCGGTCATCGGCAAGATTGTCCAACAACTACCCAACATGGCCCCGGAACCAATCTCCCTGGCTAGGGATATGGTCTGCCGCGGGTTTATGGACAGCCGCCAGCAATACACACCGGCAAGGCCGGACAAGGCTTTGGCCCCTGGCCTCAGCCGAAGAGTTCGTAAGCGTCGTAGGGCACATCTCAGATCTCAGGGGATTTCAGATGACAGCTATCAATTCAAACTCCGCTCCTGTCGGCAAGCCGAGTCGCCGCGACATCATCCGGCTGGCGACCGCGCTTTCAGGGAGCGCCGTGCTCGGCCTCACCGTGCCGGCTGAAGCCGCAGCCGCCGGGCGAGGATCGGAGGCCAACGGGACTCTGGTCGGGGCTATTCGATGGGACGCCTGGGTGGGCGGGGAGTCCCACTACGGAAGCGGTGTGAACCGCACACTCTCGCCGGACAAGTATCATTTCCGGCTGCCCTTCTATGCCGACATCACGGTGCCGCAGCCGACCTTGATCGACCAGGGATTCGACGGCGAGACGACGGGTGCGACTCCTACCGGATGGAACGTCACGGCCCCTGCGGGCACCGACGCCACGGTCGTCGAGGTGTCCGGACGGACGGGCAAGTCAGTGCGGCTGCGCAGCACGTCGGGGGCGGCGGCGCGCATCGCCCACGCGTTCTCCGCGCAGGATCGAGCGATCACGGTGCAGTGGCAGTGGAAGGAGACTGCCGCCGGCCAGGGATCACTGGCAAGTCTGGCCGGTGGTGCGTCCGTTGCCGTCGACCTGGCCACCCGGGTCAACGGCAGCACCAAGGAACTCGTCTACCGCGCGGCCGACGGCACGTGGAAGGTCGTCCAGGCCGTCGCGGACGACACCTGGTACGCGATCAAGGTCATCATCGATCCTGCGCCGCCCGAGGCCGCCGCTCCGTTCGTCGACATCTTCGTGGACGACATCCGGAAGGTGCGCAACGCGACGTTCCGTCAGCCCACGACCGTCCTCGACACGCTCTCCTTCGGCACCACTGAAGGCACCACGTGCGAACTGTTCGTCGACAGCGTCAGCGTGCGAGTGGCAGAGTCGGTCAACAGCGATGGCAGTCTCCAGAGCGTCATGGATCAAGAGATCCGGTACGCCAAGGACGCCGGAATCGACTACTGGGCCTTCGTCTACTACCCGCAGCAACCACTGGCCCGCGGACGGGAGTTGTACCTCGCCAGCGAGAGACGAGCCGACATCAACTGGTGCGCCGTACTGGACGGCAACTTCACCGGCAGCTACGCCACGAATCTGCCCAAGCTCGTCGCGCAGTTCAGCGAGTCGAGTTATCAGCGCGTGCTCGGCGATCGGCCGCTCGTGTACTTCTTCAACACCGCCACGGCCGACAAGGTGACCCAGATGAGGACCGCCTGCGCACAGGCGGGACTGCCCGATCCGTACATCGTGGTCATGGCATGGACGGCGCAGTCGGCGGCCGACCTTAAGACCGCCGTGGGCGCCGACGCGGTCAGCCGCTACGCGACCGGCATGCAGAACGGTGCGCCGTATTCCGAGCTCGCCGATGCCGAAGCGAGTCTGTGGGACCAGTACGCGACCGCGGCGGGAGATGTCGTCCCGACCGTGTCGACGGGCTGGGACAAGCGCCCGCGGTTCGACTATCCGCTCTCCTGGGAGCCCAACTACACGGGGTTCAAGAACGAGTGGACGCAACAGGCGACGCCCCAGGAGATCGCGACGCATCTCCACGGAGCAGTGAGCTGGAACAAGACACATCCGGACCACGCGTTGGCCAACACGGTCCTCATCTACGCCTGGAACGAGTTCGACGAAGGCGGCTGGATCTGTCCGACCCTGTTCGAGATCAGCGACGCGGGCAGGCCGCTGCGCCTCGACGCCATCGCGAAGGTTCCGCGCACGAGCGCCGGGACGCCGCAGCGACGGTCGCTCTAGAGATCTTCAATGGCTGAGGTTACGGCGGTTGGAAGTCGAGGCCGGTCTTGGCGATGAGACCCTCGATGAGGCCGGGTCGGTACTGCAT
>NZ_JBSHLM010000026.1:0-43870 GCF_053644375.1 Streptomyces sp. NPDC055400 | reverse complement strand
GACAGGTCTGCTCCGCAGACACGACGCGCCGCCGCTACGCGGCGGGAAGGAACTCCCCGACTTCGTCGGGGAGTTGGCGTCACTCCGTGACGCCTGCCGGATCCGCTCCGCGGCCCGGCGGCTCGGATCGCTCCGCGATCCGGCCTGGCAGGCCCACGCTCCGCGCGGTCCTGCAAAAGCGGCCGACTGCAGGGTGGGGTTGGATGTGACGGTGCATCTGCCAGGTTTTCTGAATGGAGCTTGATGCCCCGTCATGTTTATGGTCAGAATCGGACATGCCTGGCTCTCCTGATCGGCCGTGTGCGTCATTTTATAGGTGAGCTAAAATATGGCCTGTATGCTTACCATCGACCGTCCTCGTTAGCCCTGGATCACGTCACCATTTTTTCACTGTTCAGCGTCACTTATTCAGTGCCGGGACGCTTACCGAGTGCACATTCCACGGGAGCCAGCAATGGCAACAATGAAACTTTTACCGCATCAGATCGAGGCTGTCGACGGAATTCTGAGGGCACTTCAGGAACCTGCTGCTGGCCGCATGCCTGCACTGGGGCTACGGGCCCAGGTCGTCTCGGCAACCGGCTCGGGTAAGTCGCTGATGGCGGTGGAGGCGGCGCGCCGTCTGAAAGCGCGGCGTGTGTTGGTGCTGGTGCCGACTCTGGATCTGTTGACGCAGATGGCTGCCGCGTGGCGCGCCGGCGGCCGTGGTGGGGCGATCGTCGGGGTGTGCTCGCTCAGTGCCGCGGACAGTCAGGGTGTGCCGTGTACGACCAGCGCGGAGGAGCTGCGGTTGTGGCTGCAGGGCTTGGATCAGGTCACGGTGTTCGCGACGTATGCGTCGTTGGGTCTGCGGACGTTGCAGCAAGCTCATGCGTCCGGGGTTGGAGTGTGGGACCTGGTGGTTGTCGATGAGGCGCACCGGACGAGTGGTGATGCGGGTAGGCCGTGGGCTGCGGTGCATGACCAGCAGCAGATTCCGGCGCAGCGTCGGTTGTATATGACGGCGACGCCGCGGGTGTGGGAGGCCGGCGGTGAGACACCAGGGTTGGTGGCGTCGATGGACAGGGACTCCGAGGTGTTCGGGCCGGTGGCGTATGAGTTGAAGCTGTCCGAGGCGATTAGGCGGGGCATTGTGGCGCCGTATCAGGTCGTGTGTGTCGATATCCGGGACGAGGACGTCCACCAGGCGTTGCAGGAAGCTCCGTTGGGGGCCGACCATGTGCGCGGCGCGCGTCTGGCGGCTTTGCAGACGGGGTTGCTGACAGCGGCGGTGGAGGAGAAGCTGCGCAGGATCCTGACGTTCCATAGTCGGGTTGCGGAGGCGGAGGCGATGGCGGCCGGGGTGCCGGCCATTGCCGGGCAGTTGCACGCTGATGACCCTGAGCGGTTCCCGGCGCCGGGTCGGGTGTGGGCGCAGTGGCTGTATGGCGAGCACTCCCTGGGCCACCGCCAGAGCGTGCTGCAGCAGTTCTCTTCCGACTTCGTTTTGGGAGCCAGCGGTCGTGAGGTGAAGGCTGCGGTACAGGTTCTGGCGTCCGTGAAAGTTCTTGGGGAAGGTGTCGATACGGCCCGGTGTGATGCTGTTGCTTTTTGTGATGCGCGGGGTTCGATGGTGGATATTGTGCAAATGGTCGGGCGGGCGTTGCGTATTCGTCCGGGTGAGGGAAAACTCGCCACTTTGGTCGTTCCGGTATTTCTCGGGCCGGGCGAAGAAGGCGGGGAAATGCTGGTTTCGAATTCCTACGACACCCTCAGTAAGGTTCTTGGAGCCCTGCGGGCACACGACACGGAGACGATCGAGGCGCTCGCCGATCCCCGTGTGCGCAGCGGGAGTTGGGTCGACAGCGAGAGCCAGGACGGCGACGAAGCTGTAGATCACGATGACCTCGAGGACGGGGACAGCGACCGAAGCGACGGTGGACCCGTTCTCGACGAAGCGGAGGACGGTGAGGAGACGGCCGAGCTGGTGGTGAGTGGGCCAGCTGCGGAATTGCTGAAGTTCAGTACGCTGCGAGATCCGGCGCTGATCGCGCAGTTCATCCGCCTGCGGATCATCGATCCGGAGAACGCCTACTGGCGGCGCGGGATCCAGGCGTGCATCCAGTACCTGAAGGAGACCGGCGCGCAGGCCCTGCAGGTGCCGTACCGGTACGTCACACCGGACGACTGGTCCCCTGCCGCGTTCCCGCTCGGAGTGTGGCTGGCAGACCAGCGCAAGCACTACAACGCGGAGCTGCTCGAGGCCGAGCGGGTGCGGCAGTTGGACATGCTTGGCATGGTCTGGAACGTGCATGACAGTGCTTTTGATGAAGGCCTCATGGCGGCCAAGGCGTGGGCCGGGGTGCACGGGCATCTGCTGGCGCCAGTCAGCGCCGTGGGCGAAGGCGGGTTCCCGGTCGGGGTGTGGCTCAAGAACCAGCGGGCTGCCGCCCGGCGGGCCATGGAGGCTGCTGTCGCGCATGATCAGGGCCAGCCGGTGCCACCGGGAGGGTGGGGGCTGTCCCAGAGCCGCCTGGATGCGTTGGACGCTATCGACCCGGGCTGGTGCCCGGTGGCGTGGGACACCGGCTGGCAACGCTGCTTCCGCCTCGCCAAGAACCACATCGATGCCGGCGGTGCGCTGCCGGCCGGGCCCGGGGTCCTGGTCGTGCAGGGCGAAGACCTCGGCGCGTGGGTCAAGGCGCAGCGGCGGGGGTGGGGCAAGCTCGGGGCGGCACAGCAGTGGCTGCTGGAAAGCGTGCTGGGTGTTGAGGAGGCCGGGGAGGACGAGCGGCTGGTACGGCGCACGCAGGACGACAAATGGACGCTGAACCTGACCGCCGCAGGCCGCTTCCACGCGAGGGAAGGACACCTGCAGGTTCCGCGGGAGCACACCGAGTTGGTGCCCCTAGCAGAGGCCGGACCCGCCGGACAGGGCGCGGCAGGCGCCGAGACCAGCGCCGGGGCCGGCAGCGAGGACGGCGGTGTGCCCGTCGCACTCGGCATGTGGATCGCCAACACACGACGGCGCGCTACGAAACTCACTGAGCAACGCCGGGCGGATTTGGATGCGTTGGGCATGCGCTGGTGAGGTACCGGACCGCGTGTGCGCGTCGTGCTTCGCAGCGTCTCTAGCGCTCCCGCTACGAAGGGGCCTGGCTTTGTTCACGAGTAAAAGGTGTCCCGTAACCAGGGGTCACGAATGAGATGATCTTGGTGTGGTCAAGACCCGTCCTGATCGTGGACGGAACCCTGGTGCCGGTCCTGAGCCCTGGGCGAGTGTCCCGGATTCTGGAAGGAGCATGAGGCATGGGTGTTGACGTAGTGCTGATGCAGGTGACGCATCGGGGGACGAGTCCCAAGAAGCGTCGGCTGACCACGGTGGAATTCGTACAGGACGGGGCGGATCTGTTCTCTGGTATCTGCGTTCACAGCAGTCTGCCGATGCTCAACCGGGTGGACCCGTATCGCACCCAGATCCTTACCTCGGTCGACATGCCTCAGTTCATCTCCGAGGTCGACGCCACCTGTGATCTGGTGAACGGGCCGCGGGAGCGGGACATTCTGCGGCAGATCCGCGAGCTGGCCGAGCGTTGCGCGGAAACCGCGAGCCTGGAACTCCACCTCCAGGGCGACTAAGAACGACTAACGGAGAGACGGCGTCGAGACTGCGTTGTCCTCGCTTCGAAGGGCCAGGGTCCGGCTGGGAACAAAACCCCCTGCTCACAGCGATTCTCACGCCCATAGCCTGTACCCATGAGGCGCGGGGGCGGACCTCTGCCGGGTGGTGATGCGCAAGGCTTCGGCGGACCATCCCCGCGGGCGCGTAGGCAACGTGGATGCCTGGCGGACGAGTTGGGCGAGGTTCGGACCATCCCTGCGAACACAGGGGCGGCCACGTCTCGCGGCCTCAGGCCTCCGCGCTGTACGGATCATCCCCGCGGGTGGCGGGGTCGGCTACTCCGCTGACACCATCATGTCCGTGGCGATCGGACCCCATCCCCGCAGGTGCGGGGGCGACCGCAGGCGGCAGCGCTGCGGGGTGTGGTGGCGCCGCCTGAGCCGTCGGTCACCGGGACGTTGATGCTGGCCGGCAGGGTGGTGGAGTGGGTCTCGTTCGGCGACGTGGGGAGGGGAGCCATGTGAGGGAGGTGCGGAAAGTCTGGCTCTCGGAATCCGAAGTCCAGGTGATGAAACCTTGCTCAAACCCTGACGGGCCGCCAGACGAACCCCGTGCCGTCCATTGATGCATGGGGCGGGAACGCCGAAGGGCGGCGTACCCCCGACGTGGTGTCGGTGTACGCCGCCCAGGGGTGGGACGGGTTGCGGGGGATGGCCCGCGTGGCCATCTCGGCTACTTCGGGTCGTTGTTGAATTTTGTCTTCGACCAGTGGTAGCCGAGGACGGTCAGGCCGAGGCACCAGGCGATGGCGAGCCATGCGTTGTTGCCGATCTCGCTGCCGAGGAGGAGGCCGCGGAGGGTTTCGATGGCGGGGGTGAAGGGCTGGTACTCGGCGATGGGCTGGAACCAGCCGGGCATGGTGTCGACGGGGATGAAGGCGCTGGACAGGAGGGGGAGCAGGATGAGGGGCATGGCGTTGTTGCTGGCGGCTTCGGCGTTGGGGCTGCTGAGGCCCATGCCGACGGCGATCCAGGTGAGCGCCGTGGCGAACAGGACGAGCAGGCCGAACGCGGCGAGCCATTCCAGGACGGTGGCGTCCGTGGAGCGGAAGCCGATGGCGACGGCGACGGCACCGACGAGGATGACGCTGGCGATCGCCTGCAGGACGCTGCCGATGACATGGCCGATGAGGACGGATCCGCGGTGGATGGCCATGGTGCGGAAGCGGGCGATGATGCCCTCGGTCATGTCGTTGGAGACGGAGACCGCGGTGCCGATGGTGGTGGAGCCGATGGTCATCAGCAACAGGCCGGGGACGATGTAGGCGATGTATACGGAGCGGCCGGCGCCGCCGCCGCCGATGCCGGCGCTCATGACGTCGCCGAAGATGTAGACGAAGAGCAGGAGCAGCATGATCGGCGTGAGGAGCAGGTTCAGGGTCAGCGACGGGTAGCGTCGGGCGTGCAGGAGGTTGCGGCGCAGCATCGTGGACGAGTCGCGTACGGCGAGGGTCAGGGAGCTCATCGGACGGTCTCCTTGGGCTGGCTGGGCTGGCTGGGGATGCGGGCGTTGCCGGTGAGGGCGAAGAACACGTCGTCGAGGTCGGGGGTGTGCACGGTCAGTTCGTCCGCCTCGATGCCGGCCGAGTCCAGCCAGTCGAGGATCGAGCGCAGTTCGCGCTGGCTGCCGTCGCTGGGGAGCTGCAGTGCGAGGGCTTCGTCGTCGCGGGCGGCGTCGTGCAGGACGGTGGCGGCCTGCTGGTAGGCGTCCGGGTCGGTGAAGCGGAGCCGTACATGTCCGCCGGGGATGAGCCGCTTCAGCTCCTCGGCGGTGCCCTCCGCGGCGATCTTCCCGTCGTTCAGTACGGCGATACGGTCCGCCAACTCGTCGGCCTCTTCCAGATATTGGGTGGTGAGGAAGACGGTGACGCCGTCGGAGACCAGCTCGCGGATGATGCCCCACATGGTGTGGCGGGAGCGCGGGTCGAGGCCGGTGGTGGGCTCGTCGAGGAAGATGATCCGCGGGTTGCCGACCAGCGTCATGGCGATGTCCAGGCGGCGCTTCATGCCGCCGGAATAGGTGGAGACGGGCTTCTTCGCTGCCTCCACCAGGTCGAACTTTTCCAGGAGTTCGGCGGCGACCCGCCGCCCCTCACGCTTGGACAGGTGGTGCAGGTCCGCCATGAGGAACATGTTCTCCTCGCCGGTGATCAGTGCGTCGACGGCGGAGAACTGCCCGGTGACACCGATCGCGGCGCGTACGGCCTGCGCCTGGGCGGTGAGGTCGTGTCCGCCGACGCGCAGTTCACCCGCGTCGGCACCGATGAGCGTGGAGAGGATCTTGACGGCGGTGGTCTTGCCCGCGCCGTTCGGGCCGAGCAGGGCGAACACGGTGCCGGCCGGGATGTGCAGGTCGATGCCGTCGAGGACGGTCTTGTCACCGTACGCCTTGCGCAGCCCGTTCGCCGCGATGGCCAAGCTGGTCATGAGAAGTGCTCCTTCTTGAGGGCTGCGTGAGGGGGGTCAGTTGCTGCGGGCGGTGATGTCGCCCTGCCTGGTGGTGGCGCGGATGTCGAGGGTCGTGGTGCCGTCGTTCTTCAGGCTGTTCGTGACGCGGCCGTGAGAGGTGCCCGCGTTCAGGGCCGCGGAGACGCCGGCCGCGGCGGTGACGGTGATGTCGCCGGACTGGGTGGTCAGCGTGAGCTTGCCGCCGGTGGCCTCGGCGACGGTGATGTCACCACGGGCCGTGCTGATGTCACCGGGCCCGGTGAGCCGTTTGACCTCGACGTCGCCGTCGGTCGCGGTCAGCCGCAGGCCCGCGGCCTCGTCGACCTTGATGTGCTGGTAGGCGCCGTCGAAGACGAGGTCACCGAGGCGGCCCACGGCGCGCAGTTCGGTGGCCTGTGCCTTCGCCTCGATGCGGGAGCCGGCGGGCAGTTGGACGGTCACCTCGATGGAGCCCGACGGGCTGAAGTGCTGGTCGCCCTCGGGGTTCACGACCCGGAGCACACCATTGTCGTAGGCGATGGTGGTCCGCTCGGCGGCCTTCACATCCCGGCTCTTCGAAGCGTTGGCGGGCCGGACCTCGACGGTGACGTCGCTCCGGTCGGCGGCGATCAGCTGGATGCGGCCGGCGGGGATGTCCAGGTGGGCGGTGACGGGGGCGGTGGTGGCGAACTTCTGCATCACTGTGCTCCTTGATCGGGTGCCGTCTCCGGCCCTCGGTTTCTCTTTCTGACGAGGGAAACGCTACGTAGCGTTCAAGGATCACGCAATGAGCTTGTTGCGCCAAAACCCAGTAACTGCAGGCCAGAACACCTATTTCGTTGCAACAATCCTGCACTCTAACGCAACGACAGTCAGCCGAACGTTGCATTGAAATGAGAGTGAACGCTAAGGTCGGCCACACCACGGATCACGGACACGGAGGAGATCGCGATGCCGGGAGGCAGACTCAGCCAGCACGAACGCCAGGAGATCGCTCTGGGCCTTGCCGACGGCCTCGCCTACGCGGAGATCGCCAGGCGGCTCGAGCGCCCCACCTCGACCGTCACGCGTGAGGTCATGCGCAACGGCGGCCCGACCTCCTACCGCGCCGAGAAGGCCCACCGCGCCACCGAACGCCGCGCCCACCGGCGCAAGCAGCCCGCCTCCCGGGGACAGCAGGCACCCGCGCTCCCCCACGGACGCGACCTTGAAGCGGTGCGCGCGTACGAGGAGTTGTTCACCACCGTCATGATCCAGTCGGGACTGCCCAAGATGATGTCGCGGGTGATGGCGAGCCTCCTGACCACCGACTCCGGCAGCCTGACCGCCGCCGAACTCGTCCAGCGCCTCCAGGTCAGCCCGGCCACCGTCTCCAAGTCGATCGCCTTCCTGGAAAGCCAGACCCTCGTGCGCAGAGAACGCGACGAACGCCGCCGCGAGCGCTACGTCATCGACGACGACCTCTGGTACCAGTCGATGCTCGCCAGCTCCAAAGCCCTCATCCAGCAAGTCGACGTCTCACGCCAGGGCGTCACCGTCCTCGGCCCCGGCACCCCCGCCGCCACCCGCCTCGAAAACATCGCCCGCTTCCTCGACTACGTCGCCGAAAGCCTCACCCGCGCCGCGGAACAAGCCCGCGACATCCTCTACACAAAACCAGAACCACACTCAGACCCAGACCCGGACCCAGACACGGACCCGGACCCAGACACGGAGACGGGTTCGGACACGGACACGGACACGGACACGGACACGGACCACGATCGGATGATGTGAAGGACAGACGAATGGTCAGCGGCACCGTGAAGTGGTTCAACAGCGAAAAGGGCTTCGGCTGACGCGACTTCCGTGACCTGATCATCCGCACCCGCATCCAGCTCGGTGGCCCGATCGTGCTCGTCCGGGACAACGCCCACCTCCACCTGACCACTGGCATGAAGGACTTCATCACCGCGAACGCCGACTGGCTCACCGTGTTCCAGTTACCCACCTACGCCCCAGACCTCAACCCCCAGGAGGGCATCTGGCCGCTGGTCAAGCGCGACATCGGCAACCTCGCCGCCGCGGACCTCGGCCAGATCACCCGAGCCGTGAAACGCAAGCTCAAGATGCTGCAGTACCGCCCCGAAGTGATCGACGGCTGCCTCGCGGACACCGGTACGGCCCTTCGATTGAAACCGCGCGCGGTCAAGAACAGTCTGAGCGGTAGGCGAAGGGCCTGTCGGGGCAGCTGGTGCATCGAACAGGTAGATGCCGCCCATGTCGCCGAGCGTGAGCCCAGGGGGGCATTGGATCTCGGTGCGTTGTTCGTAAGGAAGGTCCCAGATGGTTCCCGTGGCCGGGGAGTCCTCGAGGGGCAGCCACGTGCGCCAGCTCTCGCCGTCGAACTCGGAGCTGTTGATCGTCAGGAGATGCTCCATGCGCACACTGCATGCAGGGCACGTCGGCCAGTCAGGCTCTTGCGTCCACGTGGGGTACCCGCCGACCTTGACGCCGTCCGACACAGAGAGGTGGGACCAGTAAGACCAGCCGGTTTCCTCCTCCAACTGTTCGAACCTGACTTCGAGCCCCTCGGCGACCTCGTCCGGGAGGTCCCAGTTCGGGTACTCGGTGACGCGCTCAGGGTGCAGGACGCACGGGTCCGGAAGGTAGTCGTTGTCAGCGCCGGTCGGGCAGGGTGGATTGGCCGGCTGCAGGTCGCTCAGGGAGCTGTCCCGCCAATACGTCTCGGGGCGGGGAACGTAGCCGTCCTCGTGGTCGAAGGGGCACCAGAGCACCTGCAGTAGATCGGCGGCGCTGGGGAAGGCCAGGTCAGGCACGTCGATTGCGAATAGCTGGAGGACCGGGACGAGCGGGATCGGTCCCTGGGCGGGAGGGGAGAACGCCGTGCGCGGGTGGTCGTCCTTGCCGTGGGGCCAGGGCTCCGAGAGCGGCCAGAGCACGGGGCCGCCGAGCGAGCTTTCCCGCGCGCTCGGATCGCCGAGGCGCGGATGCAGCCGAACGGCCGCCTTCCGAAAGGTGGCGACCTCCGGGAACAGCGTCTCGACATCGAGCGGACGTGGCGGGGTGGTGCGAACCATCGCACGTGCTCCTCACAGACCAAAGTCTTGGTTTGGCCACGACCGAGGCCGCGGTGGGCTGAGAGTAGCCGCACGGTCTGTCGGATCCACCAGCAGGCCCCGTTCTCACCCACGGGGCACTTCGCGGTCAGCCTTGCCAACACCCGACATCACGAGTTCAAGTTCAGTAGTGACGTCGACGGCGACAAGGTCCTGGCGGTTGTTCCAGGAGGGCTTGAGCATCCCTCAGGTCGGTTAGTACTTCTGATCTCCGGTCGCTGTTGATCAGCTAAGGGTTAGCGTCGGGGCCGCCGGGTTGTTGTCTCGGCGGTAGTGGTTCCGGGGAGGGGACGAGTGGTGCAGACGGCGTTTGATGAGTCCGAGCGGCGGGCGTGGGCGGGGCAGGCCGATGCCTATGCTGCAAGTTTCGCCAAACTCTGCGCGTATCCGGTGCCTGGGCTCCTCGACACTGCCGGGGTCAGGGAGGGCGTACGGGTCCTCGATGTGGGGACGGGCACGGGCACCGCCGCCGCAGTTGCATGTGATCGGGGAGCGAAGGTGACCGCGGTGGATGCGGAACCCGGCATGGTCGCCCAGGCCGCGCTGGCGGCTCCGGAAGCTGACGTGCGGCTTGCTGCTCTGCCCTGCTTGCCGTTCGCCGACGACGAGTTCGATGCCGTGGTCGGCAACTTCGTTGTCAACCATGTCGGACGGCCTGGGGAAGCCCTGCGGGAGTTGCGACGGGTGACGCGTCCTGGCGGGCGGATAGCCGTCACGATCTGGGCGGTTCCCACAGCCGCCGGGCAGGCCCTGCTGGGTAGGGCTGTCCAGGCGGCAGGCGTCACCCGTCCAGCTCACCTGCCGGCGCTTGCTCCCGAGGACGACTTCCCCCGTACTGAACAGGGGTTCGCCGCGTTGCTCGGTGAGGCGGGTTTGACGGACGCCCTGTGCGACACCTTGACCTGGGACCACCGGACCACGCTTGAGGAGTGGTGGAGCGGACCGGCCGCCGGAGTGGCAACGATCGGCCAGATTGTGACGAGTCAGGACCTGGTGGTCATTGCCGAGATCAAAAACCACTTCGAGTCGTTGTGCACGGAGTTTGCCGGCCCGGGCGGTGTACTGACGTTGCCTCACGCAGCCCTGATGGCGCATGGCCAGGCTTGAGTTGCTTTGCCCAAGCGGACGGGCTGAGGCTTCTCTCGTTCAGCCGACCTTCGTGGGCCAGCCGTCGACAGCCGTCGGTCTGCCCGGCCAGCTGGGGATCGCGCCTTTCCGAGCGAGGCGCCTGGTCATGAGGGTGCCCCGGCGGCTAACCCGCAAAGGGACCCGCGACACCTGGACGGGAAAGCCGAAACCCATCAGCTGAATCACCGGATGGCGCGAACAGCCCTGCCTGTTCGCGCCATCCGGGACTCAACCCCGTGGCAGCAATCGGACCGCAAATGTGCCCGGTGGCTTGGACGGCTTCAGCTCCCGGCAGCCCTGCGCAGCACATGATGCGTCTCGTTCTCCCCGGCGGGAGAGAAGCCTTCGGACAGGTACAGGCGGCGGGCGTCCTCGTCGCCGGGCTGAGACGGATGTAGATCCGTTCGGCGAAGCGTGCGGTTCCTGACGGCGGACCGCCGGCCTTCGACTGCCTCGGCATCCCGCCGACCGTCGGCGCCGCGGGCGGTCAACTCCTGGCCGGGGCAGCCGAGTTGTTTTGTGGTCGCGAGCCTGGGTGCGAGGTGCAGCTGCGCGAGGCTCAGATCGGCGAGGTGTTTTCCGTGGCTCCGCGACGGTGAGGCCGACACCGCGTTGGTTCACCGCTCCGCAGCCGAACCCGGGCTCGCCTGCAGCCCGGCGCTCGTGCGCGAGGCACGCATGCTGGCTGCTCCCGTGGGACATCCCATCGCCCATCAGGAGTCGGCGAGCCTGGAGGACCTGGAACGGGTGGAACTCCTGCGGCTGCCCGCAAACGTCCCCGACACCCTCCAGCGGGACTGCACGCCCTCCGCCACCCCTACCGGCCGCCCCATCGAACACGCCCCCGCCTCCGCAACGTTCAACGAGATACTCACCCGCATCGGCGCCGGTGAAAGCTGCTTCACCGTCGGTGCGCAGGTGCAGCGCTACTACGTCCGCCCCGACGTCGCCTACATCCCCCTACGCGACGCGCCACCACTGGAATGGTCCCTGTACTGGCGCATCGACTCCGCAACGGCCCGCGTCCGCGTCTTTTGCGATTCAGCGTTCAGGCTGCTCGGCGACTGAGCGAGCCCCCGAACCCCAGCTCCCGGGTGAAGCCAGGAGAGCCAGTCGCTGCTGGCAGACGTCCTCGACGTTCCCGCCGCCGCGATCGAACATCTCCCCTGGCCCCACTGGCTGCCCGCCTTCGAACAGCCCTCCCCCTTCAGCCCCGCGGGAAGCCGGGCCGCCCTCAGAGAGATGCAGATCACCCGCATGGACCGACGATCCTTCCTGGTACTCAGCAGCAGCACCCTCATCGAAGTCGCCACCGACTGGGCCCGCATCGAGCCACGCCACCTCTCCCAGGCCCTCGACGGACAACACATCGACGAAGAACTCCTGACCTGGCTGGAGCAACGCTCCGGCGAACTGCGCACCCTTGCCGGGCCGCATCCGCAGCTCTCCGGTCTCATCGACGCCCACCTGAACACCGCGATCGACCTGATCACCCAGGACCGCTACACCCCGGCAGCAGGCCGCCGCCTGCACGCCGTCGCCGCCGACCTCGCACACTGCGCCGCATGGCTGCGCTTCGACGCCGACCGGCACGCCGACGCCCAACGCCACTGGCAGGCCGCCGTCCACGCCGCGCACCAGGCCGGCGACCGCGACCTCGCCGCCGTCGCCCTGTCCGACCTCGCCTACCCGGCCACCTGGCTCTCCCGGCCCGCCGATGCCATCCGCGTCCTGGAACACGCCCGCTCCCGCACCCGCACGGCAGCCGCCCGCTCCCTGCTCGACGTGCGCCGCACACGAGCCCTGCGCCGTACTCCAGGACCGCCACGCAACCCAACGCGCGCTCATGTCAGCCGAGAACGAGCTAGTGCCGTGACCGGAAAGGTTCGCCGAGAAGCTCGCGGCACTAGGGTGCCGCTGTGAGGTTGCGCGGAGTGTTCATCGCATTTTTCCTGGTCCCGCTGGCGTGGGGGGTGATCACCCTGCTGAGGGCCGGGGCGGCCCACGGCGTCCCGGACTGCCCGGGGCTCCAGCTGGGCGAGGACGGCGAGGACCACCCCGGCTCCATGCGGCAGGGCTATACCTGCGCGCTCGACTACAACACCCACGGCGGCGATTCGACCGGCACGGCCACGTACAACCAGCTCAAGTACGCCCAGGAGGTGAAGCGCGGCAACCTCCTGGGCCAGGGCCTGCTGTACACGCTGTACGGAACGGCGGGCACGGCCGCCACCGTGATCGCCACCCGGAAGCGCGCCGACGGACGCTAGCGCCGTGACCGGAAAGGTTCGCCGAGAAGCTCGCGGCGTCCGGTGCGGTGCATCGCAAGGCGGAGCATCGCCCATGCACTGGATGTACTCGGGTGATGCGAGCGGGGAGGTACCGTGCCGGGCATCCCGAGCCGGTGAACCTTTCCGGTCGCGGCACTAGACAGGATGCACCCGCACGACACACCCCCCGTGGTCTCCTGGATGTCGATGGCGGACGTCAACGCCGATGCCGGACGCTGCTGGCTCGACCTCGGCGACCCCGCCCGCGCCGGCACCGCGCTCGACTCCGGACTGGGCGAACTCGATCCACGCCGCTCCCGCACCAAAGCGGTGTTCCTGACCTACCGGGCCGAAGGCTCGCTCCATCACCGCGACGCCCCCACCGCCGCGGCCGATGCCCGCGCCGCACTCGACACCGCCCTCGACTCCAAGGCCACTCGCTGCATCGACCTCGCCCCCACACTCATCCGCCGCCTGGACAACCGAACCGAGCAGCCGATGATCGAGCTACGCGAGTACGCCCGGGAACGACTCGCCGGATGATCCGACAGCTACGGTGCATGACGCCCAGACAGCTGGTCAGATGCCTACGAGGGTGGGCACAGCATCCGCATGTCCGTAGCCGAGCACCTGGGCGAGGACTCCCCGGAACAGGACGATGTCTTCAGCCGGCGCCTCAATAACGGCCTCGATCTCGCTGTCGGTCAATCGCAGGTCCCCAGCGCTTCAGGTGCCAGTGAGATCCGCAGGACGTTGCCTGTCAGAACGGCTTGACGCACACAGCCGTATGCGGTCCCGTGTCCGGCTGTGACCAAGCAGTGTGTGTCCATCCCCAAGGCCACCTCTTGGTCATCGGGCTCTTCCTCTCCCGCCATGAACATCAAGATGAAGCCGCTTCCGTCCCCTTCCTCGGCAAGGGCGGCTTCGGTGACGTAGCCGTCAGGGTCGATCTCGGTTCTGGCGGCGCGGGCGGTGAATCGGTCCGTCATGACGGGGGTTCTATCAGCGTGCCCAGCTGATCCATGCCGCAGGGGCGGGCTCGACGTTCCACCGTCACGCACGTTCGGCATTGGTCAGGACGATCGGACAGGCCAGGGCAACAGGCATGGCAGGCAAGAGGAACTGCAGAAGCAGATCACCGAGGCCGCAGTCTGCCGTGCCTGTGCCGGGACTCGCCGGGCAGGGTGAGCGTCATACCCACGCCCCCGGGTTCCACAAGGCCACCGCCCTATTGTTAGCTGATGCGCGCACACCACATTGACCGCCCGGCCGATCTCGACGTGGTCCGCGACTCCTATGACCAGGTGGCCGACAACTACGCCCACATGGTGGAGACGACGGGTATGGGTGACATCCGTCGCCATCCCTGGCTCAAGGCGTCGATCGACGCCTTCGCCGAGACCGTGGCCGAGCTCGGGCCCGTCCTCGACGTCGGCTGCGGCCCCGGCACGGTGACCGGCTACCTCGCCGAACGTGGACTCGACGTATCCGGGGTGGACCTCTCTCCCCGCATGATCGAGAACGCGCGCCGTCTTCATCCGCAATGCCGCTTCAGCGTCGCCTCCGCCACTGAACTCGACCTCGGTGAAGCGTCGCTCGGCGGCGTGCTCGGATGGTGGTCACTGTTCAACCTCCCCCGCAATGTCCTTCCGCAGGTCCTCGCCCATTTCGCGCACGCCCTGAAGCCGGGCGGGCACTTCATCACCGGCACACACGTCGGCGACGAGGACGCAGTGCGCACCGAGGCCTACGGAGGAGTACCCGTTCGCTGGACCACGCACAAATGGCAGCCAGAGCAGCTCGTGGACCTGATCCAGCAAGCCGGACTGCACCCGGTCGCCGAACTCCGGCTCCCCGCGGATGAATGGAGCGGGCCGGGCGTGGTCATCATGGCCAAGCGCCCCGACTGAGGACCAGGCGCCGGAGGCGGCACGCCCTGGACTGCGTCTGCTCCCTCTACCTCGCAGCCCCCGGCATCTGACCAGCCCCACACGCCGCCGCCTCCGCAGTCAACCCCCGAAGGACCTCCGGGGGCGACCGCTTAGGCAGCGAAGCCGATGTTCATGACGTACTCGTAGGCGCCGTAGTCGGAGCCGAGGTCGACGGTGATCTCGTCGAACCATGCCTCGTCCATGGCCTCGTCGTCATCGGCCGCCCACGCCTGCACCATCCGGTCCCAGTTCCGCACATTGAGGGTGCGGAAAGATACGTCTCGCTGGTGCGGTCGGGGGACCTGGGACTGGTTGAGGGGATGGAACTCGACGCGGGTGCCCCGGCCTTGCCGGTTGAGGCGCTGCAGGAGATGCCGGGCGACGTTGTGGCGGCGCACCTGCCGATAGGCGTCCTCCAACTGCGCGAGGCTCTTCCTCGACGGCGAGGCCTTGCCCTCCGCCCATCGCTTGAGAGTGCGGTCGGTGACCGTCAGGCCGGCCTCGCGTGCAGCTGCCTTCGCGTGGTCGGTGCGGGTGAGGTAGTGCAGGCGGGCCAGCATGCCGCGGCGCTGAGTGACAGGCGTGGCGATGAAGTGGGCGAGGGTGTCGAGCTGGCGGGCAGCGGCCTGGTATCCCTTGATTCCGCGGGCGCCGAACTTGCCGAACTCCAGATTTCTGTCTGGCACTTACTCTCCCTCCCCCGGGCTCGGGTCCGCGACGTGCGCGGTGCCCGCGGTGTAGGTGTCCTTCACCTTGACTTCGGTAACACCGCGGCCCTCGGGGAAGACACTGTGCCAGTTGCCGATGACGTGGAGTTCGTCGGTGCCCATCGCGCGCACCACGGTCAGGCCCTCTTCGTGGGCCTTGTAGGCCTTCGTCCACAGGTTGGCGAAGGCCTGGGAGCGGATGATGTGCATCCAGTCGGGGCGGTACAGCTCCCGGTTGTAGTTCGACTCTCCCATCGTGGATACGAACTTGGAGTACATCGCCTTCACGTACTCCAGCGTCACCTCGTCCTGTTCGCGGATGGCCTGCTCGCGGGCGTCTTTGAGGACGATGCGGAACTTTTCCAGGAGGTTCTCGGTGGCGCCGGAGGTGTAGGACTCATGGATCTGAGGCGGGTCACACAAGCCGTACTTCGGGCCGGACAGGCGCAGCAGGAGGCGCAGGGTGGGCTCGGTGACCCACAGAGGGCCGGGTTCGTCCCGGTTTCCGATCGGGTTCGGCAGTACTGCTTCGTGTTCCCAGTGTGGTGGGGTGATCAGGTGGACACCTGCGCGGCGGCGGTCGTGGTGGAAGCCGGTGGAGTGTTCCAGCTGCCCGAGCGGGAGGTGAGTCTTGAGGGCGGACAGGTAGGCGCCGTTGATGTCGAGCGCGGTCACCTCGTGCTCACCGGGCGGGAGTTCGTGGCGGGTCCACTTGGGGCGGGCTTCCCAGATCCGGTCGGCGCCTTTCGCGGTCTGCTTCTTCAGGATGTCAGGGATCCAGGGGTGGGCGATCACGTCGTAGCGGGCGCCCTTACGGGTCTCGTCCAGCAAAACCATCGCGTCCGGGATCGCCCGCTTGAGCAGCGCTGCACTCGCGGCTTCGACGTCGCCCTCGTGGGCGGCGAGCGCGGCTTGAACGGCTTCGTGGATCACGTCGGCCGGCCCGGACGACTCCTGGAACGCCCGCCCACGCGGGGCCGGCTTCTTCGGCCGCTGCGTGGCGTGTGACGGGCGCGCCGTACGTACCGTGCGCGCCGTCTGGACCTGCGGAGCGCTCGGAGCCGCCGGCGTCGTCGTGCTGGCGGTGGGCCGGCAGTCGGCGGGGTCCAGGTGCTGAGGAAAGCCGGCCACACGCTGCCGGGCCGGGCTGCCGCACAGGACGCACGACTCGGGCGTGGCCAGAGTTTCGACGTCGTCTGCGTCGTCCGTGCCGTCGGCGTCGTCGGCGGGTGAGGGTTCGCTCGCCTCGGGCGCGGCCACCGGGGCCGGTGCCGCCTCGTCGGTCTCGGGTTCGGCGGGCGGTGCGAACTTCGCGGCCAGGCCGTCCAGGAGGTAGGCGTATTTCGCGCGCGTCTCCCCCGCCGGGTCGCGCCCCGATTCCCACCCGGTGACCGTGGAGGGGCTCACGCCGAGCGCCCGGGCCACCTGTGCCTTCGACAGTCCCGCCCGCTCGCGCAGACTCCGGCGTACCTCGGTGTCGGGAAGCTCCTCCTGCGGGGTGAGCGAGGCGAGCAGGGAGTCGATCGCGTCGAACTCGCTCATCACTGACCAGCCCCCTTGTCCGAGCGTCTGGCGCGGCGGCGCTCGGCCAGGGCCGGGGTGACCGTCTCCTTGACCCGCTGCTCGCCCCACCCGGTGATCTGCGCCGCCCGCCCGATCCGGCCGTGGACCGGCCGCCCGGTGACCGGATCACGGGCCAGGTACGCGCGCAGCGCATCGGCGACGCGGTCCTCGGCGTCCTTCAACACCTCGACCGCATCCGCGAGTTCACGCTCGTCATCCACCTCTGACACACTCCAGACGATACCACTTTCAGTGACATACATTAAATCCGTGACGGTCGCCGTTTTTGGCCACGCCATCGCGGGACAGTGAGTGATCAACCGGGCGACTTGAGGGTGTACGGGTCGCGTTCGACGTGTAGTCGGGTGCGGAACATGTATGAGCGGGGCATCACGCCGTCATTTGGAAGGTCGTGCACGCGTCCTGCAGGTCACTCTCCAGGCCGCCGTGGCCACTTGGGGACTGCGACCACCGGTAAAGCGCGCCGAGGGCGGTACGTGCGTGACGCCTCGCATCGTCGATGGCCGCCGGCATCGGCACCTGCGCACACACCCTGATGTTCATCAGTACGTAGCACGGCCTGCATGACGGTCAGGACCGCGGAGCCCGTGACGGTGAAGACGACGTCGGCGCGCGGCCTGAGGGGGCTGGGGTGCCCTGGAGCGGTTCGGGCTGAGTGTGGAGGATGTCGCGGGCCTGCTCCGCGGCGCGGGCGATGCTTTCGGAGACGAAGTCGAGGAAACGGGCGATGTTTTCGAGGCGGGTGGCGGCGGGGGTGCCGGGGCCGAGGACGCCGACGCCTTGTCGTGCGATGTCGACGACGTGGGCGGTGGAACGGGCGGAGGCCAGGAGGCCATCATCGACTGGTACTTGACTCCTCCCCCTCGTAGACGAGGGGGATTCCTAGCTCACGTCGCCTGCCCCCCGGCGGGGGTGCAGGTCTTACACGATCAGCACTAGCCGGGTGGAAGACCAGCCCGGACCAGCATCACGCGGGCGGAGTTCTTGTCTCTCGGCGAGACGGCTCCGCATGCGGTGCAGGCATACGTTCGTATCGAAAGAGGTAGTGCGTGCTTGGTTCTCGCTCCGCACTGCGCGCAGTCCATCGTGGTGTGCGCGGGGTGTACCAGATGGATGGTCCGGCCGTGCTTCCTGGCCATCTCGACAAGCGCCGCCTTGGTGGCGCCGATCGCGGCATCTGCTGCTTTCCTGCCCATGGTCGACTTCGCGAGGACTTCGGCTTGAAGTCCTCGATGGCCAAGGCGTCGTGGTCGCGGACGACCTTCTTGGCCCACTTGCGGCCGGTGTCCTGCCGCTGGGCCGCGACCTTGCGGTGCAGTTTCGCCCTCTGCCGCTTTGCCTCGCGGTATCCCTTCGATCCGGCCTGTCCCTTCGCAGGGCGGCGCCGGGCCATCATCCGCTGATAACGGGCAAGTTTGTGCGCGGCTGTCCGCCCGTGCTGGGAATGGGGAAGGTCGTGGTCGTCGGATGTGGTGGTCGCGGTCTCCTTGACGCCCCAGTCGATGCCGATCACGCGACCGGTCGCGGGCAGCTTCTCGCTCTGGGCGGGGACGACGAAGGACGCCCACCAGTGCCCCACCGCATCGCGGTACACGCGCACCGACGAGGGCGGCTCGGGCAGCTGGCGCGACCACACCGGCCGCACCACGATCTGGCCGGCGAGATGCAGACGGCCGTCCTTGAGGCGGAACCCTCGCTTGGTGTACTCGAGGGTGGGCAGCGCTTCGCGCTTCTTCTTGTACTTCGGCATCCCCGCCCGCTGCCGCATCGGCAACCGCGCCTTGATGTCCTTGAGGGCCTTCGCACGCGACCTGCCGAAGTCACGTATCAGCTGCTGCTGAGGAACGCAGGCACCATCAGCCAGCCACGGCGTACGCGAACGGGCCTCGGTCAGCATCGCCGCGCGCTGGACCGGCCCGCACGTCGTCTTCTCGCCCCTCGCCCGGTTGTGCGCGTGAACGGCCTTGGACTTGGCGACGCACTCGTTCCACACCCAACGCGCCCGGTCCCACTCAGCCTCGAGGGCGGTCCGGGCCGACGCCGACAGACGCACGCGGTAGGTGTACCGGCAATGGCCGGCCGCCTGCGAGGTCGCTTCTGTCGTCATGCATCGGAACCTACCTGGCAGGACTGACAGTTGAGCCCACTTGCTCTTTGCGGTGGTGTCCCATGCCAGCGGTTTCGGGCTACGCCGATCCGCCCTGGCCGCGAATCTGCTTCCCTGCCCCACTCACGCGGGAGCTTCGTCTCCTCCCCCGGCCAAAGCCGGGGCATCCACGAAGGAGAAACGATGAACGACCTGGCCATCGCGGCGAACGGGCTGCGCAAGTCCTACGGCGACAAGACCGTCCTCGACGGCATCGACCTGCACATCCCGGCCGGCACCGTGTTCGCGCTGCTCGGCCCGAACGGCGCGGGCAAGACCACCGCCGTCAAGATCCTCTCCACCCTCATCTCCCCCGGCCCCGGCACCGGCCAGATCCACGTCGGCGGACACGACCTCACCGCCCAGGCGCAGGCCGTACGCGCCGCGATCGGTGTCACCGGGCAGTTCTCCGCTGTCGACGCACTGATCACCGGCGAGGAGAACATGTTCCTCATGGCGGACCTGCACCACCTGTCCAAGCGTGAGGGGCGGCGGGTCGCCGCCGAACTCCCGGAGCGGTTCGACCTGACCGACGCCGCGAAGAAGCCCGCCTCCACCTACTCCGGTGGGGTGCTGGGCGCACCTGATTGGGCAGAGGTGTTGCACCGTCGGTATCGGCGGCGCCGGCCGCTCCGGGAGGTGCACGGGGCGGTTCGGGGAGTTTGGGGTGGTTTGAACTCGTTGGGTGAGCCCGGGCTTTACCGCGGTAAAGAATCCATTCCGAGAAACTAACGTGTCGAGGCGCAACTTGATCTACGGCGTTAGTAAGGTGACACGCATGAGTTCTCCCACCACCTCCAGCGACCGGGAAAAGGTCGTATCCAAGCTGCCGGGCCGGCTCCGCCAGAGCCTCAAAGTCAGGTGCGCCCAGCACGGTCTCGAGATCCAGACGGCCATCGAACAAGCCGTCAGGGCCTGGACCGGGCTCGCCTCCGGGCTTGAACCTGTCGACACGGCCGGTGCCGACTCGTTCTCCACCTTCCTTCCGCACGGTCAGTGGAACGACTTCAAGGTGGTCACCACGCAGCGCGGCGTGTCCCTCACTCAGGGGCTGGCGCAGGCGGTGCACATGTGGCTGGACAGCCATCCGGCACCGGATATCGAACGGCCGGTCGTCACCCGGCGGTTCGTGGTGTGTAACCAGAAGGGCGGCGTGGGCAAGACCGCCATCACCGCCGGCCTCGGTGAGGCCATGGCTGAGGACCGCAACAGCCTGTACCCGGTCCAGATCGCCAAGCAACTCGCTTCGGAGCCGGACGGTGACGAGGACCCGCTCGGCGTCGAGAACCTTCCCGGTATCGGCCTGCGCGTCCTCCTGGTCGACTTCGACCCCCAGTGCCACCTCACCAACCAGCTCGGTGCAACACCTCTGCCCATTTCGCAGGACGGCGACAGCCTCACCAACCACATGGGCGGCTCCCCCAAGGGCGACCTGCGGGATCTCATCGTCACCATCGACGAGGAACGGTTCGGCGACCGTCTCCACCTGCTGCCCAGTTGTAACGACGCGTTCCTGCTCGATGTCCGGCTCTCCGGAGTCCGCGCCCGGGAAGCCGCGTTGGAGCGTGCGCTTGCACCGCTGGAAGCCGACTACGACGTCATCGTTGTCGACTGCCCACCGAGCCTCGGCCTGAGCATGGACGCCGCCGTCTATTACGGGCGGCGCCGGAAGGACGAAGTGCCCGGCCAGTCCGGCCCCCTCGTCGTCGTACAGGCAGAGGACAGCTCAGCCGATGCCTACGACCTGCTGACGAACCAGATCGAAGACCTGCGCAACGACATGGACCTCGATATCGACTACCTCGGTCTGGTCGTCAACCTCTACGACCCGCGGCGCGGCTACATCGCCACGTCCTCCCTCGAGGGATGGATGGACATAAAGGATCCGCGCGTCGTCGCGATCGTCAGTGAGCGCAAGGAACAGAAGGAGGCCGTCCGAATGAAACAGCCTCTGCTGTCGTACGCGCCCAAGAGCCAAATCGCGATCAGCATGCGGGCCATGGCGCGGGAGCTGTCATGAGCAAGAAGGACCAGTTGGGCGGCGGACGATTCGGCAACACCCAGACGCGTCCTGTCAGCGCCCGGCGCCAGGCCGTCGCGGAAGCGACCGGCGTCGCCACCACCGGCGCGCTCGACAGCCGCCTGCAGACGCTGCCGCTCGAGCAGCTCGTGCCGACGCGGTTCAACCCGCGTCGTAACTTCGGCTCTGATGAGGACCTCAAGGAGTTTGGCCGCAAGCTGGAGGTGAAGCAGCTTCAGCCGGCTGTTGCGGTCACGCGCGAGGCCTACCTGAAGTTGTGGGAGGAAGAAGCCGATGCGGTGGGGACCCATCGGTATGTCATCGCGAATGGTGAGCGCCGCTTCCGCGCTTCCCAGGCGGCAGGTCTCGGCACCCTAGAAGTCATCGTCGACGACACGCTCGCGGCGTCCAGGGCCACGTTCCTGGACGCGGTCCTGTCAGAGAACAACGACCGCGAGGACCTG
This sequence comes from Streptomyces sp. NPDC055400, assembly GCF_053644375.1. NCBI lineage: Bacteria > Bacillati > Actinomycetota > Actinomycetes > Kitasatosporales > Streptomycetaceae > Streptomyces > Streptomyces sp. NPDC055400. The sequence continues at coordinate 22,414 of NZ_JBSHLM010000026.1, read as the reverse complement.
GACCCCGTCGAGCAGGCCATCGGCATCCAGACGATGGTTGAGCAGCTCGGAGGCAAGGCCAAGGTCGCGGAGCACTTCGGCAAGTCGGCCGGGTGGGTCACCCAGCAGCTGTACTTGCTGAAGCTCGCTCCGGAACTCCAGGACCTCGTCAGTGCGGGTGTACTGCCCGTTCGGGAGACTCGGGACCTGGTGAAGCTGCCGGTGGAGGAGCAGGCCACTGCCTGGGCGAACCGGCTCGCGGCCCGGGCCGAGGAGAAGCTGGCACCAGCGGATCCGGTAGAAGACCGGAGAGATCTGTCCCCGCCGGCGCCGAAGGCTCTCGGCTTTACCGCGGTAAAGAATCCGCCGACCGAGCCACCGACCGCCCCGACCGAACCGGCTCAGCCGGGGCCGTTCTTTACCGCGGTAAAGAATCCGGAGACCGACTCGCCGACCGCACCGGCCGAGTCAGCTCAACCGGCCCCCGGCTTTACCGCGGTAAAGAATGAGGGTGCTGACCCCGCGCCCCGAAGCGACGTTGCCCACGCAGCGATGCCGTCATCCCCGACGGCCACGGCTCCCGAGACTGTCCCCGAGCCCAGGGCCCACGAACTGACGGAGCGGGACACGAACGGCCACGAGGCTGACGGCAAGAGGTTCCCCTACGACAGCGGCGCCATGAGCGCGCACCTCCTGATCCGGAAGATGGAGACGGATGAGGAGTTCTTCAAGATGGTCGACATCCTGGTCGCGACAAAGCTGCGGAAGCGGCCCGCAGTCTGACGTGTCGGGCCTGACCCATCGACACGCCCGCCAACGCCCGACGCTCAGCCCAAGGAGGCCCAGCTCCCATCGAAAGTGGAGGCGGGCCTTCTTGGCGTATGGGGACATCCGCAACTTCAGGTGGTCTCGCTCGGTGCCCTCGACCCCTTTTTGCGGCCCCGCAAATGGGCTCCCAGCCTCCCGTCCGGCATGACTGTCCGCCTGTAGCTCGGATGATCCGCGGGATGTCACCGGGCCGAAGGCCAAGGGCGAGCACCAAGGAACTCGGTATCCCCCGCGGCAAGCCGGACTCCAAACAAGCGACTGCCGACCTCTACTCCGCCGAGGCCACAGCGCCACCCGCGACGCCTACGTCATCTCCGACGCCCACGCTGCCAGCACCATGCCGCACGCCCCGCGCGACGTCGAGCCACCGGCGAGACCATCGCCCGACTGGAAATGATCGTCGGCTTCGACCACGACCTGGCCGGCGAGGCCACCCACATCGCCAACCGGCTGCGCAGGCGTGCTCACCCAGATCCACCCGCACCTGGAACGCGTCCCGAGCCCCGGCTCAACTACGCGGCGGTCCAGGCCCCTGCTTGAGCGGTTCGGTTCCGCGGCCGCCCGGCACAAGCCCGGGCGCCGTCGCCCGACCCTTGACGCCGCGCATGCTCAAGCGCCGCGTAGAGAACATCCTCATCACGCCCGACGCGCGACCGTGATCGTCCCGGGCACCGACGCGGCCGCGCTGATGGTGCCGGGCCTGGCCCGCTCGCTGCGCGCGTCCTGGACCAGCGCAAGCTCCTGGAGATGCGCATCCAATAACTGCGGCCGAGCACCCTCTGTCGAAGATCCTGACCTCCTTGCCCGGCATCGGAATGGAACCGGTGCCCGGGTCCGGATCGACGTCAGCGACACGAGCGCATTCCGACCGCCGCCCACTTCGTCTCCTACGCCGAACCGCCCCCGCGCCCCGCAGTTCCAGATCATCGACACGCAGCGAGCAACCTTCTCTGTGACCGGACAGGGTCGACGTTCTGTTCGCCACGCTCCGCGACGGCACCTCCTGCCAGTCAGCACCTTCTGCCAGTCCCGGCCCGCTGCAGCCCGCAGTTGAACTCCGAGGGGATCTGCCAGCAGCACCACGCGGTCGGCCGCGGGATCGAACCCGATCACCAGGTTCCGTAGTCGCCTTCGGCAGTCATGACCACGGGCTCGCCCAGCCGACGGCCCGGGCCGAGGAGAAGCTGGCCAAGTGGATCCAGTGGGGCCCAGGAGAGATCAATCCCTGTCGGCAGCGAAGCCTCTCGGCTTTACCGCGGTAAAGAATCCGAAGGCCGATGTCCTGGCCGGGCATCGCCGCTCAACACACGCTCATCACCGAACGGGGCGAGGCATGCTAGGAAGTGGGAGTTGGGCCGCGACCCTGGAAGGGGGCCGTTCGTGAGCGTCGGGTGCGTGCAGCGGCCTGAACGTGTTGCTGTCATCGGAGTGGGCATTCTCGGAGCCAGCGTGGGCTGGAACCTGTCGCGGCGCGGGGCCGAGGTGGTCTTCATCGACGCCAGCCAGCCAGGCGAAGGTGTCACCAACTGGTCTTTCTCGTGGGTCAACGCCAGCAACAAGACCGGGCGCAGGTCCTACTTCGACCTGAACGTTGCGGGCATGGCGGCGTACCGGGAGCTTGCAGAGACCATCGGGCCAGACTCATGGTGGCATCCCAGCGGCCACCTGCGTTGGGCTGGGGACCCCGCGGCGGAGGCGAAGCTCCTGGAAACAGCCGAGCTGCTGGCTAGTTGGGACTACAGGGTCGAGGTGTGCACGGGGGCCGAGGTACGCCGCCGCCTCGAACCTGCTCTCGCGGTGCCCGGCAAGACTCCGGTCCTGTTCTATCCCGACGAGGCATGGGTGCACGGACGGCAACTCGTCGGCCGCCTGGTCGATCGAGCCGTTGAGTCCGGCGCCGAACGCAGGTCCGGCACTGCGGTCTGCGACATCGGCATCGGCGCCGACGGGAGCATCCGGACCGTGACTCTGTCGGATGGGAGCCGTCTCGACGTCGACGCCGTTGTGAACGCGGCAGGGCCCAGCGCTTCCCGGGTCGCCCGGCTCATCGCTCGGCACTTGCCGATGCGCCGGGAACTCGGCGCCGTCACTCGGATCGACTGTGCTCGGGTCCCGGTTCGCCGAGCCATGCACGCGCCCCACGTCGAAATCCGTCCTGACGGAGATGCGTCGGTAGTCCTTCACAGCCGCGAGATCGACGCACTCATCGACACCGGTGAAGAGCCAGCGGAACTTGCACGGCTGCTCCACGAATCGGCGAAGCACGTCGTTCCGGAACTCGGCAACTCCCTCATCGCGCAGACACGGGTAGCCCACCGGCCTATCCCAGCCGACGGATTCCCCTCAGTGGGTGCGGTGCCTTCTGTGCCGGGCTATTACGAGGCTGTCTCCCACAGCGGCATCACGCTCGGGCCGGTGATCGGCCGGCTGCTTGCTGCGGAGATCTTCAGCGGGAAGAGGGACGAGATGCTTGCGGACTTCCGCCCGGAACGGTTTCCTCAGTGACAGCGTGCGGAGACGCCAGTACCGAACAGGCAGATGCGTCTGCGGCGCCCGAATCAGGCTCGTGACCGGTGCCTCCCCTGATCCCTTCTGGTCACGGTGTTGACTTCGGGGCGACCGGGCTTCAGCGGGCTCTTGCGAGGCGCCCCGGGGGGTTCACCCCCGGGAGGAATCGCATCCGGTGACGGCGATGCGGAGCATCGCCGCGACAACGGGCGCGGAGAGTCCGCAAGAAACCGGGCCGAAGTGCCCGGTGAGGAATGTGCGCTGTTTGAATGCCGGTACGTCGGGTGGCAGGTAGCGTCGCGGTCGTGAAGTTGACTGTGCAGGTGAAACTCCTGCCGACGCCCATGCAGGCGGCGGCACTTGAGGAGACCCTGCATGCCTGCAACAGGGCGGCGACCTGGGTGTCGTCCGTGGCGTTCGAAAGAGATGTGAAACGCAACTTCGCCCTGCGCGAGCACACCTACGCGGTGGTCAAGGACCGGTGGAACCTGGGAGCGCAGGCGGCCCAGCACGTCATCAAGAAGACCTGCGACACGCCTACCGCACGCTCAAGGCCAACCTGAAGGCAGGAAACCTCGGCAAGCCCTCCTCCAAGCGCTACCGGCGGGCGGTCGAGAAAACCGATCGTCTTCCGGCCCGAGGGTGCCCAGCCTTACGACGACCGGATGCTGTCCTGGCAGTACACGCAGCGCACCGTGTCGATCTGGACCCTGTCGGGCCGGATGAATGAGGTGGCGTTCACCGCCGCCCCCGAACATCTGGCCCGCCTGGCCCTGTATCGCAAGGGCGAGTCCGACCTGCTGTACCGCGGCGGCATGTGGTTCCTGACCGCCACCGCCACCTGCGAGGTCCCCGAGGCCGAACCCAACACCAACATCACGGAGTTCCTCGGGATCGATCTGGGGATCGTGAACATCGCGACCACCTCGGACGGCCAGATCATGGCCGGACGTCAGCTGAATCGCGGGCGTCTGCGCGAGCGCGTCCTGCGTCAGAAACTCCAGAAGAAGAACACTCCCTCCGCCAAACGGCGCCTGAAGAAGCGGCGCCGCAAGGAGGCGCGGCGGGTGAGGGACATCAACCACAAGATCGCGAAACATGTGGTGGCCGAGGCAGAACGCACCGGACGCGGAATCGCCCTGGAAGACCTCACCGGCATCCGCGCACGGGTACCGCTTCGCAAGCCTGGGGGTACCTCCCACGCCCTTAAGGCAGTGGGGGAGGGCCACCCACTCCTCCTGGGCGTTCGCCCAGCTCGGAGAGTTCATCGCCTACAAGGCCCGCAAGGCAGGAGTGCCGGTGGTGCACGTCAATCCGGCGTACACCTCCCGCACCTGCGCCCAATGCGGGCACGTCGACAAGGCGAACCGGGCCTCCCAGGCCCGCTTCGCATGCTGGTCCTGCGGATTTGTTGATCACGCAGACCGCAACGGCTCCCGCAACATCCGCCACCGTGCGGAAGAGTTGTGGAGATGCGGGGCGCAGTCAACCGCCCCAGACCCACCCCCGAACACCGGGCGTGGGACAGGACGCAAACCCAGCACCACAACCAGTGGCGCCCGTTGTGCAAACCCGGGTTTAGTCCCGGGTCGTTGACCCCGTGTACCGCGTCGACGTACGACGACTCGATGCATGGCCCTGCCTGATCCACCCCAGCCGGTACAGCCATCCAGCACTCCCAGCACTCCCAGCGCGCTCAGCCGCGTGACTAGGTTCGCTGAGACAGAAGCCCGAACAACTCGGTTCGCTGAGAGAACGACTGGATTGAGTAAGAGAGGACAACCGAGTCGCCGACGGCGGCAACCGAGCCGGCTCAGCCGGCCCCCGGCTTTACCGCGGTAAAGAATGAGGGTGCTGAGCCTGCGCCCCGGAGCGACGTTCCGCAGGCAGCGGTGCCGACATCCCCGACGGCTACGGCTCCCGAGACAGTCCCCGAGCCCAGGGCTCACGAACTGACGGAGCGGGACACGGACGGTCACGAGGCTGACGGCAAGAAGTTCCCTACGACAGCGGCGCCATGAGCGCGCATCTCCTGATGCGGAAGACGTGTTGGGAGTGCCCATCGACAAGCCCATCAGCATGCGATGCCCATGAAGCCTTCCCTCGCCGCAAGGGGAGGCCGGCCCTTTTGGCGTGTGGGGTATCCGCACCCTCAGGTGGTCTCGGTCGGTGCAGCCTCACCAGACCTTGCAATCTGCACGCTGCTACTGAGCCTGCAACGACAGGTGCAACGATGTTCGCCAAGCCAAAGAGCCGCCGAAGATCTGTCACTGCAACAACAACCACAACCTTGAGTGCAACGATAACTGCTTCGTTATCTACTACTTCAGCTACTCGTTTGAGTGATGCGTGTGGTGCATCATCACGCGCTACAACAAATATTTAGATGTCTGCAACGCTGCAGCCAACGATATTTCGTTCTCTAGGACGTGCGATCGTGCAAGCGATCTGACGAACGATAGGACTTGCGATCCAGCGAGCGACACGTCGATCTACGCAACGTACGATCCATCGATCGACGCAGCTATCAGTCCATCTATCTAACAAACGAGCGATGCATCTTGCGTGCGAACCAGCGATCGATCGCCCTGACTAACCGTCAAGCGAACCAGCGAGCCGACTTTCTTACGCACCTGCTAACCAAGGAGCAATCAGTCCAGCGAGCGATACGGCGAGCGAGCGAACTATGTTGCGTACGAGCTGACGCACGGTCATGCGCTCGATGTGTGCAACGTGCAAGCAGACAGTCGAGCCATCGATCACAACGACGGTTCCTTCCATGGCCGTCACTGGGACTCGTCCTCGTTCGGCATGCAGACCGTGGTGTCGCCCCTATGGCGCAGCACTGGCCTGGGACGGCGGGAGTTGGACCGAGTGAGGCGAAGCCGCGCGTCACTCCGCACGGGTGACGTGAGTCCTGTTATCGTCATGCCTGATATCCCTGTGTCACTAGAGGAAGTAGTGGCGAAAGTGGTAGGCAAACCCGGATGAACTGCCGAACTCGGCTGATCAAGCGGACATTGCGCCTTCCAGGTTCACCTTCTTCCCCTGGTGACAGATGCGAACTTGTATGAGGAAGCGACTCGCTAGAGAGGTGGGCACGCGTTGAAGGTCATCGCCGTGGCAACGCAGAAGGGCGGGGTGGGCAAGACCAGCACCACCGTCAACTTGGCGGCTGGCCTGGCCCTCGCCGGCGCCCGGGTGCTGATCGTGGACTTGGACCCTCAGGCCCAGGCCGGAACGGCAGTCGGTGTGAACCTGGTCGGGGAGGACCAGTTGGCCCGCTCCCTGGGCTGGGTGCTTCAGGCCCGGCTTCAGGGCATGCGCATGGATCTGGCCGGCGTTTGGTTCGATCGCTGCGAGTTGCTCGAAGAGTGGGAGGACGCCGGCACTTTGCATCTCCTCGCGTGTGAGGAGTCCACCATGACGTCGGCTCAGGACCTCATCCACAAAAAGGGCTTTCAGTCGACCCCCATACTGCGCCGGATGCTGGTGGAGATCGAGGATCAGTTCGACTTCGTCGTCATCGATACTCCGCCCGCCGTCTCATCCCTGTCAGCGACGGCCCTGGCTGCGGCCGACTTCGTGATCACTGTGTGCATCCCGGAGTACCCGGCACTCAAGGGCGCCGCGGCAACGCGCGGCACTGTCAAGTACGTCAAGGACCGCACGGGCGGGGAGTGTGAGCCGCAGTACCTCGGCGCCGTACTCAACCGGTCGAACCCTCCGTCCAGGTGGAAGGCCCAGGAAGTCAACATCCGCAACGGCATGCTGGATGCAGACCTCTTCCCCTTCCAGACCGATATCCGCCTCGACAACCGGATCAGCGACTCCTTCGCCTACGGGGTGCCCTCGGTCATCCGCTTCGCCAGCCACACACCCGGCAAGATGTACAGCGAGCTGATGGGCCAGATCGTGGAGCGCATGCAGTTGCCGGCGGAGAAGTGGCAGACACCGGAACGCATCGAGAGCGAGGACTCCGGTGACTGAGGAGCAACAGACTCCGGCCCAGAGGAAGAAGAAGAAGTTCAAGCCGGCGGGTGCCGCTCTCGTACAAGGCCTTCTCTCAGGCGCCGACGACGTGGCAACGCGGTCCTTCATCGGCGGGGGACAGGGCAGCACACAGTCTTCAGCTCCGTCTTCAGCTCCGTCTTCTGCCTCTGTTCCCGCGGCACAAAGCGCTCCTACAGCGACAGCCGAGCCCGCTGAGTTGCGTCTTCCACCGCAGGCCAAGGACTCAAGTCCTGCACCTGAAGCAGAGGACTCTGCGTCACCGGCCAAAGACGAGGCGCCTGCCCCGCAACCAACGCGTCAGCGCGCGCGTACCCGCGCTTCCTCTCCGAGCAGCGAAGTTTCCTCTCGCTCTGCCTCTCCCGCACCGGCCGAGCCGAGGCCCGAGGAGGCGGCTGTCTCCGCAGCCGCGACAGAAGCACAGGAGAAGTCAGCGAAGGCGGTGCACAAGCCGGCTCAGGGGGAGGCGCGTACGGCTTCCGCCCGACCGGCGCAGGAGGAACGCGGCACGGACTGGGCTCACGCTGCACTGCATGAGTCCTTCGCCGATGCCAAGATGCGATCCAACCAATGGAAGTCCTACGGCTTTCGCATCGCTCCCGATGTCCTCGCCCGCCTCAAGGAGCGTCTCAGCGCAGACCGGATGAGCAGCGGAAACAGGCAGCTCGCGCTCGGCCACTACCTGGATGCTGCTTTGCGGCATGTCTCGGGAGACGTGCCGCAGTGGATCGATCAGGCCACGGACTTCGCCACTGAGCGGCTGTGGGACTCGGAGTCGACACAGCCTTCTTCGTATCGTGTGGGCAGTGTGGCTCACGCGTGGGTCTCCGGACTCAGCAACGCACTGCAGTCGGCCGACTTCGGGCGCAAGGGCACTCTGGTGATCTCGGCGCAGGTGGAGCTCTACCTGGATGCGCTTGAGTCCGAGGGGCCGTTGGTCCGTCCGGAACGGCGTCGCCACTAGACGCACCACCAGAAGCGGCGTGGCCTGTGAAAAAGGGGCTGGGGAGAGACGGTTGTCTCTCCCCAGCCCCTTTTTCACAGGCAGAACCTGCGGCGGCAACGATCTATGCAACGTTATCTGCAACGCTGCAACCAACGATGTGACGAGCAATCAATCATGCGAACGAGCAGACTAGCGATCTCACGATCCATGTGTCACTAGAACTCACGGGGTGACGGCAGGGGCACTTGAAGGTGATGTCCGCTCAAAACCCGGTCATAGGCCGGGAATTGCGCTATGGGCGACACGCCGAGTCTCTAGTGACGCCAGATTCGTGTGTCTTGTTTGCGCTAGGGTGTGTTCACGATCAACAGACTTGTCAGGAGAGTCCAGCGATGTCGCTGAACCATGGCCAACTCAGCACCAGTGCCGTTGCCACAGCAGCAGGCCTCAGTGAGTCCTGGGCTTGGAAAGCTCGCGACCAAGGGGTCCTCCATGAGCCTCACTTCGAGGACTCGGTGGTGGCCCTTCGCGTGTACGCGTTCGTCTCTCAGATCGTCTGGCCCGGGACGCGCCGACCACGCAGTGCCCGCCAGGACCTCGAGTTGTGGCAGTCGTCCGCAGTCGAAGCCGCCCGCCAGGCGGTCTCCGACTCAAAGACCACGCCCCAGACCGTCCTGTGGGTTCTGGAGGATTCCGTTCATCTGGTCACAACACCCGGTGAGCGGGCGGCCTTCGACCTGGAACAGCTTGAGGGCCGGGTCGCCATCCGCATCCCCGTCGGGCTGTGGGTGGCAGAACTTCCCGACGCCATGGCTTCACTCAAGACTCGCCGCCGTCGCTCCAGCACCAAGGCAGCAACCGCGGCCTAGGGGAGTGGTACGCGCGGGCAGTCGCCAAGCTCCTCGCGCCGCCGCTCCAGACCGGCACAACCCACCACGGCCCACCGACGCGAAGCGGCCTGGGATCTGCAATTCCCAGGCCGCGCGCGTCAGTAGAAGGAGATGACAGCCAGCTAGACGCTTCCAGCTGAATACCGCCTCACCGAACTCGTCATGTGTCCTTGGCCGGGCCGCCGAGTCGCGATGAGGGTTTGCCAACTCACCTATCTCCTACCGGAGCAGATTATAGCTACCCATGCGTGGGCTGGTTCAGTGCTGCCTCAAACAGGCTCTGAAAACCACCCCAAGACGTCACAAATCACTCGATACGAGTTGGGCAACCCGCTCCAGCTGACGAAGACGATGCGCAACCGCCTCCTGGGAGCGGTTCGTGCGCTGGTGGCGGACCCCGCCCTGCGGGATGCATCGGACGGTGCCCGCCTCGCGGCCGTCGTACTCACTGCGAAAGCCCAGTTCCGGGACGGGTACCGGACATCGATCTGGGCATCGGAGCTGGGTCGGTGGCTCGGCGTATCCCAGTCAACGGTCGCGCACACCGTGCTGCCCGAGCTTCGTCGTTCCGGCGTGCTCGCCTCGAGCGTCGCGACCAACGCCTTAGGGCATGCAACGGGCCTGAAGTGCTGGGTCGTGCCGGTGTACCGGGCGCAGAAGGCCGGCGACCGGCGGCACGCGCTGGCGTTGTCCCGCTCGGAGCTCTCGGTGCTGTTGCGGTTGTGCGAGGTGTTGTTCGGTCCGGGGTGGGCGCCGAAGGGCAAGGATCCGGTGCCTGCCGGGCTGCTCGCGGGCCGTACGGGCCGGGGTGCGGCGACGGACCGGCTCGGTTTGCTGCTGATGGTGCTGACGACGGGTTCGACGGGCTGGCTGAGGCTGTGCCCCGGGGCGGTGGACAGCGGGCGGGGGCGTCCGGCGGCTACGGTCGCCCGGCTTCTGGGCTGCACGGCGGCGGCCGGGGCGAAGGTGCTCAAGCGGCTCCAGGAGCACGGCGTCGCGGACGTGGTGCGGCACAAGACCGGCTCGGGTCTGCACGCGAAGTCGCGGGTGCGCCTGGTGCCGGTGGCGGGGGCCCACGGCCTCGCCGTGCGGGAGGCCCGCCGGGCGGCCGGTGCGGTGTTTTCAGAGCACGCCGCTACTGCATCCGGAGATCTTGAGCCCGGCCAGACGAGCAAGACCCTTGTGGCTGCTGGCGTGGAAGAACCTGGGCAGGGCGACATCGCGGGATCGGCAGACCTCGCTGCAACTGCACAGCACCACGCTCTCCACGCTTCTGTGGTGACTGCTGGTGGGTGTCTTGCGCTCTCTCGTGGCTTTTCCGGCGAAGGCCGTGGTCGGAACGGTGATCTGCCGGACCGCGCGTGCCCGCGCGAGGACAGGCCCGGCCACGGCAACGCTGTTGCCCGGTTGACGCCGGTCGACTCCGAAGGTGGCCCGCTGCGCGGGGAACAGCCGAAGAAATCCCCGGTTGTCGAAGGCGGGACGGTCGGCCGCGGCCAGGTGACTGGCGCAAGCGTGCGGGCCCCCTACGGCCAGAGCAGGCAGCAGCAGCAGGCAAGGGTGGCCCTGCCTTCGCAGGATCTGCTGGCCGTCCTGGCTCCGGTCCGGCTGGTCTGGGAACAGCTGGAGCGTCCGGCCGCCCGTCGCCTGGTGGAAGCCAGGGCCCGTACGGAGCTGGCCCGGGTCGTGGGCTTCGCCGGTCCCGCCGACGCCCCGCAGATCCTCGCTGACCGGCTGGCCCGGCGGCTGGAGGACCAGTTGCGCCTCGGCGGGCCGATCACGGATCCGGTGGGCTGGCTCATCGGCCGGGGCATGCCGCAGCGCCAGGAGTGCGGCGACGTGCGGTGCGACGACGGCGCGCTGCTCGACTCCGGCCGGGACTGCCCTCGCTGTGAGGACCGCAGAGCCGACCGCCGTGCGCAGCGCCGCGCGGTCGCGGCCGCCGTGGATGCCGCGATGCCTTCAGCGTCCGAGACCGAGCGGCGGACGGCCGCCGAGCAGCAGCTGCACGAGACGGTCGTGGCCAGGGCATGGGCCCGCGAGCGGGAGTGGGAGCAGGTCCGTGCCCGGCAGGCGGCTGCAGCGCAGGCCCGTACCGGAGCTGCGGCACACCGGCCTGTCGACGAGGTTCCGCCCGCGTCTGTGGCCCTGGTCGTGGTGCCTGCGCCGCGCCCGGCTCCGGTCGTAGTCGACCATGATCTGGTTCTCGAGGACTTGACCCGCGAGCAGGTTCTGGACTGGCGCGATCGCGCAGCTCATGACCACCAGGTGGTGTTCGACCACATCGACCGCTACGGCGAGAGGTCGGCGCAGCGCCTGTTCACCAGGTCGTTCGTGTCGCAGGTGCGGCGCCTGTCCGGCCTCGGGCACCTGGACCTCGGCTACACCGCCTGGGGGCAGGCGTGAGCGGTGGTGAGGTACCGGACGTCGTGGCCCCGCGAGGGGCTCCCGGCGCGCCTTCAGATTTTCCAGGTGCGCAGGTGGCCGGCCACGGTGTAGACGTCGAGGCGGGTGTCGCGGATCTTGTGTACGAGGTCGGAGAGGGCGCCGTAGGGCGGGTCGATGGTCTCGCCGGACTGGTCCATGTACTGGGCGGCGACGAACGCCGCGTACAGGCTGTTGTGGTGGGGGAGTGGTTCGAGGCGGGCGATGGTGTGCAGGAGGGCTGCTGCCCGCCAGGCGTTGTCCGGGTCGGACTCCTCGAGGGTGGGCATCCTGGTTTTGTGGCGGGCCACGGCCGCCACGAGCGCCGAGTAGTCGGACACGCTCATGTCCTGGCGGCCGACGGCGAACTCCTGGACGTCCAGCAGCCACGCCACATCCACGTACAAGATCATGTCAGGCGGCCGCTGCCGGGGAGCCGGGTGACGGGGCCTCGTCGGGGAACGCCTCGTCGAACTCGGAGCGCAGCCTGTCGGCCCAGGCGGAGGCGCCGGCGACGAACTGCTTGCGCTGCAGCTCGCGTACGCCGAGGTCGTGCAGGTACTCCTTGAGGCTCTTGCCCTCGGCGGCGGCACCCGCGCGTACGGCTTCCATTTCCTCGTCGGTGAAGGACACATTGAGAGACGGCATACCGCCATGGTACCTAATTGGTACCTGCTGTGCGGCGGAGCGGGGACAGTGATGTGAGCGACCGTAGCGACCCGAATAAGGACATTGCTGTCCGGGCCGGGGCGCGTGAGTGCATGTTCGCTGCAGAGTCGCTTGAGTCGCTGGACCCGGTGCGTTAGCTGCTGGTCGCTGCCCGGCGCGGGGCGGCGACGCGGGCGCCAGCTACGGGCCAGGCCTTTGGTCACTGTCGGTCGCTCGGGTAAAAGTGCAGGTCAGAGGTTGTGGTCCGGCGAATCAGCGACCCAAGCGACTGAAGGTGCAGATATATGACGGTGCCGCCTAGGGCAGGTGGGTGTGCGTGTGCGTCATATATGGGGAGCTTGGGTCGCTTCAGTCGCTGTTGGTTCTGCTGTACCCCCTCTGAGCTGTGCTTTGAGGGGCGGTCTCGGTGGCTGGACACGCACCTGCCGGTCGCTGCGTGATGACGACGGTCGCTTCGGCCGAGCGATCCTTTGCCGATCTTTGTTTCCTCACTGACCTCGTGCGTATCTCCCGCTTCGCTAATCTGTCCCAGCGGCTTCGGTCGCTTCAGTCGCTGCATGGGGGTGCACATGGCGTTTGAGCTGCTGGTTCCGGACAGCGACTCAGGGGGACAAGCGCGCCGGGCGCTGGCGACGGCCCGCTGGTTCGCCGGTCGTGGCTGGCCCGTTCATCCGCTGTCGCCGGGCCGCAAGACGCCTGCGGGAAGCTGCGCGGACTGCCGTGCGCCCGGGCACAGTTACGAAGGATGCGGCTGCCTGGTCGAGGGCCGCTGGTGTCATGGATTCCGCGCCGCCACGCTCGATGCCGCCCGGATCAACCGGTGGTGGGGGGCCAACCCGCGTTTAGGCGTGGGGGTCTCCTGCGGTCCGGCGGGCCTGGTCGTCATCGACATCGACGCGCATGAGCGACAACTCCCGGACAGGACAAGCCTGTTGCCCGGGATCCCCATCGCGGAGCAGGTCGATCTGACCGGCCTCGCGAACGGCTTTCACACGCTCGGCGTCCTGGCCGCCCTGCGCGGCGCGACGAGCCCGGCACAGGACACATCCACGATGCGCGTACGTACCCCTTCCGGCGGCCTGCACGTGTGGTACCGGGCCCAGCCGGGCCGGCGGTATCAGTGCTCCACCGGGTCCGGCGGTGGCCGCGCCCTGGTCTGGCAGGTCGATGTCCGGGCGCACGGCGGCTACATCGTCGCCCCGGGCACCGTCACCGACGCCGGCGCGTACACAGTGATGGGCCCCGTGCGTGAACCCGCGGCGCTGCCCGCCTGGCTCGCCCGCGAGCTGGACCGTACCGGGCATCTGCCGCGGCCGCCCGCGCCCCGGCCGGTCGTTCCCCGCGCGCGGCAGGCCGTCATCGCGGCGGGCGGCGGGCGGACCACGGCGAGCCGGGTCCTGCGGGCCTCGCTCGCCGACGTGAGCGCGTGTGCCGCCGTACCCGAAGGGGCCGCGTTCTCCGAGAAGTTGAACCGCGCCGCCTACATCGCCGGAGGGCTTGTCGCCGCCGGGCACCTCGACGCGGACGAGGCCGAGCGGTCCCTGACCGAGGCCGCGGCGCTGGCCCGCGGCGGACAGGAAAGGCGCTGCGCGTCGATCATCCGCAGCGGGCTGCGTGCGGGTCAGCTGCACCCGCTGCATCCGGGGGGCCGAAAGTGAGCGCACGCGACAACGACACGCTGTTCGACTTCGATGCCCAGGCCGTGGCCACGCAGATCCTCGCCAATCCGGTGCTCCCGCCACCCCGCCACGAACCGGGTGAGGGCGTGGTCGCCACGGCCGAAGGGCTGCTGCCCGACACCCTCAGCGACCGCGGCAACGCCAAGCTCTTCGTCCGTCTCTACGCGCGTGACTACCGGCATGTGCCGGGTCTTGGCTGGTTCCGCTGGGACGGCACACGCTGGCAGGTCGACGAGGACGACACCGTGCTGTGGGCCGCGGGTGATCTCGCCGAGTCGCTGGCCACCGGCGACCCGCGCGGTGTGTTCGCTCCGCAGGCGCTGCAGCAGCACCGTCGACGCGCGCTGAGCACCAGCGGCATGAACGCGATGCTCACCCAGGCCAAGTCCGCGCCCGGCATGGTCCTCAACGCCGCCCGCCTTGACGCCGATCCGTACGCTCTGTGCACCCCGTCCGGAGTCGTCGACCTGCGGACCGGGACGATCCACCGCGCCGACCCCGACAAGGACTTCCATTCGCGCTCCACCACGGCGGCTCCGCTGGCGATGCCGACGCCGCGTTGGGACCGCTTCCTCAGGGACACCTTCGGTGCGGATCCCGAGGGCGCGGAGATGATCGACTTCCTGCATCTGCTGCTGGGCTACTCCCTCACCGGAGACGTCGGCGGGCAGGTCATGCCGTTCCTCTTCGGCTCCGGCAAGAACGGCAAGTCGGTGCTGCTCGATGTGCTGATGAAACTCATCGGCGACTACGCCGATGCCGCCCCGCCCGGCTTCCTCATGGCCCGCCCTTACGAGGGTCACCCCACCGACCTGGCCGAACTCCACGGCCGCCGCGTCATCGTGTGCAGCGAGGTCAAGCCCGGAGACCGGTTCGACGAGGCGCGGGTCAAGCTGCTCACGGGCGGGGACCGGATCAAGGCGCGCCGTATGCGCCAGGACTTCTTCAGCTTCCAGCCGACCCACAAACTGTGGCTGTTGGGCAATCACCGGCCCGAAGTCGGCTCGGGCGGCTTCGCGTTCTGGCGGCGGATGCGTCTCATCCCGTTCGAGCGCGTCGTGCCCGACCACCGGAAGATCGACAATCTCGCCGACCTCCTCGTCACGGAGGAGGGCCCCGGCATCCTCAACTGGCTGATCGAGGGCGCCCGTCGCTATCTCGGCGGCGAGCGGGACCTCACCGGACCCGAGCGCGTCCGCATCGCCACCACCGCGTACGCGGAGACCGAGGACCACACCGGGCGCTTCCTGAGCGAGTCCTGCCGTCTGGACACCGAACTGAGGGCCGAACAAGCGTGGCTGTACACGGCCTATAAGACGTGGTGCCAGAATGAGGGAGCCCCGCCCATCTCGTCACGCGCCTTCGCGGCCCGGGTCCGCGAAGTGCTGGGACTGGCATCGCCCAAGGCGATGATCCTCTCCAACCAGCGGAAGTACTACCCGGGCATCGGACTGACGGCACTGGCCGACGAGGAGAGAGCTTGACTTCCCCCGTCTCCCTGAAGGGAGAGGATTCCTACGGCTCGCGCCGTGGGGTTTCCTGCTTCACTGCCGACTGCCCGCCCGGAGTTCTCCGTTGAGGTCTTACGCCGGCTCCACAGGCCGATGCCGCCAGCCCGGCGGCCAGAAGATTGTTCGCTGCATTCTCGTCCCGGTCGTGGGTCGTTCCGCAGTTCTCGCACGTCCAGGTGCGGATGTTGCGCGGCAACTTGTCCTGCAAGGCGCCGCAGTGGGAGCACAGTTTGGAGGAGGGGAAGAAGCGGTCGACTGCGACAACTTCCCGCCCGTACCAGGCCGCCTTGTACTCCAGCATGCTCCGGAACTGCGCCCACGACGCGTCCGAGATGGCTCGCGCCAGGGTGTGGTTCTTGACCATGTTCCGGACGGTCAGGTCCTCGATGACGAGCGTTTGGTTTTCACGCACGAGTCGAGTCGTGAGCTTGTGCAGCAGGTCCCGTCTGCGGTCGGTGATCTTCGCATGCACTTGGGCAACCCTGCGGCGGGCCTTGGTCCGGTTGTTGCTGCCCGGCGTCTTGCGGGACAGCTCCCGTTGGGCCCTGGCGAGCCGGGTCCGGTCACGGCGTTCATGCCGGGGGTTGGCGATCTTCTCCCCCGTCGAGAGGGTCAGCAGGTGGGTCAGGCCGACGTCGATGCCGATGGCCGTGTCGGTGGTGGGGAGCGGCTTGACGGTGGGGTCCTCGCACAGCATGGACACGAACCAGCGGCCCGCCGCATCGCAGGACACGGTCACCGTGGACGGAACCGAACCCTCGGGCAGGGGGCGGGCCCACACGATGTCCAGGGGCTCGGACATCTTGGCGAGCTTCAGGACACCATCGCGGTAGCGGAACCCCGAGGATGTGTACTCCGCCGACTTGCGCGACTTCTTCCGGGACTTGAACCGCGGGTACTTCGACCGCTTGGCGAAGAAGTGCGCGAATGCCGTCTGAAGGTGCCGCAGCGTCTGCTGGAGCGGTACCGAGGACACCTCGCTGAGGTAGGCGAGTTCCTCGGTCTTCTTCCACTCGGTGAGCAGTGCGGACGTCTGGTTGTAGTTGATCCGCTCCTGCCGCGCCCAGGCTTCGGTACGGGCCGCCAGGGCCATGTTGTAGACCCTGCGCACACATCCGAACGGGCGCGACAGCTCGGCTGCCTGCGCATCACTCGGATAGAAGCGGTACTTGAACGCCCGCTTCACATGGCCCCCGGTCACGCTCACAAACTAGAACGGGATCACGTAAACATCAATCCTGCGTTTCCTCTCCGCCCTGCAGGGCGGAGTATCCACGGAGGTATGCGATGAGCGCCCTCATCACCGAGTACGAGATCGCGCATGAGACCGATCTGGTCTGGCTCGAGGACATCGACACGCTGGACTACGTCCGCCAGAGCCTGGACCGGCTGCCCACCCGCCGGGGCAGGCCCGCCTACCACCGGGACGGCCGCATGGTCGGCTACGCGGTTCTCGGCACGCAGGCCAAGCCGTCGCGGTCCTCGGGTACGTTCCGCCGCCGTGTCTTCTGGCTGCTGCCGCACGACCGGGACAGCGAGCCCGAGGGCCTGTATGCCAAGGGTGCCCCGGCCGAGGCCGTGGACCCGCGCACGCTCGGGCCCGGTGACAAGGGCCGTAAGACCGAGCGCTCGGAGGGCGGGCCGCCGTCCTCGGCCATGCGGGCGCTGGGGATCACGCTGCCGCTGTAACGCCACAGGCACCCTTCGTTTCCGGTCAGAGAGCCTGTGGAGTGCCGCACGGACATTGCAAAGAACCGTCCGCCCGGTATATTTCTCCGCCGAGGGCATGACTGCAGGGCACCTACCGTAGGGGGAACGGGTGGCGAGTCGTATTCATGTGCAGGTGGCGATAGTCGGCGGGGGGCCGGTCGGCATGTGCCTGGCCGCCGAGCTGGCGGCGCACGGGGTGCGCGTCCTGGTACTGGAGTCCCGTACCGATGTGTCCCTGCGCCCCAAGGCGACCACGCTGCACGCCCGGACGGTGCAGTCCCTGGTCCGGCGCGGACACCTCGCGGGCCTGATATCCGCCGGCGGGGCCGCCACAAGTCCCTTCCATTTCGCGGGGATTCCCGGTCTCGCGATCTCGGCTCCGGCCGGGGAGCCGGAGCCCGTACTCAAGTGCCCGCAGGCCGAACTCGAGCGGCGCTTCGAAGAGCGGGCCCGTACCGCAGGCGCGCGGATCCTGCGGGGCGTGTCGGTGACGGACGTCCAGCAGGAGGACGACGCGGTCCGCATCACGGCCCGCGGGCCGCAGGGGTGCTGGAGCTGGCGGGCCGAGTACCTGGTGGGGGCGGACGGTGCGCGCAGCACGGTGCGCGAGCTCGCGGGCATCGGCTGCCGTGCGTATCCGGCGACCGTGTCCGCGATGATGGGCCGGGTCCGCCTCCAGCGGCCGGACGAGCTGCGCCCGGGCTGGCACCGCACCCGACGCGGCTGGATCGTCGCCAAGGCGGACCCGGACGGCGGGGTCCACCTGCGGACGCTCAACTGCCAACGGGAGCACAGCGACCGGTACCGGCCGCCCACCCTCGACGAGCTGCGCTGCGAGGTCGGCCGGATCGCCGGGCGTGACATCGCCATGAGCGAACCGCGGTGGCTGAGCAGGTTCAGCGACTTCTCCCGGATCGCGCGTACCTACCGCGCCGGACGCATCCTGCTGGCGGGCGACGCGGCGCACGTGCACTTCCCGATCGGCGGCCAAGGGCTCAGCACGGGGCTGCTCGACGCCGTCAATCTCGGCTGGAAGCTGGCGCTCACGGTGTGCGGCAATGCGGGGGAGGGGCTGCTCGACACCTACGACCAGGAGCGCAGGCCCGCCGCGCAGCGGGTCGTCGACAACACGCGGGCCCAGCTCGCCCTGATGCGGCCGGGAGCCGAACTCGACCCGCTGCGGGAGCTGTTCGGCGATCTGCTGTCCAGGGGAGCGGAGAACAGCAGGCTCGGCGCGATGATCAGTGCCCAGGACACGGTGCTGCCCTGCCGCACGGGGCATTCCTCCGCCTGGGAAGGAAGGTTTCTGCGCAATGTTCCGCTGACCACGGGGGAGGGGCCCACCGATGTGATCGGGCTGCTCCGCGAGGGCCGGCCGGTGCTGTTGCTTCTCGGGGAGCGGGGCAGCCGGTATGCGGAGCAGGTCCGGGACTGGTCCGGGTCGCTGCGTGTCGTCCATGCCGCCCCGGCGCCCGAGATCTCCTGCGATGCGCTGCTCGTACGGCCCGACGGCTACATCGCCTGGGCCCCGGACGGCGACGAGCTGGCCTCGGCCCTGACGGCGTACCTGGGACCGGGCCGGCCGGCCGGGAGGGGACGTGTGCGGGCGCTCAGCTGACCCTGGTCGGCGCGGTCTGCTCGGCCTCCAGCGCCTGCAGTTCGGCGGAGACCTTCGCGCCCCGGCTCTCGGTGAGGTCCACGGAGGTGAGTACGGAGGACAGCACCACGCTGGGCAGCACGTGGCGCAGCAGGGCGGAGGCCCTGAACAGCAGATCCTGGTAGTCGCGCATGGCCTGGGACATGGCCTGGACTCCGGCGAAGGAGCCCACCAGGACCTCGGCGGTCTCCGCCGGCACGACATGGGGAAGCAGCTCGCCCTGGCTCTGGGCCTTGTCCAGCAGCATCTGGATGATCCCGCCCCATTGCGTGAACGGAGCGCTGCGGTCGAGCCCATGGGCCTGCTGGTCGAGCGACAGCCGGACACCTGCCCGGACCATCGGGTCGGTCTGCAGGCGGTAGGCGTGCACCATCACCGTGTCGACGAGCTGCTGGATCTTGCAGGCGCGATCGGGAATGGGCAGCCGCTGGCCCTGCTCCTGAAGGACCCCCTCCGCCAGGTGTTCCTTCGAGGGGAAGTGGAAGTACAGGGCTCCCTTGGTGACACCGGCCGTGGTGAGGATCTCGCTGATGGTCGCGGACTGGTAGCCGCGCTCCTCGAAGACCCTTGCCGCCGCCGAGAGCAGCGTCTGCCGTGTACGAATGGCTCGATCCTGCTGCGCCATCGTGGCCTCCTCCGATCGATGAGCCCGGAGACCCAATAAAAAAACCGTCCAGTTTGTATCTTACTTCGGATGGCGCTTCGCGCGAACCATCCGCCGTGCAGGAATCGGAATCGACATGAAACGGCCACGAATGAGGAGGCACTTGCGGTGAGCGGATCGACGGCTGTGGGGTCGCAGCGGAGAGAGAGCGGGGACGATCCGGTGATCCTCGTGACCGGGGCGACCGGGACGGTGGGCCGGGAGTTGGTCCGGCGGCTCCCCTCCGGCCTGCGCGTCCGGCTCATGACGAGGAATCCCGCGAGGATCACGGGCATGCCCGCCACCGTGGAGACGGTCGCTGCGGATCACGGCGATCCGCAGTCGCTGGCCCGCGCCCTGGAGGGTGTGGGGACGGCCTTTCTCGTCACCAACCGCATCGCCGGTGACGACGACGCCCGGTTTGTCCGCGCCGCGTCCACGGCGGGAGTGCGGCGTCTGGTGAAACTCTCCGCGGCGGCCGTCCTCGACCCGGACGCCGACGACGTCATCACGCGGTGGCAGCGTGCCAACGAGGAGCTGCTGCGCACCTGTGGCATGGAGTGGACCCTGCTGCGGCCGCGCGCGTTCATGTCCAACTCCCTGTCCTGGGCGGCGTCCATCCGCTCCGAGCGCGTCGTACGGACGCTCCATGGGACCTCGGCCAACGCCTGTGTGGATCCCCGGGACATCGCGGAGGTCGCGGTGCGCGTCCTGACCGAGGAGGGGCACGCCGGCAAGGCCTACACCCTGACGGGGCCCGAGGCGATCACAGCGGTCGAGCAGACGGATCAGCTCAGCCGACTGCTGGGCATCCCGCTGGGCTTCGAGGAACTGACTCCCGACGAGGCGCGCAACGGCCTGGCCGAGCGCTGGCCGGCGCCGGTGGTCCAGGCCCTGCTGGAGAGCGCGGAACGCCAGCGCAGCGGGGCCAAGGCCGGTGTGGACGACACGGTTCGCGCGGTCACCGGGCGCCAGGCGGGCACTTTCGGCGCCTGGGCACGGGACCATCTCGCCGCGTTCGCCCCGGACTCGGCCGCGCTCCGCCCGCGGGTGCTGGGCTGAGCGACGGGTGGAGCAGGCGTGACACGGAGCGGGTCCGGCATCCCCGGGGAGTGCCGGAACATCGCCGGGGACACCGCGCGGCAGCTCGCTGTGCGGTATCAGGCCGGGCTCGCTGCCACGGTGACGGTGGACCAGAACACGAGCTCGCCCTCCTGGTGGCCGGTCACGACCACGGACTCCGTGCTGTCCTCGCTCGCCCTCGGCAGACGCCGCGCCTCGATCAGGCAGGGTGTGTCCAGTTCGGCGTAGCGCTTGAATTCACTGGTGACGTCGAGGGGCAGGGAAGAGCGTCCCAGGGCCGCGGCCGTGGCCTGGCGGGCGGCTTCGATCAGCACCATGCCCGGCACATGGTCGCCCGGGTGCTCGAAGAGGACCGGGTGGCGGGTGTCCACCCTGAGCTGCCAGCTGTCCGGCTCTCCCGTGGGTGACAGCACGACGTCCATGGGGGAGGTGCGGCCGACGTTCTGCGGCGCGGTCGGGCTGGTCAGGGGGAGCGGGCGGCGGCCACTGTTCAGGCGTTCGGCGCGCAGTCGCTCGTAGACCTTGGGGGTGGTGCAGGTGAGGCCGGCGCTCCCGGTCGCGGCGATGTGGCCGTCACGGCGGATGGTGACGTCGTAGTGGAAGCCCGTCAGCTTGCCGCAGCGCTGCTTGACGTCGCTGCAGACGATCTCCATGTCCAGTGCGGCCGGTGTCCCGTCGACCGCTATGTGCTCCGGCCGCACCGAGACCGAGAGGTCCCACATGAGGAAGTGGTGGCCGAGCGGAACGCCGAACTCCGCGTGCGACAGGAGAGCTCCGACCTGGCGGATCGTCTCGGCCACGATGAGCGGGTCGTGGCAGCCGTCGACGTTGGTGTAGAAGCTGTGCCCGCGCGGCCACTGGGCGGACGCGACGAAGTGGGTGTCGTCCAGCCGCGCCCAGTCGGTGAGCAGTACTTCGGCGACGCCGGCGCGGTGCACGAGCTCCTTGGGCACCGTGGTGGTCAAGGAGGGGAAGCGGCTGATGTCGCCGCGGTGAGGCGCTGTGCTGAGGGACGGTGCGACAGCTGTGTCGATCGACGCGTGCTCGGTGCGGAACGTGATCACGGACATGCTTCCCCCTGCGCGGATACGAGACCGGGTGTGTCTCACTGAGCGAGAAAGATACATACCATCCGGTTTAATTTCCAGGGATCCGCGAACTCCTGAGGCTCGAGATATGGAGTGATCTGCTCCGAATCGGGCGGACCGGAGCTCTCGGGTTTCCTCGACTGGCGTCTGACGTGCGGCTCCTGTGGTGACGGCCGGGCCGTGCACCCAGGGGCGGCCGCATCTCAAGTGAAGCCAAAGCGACTCTCGAGTGCCCCGGTCGACCGTTCTTCCACGGACTGCGGAAGGAGGGCGACCGATGAGCAGGGGCGAAGCCGTACTCCGTGTCGAGCGGGGGCGGGCGGACGATGCCGAACTCGCGGCCCTGACAGCCGTGTTGCTCGCGCTGCAGCGGGCGCGCGAGAAGCCGGACGACGAACTCGAGGCGGCCGTTGCCACCTCCTGGTGGAGGAGGCCCGAGGGCTTTGTGCCGCCCGGAAGCTGGCGGTAGCCGCACGGCCTGTAGTAATCCTCGAGTTCCCACCTTAAAACCGCGTACGCGGTTTGTTAATGTGTGCTGCATGGACCCGGGGTGGGACCTCCGCGGCCTTGTCCCAGGAGGGGACTGACATGGCGATGACGACTGCCCTTGCACCGACCGAGGCGGGGCCCAGCGACGCGTGTGGACGCGTGGCCGAGTTGCACGCGATCCGTGAGCAGGCGCTGCGCGGGCCCAGTGACAAGGCGACCGAGGCCCAGCGTGCGAAGGGCAAGCTGACCGCGCGTGAGCGGATCGAGCTGCTGCTGGACGCGGGGTCGTTCAACGAGGT
>NZ_JBSHLM010000025.1:0-67118 GCF_053644375.1 Streptomyces sp. NPDC055400 | reverse complement strand
GCGGCCCCCCCCCCGCCCGCCCCCGCCGCCGGGGGCGCCCCCTCACGTTCGAGGACCCGTACGTTCAGGCCGCGGCGGTTCGCCGGCCGCGCTCCGCGAACGAGTCGATCGTGCGCGTGAAGTCGCGGGTCGACAGCAACAGCTTGTAGATGATGGCGAGTTCGAAGGCGAGCAGGAGGGCTCCGGACACGATCGTCGCCCACAGGACCTGGTCGATCAGCGGGCCGATCATGAAGACGCCCATCTGGAACTCGATCCCGCTGATCAGATGGGTACGGATGCGGTGACGGAGAAGGAACGAGCGCAACCGCAGGTATACGGGGAAGCGGCTCCTGAACTCCTGGTGCAGGTCGACCACTTGGGGCGCGGGCCGGGGTGCGGCCTCCTCCGCGATTCCCTCGGCCGGGCGTGCCCTCTGGAGGTCCTGCTCGATGTCCGCCTCGGGATTGTCGCGAAGCAGGTCCTCCATGAAGGCCAGCTCGGCCTCGTTCTCCGCGCGCCGCGCCTCCTTCACCCGCTCCTTGATCTGCTTGCGCATGGAGTGGCGGATCTTGAAGATCTCCAGGGAGTTGATGTAGCGCAGGGTGTCGAGGCCGACGACGGCCAGGGCGAGCCAGATGTAGAGCTCGTCACCGGTGCGTTCGTACTGGCCCGCCATGAGCGCGACGCCGCACACCATGACGCGGATGCGGTCGAAGACGAAGTCCAGCCAGGCGCCGAAGACCGACCCCTGGCCGGTGAGCCGGGCGACCTTGCCGTCCATGCAGTCGAGGATGAAGGACAGGTGGTAGATGACGGCGCCGGCGATGAGCCAGCGCCAGTCGCCCAGCCAGAAGCAGACGGCGGAGCCGAGGCCCAGGACGAAGGCGCCCCAGGTGATCTGGTTCGGGGTGATCCTCGTGCGCATCGCCGTCAGCCGCACGAGCGGCGTGGCGACCGGATCGACGAGCAGAACGGTCCACCACGCGTCCCGTTTCTTCTGCGTGATGCGGCGCACCTCGTCGAGGGGCGGTATGTCTCGGCGCATGGCGGTCAACTTCCTGGCGTTCGACGTGAGTTCATCTCACGCTAGAAAGCCCTTCACACAAGGTTCAAGTAGTGCAGAACGCAACCTTTGGCCGGGGGTAACGGTCGAACTCCATGGCCAGGTCGATGACTTCGCCACGAACCACCTGCGTTATCCGAGCGTTATGAAATGACCTGACTGTTACCCAAAAAGCGCGATCACTTCACGCCTCCCGTGGAACCAGGCCGCCAGCCCGCTCGACGAGGTCGGCCGCGCGCCGCGTACCGCCCCCACCCGCCATCTCCGCCCGGATCTCCTGGAGGCGGCGCGCCACCTCGGGGTCGGACACGAGGGCGAGCACGGTCTCCCTGAGCTTGCCGGGCGTGGCCTCCTCCATCGGTACGTGGCGTGCGACGCCGAGCCCCTGGAGCATGTCGGCGTTGCCGAACTGGTCGACGGCCTGCGGGACCGCGACCATCGGCGTCGCGGTGGCGAGGCCCTCCTGGCTGCCGCCCGCGCCCGCGTGCGTGATGAAGGCGTCGGCCTGCCTGAGGATCGCCAGCTGCGGCACCCAGTGGTGCACCTCGACGTTCGCGGGGATCTCACCGAGCTCCTCCTCGTCGACGAACTTGCCGATCTGGAGCACCACATGCCAGCCGGGCAGGTCGCCGAAGGCCTCGATGCAGGCGCGGTAGAAGCCGGGCTGCTTGGTGAAGGACGAGCCGAGCGAGACGAGGAGCACGTTCTCCGCGCCGGCCGGGCGCTGCCACTCGCCCTGCGCCGCCCGCTCGCCCTGGCAGGCGCCGACGAAGGTGTAGCGGCGCTCGTCGACCCGGTCGGCGTTCGGCTGGAGCGCTTTGGGGATGAGGACGAGGCAGCGCTCGGGGCGGCCCATGAAGTCCTCGACGGAGATGTCGATTCCGTTCGACCTGATCCAGTTCTCGAAGTTCTCGTAGAACGCCTTGCCGCGCGGCGTCTGCTTCAGCGGCTCGAACATCGGCTTGCCGACCTCTTCCTCGTATCCCTCCCAGGCCACGAGGTTCGGCGAGAACTGCACGATCGGGACGTTCCAGCGGTGGGCCAGGACGCGGGCGGGGTAGGCGGTGATGTCGTAGAGGACGAGGTCCGGCTCGTCGCCCTCGTAGAGGTCGAGGAGCTGCGGCAGCGCCTGGACCGCGTCGGTGAGGAACGGTTCGAGGTTGTCGATCAGCTCCGTGCCCCACGCGTCCGGGTCGTCGTCGGTGGGCAGCGTCGAGTGCCAGATCTTCGGCTCGGCCCCGGTCTCGGCGACCTTCTCGGCGAACTGCGGCGGGATCGCGTACGTCACGCGGTGCCCGCGGGCGACGAGCTCCCTGATCACCTCGATGCTCGGGTTCACGTGCCCGTGGGCGGCAATGGAGAACATGGCGATATGGGCGTTCCTGGGGACGTTCATGGCGCCACCGTAAGTGAGACGAGACGTCTCGTACAACTTATATTGCGGCTCGCCGCTACGCGTAGAACCGGGAGACGCTCTGCAGGACGCATGCGGGCTTGGCCGCCCCCTCGATCTCGACGGTGCCGTCGACCGTGATCTGCACGCCGCCCGGCACGTCCTCGACCCCGGCGAGGCGCGCTGCCAGCCGGATGCGGGAGCCCGCCGGCACGGGGGCGGGGAAACGGACCTTGTTCAGGCCGTAGTTGACCTTGGTGGTGACTCCTTCGACGTCCAGGAGCTCGGTGAACATCGGGATGAAGAGGGAGAGCGTCAGATAGCCGTGCGCGATGGGCGCGCCGAAGGGGCCTTCCTTGGCACGCTCGGGATCCGTGTGGATCCACTGGTGGTCGTCGGTGGCGTCGGCGAAGGTGCCGATCCGCTCCTGCGTGACGTCGGTCCACGCACTGGAACCCAGGTCGCTTCCGGCGAGCTTCTTCAGTTCGTCCAGGCCGTTGACGGTGATGCCCATGAGGGGCTCCTTCGCTGTGTGCTGATGAGTACGGTGGTCATGAAGTGCCGTGCAGGCGGCGGACGTCGGCCTTGACGAGCTTTCCCGACGCGGTGCGGGGCAGGGCGTCCACGACGACGGCCGACTTGGGGATCTTGTAAGGGGCCAGGCGCCCGGACAGCGAGGCGAGGACCTCGCGCGGGTCGGGCGCGCGGCCTTCGCGGGCGACGAGGACCGCCCTGCCGACCTCACCCCACTTCTCGTCGGGTACGCCGATGACCGCGCACTCGACGATGTCCGCGTGGGCGAGCAGCGCGTCCTCGACCTCGGCGGGGTAGATGTTCTCGCCCCCCGAAATGATCATGTCCTTGAAGCGGTCGACGATGGTGACGTAGCCGTCCGCGTCGATCCGGGCGGCGTCCCCCGTCCGGAACCAGCCGTCGGCGAACGCGGCGGCGCTCTCGTCGGGCAGGCCCCAGTAGCCGGGCATGACATGGGGCCCGCGCACCAGGACCTCGCCCGTCTCGCCCGGCTCCACCGGCACGAGATCGGGGCGCGCCACGCGTACGTCGCTGAAGAAGTGCGGCACGCCCGCCGTGCCCGCCTTGCTGACGGCGTGCTCGGCGTCGAGGAAGAGGGTGCCGGGCGCCGCCTCGGTCATCCCGTAGCCCTGGAGGAAGGTGAGTCCGCGGTCCTGGTAGGCCGCGATGAGCGGGGTCGGCACGGGCGAGCCGCCGCAGCTGAGCATCCGCAGCGACGACAGGTCGGCGTCCGGCCAGCCCGGCTGCCGTGTGAGCTGGTCGAACATCGTCGGCACGCCGAACATGAAGGTGACCCGGTGGCGCTCGACGAGTTCCAGAGCCGCCGCCGCGTCGAACGAGCCCACCAGGACACAGGTGCCGCCCTTGAGCAGCACCGGCAGGGTGAGCATGTTCAGGCCGGCGGTGTGGAAGAGCGGCGCCGCCACGAGCGCGACCTCGTCGGCGATCAGGTCCTGGTCGACCAGGACGTTGACGGCGTTCCAGGTGAGGTTCCCGTGCGTGAGCATGGCGCCCTTGGGACGGCCCGTCGTCCCGGAGGTGTACATGATGACGCCTACGTCGTCGGGGCCGACCCGCTCGTCGATGGCGAGGGCCGGGGCGGCGGCCAGCAGTTCCTCGTACGCCGGTCCGTCCGCCTCGACGGCGGTACGGACGCCCGGCAGGTCACCGCTCCGCCCGGCGGCGTGCAGCAGCACCGTGGCGCCGGAGTCCCGTATCTGGAAGGCGAGTTCGGGCTCGGCGAGCCGGGTGTTGAGCGGCACGAAGACCGCGCCGAGGAGCCCGGCGGCGAACAGGGCCTCCAGAAACGAGGGGTGGTTGGGGCCGAGGTAGGCGATCCGGTCGCCGCGCCGGACGCCGAGCGTCCGCAGGGCGTGGGCGAGCCGGGTGGTGCGCTCGTGCAGTGCGGCATAGGTGACGGCGACGCCGGCGTGGATCAGTGCGGTGCGGTGCGGGGTCTTGCGGGCCCGGCGTGCGGGCCACGACCCCAGTCCCTCGTTGCGCATGTCCGGCCCCTTTACGGTTTGGTCAGCCCGAGCAGCCGGGCGGCGTTCTCCTTGAGGATCTTCGGTCTGACCTCGTCCTTGACCGGCAGCTTCGCGAAGTCGGCGAGCCAGCGGTCGGGGGTGAGGACGGGGTAGTCCGAGCCGAAGAGGACCTTGTCCTTCAGCAGGGTGTTGGCGTACTGGACCAGCTGCTGCGGGAAGTACTTCGGTGACCAGCCCGAGAGGTCGATGTGCACCCCCGGCTTGTGGGTGGCCACGGCGAGCGCCTCGTCCTGCCAGGGAAACGACGGGTGCGCGAGGATGATCTTCAGATGGGGGAAGTCGGCGGCGACGTCGTCGACGTGCATGGGGTTGGAGTACTTCAGGCGGATGCCGCCCCCGCCGGGCACGCCCGCGCCGATGCCGGTCTGGCCGGTGTGGAAGAGCGCGACGGCGCCCGTCTCCTCGATCACCTCGTACAGGCCGTACGCCATACGGTCGTTGGGGAAGAAGCCCTGGATGCTGGGGTGGAACTTGAAGCCGCGCACCCCGTACTCCTCGACCAGGCGCCGGGCCCGGCGGACCCCGGCGCGGCCCCGGAAGGGGTCGATGCTCGCGAACGGGATCAGCACGTCGGGGTTGGCGTGCGCGGCCTCGGCGACCTCCTCGTTGGGGACGGGCTCGGTGCCGGTGGCGGACTCGGCGTCGACGGTGAAGATCACGGCGGCCATCCGCCGCTCGCGGTAGTAGGCGGCGGTCTCCTCGAGGGTGGGCTTCCGGTTCCCCTCGACCTTGAAGTAGGTGCTGGACGCGGCGTGCAGCTCGTCGTCGAGCGAGGCCCGCCCCTTGGACGACACCTCGGCGTGCGTGTGGACGTCGATCGCGGTGAGTGCCGCGACGTCGATGCCGCTCATGCCGGGACCACGCCCTCGGGAGCCTTGGGGAGGCGGGGCGCGGGGATGCCGACGGCCTGCGGCTCGCGCCCGACCGACGTGTGCCAGGTCTCGGCGAGGGTCCGCGGGCTCCAGCCGCCGTCCGCGTAGGCGACGGACACCTCCTGCGGATGCGACCACAGGGAGAGCTTGTCGCCGCCGATGCCGATGCACTGGCCCGTGACGTCCCGGGCCGCTTCGGAGGCGAGGAAGGGCACGAGCGCGGCGCAGTCCTCCGGTGTGCCGAAGCCCTCGCCCCTGCGCAGGAACCCGGGCAGCGGCTCGCCGCCGCGCAGGGCGTCGACGTACGGGGCGAAGGCGGGGATGGTCTCGGTCATCGCGGTCGCGGCGACCGGCACGACGGCGTTCACGGTGACCCCCGCGCGGGCCAGCTCCATGGACCAGGTGCGCACCATCGCCGCGATCCCGGCCTTGGCCGCCGCGTAGTTGGTCTGCCCGAAGTTGCCGCGCTGGCCCGCCGGGGAGGCGACGAGCACCAGGCTGCCGCCCTCGCCCTGTTCACGCATACGTACGGCGGCGGCACGTGCGCAGGTGAAGGTGCCCCTGAGATGGGTGGTGACCACGGCGTCGAAGTCGTCGTCGGTCATCTTCCACAGCACCCTGTCGCGCAGGATTCCGGCGTTGGTGACCATGACGTCCAGCCGGCCGAACTCCGAGACGGCCCGGCCGACCAGGCGCTCGGCGGCCTCGGTGGAACCCACGGGGACGACCTCGGCAACGGCCCGGCCGCCGGCCGCGGTGATCGTCTTGACGGCCTGCCCGGCGACGTCCGCGTCGATGTCGTTGACGACGACGCTCGCCCCGGACCGGGCGAGGGCGGTGGCGTAGGCGAGCCCGAGTCCGCGGCCGCTTCCGGTGACGACGGCGACCTTTCCGTCGAGTGAGGTCGAAGGTGCTGATGACACGTCAGACATTGCGGCTGTGCCCTTCCGATGGCGTGAACAGGTACGTGGAGGGGAGAAGGCGGCCGAGGAGATCCGATCCGCTCAATCCGTACCGGCCGACAAGAAGGACGCTATGACCAATCATTGTTGTCGTCAATAGTTGCCGTAAGCCTTTAAGTCCTTCATGCTGGAGCCGACCTCCCGCACCCCGTGCCCGCACGGACCTACCCCGGAGCCCGACATCACTGACGAAGAGGCGCCCTGGATGCGCGAGCTGCACGCCGACACCGGCTATCTCCTCTACCGGCTCGGGCTGCACTCGGGCCGGCTGTTCAACGCCACTCTCGAAGAGTTCGGCCTGCGGCTGCGGCACTACGCGCTGCTGCGCTACCTCGCCACCGTGGAGGGCGCCCTGCAACGCGAGCTGAGCGACCGGCTGGGCTACGACCCGAGCGCCATCGTGAGCCTCGTGGACGATCTGCAGGACCTCGGCCTGGTGGAGCGGGGACCCGCGCCGGGCGACCGGCGCAGCCGCATCGTCGCTCTCACGGACCGGGGCAAGGACGTCCTGCGCGACACCGACAAGGGCAGCCGGCGCGTGACCGACGAACTGCTCGCCCCCCTCGAACCCGGTGAACGGGCCACGTTGCAGGCCCTGTTGGCGCGGGTCGCGGAAGGGGACCGGGGCTGACCCGGCGGACATGACAGGGCCGTCGCAGGATCCCGCGGACGCAGCGCGCAGCCGTTCCGCGGCGGAGCGGCTGCTTGCGGTGCTCGGCGCGTTCGACCACCGCAGACCCGCGCTGTCCCTCACCGAGATCGGCCGCCGGGCCGGGCTGCCGCTGGCCACCGCCCACCGCCTGGTGGGCGAGCTCACCGCGTGGGGCGCCCTGGAGCGCGACGCGGCGGGCAGCTACCACATAGGGCTGCGGATCTGGGAACTGGCGGCGCTGGCCCCGCGCGGCCCCGCGCTGCGTGAGGCCGCGCTGCCCTTCCTCGAGGACCTCTACGAGTCGACCCACGAGAACGTGCATCTCGCGGTGCGCGACGGCCTTGACGTCGTCTACATCGAGCGGCTGTCCGGCCGCCACGCCGTCGGCGTGCGCAGCCGCGTCGGGGCGCGCTGGCCGCTGCACGCGACCGGCGTCGGACTCGTCCTCCTCGCCCACAGCGCCAAGGCCTTCCAGGACCAGGTCTGCGGGCGGCCGCTCGCCGCCTTCACCCCGCACACCCTGTCCGACCCCGTCCGGCTGCGCCGCGCCCTGGCCGAGGTGCGGCGCACCGGCTGCGCGGTGGCCGACCGCCAGATCACGGACGACGCGGTCTCGGTGGCCGCGCCCGTGCGCGGGCCGCGGGGCGACGTCGTGGCCGCGGTCTCGCTCGTGGTCCCCTCGGCCGGGACACAGCCGCACTCGCTGGTCCCGGCCGTACGGCTCGCGGGGCGCGGCATCTCACGCGCCCTGGGCTGGCGGCCGTAGGGAGTCACGAAGAGACCGCGCCTGCGTCGGGCAGAGCCTCGGCGGCGGCAGTTCGGTCAGCCTCCTGTGCTGCGCCCCGCCCCTTCGCCTTTCCCTTCCCGGGGTGCAGGGCGACGAGCACAAGCAGCGCCGCCAGTGCGGCGGCCGCCCCGCAGACCACGAACCCGATCGCATAGCCGTGGCCCAGCGCCTCAAGGGCGTAGGGTCCGGCCGCCCCGGGAGGGGAACCGGCCGGTACCGAGTTCAGGGCGAGCGGCCCGCCCTCGGCGAGGACCTCCCCGGCCGCCGCCTTGGCGCCCGGCGCCAGGTCCGACGTACCGATCGCGCCGTCGAGGCGGGACGCCGCCTGGCTGAGCGCCACCGCGCCGATGACCGCGGGACCGAGGGTGAAGCCGAAGTCGCGCAGCAGGTTCGTCGAGGCGCTGGCCATGCCCGCCAGGTGGGCGGGGGCCGCGTTGACGGCGGTCGCCGTGACGGAGGAGACGGTGAAGGCGAAGCCGATGCCGACCAGACCGAGCGGCAGGATCAGCGAGGGCAGGGCCCGGTCGGTCACCCGCAGCGAGGCGGCCACGAAGTCGCCCGCGGCCATCAGCACCAGGCCGCCGCCGAGCAGCAGCCGCGGCGCCACCCGGGTGAGCAGTCGCGTGGTCAGCGGGGTGAGGAACGGGGTGATGCCGTTGAGGAGCAGGAAGGCGAACGCGGTGCGCAGCGGGCTCTGGTGCTGGATGGGACCGAGCCGGATGCTGGCCGCGTACGCGGTACCCAGGAAGCTGAACATGCCCACGACGGCGACGGCCGAGGCCACCGCGAACGAGCGGTCGGCGAACAGGCCGAGGCGCAACAGCGGTGAACGCGCCCGCAGTTCAGCGAAGACGAAGAGGCCGAGGAAGACGGCGGCGACGAGGAACGCGGTGATCACGGCCGCGGAGCCCCAGCCGTCCGTCGGGCCCTGGATGACCCCGTAGAGCAGGGCGAACGCCCCCACGCCAATGGTGATCTGGCCGCCGATGTCCAGCGAACGGCCCTCGGGCGCACGGGAGTCGTGGGCGAGCAGGAGGCTGGTGAGGGCGCTCACCGCCGCGATGGCCGTCACCACGACAAAGGCCCAGCGCCAGGAGCCGTAGTTCCCGGTGATGCCCCCGAGCAGCGGGGCGAGGAAGCCGCCCGCGGACAGGCTGGACGCCCACAGGGCGATGGCGCGGGTCCGGCCCGCCGCGGAGGTGCTGCCTGCGGCGATCATCGCCAGCGAGGTGGGGAACAGCGCCGCCGCGCCGAGGCCGGCCAGCGCCTGCCCCACCCAGAGCTGATGGACCCCCGCACCGGTGGCGGCCACCGTCTCGCCGACGCCGAGCAGCACGGCGCCGCCGACGAGCAGCCGCTTGCGTCCGAAGAGGTCACCGAGGACGCCGAAGGTCAGTTCCAGGACGGTGACGGGGAGCAGGAACGCATCGGATATCCAGGTCAGCTGGGAGCCCACCGGGTGCAGATGCTCCTGGAAGAGGCCGTTGAGAGTGGCCGGAAGGGCGATGCCGATCTGGGCGAGGCAGACGGCGAGACATCCGGCGATCAGGGTTCCGGCGGTGAAGCGGCCGGTGATTCTTCGAGCGGGCATGGGACTTCCCTGGGTCGAGGGTTCGGGGGAACGTTCAGTGGGAGCGGGCCGCGCCGTTCAACTCGCCCGGCCGGTACGGGACATACGCGGCGCCCCCAAGGCGCAGGCCGAGCGCCGCGCGCTGCAGGGCTGCGGGCCGCTCGGCGCCGTCCCAGCGTCCGAGGGCGGCCCTGCGGTCGATGGCGTGCACCGCGGCGACGGTCTCCGCGGTGCTGAAGGTGCAGTGCCCGGGGCGCGCGACATACGCCTGCCTCAGCAGGGCCCCGTCCCCGGCCGCCCGCACCCGGTCGGCGAACGCGTTCTCCTGCTCCACGGGCACGAGGTTGTCGGCGACCGTGTGCACGTCGAGCAGCGGTACGCCGAGGCCCTGCCCCGCCGACGAGGTGCGCCGCGCGGCGGCCACCGCGGCCGGGTCGGCCACGGTCCTCGGCCCCGCGGCGAGCACGGCGAGGTCGGCGCGCAGATCGAGTCCCGCGGCGCGATACAACTCCCGTACCTGCGGGGCGTGTTCGGAGCGGGCCAGCAGGGCGGCGTAGTCGGTGCCGGCGTTCCCCGAGTTGTTGCCGCCCACCGACTGCTCCATCGCGTACCGGCCGCCCTCGATGAACGTCAGCAGGCCCTGGGCCAGCCACGCGTACTGCTGCTCCTCCTGCGCCGCCGCGTCGTGCGGGGCGGGCGGCTTCTCGCCGGACGACCAGGCGGGCAGGTTGAGATAGGCGGCGGCGAGCGCGATCCGGGCCCGGCCCTGCGCCGTGCCCTGTGCGGCCTTGACGGCCGCGGTGAGCCGGTCGGCGGTGGCGGAGGCCGCGGCGGCGTCGGCGAATCCGGTGAGCTGGACCTCCTGGCCCGGCAGCAGCAGCCTGGCGAGGGTGTACTCCGCGTTGAGCTGATAGGTGTCGAGGTCCGTGCCGCCGGCGACCAGGCCGCACATGCCGAGCGCCGCGTCGACACGGCCGGCCCCGTCGCGGGCGATCCGGGCGTTGACGAGACCGCCCATCGACTGGCCCACGGAGAGCGTGCGCGCCGGGCGGGCCACTGCGGCGCCGAACGCGTCGAGCGTGGCGAACTGATCGCGCTCGGCGCTCTCGAGGGCCCAATTGGAGCCGTGCGGATCGTAGGAGGATCCCGCCAACGCATAGCCCTCGGCGAGGAGTTGGGCGTGCACCTCCGGGCTGGGCGCGTTCTGGGCGACGGTCGGCCCGAAGCCGTGGGAGAAGAGGACGAGGGTGCCGTTCCATTGGGCGGGGACGTCCGCGATCCACGTTGCGCCGTCGGCCAGGGTTCCGGTCAGGTGCCGGGCCGCCGGCGCGGTGCCGGCCTCGGCGGCGGCCGGGGCCGCGAGGGTGAGAGCCAGCGCGGCGCCGAGCGCGGCGAGGGTGCGGGGCAAGGGTGCGGGCACGATGAGGCGCTCCGTTCTGCGGGAGTTCCGGGAGAGTTCCGAGGGAGTGCGGAGGTGCCGCCGGGGAGTGCCGGCGAATGCGTGGAATGTAGAGCTCAATAATTGTGGAGGTCAATGATTAGAGACGTCCGACATTCTCCGGCTTCCGCCCGGCGGAAGTGCCGTTGCCGGGGTCCGGCCCCGTCACGACGCTGGTGGCACACCACGGCACGGCGAAGCAGAGCCGCTTCGCCCTTCAGGGACGGGAGTGCCATGTCCGAGTTCGCACGGAACCAGTGGTATGTAGCGGCGTACGGGACGGAGGTCGGGCGGGAACTCCTCGCCCGCACCGTCCTCGGCGAGCCGATCGCCTTCTACCGGACCGAGGACACGGGTGAGGTCGTCGCCCTGGCCGACCGCTGCGTGCACCGCCGCTTCCCGCTCTCGCAGAGCCGGCTCGACGGCGACAAGGTGGTCTGCGGCTACCACGGCTTCACCTACGACACGACCGGCACCTGCGTGTACGTCCCCGGACAGAAGCGCGTCCCCCGTACCGCCAGGGTGAGTTCGTACCCCGTGGCCGAGCTGGACTCGTTCGTGTGGGTGTGGATCGGCGACCCGGCGCTGGCCGACCGGACGACGATCCCGCGGGCCCCGCACCTGGCCGACTCCGCGCACTGGACGACGGTCGGCGGCATGGAGCCCATCGACGCCGACTACGTCCTGCTGGTCGACAACCTGATGGACCTCTCCCACGAGACGTATCTGCACGGCGGCTACATCGGCACGCCCGAGGTCGCCGACACCCCCATGACGACCGAGGTCGACGAGGGCGCCGGCATCGTCCGCGTCAGCCGGCACATGGACGACGCCGAGTGTCCGCCGTTCTACGCGAACTCCACCGGTATCAAGGGCCGCATCACCCGCTGGCAGGACATCGAGTACCACGCCCCGTGCCTGTACCTGCTGCACAGCCGCATCGCCCCCCAGGGCGTCCTGCCGAACCCGGACGGCACCGACCCGGACGCCTTCCACGTGGAGATCACCTACGCGATCACACCGTCCACGCGAAACCAGGTCTACGACTTCTGGGCCGTCTCCCGCGACTTCGGCCACGGCGACGAGGAGATGTCCACGTTCCTGCGCGACTTCAACCACGAGGTCGTCATGCAGGACGTGAACGCGCTGAACCTGCTCCAGAAGACCCTGGACACCGAGCCCGCCGGCTACCAGGAACTCAGCATCAACATCGACACGGGCGGCCTCGCCGCCCGCCGCATCCTGGCCCGCCTCGCCGCCGGGGGCGACCGGTCCGCGACCCCCGACACCGTCGCGCGATGAGCCGCCCGCCCACCGCCGAGGTGTACCGCGTCGACTGGGTCCCCGGCACCGACGAACTGCACGGCATCTGCCACTGCGGGGCCGAGCACGACACGCAGGACCCCGTATTGATGTGGCAGTGGATGCTGTCCCACCCCGATCACCCGGAGGACGACCGGTGACCCCGCCCTACGAAGCCGACCTCGTCGTCGCCGCGCGCACCGAAGAGGCCACCGGTGTCATCTCCTTGACGCTCCGTCACCCCGAGGCCGACCCGCTGCCCGCCTGGGAGCCGGGTGCCCACGTGGACCTGGTCCTCACGGACGAGCTGGTCCGCCCGTACTCGTTGTGCGGAGACCCCGCCGATCGCACCGCCTGGACCGTCGCGGTCCTCCACGAACCGTGCGGACGCGGCGGATCGGCCTACGTGCACGAGAAGCTGACCCCGGGCGCGGTCGTCCGCGTCCGGGGACCGCGCAACCACTTCCCGCTCCGTGAGGCACCGGGCTACCGCTTCGTGGCGGGCGGCATCGGGATCACCCCGATCCTCCCGATGGTGACCGCCGCCGAAGCGGCGGGCGCCGAGTGGAGCCTGCTGTACGGCGGGCGGTCGCGCGAGTCGATGGCGTTCCTCGATCGACTCTCCGCCTACGGCGAGAAGGTGCGCGTCGCGCCGGAGGACGAGACGGGGCTCCTCGACCTCGACGGGTATCTCGGCCCGCCGGACACGGGCGGCGACGGCACCCTGGTCTACTGCTGCGGCCCGGGACCCCTCCTCGACGCCGTCGAGGCCCGGGGCCCCGCGCACACCGAGCGCTTCCGTCCCGCGCAGGACGGACCGGACGGCGCCGACGGCACGGACCACGCCTTCGAGGTGGAGCTGCGGCGCTCCGGCCGCACCCTGACCGTGCCGCCCGGCCGCAGCATCCTGCACACGGTGCGGGAGGCGGGGATCGAGGTGCTGTACTCCTGCGCGGAAGGCACCTGCGGGACCTGCGAGACCGACATCGTGGAGGGCACGGCGGACCACCGGGACTCCGTGCTCACCGCCGAGGAGCGGGCGGCGGGCGAGACGCTGATGATCTGCGTCTCGCGCTGCCGGGGCCCACGCCTCGTCCTCGACATGTGACCCCCTTCTGGTGTCCCGCCCTACCTCTGATACCTCGCGAGCACCAGATTCCCGTCCTTCACCAGCCGGTCGCGCAGTTCACCGAGGCCGATCGAGCCGCTGTAGTACTCCTGCAGCGCGGGCGTCGCGACCTTGTCCTTCCACTCCGCGTAGCCGCGCACCGACTGCGCCGGGGCCGAGCGGAGGTCACCGGCGAGGGCCGTGCCGGTCGCCCAGTCGTTCTTCTCCGTGCGCAGGGCCGGGTCCTTCAGGGCCTCGGTACCGGTGGGCAGCATCCAGTCGCCGAGCGCGAGGCGCACCATGTTCCGCGGCCGCAGCAGGAAGTCGATGAACTGG
Organism: Streptomyces sp. NPDC055400; assembly: GCF_053644375.1. NCBI lineage: Bacteria > Bacillati > Actinomycetota > Actinomycetes > Kitasatosporales > Streptomycetaceae > Streptomyces > Streptomyces sp. NPDC055400. Next base: position 53,572 of record NZ_JBSHLM010000025.1, on the reverse strand, counting down.
GCCGCCTCCTTCTTGTGCGGGCTGTCCTCGGCGACGGACAGGGTCTGCGGGGACACTCCCTGAGCCAGACCGTCACGTCCCGCGGGCGCCGGGAGCACCTGCCAGTCGAAGCCCTTCGGCGCCTGCTGGACGATCTGCTGCCGATAGGAGAAGCCGAGCGGGACCATCGCGTACTTGCCCGCGAAGAAACCGGGAAGCGTGTCCGAGCCGCCCATGCCGAGCGTCGCGCCCGAGGCGCTGCCGTCGGTGTTGACCTGGTCGTGGACGGTGCGGGGCACGACCTGGTCCGCGGGGTCGAAGCGGACCGTCACCTGGCCGTCCGGGCCGCGGTGGAACATGCGCCCGCCGGCCGAGAGGGAGAGGTTGAGGGTCGCCGAGACGGGCTCCTTCAGCGGCCACGCCACGCCGAACTTCTTGTCGCCGCTCAGCTTCTTCGTGACGGCCCTGAACTCCTCCCAGGACCAGGGCTTCGCGGGTGTGGGGATGCGCACGCCCGCCGCCTTGAGGATCTTCGCGTTGGCGATGAGGACGCGCGGCTCCTGGAGGAACGGCACGCCGTAGACGCCGTCACCGAAGGTCGCGGTCTCCCAACTGTGCTGCGGGATGTCGGACTTGAGACGGGCGGGCAGCAGATCCCGCAGATCGGCGAGGTAGCCGCCGTACGCGAAGTCCGCGAGGTCGTCCGAGGCGTCATGGATGACGTCCGGCGCCTCCCCACCCTCGAAGGAGGTCAGCAGCTGGTCGTGGACGCTGTCCCAGCTGCCCTGGACGTACCTGACCTGGATGTCCGGGTGCGCCGCGTTCCACTCCTTCACGAGCTGCTTGTTGGCGTCGACGGACTCCTTCTGCCAGGCGAGGGACTGGAATTCGAGAGTGACCTTGCCGTCGTCGGCCGTTCCGCCCGAGGAACAGCCGGTGACCAGCAGGGCCACGGCCGCGGCGACGGCGGCCAGCCGGCGTACACGCCTCATGACTTCACCGCCCCGGCCAGCATCCCGCCGGTGAGTCTGCGCTGGATGAGCGCGAAGATCACCAGTGAGGGCAGGGTGGCGAGGAACGCGGCGGCGGCCAGCGGCCCGAGGTCGGCGACGCCCTCGGCGCCGAGGAAGTGGGTCAGGATCACCGGCAGCGTCTGCCTCTCCGGGGTCTTCATCAGGACGAGCGCGAAGAAGAACTCGTTCCACGCGGTGATGAACGCGAACAGGCCCGTCGCCACCAGGCCCGGCGCGAGCAGCGGCGCCGTGACGGACACGAGCGTGCGCAGCTTTCCGGCTCCGTCGACGGCGGCCGCCTCCTCCAGTTCGGGCGGCACGGCCCGGACGTAGCCGACCAGCATCCACAGCGCGAAGGGCAGTGACCACACGATGTAGACCATGATCAGGCCGGGCAGCGAGTTGATCAGGTGCAGGTTCTTCAGGACCAGGAAGAGCGGGATGATCAGCAGGACGAACGGGAACGCCTGGCTGACCACCACCCAGCCCGTCGCCGCGCGGGACAGCAGGGAGCGGTGGCGGGCCATCACGTAGGCCATCGGGGTCGCGATGACGACGGCGATCAGGGCCGCGCAGACCGCGACGATCACGGAGTTGGCGGCGGCCCTCAGGAGGGGCTGTTCGTCGAAGGCCTGGCGGAAGTTGGCGAGCGTGGGGTCCTTGGGGATCCACGTGGGGTGCAGGCTGGCGAGTTCGCGGGGCGGCTTGAACGCCGTGGAGATCAGCCACAGGAACGGGAACGCGAGGAAGACGAGATAGGCGAGCAGCGCGAGGTACTGGCCCGCGCGCGCCGGCCTGCTCGGCCGGATGCCTGTCCGGGTACGGCTCACTGCTCGTCGCCTCCCTTGAGCCGGCCCACGAGATAGAAGGCGAGGATGACCGAGATGACCGCGACCATCACGCAGCCCATCGCCGCCGCGTAGCCGAACTGGCCGTAGCGGAAGGCCTCTTCGTAGGCGAAGAGCATGGGCAGGCGGGTCCGGCCGCCCGGGCCTCCGTTGGTCAGGACGTAGACCAGGGCGAACGAGTTGAAGTTCCAGATGAAGTTGAGCGCGGTGATGGCGAGCGCGACCGGCCTGAGCGCGGGCCAGGTCACGGCGCGGAAGCGGCCCCAGGCGCCCGCGCCGTCGAGCGCGGCGGCCTCGTGGAGTTCGGGCGAGGTGTTCTGGAGCCCGGCCAGCAGGGCCACGGTGGTCTGCGGCATGCCCGCCCAGATGCCGACGACGATCACGGCGGGCAGCGCGGTCGCCAGGCCGGTGAGCCAGTCGCGCCCGTCACCGAGGCCGAGGTTGCGGACGGTCTCGTTGAGGATGCCCGCGTCGGGGTTGTAGACGAGGCGCCACATGATGCCGACGACCACCTCGGGCATGGCCCAGGGAATGATCGCGAGCGCCCGCGCCAGCCAGCGGAAGCGGAGGTTCTGGTTGAGCAGGAGCGCGAGGCCCAGCGCGAGCAGGAACTGAGGGACGGTCACCCCGACCGCCCACAGCAGGCCGATCCGGAACGAGTCCCAGAACAGCGTGTCGTGCAGCAGGTCCTGGAAGTTGAGCCCGCCCACCCACTGGGTCGGCGCCGTGCGGCCGGCCTGCGAGTCGGTGAACGCCAGCGCGATGCCGTAGAGGAGGGGCCCGACGCTGAGCACGAGGATCGGGATGAGGGCGGGCAGGACCAGGAACCAGGCGGCGCCGCGGTCCGCCGGGCGCCCACCGCCCGGTGGCCCTGGCGCGCGCTTCCCCGTCCGCGTCGTTGCGGTCGCCAATGTCACGTGTCCGGCTCCTTCGGGCGACTGGGTACGGCACCGGCCGCCCCGGCGGCCTCCGTCATCGTGCTGAGGGACCCGTTACGCGTCAAGCCGGTGCGCACGACGTTGTCCGTTACGGCGTGGACCGGGCCGTATGCGCACGTGGAACGGGTGCGAGACTGGGCCCGGACCAAGGGATCGGCGGGAGGCAAGTGATGGACGAGGCGCAGGCGCGGAAGGTGCTCGCGGCGGCGGGGATCCTCGGCGGACAGCGGGACGGTGGGCCGGGGGGCGGCGGGCCGGAGGCCGAGCTGCTCGCGCTCGGCGAGAACGCCGTGTTCGCGCTCGGCGACCTGGTGGTCAAGGTGGGCCGCGACCCCGAGCTCCTGGAGCGGGCCCGGCGCGAGCTCGCCGTCGCGGGCTGGCTCGCCGGCCAGGGCGTGCCGGCCGTACGGGCCGTCGAGCCCGAGCCGCTCCTCGTGGACGGTCACCCGGTGACGCTGTGGCACCGCGTTCCGGCCGCGCTGCGCCCCGCCGAGCCGCGCGACCTGGCCGAGCTGCTCCGCCTCGTACACGCCCTGCCCGCCCCGCCCTTCGCGCTGCCGCGCCGCGAGCTGCTCGGCGGCGTCGAGCGGTGGCTGCGGCTCGCCGGCGACGCGATCGACCCCGCCGACGCCGCGTATCTGCGCGAACGGCGCGACGGCTTCGCGGACGCGGCAGCGGGGCTCGTCCCCCACCTGACGCCGGGCCCGATCCATGGGGACGCGCTGCCGCGCAATGTGCACATCGGCCCCGACGGACCCGTCCTCGTCGACCTGGAGACGTTCTCCTGCGACCTGCGCGAGCACGACCTGGTCGTCATGGCGCTCTCCCGCGACCGGTACGGGCTCGACCCCGAGGCGTACGACGCGTTCACGCGGACGTACGGCTGGGACGTGCGGGAGTGGGACGGGTGCGCCGTGCTGCGCGGCGCGCGTGAGACGGCGAGCTGCGCGTGGGTCGCCCAGCACGCGCCGACCAACCCCAAGGCGCTCGCGGAGTTCGAGCGCAGGGTGGCGTCCCTGCGGGACGGGGATCCGACGGTGCGCTGGTACCCGTTCTGACGGGTGCCGTTCCCGGCGGGTGACCGAACCTCAGCTCGGGCGTGGACGGCTGAACTCCCGCTCGCGAGACGGCGGTTGGACTGCCGCGCAGGAGTTGTTGGACTTTCGCGCTGAATTCATCCGATCTCTTTCCCGCGGTGGAGTCCTGGAGCAAGGTACGGCGGAGTTGACCGACCCTTGCCTGGAGGACCTGATGCCCGCACATCCTGAACCCGGCTTCGCCGTCTCCCGCCGCTCCGTTCTCAAATTCGGCTCAGCCATCGGATCTCTCCTGGCCCTGAGCCAGGTCCCCGCTTTCACGGCGCAGGCGGCGCCGAGACCCGGCGGGCGCCCGGCCGCGCCACGCCTGGTCCCCGAGGCCGACGCGCTCGCACTGCGGTACGGGTCCCCGGCCGCCGAGGACCAGCTCATGCGGGAGGGGCTGCCGATCGGCAACGGCCGCCTCGGGGCCGTCGTGTCCGGGCACCCGTCCCGCGAGGTCCTGTCCGTCTCGGACGTCACCCTGTGGACGGGCGGGGCGAACGACGCACTGGAGTCGGACGGCCAGTTCCCTTACGACACCGCCCACTTCGGCTCGTACGGCGTCCTCGTCAAGGCGTATCTGGAGGTGCCGGGGCACGACCCGTCCGCCGTGAGCGGCTACCGGCGCCGCCTCGACCTCAGCAACGGCCTGACGACGGTGGAGTACGAGGTCGGTGGCACCCGCTACCGCCGGGAGATCTTCTGCAGTCACCCCGACGACGTGATCGTCGTCCGGCTCACACGCGTAGGGGGCGGCACCTGGAGCGGACGCCTCGCGCTGACCGGGACACGCGGCGAGCCCATCACCGTGGCCCCCGCCACCGCCTCGGCCGGCTTGGCCGCGAAACTCGACAACGGCCTCGCCTACGCCGCTGTCGCACGGGCCGCGACGCACGACGGCGGCACGGTCGGCGCGAGCGGCTCCTCGGTCACCTTCGAGGGCTGCGACAAGGTGCTCCTCGTCCTGAGCGGCGGCACCTCCTACTCCCCCGACGCCGACGGGTTCATCGACCACGACGCCGACCCGCACGCCACCGCCGCCGCGCGGACCGCCGCCGCGGCGAAAGCCGGCGCGACCCGTCTCCTCGCCGCCCACGTCGCCGACCACCGCGCCCTGTTCGACACCATGAGCGTCGACCTGGGCGCGTCCACCGCCGCGCAGCGGGCCCTGGACACCGACAAGCGACTCCTGGCCCGGCAGGCCTCCGGTGGCCGCCCCGACCCCGAACTCGAGGCGTCGTACGTCCAGTTCGGCCGCTACCTCACCGTGTGCGGATCTCGCTCCTCGCTGCCGCTCAACCTCCAGGGCCTGTGGATCGACCGGAACGACCCGGCGTGGATGGCGGACTACCACACCGACATCAACCTCCAGATGAACTACTGGCCCACCGACAGGACCGGCCTGCCCGACTGCTTCGACGCGCTCGCCGACTACTGCCTCGCCCAGGTCCCGCACTGGGAGAAGCGCACCCGCGAGCTGTTCAACGACCCGCGCAACGGCTTCCGCAACACGAGCGGCGAGATCGCAGGGTGGACCACGGCGATCTCCACCAACACCAGGGGCGGCCCCGGCTGGTGGTGGCACCCGGCGGGCAACGCCTGGCTGTGCAACTCCCTCTTCGAGCACTACGAGTTCACCCTCGACCGGCGCTACCTGGCGAAGATCCTGCCGCTCCTGGAGGGGGCCTGCGCGTTCTGGGAGAAGCGGCTCGTCACGACGACGGTGAAGGACCCGGGGACCGGGGCCGACGTCGAGGTGCTCGTCGACGACCACGACTGGTCGCCGGAGCACGGCCCGACCGACGCTCGCGGCATCACGTACGCCCAGGAGCTGGTCTGGCAGCTCTTCGAGAACTTCCGCACCGCCACGGCGGCCCTCGGCACCTCCATGGCGTACGCCCGCCGCGTCGCCGCCCTCCAGGACAGGCTGTACCTGCCGCGCGTCAGCCCCACCACCGGATGGCTGGAGGAGTGGATGGGCGGCGCGAACCTCGGCGAGACGCAGCACCGGCACCTCTCCCACCTCGTCGGACTGTTCCCCGGCGACCGCGTCAGCCGCGACCGCAGCCCGCACGCCATCCTCGTCGGCGTCGACAAGGGCCTCACGGCCCGCGGCATGGACACCTACGGCTGGGGCTGCGCGTGGCGCGCCCTGTGCTGGGCGCGGATGAAGGACGCGGAGAAGGCGTACCAGCTCGTCGGAACGGTGCTGCGGCCCTCCGTGAACCACAGCAACGGCACCGCGCCCAACTTCTTCGACATGTACCAACTGGGCGGCGACAGCTCGGTCTTCCAGATCGACGCCAACTTCGGCACGACGGCCGCCGTGATCGAGATGCTCGTCTACTCCCGCCCCGGCCTCGTCGAACTCCTGCCCGCCCTGCCGGTCGCGTGGGGCGCGTCGGGCAAGGTCACCGGCATCGGCGTGCGCGGCGGGTTCACGGCCGACCTGGAGTGGAAGGACGGCGTGGCGACGAAGCTCCGGCTCACCTCGACCGGCGGCCGCACCACCCGCGTACGGGCCGGCTCCTGGACGAAGGACGTCAGCCTGAGGCCGGGTGCGAGCATCACCCTGGCCCCCTCGTACGCGTCGCAGCGCTACGTACTCGTCAACCGGGCCGACAGCGGCATGACGATCGAGGTGTCGGGGACCGCCGAGTCCGCGCCGCTGGTCCTGGGCGCGCGCACGGGCGGCGCGTCGCAGCAGTGGAAGTTCGCGCAGGCCCTGGACGGCGGCGACCGCCTGACCAACGTGCAATCCGGCCTGACGGCGGACGTCAGCGGCGGCCAGGCCACGGAGAACGCCCCGATCGTCCAGTACCGGGCCACCGGCGCGGACAACCAGCACTGGCGCGCGGAGTCCACGGACGGTGGCCACGTCCGCCTGGTGTGCGTCCGCACGGGCAAGTCCCTCGGCACGGCAGGCGGTTCCACGGCGACGGGCACGGCGGTCGTCCAGCAGACGTACACGGGCGCGGCGTCGCAGCAGTGGAGGCGGGTGGCCGTGTAGAACGGCCCGGCGGCGGCAGGATCTTCACGGCTTCACCGGCCCCCGGGCCGGTGGCTCCGTGAAGCCCCCCGCCCCACCACTCAGGCCCCGGGCCCCGTCAGCTCCCGCATCGGCCACGCCGCCTCGACCACGGCCTGTGCGTCGCCCTTGCGGCGCAGGAAGGACTGGAAGTCCGCCGCCCACTGCGCGTACCACTCGATCTGGGATTCGTGCAGCCGGGCCGGTCCGAGGGAGGCGACCTTCGGGTGGCGGCCGGCTATCGCGGCCGCCAGGCGCGCGGCAGCGAGGGCGTCGGCGGAGGCGTCGTGCGCGGATTCGAGCGTCACGCCGTACTCCGCGCACACCGCCTCGAGGTTCCGCTTTCCCTTGCGGTAGCGGTCCACCGAGCGGTCGATCGTGTACGGGTCGATGACGGGCGCGGGTTCCATGCCGCCCAGCCGCTCCCGCAGCGACGGCAGGCCGTGGCGGCGCAGCTCGGCGGAGAGCAGGGTCAGGTCGAACGCGGCGTTGTACGCGACGACGGGCACGCCCGTACGCCAGTACCCGACGAGCGTCTCGGCTATGGAGTCCGCGACCCGGTCGGCCGGCTCGCCGTCGGACGCCGCCTTCTCATTGCTGATCCCGTGCACGGCGACCGCGTCGGCGGGGATCTCGACCCCCGGGTCCGCGAGCCACTGCCGGTGTCCCAGCGGCCTCGCGTCCTTGACCTCTATCACCGCGCCCGTGACGATGCGCGCCTCGCGCGGATCCGTCCCCGTGGTCTCCAGGTCGAAGCCGACCAGCAGCTCCTGGTGCCATCCCATCGCGGCCCCCTTCTTCATGGTGCGTCCCCGTGTCTCCCCAGTGACCACCACGATGACATGGGGCACTGACAACGGGCCGGGGGCGTGGTGCTTCCCGGGGCGTCCTCGTCGTGCGGCGGGGTCAGGACACGGGCCGGGCGTCCGTCCAGGCCAGCTCGAATTCTTCGCGATACGTGGGGAAAAGTCCGGCTTCCTCCCCGTCGCGGGGGCTGTTCGCCTTCACCACGCGTCCGGGCCCCCGCAGCACGAGGACCGGCGCCTCCATGCCCCTGGCCCGGCGCAGATACGACTGGACGACCCCGACGCCGTCCGCCCCGTCGCCGTCGACCAGATACGCGGTGAACCGCGGCGTCTCGTCGTAGACCTGGATCTCGAACGCGCCCGGGTCGCGCAGCCGGGCCCGCACCCGGCGCATGTGCAGGATGTTCATCTCGACGGCGCGGCTCAGCTCGCCGCGCTTGAGGCCCAGCTCGCGCTCCCTGCGCTTCACGGCGCTGGAGGCGGGGTTGAGGAACAGCAGCCGCACCCGGCAGCCGGACTCGGCGAGCCGGACGAGGCGGCGGCCCGAGAAGTTCTGCACCAGCATGTTCAGGCCTATGCCGATGGCGTCGAGGCGGCGCGCGCCGCCGAAGATGTCCTCGGCCGGGAACTGGCGGAGAAGCCGCACCCGGTCCGGGTACACGCCCACGACGTCGGCGTACCGGTCGCCGACGAGCTCCTCGACGGCGTCGACAGGGAGCCTGCGGGCGGACGGCACGTCCGAGCCCGCGCCGAGCATCTCCAGGAGCCGCCCGGAGGCGCGCTCGGCCTGGGCGAGGACGGCCTCGGACAGGGCGCGGTTGCGCGAGACGACGTTCCGCGTCACCTCGAGCTCGTCGAGGGCGAGTTCGACGTCGCGGCGGTCGTCGAAGTACGGCTCGAAGCAGGGCCAGTGCTGCACCATCAGCTCGCGCAGCTGCGGCAGGGTGAGGAAGCTGAGGACGTTGTCGTCGGCCGGGTCGAGCAGATAGCCCTTGCGGCGGCTGACCTCGCGCACGGCGACGGCCCGCTGGACCCACTCCTGCCCGGCGGGCCCGGCGGCAGCCACGACCCAGTCGTCGCCGTGGACGGGTTCGTAGATGGGGCGCAGCACCGCGGCCACGACGGCCCGCAGCCGCTGTTCGACCAGGTTCAGCCAGATGTAGGCGCGGCCGGCCCGCTGCGCGCGCGTGCGGACCTCGCTCCAGGCGTCGGCGCCCCAGGCGAACTCCGACTCCGGTCCGATCTGGGATCCCATGTCCATCGGCCGCGCCAAGGACACCGCTCCGGGCGGGACGTCAGCGGAGCTCCCCTCGTGACCCGCGTCACCAGGGGGCAGCTCCAGCCCACCCGAGCTCACCCGCGCACCGCCTTCCGCTCCCCCGAGCACTCCCCAGCAAAGATCAAGGAAGGGTACTCCGGGAGCGGTCGGCGGTGCAGCCGGATGGGCAGGGTAGTTTCTCAACTACCGTTTCTGGGCACGCCGTTCTGGTCCGCGAGGTCGGCGGGAGTGAGCGGATTCATAGCGGTCACGTCCCTGGGGGCCAGTGAGAAGCCCTGCCAGTGGACCGGCATCGGCTGCTGGTCCTCGTCCCGGGCGATGTGGTGGAACCCGATGTTGACCCAGGTGACCGGGTGCGTGAGCGTCTGTCCGCCGACCCACTTGTCGACGCTGGCGCCTCCGCAGTGCCCGGCCGGGTTGTCGCTCGCGTACTGCTCGCACTTCTTGTACTCGGTGAAGTACACGTCGTGCTTGGTGAACGAGCGGCCGGGGAACTTGGCCGAGCGGCCGGGCACGAACTCGTAGGACCTGGGGTGGCCGTCCTTGTTCTTGCCCGCGGTGCTGACGACCCGCCACCAGCGCATGTCCTTCGCGTCACCGGCGAGTTCCTTGGTGACGGGGGTGCGGGTGGTCTTCGTGGTGGGGCTGCCGCTGCCGCTCGGCGCGGTGACCTTGGAGTCGTACTGCTCGACCTTGCTCTTGGAGGAGCCGTCGAGGCCGAAGTTGAGCCGCCAGAAGACGTTGTGGGCGTGGCTCTCGGCGTAGGCCCGGGCGCCCTTGCCGATCGGCCAGCCCTTGCCGTCCGTGCCGTTGTAGTCGTACGGGGAGATGCTGCCGGTCGCGCCGACGTTCGACGTGATCGTCCCGTCCGAGGAGAACCGCCACTCGGTGATGTACTCGTACCAGGACGCCTTGTTGACCGTGTAGACGAGGAGGTCCTTGCCCTGGGCGGTGTAGACCTTGCCACTGCCGCCGGTGCTCTCGTCGTCGTTGAGCCGGTACGCGTGCCCACGAGCGCGCGTGGTGGTGCACAGGCCCTGCACGTTGCCCCGGTCGGGCACCTTGACGGTCTTGATGGTGCCGCCGGGACACTCGCCGGGCTTCAGGTTCTGCAGGGCGTACCCGAAGTCGGTGCCGGTGACGTCGTCGTACTCGTTCTCACCGTCGTCGTAGGGGACATGGACCTGCGCGAGGCGGGCGCTGGTGAGGACGGCGATCGGCTTGGGCTCGTCCTTGGGCTGGTAGCTGACGTTGTCGAGGACGAGCCCGGACAGCGTGTTGTAGTGCCAGCACATGCGCCAGGTCGTGCCCCCGTCGAGGACCTGCTCGATCTTGTACGCGGTGCTGCAGGCCGGGGCCGCGGCGGCGGGCGCCTGCGGGGCGGCGGTGGCGGGGCCCGCGGCGCTGACGGCGGTGCCGAGCAGCGCGAGGGACGTGAGGGCGACGGCGGCCCGGGCGCGGGCGCGCCGAAGTCTGTTGACGTGCATACGGAATGACTCCTTCAAGCAGGAGAGGCGGGCGTGAGCGACTCAGCCGAGGCGGCCGACGGTGCGCGCGCTGAGGTCGACGACCAGGGCGCGGGTGTCGATCCACGGCCCGTTCCTGACCTTGGTGACGACGCGCAGGCACCGGTGCTCGCCGCAGGCGGTGAGGCCGGACGGGACGTGGGCGACGGTCTCCTTGCGGAAGACCATGCCGCTCAGCTCCAGCTGGTCCGTGCCCGTGAGCTGCTTGCCGGTGGCGTCCTCGTAGTCCTTCTTCAGGCCGTCGCCGAGCGGGTCCGCGATGAGGAGCTGGGTGGCCTCCCGCAGCTCGCCGGGGCTCGGCGGCGGCTGCACGCCGTGCGCCGTGTCGGTGTTCTCGACCTTGCCGCTGTCGAGGTTCACGGTCCTGGTCACGACCGTGTCGGCCTTGTAGTCGTAGAAGACGACCTCGGCGCGGCGCTCGGCCGCCCGCGGGCCGCTCTGCGTCGGGTCCACCTCGCTGAGGTTCGTGGACAGGTGCTGCGGCCCCCGGTCGCCCTCGACGTCCCGCGCGCTCCTGCGCAGTCCGTTGCTCGCGACGGCGAGCTGTTCGGCGCGCTTGATCTCGTCGTCGGTGAGCGGGTCCCTGCCGACCCCCTTCTCGCCCTCCTGCGGCGCGGCCTCCACCACGCCGTCCTTCGGGATCGCGTCCTGCTGGGCGGAGCCGGCCTTGGCCTGGTCACCCGCGCCCGCCTCCCCCGGCAGGGTCACGCCCAGCAGCACGGCGGTCGCCGCGGCCGCGACGGCCGCTCCCGCCATCATTTTCCCCAGATGGCGTCTTGCGAGCTCTCGCACATCTTCCCCCTGTTGTCCCCGCGGCCCCACCTGTGGGCGACGGGTATGCGTGGTCTTCCTGTAAGAGGGGCCCAATTCCTAGGTGGTTCCGTCACTTTCGGGAAGACTCTCGCCGAAGTCGCCCGGGGTATCCGGGCCGGAAGTGGAAGAGTCGTACCCATGCAGGTCTGGCCTGGACAGGCGTATCCACTCGGTGCCACCTACGACGGCGCCGGCACCAACTTCGCGGTCTTCTCGGAGGCCGCCCGGCGCATAGAGCTGTGCTTGCTGCACGACGACGGGTCGGAGACCGCGGTGGAGCTGCGGGAGTCCGACGCCTTTGTGCGGCACGCGTATCTGCCCGGCATCATGCCGGGCCAGCGGTACGGCTTCCGCGCGCACGGCCCGTACGCCCCGGAGCGGGGCCAGCGGTGCAACTCCTCGAAGCTGCTCCTCGACCCGTACGCGCGTGCGATCAGCGGCCAGATCGACTGGGGCGAGGCGGTGTACGGGTATCCCTTCGGGTCGCCCGACAAGCGCAACGACCTGGACTCTGCGCCGCACACGATGACGTCGGTCGTGGTCAACCCCTACTTCGACTGGGGCGACGACCGTCCGCCGCGCACCGAGTACCACCACACGGTGATCTACGAGGCCCATGTGAAGGGCCTCACGATGACGCACCCGGCCCTCCCGGACGAGCTGCGCGGCACCTACGCGGCGCTCGCCCACCCGGCGATCCTGGATCACCTCACGGAGCTGGGCGTGACGGCTCTCGAACTGATGCCGGTCCATCAGTTCGTCAACGACCACCGCCTGGTGGAGATGGGCCTGAACAACTACTGGGGCTACAACACCATCGGCTTCTTCGCCCCCCACAACGCCTACGCCTCCTGGGGCGACCGCGGGCAGCAGGTCCTGGAGTTCAAATCGGCCGTACGGGCCCTGCACGAGGCCGGGATCGAGGTCATCCTCGACGTCGTCTACAACCACACGGCGGAGGGCAACCACCTGGGCCCGACGCTGTCCTTCAGGGGCCTGGACAACGCCTCGTACTACCGCCTGGCGGACGACCGCCGCTACTACATGGACACGACGGGCACCGGGAACTCGCTGCTCATGCGGTCGCCGCACGTCCTGCAGATGATCATGGACTCGCTGCGCTACTGGGTCACCGAGATGCACGTCGACGGGTTCCGCTTCGATCTGGCGGCCACGCTGGCGCGGCAGTTCCACGAGGTGGACCGGCTGTCGTCGTTCTTCGACCTGGTGCAGCAGGACCCGGTGGTCTCCCAGGTGAAGCTGATCGCCGAGCCGTGGGACGTCGGCGAGGGCGGCTACCAGGTGGGCAACTTCCCGCCGCTGTGGACGGAGTGGAACGGCAAGTACCGGGACACCGTCCGGGACCTGTGGCGGGGCGAGCCGCGCACCCTCGCCGAGTTCGCCGGGCGGCTGACCGGCTCGTCCGACCTCTACCAGGACGACGGCCGCCGTCCGCTCGCCTCCATCAACTTCGTCACGTGCCACGACGGTTTCACCCTGCGCGACCTGGTCTCGTACAACGAGAAGCACAACGAGGCGAACGGCGAGGGCAACCGTGACGGGGAGAGCCACAACCGGTCGTGGAACTGCGGTGTGGAGGGCGACAGCGACGACCCCGAGGTGCTCGGCCTGCGGAACCGTCAGATCCGCAACTTCATCGCGACGCTGATGCTCTCCCAGGGCGTGCCGATGCTCAGCCACGGGGACGAGATGGGGCGCACGCAGAACGGCAACAACAACGCCTACTGCCTGGACAGCAAGCTGGCCTGGGTCCGCTGGCCCGAGGATGGCGAGCAGGACGCCCTGCTGGCCTTCACGCGCGCGATGGCGCGGCTGCGGCGTGACCACCCGGTGTTCCGCAGGCGCCGCTTCTTCCACGGGCGGCCGGTCGAGGGCACCCACGACGAGCTGTCCGACATCGCCTGGTTCACGCCGGAGGGCGAGGAGATGACGCGGGACGACTGGGGCGCGGCCCAGGCGCGGGCCCTGTCGGTGTTCCTGAACGGGCACGCGATCTCGGAGCCGGGCCCCCGGGGCGAGCGCATCTCGGACGACTCGTTCCTGCTGCTGTTCAACGCCTCGCCCGACGCGCTGGAGTTCCTCGTGCCCGTCAATCACGGGCGCCAGTGGGAGGTCGTCGTGGACACGGCGCTGCCCGAAGGTGTGCCGCTCGGGACCGGTGCGAAGGTGCGGGCCGGTGACCGCCTCACACTCCTCGACCGGAGCCTGACGGTGCTGCAGCGGCCGGCGTGACGCGTGGTTCCGCTGGGCTCTTTACGAGGAGTGCGACGCCGAACGCGAGGGCCGCGGCGACGCTGCCCACGGTGAAAGCCGCGGCGGGGCCGTGGGACTCGGCGAGGCGGCCCGCCACGGCGAGCGTGACGGCCTGCCCGCCGACGAAGGCGCTCGCGGCGAACGTCATGCCTTCGGCGAGACGTTCGCCCGGCACGGCGCGCTCGGTGAGTCCGAAGCCGGTGATCAGGTTCGGCGCGAAGACGGCGCCGAACACGGTCACCGCCACGTAGAGGCCCGGCATGCTCTGCGTGCCGATCAGCAGGAGGGACAGGAGCGCGGCGGCGGCAGTGGCGACCCGCCAGCGCAGCGCGAGCCCGAAGCGCTCCGGCACGGCGGCCATGGACAGGCCGACGACGGCGCTCATGACGCCCATGGCGGCGTAGACGAGGCCCGCCTGGTCCTCCTGGCCGAGCTTCTGGGTGAGCGCCGTGATCCCGGCCCCGCAGCCGCCGAGAAGGATGCCGAGGAGGACGAGGCCGAGGCGCACGAGCCGGACCTCGCGCGGCATGCGGGGGCGCCGGGCCCACGGCTTCCTGGGGGCGGGCGTCGTCGCGGGCCGGACCGCCGTCGCCGTCGGGTGCAGCGCGAACGCCGTGCCGCAGGCGGCGACCAGGAGAGCGGCGGCCCCGAACGCGTACGCGGGGTGGCCGACGAAGGACGCGACGCCGATCAGTGCGGGCCCCAGGACGAACGACAGCTCGTCCATGGTGCTCTCCAGCGACAGCACGGTGTTCACGACGCGCTCGTCCGCACCCCCGCGGCGGACGAGCGCGACGCCCCGGGCCCTGGCCAGCGGACCGATCCCCGGCACCGTGGCCCCGGCGAGCACGCCGAGCGCCACCAGGAGCGGCGTCGGGAGTCCCGCGAGGGCGCCGAGCGTGTAGCAGGCGATCGCGACGGCGTTCAGGAGCGAGCAGCACAGGACCACGCTCCGCTGACCGCGCCGGTCGGCGAGCCGGCCGACGACGGGCCCCATGGCCACCTGTCCGAGCGCGAGCGCGCAGGCCACGGTCCCTCCGGTCGCGAGGGAACCGCTCGTCCTGGTGATCAGCAGGACGCTGCCGAACTGGATCACCGCCACCGGCAGCCGCCCCAGGAACGAGATCACCGGGAGCAGTCCCCCGGTCGCCCCGAGCACCTCGCGGTATGTCGCCGTCGTTCCCCCCGCTGCCTGTGCCATCGTTCGAAACTATCGACGGCGCCGGTGACATATACATGCGGCGATGACACGAAAGACGCCGGGGCGGGTACGTAGGTTCGCATGACGCGCATGACACCGGACCATCACGAGGGCGAGGTCCCCGCCCCGCCCACGGCCACGTACCGGATGCAGCTCCAGCCGGCGTTCCCGTTCGCCGCCGCCGCCGGAGCCGTCCCGTATCTGGCCTCTTTGGGTGTCTCGCACCTGCATCTGTCGCCGGTCCTGGAGGCCGTGCCCGGTTCCACGCACGGGTACGACGTCGTGGACCACGCGCGCGTGCGGGACGAGCTGGGCGGTGAGGCCGGGCTGCGGGCGCTCGCGCGGACGGCGCGGGAGCACGGGCTCGGCCTGATCGCCGACATCGTGCCCAACCACATGGCGTCGGCGGCCGGGCTCAACCGGCCTCTCCAGGAGGTGCTGCGGGACGGGCCGCACTCCCCTTACGCGCACTGGTTCGACATCGACTGGGAGGCGCAGGGCGGGCGGGTTCTGCTGCCCGTGCTCGGCCACCGGCTGAGCCACGAGCTGGACCACCTGGAGGTGGACGGCCGTGTGCTGCGCTACCACGAGCACGCGTTCCCGCTGCGCGAGGGCACGGAGACGCTGCCCCTTCCCGAACTCCTCGACGCGCAGTGGTACCGGCTCGGCTGGTGGCGTCTGGCCCGCACCGAGCTCAACTACCGGCGCTTCTTCACCATTTCGGACCTCATCGGGGTCCGCGTGGAGAACCGCGAGGTGTTCGACGCCACCCACGAGAAGATCGTCCAGCTGCTGCGCGAGGGCGTCCTCGACGGGCTGCGCGTCGACCACCCCGACGGCCTCGCGGACCCCGGCGCCTATCTGAGGGACCTCGCCGACGCGGCCGGCGGGCGCTGGACCGTCGTCGAGAAGATCCTCGGCGAGGACGAACAGCTGCCCGCCGCCTGGCCGGTGGCAGGCACGACGGGCTACGACGCGCTGCGCCGGATCGACGGCCTGTTCACCGACCCGTCTGGCGCGGACGAACTGCTCGGCCTGTTCCGGCGCTTCACGGCGGCACCCGCCGACCGGGGCGGCGACTGGGACGCCACGGCGCGCCGCGCGGCGTACCAGGTCGTCACGCACGAGCTGGCGGCCGAGGTGGACCGCCTCACGCGCGAGGCGGGCAGGTTGTGCGCCGCCGATGCGGCCCTGCGCGACCACGCCCCGTGGGCCCTGCGCGCCGCTGTACGCGAACTCCTGGTGCGCCTCGACGTGTACCGGCCGTACGTGACCGGGGGCGCGGACCCCGAGAGCGTGCTCACACCCGAGGACGCCGGGGACGCGAAGGGGGTGTTCAGCGTCGCCGAGGAGGCCGAGGCGGTGGACACCGTGCGGGATCTGGCACTCGGGAAGTGCGGGTCGGGGCCCGACCACGGCGCGTTCCGGGCGCGGTTCGCTCAGACCGCGTCCGCGCTGCGGGCCAAGGCGGTCGAGGACACGGCGTTCTACCGGCACGCTCCCCTGCTGTCCGCGACGGAGGTCGGCGGTACGCCGCAGAGCCCCGCTGTGGACCCGGAGTCGTTCCACGCGTACTGCGCGCGCGTGCAGCGCGACTGGCCCTGCACGGGCACCGTGCTGTCGACGCACGACACCAAGCGGAGCGCCGATGTGCGGGCGGGGATCTCCGTGCTCACGCAGTGTCCCGGGCGTTGGGCCGATCTGCTCGCGGAGGTCACCGAGCGGACCGCGCGCGAGGGCGGCGCGAGCTCGCCCGACGCCCAACTCGCCTGGGCGGCCTGGCAGACGGCGGTCGGGTTCGGCCGCCAGGACGGCGAGCGGCTCCAGGGCGCGATGCTCAAGCATGTGCGCGAGGCGGGGCTGCACACGAGCTGGACCGAGCCGGACGCGGACTACGAGAAGGCGGTACGCGACTTCGTGGCGGCGGGCCCGTGCGGACCGCCCGGCGAGGCCGTCGCCGCGTTCGCGGACTCGTTGCGGCCCCATGTGCGGGCGAACGTCCTGGGGGCCGCTCTCGCCCATCTGACGATGCCGGGGGTACCGGACGTCTACCAAGGGACGGAGCGCGAGTACCGGGCACTGGTGGACCCGGACAACCGTGCGCCGGCCCGCTTCGACCTGAAGCTGCTGAACTCCGGCGAGGAGTCCGTGCCCCTCGATCTGTCCGACGAGAAGCTGGCGCTCACCGTCGCCGCGCTGCGGCTGCGCCGGGCGCACCCGGAGTGGTTCGGCGGCGAGTCGACGTACGATCCGCTGCCCGCGCGGGGGGCGGGCGCCGCGCACTGTGTGGCGTTCGCACGCTCCGGGGAGGCCGTCGCCGCCGTGACCCGGCTGTCCCTGCGCCTGGCGGAGACGGGCGGCTGGCGCGACACGGAACTGCCGCTCCCGGAGGGTCGCTGGGTCGACCTGCTCGCCCCGGGAGGGGAGTTCACCGGCCACGCACGCGTGGAGGAGCTGTTCGGCCGGCTTCCGGTGGCGCTCCTGGTGCGGGCGCCGGTCGGCTGAGGAGGGCGTCCGGGGGCAGTTCACGGGCGCCGGGCCGCACCGGCGGTGAGGCACCCATGCGGCCTTCTTGACAGGTGCCGCGCAGCGTGGGGTACTGCGGGATGCGACGTGGGGAGCACCAACGGGGGTGAGTCACCTGACGGAGCAGCACTACCCGAATGTGGCCGAACTGGTCCAGTCAGCACGGGAGCTGACGACTCACCGACCCGACCTGTGCGTTCTACGCCAGGTCGGGACCTCACGCGCGGGCCGGCCGTTGCACCTGTTGTCGGTGGGGCACGACCACCGCGCGGTGCTCGTGGTCGCGGGCGCCCACGCCAACGAGCCGGCCGGTGGCTCGACTCTCCTGCGCCTGGCAGAACGTGCCCTGATGGAGCGGGAGTTACGCACCGACTGCTCCTGGCACTTCCTGCTGTGCGCCGACCCCGACGGCGCGGATCTGCACCGCACCCCCGCGCCGCGCACCCTGCTCGACTACCACCGGCACTTCTTCCGCCCCGCGGGCCCCGAGCAGCCCGAGTGGTCGCCCTCCGTGCTGCCGCCCGACCGGCTGCCGCCCGAGACGCGGGCCCTGACCGGGGTCATCGACGAGCTGCGCCCCTTTCTCCAGGTGTCCCTGCACGGCACCGATCTGGGCGGCAGCTGGGTGCAGTTGACGCGGGACATACCGGGGCTCGCGGAGCCGTTCGCCAAGTCGGCGGCGGAGCTGCACATCCCGGTGGAGACGGGGGCGTCGGACGCGGCGGGCTGGCCCGCGACGGGCCCCGGCGTCCATGTGATGCCGGAGCCCGGCGTCGAGGCCGCGTTCCCCAGCCTGCCGGACGACGCCCGGCACAGCACCTGGCACCACGCCCACCGCTACGGAGGCCGCACCGCGATCGTCGAGGTCCCGATGTGGGCGAGCGACCTCGTGGACGATCCGGCGCCGCACCCCGCCCCCGACCGGGCGCTGCGGCGCCTCGCGCAACGGCTGAGCCGGGACACGCTCCTGGTGGAGGAGATCCTCCAGTCGGCGCTGCCGCGGCTTCCCGAGGTGGACGGGCCGCTGATGCGGGCGGCGCGCTGGGCCGTCGCGCTGGTGCCGGGCCTCGCGGACGACTGGCTGAAACCGCCGCCGCCGGACGCGACGATGGCATACGTGGGGAGCATCGACGCGTTCTCCAGACGGCTTCCGCTGCGGGCGGCCGCGATGCTCCTGCGGGTCCTGAAGGAGGCCGACGACCCGGACGCGGAGCGACTTGAGCAGCTGGTGACCCACTGGTGCGACGCGTTCGCGGAGCGGTTCAGTGCGCGCTGGGTGCCGCTGGAACACCAGGTCGAGCACCAGTCGCGTACGACTGTCGCGGCGGTGCGGCACACGCTCGCGGCGGGCGACTGAACGCGAACGCTGCCGGGAACGACCGGAGTTGGAACGCCCCTGCGTCAGGCGGAGTCGGCAGACAGCCGGAACGACATCCGTCCGAAGCCGACCTGGTCGCCGTCCTGGACGACCGCCGCGCCGACCACCCGCCGCCCGTTGACGGACGTGCCGTTGGTGGAGCCGAGGTCACGCAGCACCCACATGCCGCCCTGCCTGCTCAGTTCGGCGTGCACCCGGGAGACCGTCTCGTGGCTGAGGCGCAGCCCGTTGGCCGGGTCACGCCCGATCCGCAGCGGGTAGGGGTTGTTCGGCGACGGCAGCTGCAGCTTCGGGAGCCGCTCGCGCTGCCACGCCCCGCGCAGCCGCACCGTGAAGCCGGAGACCGCCGCCACGGTGCCGAAGACCACCCGGGACCAGCGGCCCTCGGTGTGCAGATCGGCGGTGAGCGCGGCCAGTTCGTCGGACCGGCGGGCGGCGAGGGCCAGTTCCATGCGCCGTACGAACGTGTCGTGCGACAGCCGGCCGAGTGCGGCGCCCTCACGGAGCTCCCGCAACGCCCTGTCGCGCTCGGCGTCGGACAGCCGCGCGGGGTACGTATGGTGCTCGAACGAGGAGGTCACGTACGTGATTGTCCGGCAGCGCGGCCGGGGTGTCCAGAAAACGACGAACTTCAGCCCGCCTCCGTACGGCCTTGACCAGCAAGGACGGTGACGGAACACGGTGTGCGGAAAACGGGGCGCGCCCGTCCCGTGCCCGCTGCTACGTTCGGCAGCCCGGACCGCCACCGGGCGCGTTCACGTGGACCAGGAGAATTCTTGACTGCCGCACCGCAAGGAAGCCCGCACCCGACACACGACGACGCGGAGCTGGTAGTCCGCGCACTGACCGAGCAAGACGTACCGCTCTTCCGTACGTTCGAGGATCCGGGCCTCGTGGGCCGCGTCATCACCGGCGTCGGCTATCGGACCGTCGCCGAGGGCGGCGACTACCGCCCGGAGTGGACCTGGGTCGCCCTGCGCGAGGGGCGCGTGGTCGCCCGGGCCGCCTGGTGGGGCGGCAAGGACGACACGGAACCGGTGAACCTGAACTGGTTCGACGTCCTGGAGGACGACGTCGAGGCCGGCGCCGAACTGCTGCGGCGGGCCCCGTTCGACGTCGAGTACGAGCTGATCCTGCCCGCGGGCTGGCGTGAGGACCCGCGGACGCGGGCGGCCGCCGAGGCCCGGATGGAGGCGGTCACGCGGGCCGGCAAGAAGCTGCTCGTGGAGCGGCTGCGCTACCGGTGGACGCCCGAGAACGGCCTGCCGGAGCGCCCCGGCCGCCTGGAGTTCCGGGCGGAACCCGACGACGAGGTGATCCTCGACGTGCTGCGCCGGGTCCACTCGGCGACGCTCGACGCGCACGCGCGGCACGCCATCGAGGAGTCGGGCCTCGACAGGGCCGCGCAGGAGGAGCTGGACTTCTTCCACTGGTGCCCGTCACCGCGCGAGTGGTGGCAGCTGGCGTACACGCCGCAGGGCGAGCTGGCCGGTCTGCACATCCCCGCTCACAACCCCGGCGGTCCGTGCATCGGGTTCATCGGCGTGGTGCCGGAGCACCGCGGTCACGGCTACGCGTACGACCTGCTGGTCGAGTCGACGCACATCCTGGTGGAGCACGGCGCCGAGTTCATCGCCGGGGCGACGGACGACGGGAACTTCCCGATGGCGGCGAACTTCACGAAGGCCGGGTACCCGGTCACGGAAAAGCGCATCAACTTCGTCTGAGGTTCACCGGCCGGTTCGGCGACGGGTCCGATCCGGCGAGGAATGCGCGGAACCCACTGCGAATCCCAGCGGATCGATCTCCGCTGGCGCAGGATGGACGGGTCGTCACTGTCGGCAGACAAGGGGGAACCGTCCGTGCAGTTCGAGGTGTGGGCACCACAGGCAGAGCGGGTCGCGCTCCACTGCGAGGGCACCACGTGCGCGTTGGAGCGCGACCCGGACCGCGAGGGGTGGTGGACGGGCGAGGCGGACGCGCGGGACGGTTCGCGCTACGGGTTCGCGCTCGACGACGGGCCGGTGCTGCCCGACCCCCGCTCGCGCCGCCAGCCGGACGGGCCCGACGGCCTGAGCGCGGTCGTCGACCACGCGCGGTACACGTGGCGCTCGGAGTCGGGGCCGGGCAGCGGCCTCCCGGGCGCGGTCCTGTACGAGCTGCACGTGGGGACGTTCACGCGTGAGGGCTCACTCGACGCCGCGGCCGAACGGCTGGGCCACCTCGTCGAGTTGGGCATCACGCATGTGGCGCTGATGCCGCTGTGCCCCTTCCCCGGCCGGCACGGCTGGGGCTACGAGGGCGTCAGCCCGTGGGCGGTGCACGAGCCGTACGGGGGCCCCGAGGCGCTGAAGCGTTTTGTCGACATGGCGCACGGGCTCGGGCTCGGCGTCGTCCTCGACGTGGTCCACAACCACCTGGGCCCCTCGGGCAACCATCTGCCCGCGTTCGGGCCGTACTTCACCGACACCCACCACACGCCCTGGGGCGCCGCGGTCAACCTCGACGCCCCCGGTTCCGACGAGGTGCGCGCCTACTTCGTCGGCAGCGCGCTCGCCTGGCTGCGCGACTACCGGATCGACGGGCTGCGCCTCGACGCGGTGCACGCGCTGCGCGACACGCGCGCGGTCCACTTCCTGGAGGAACTGTCCACGGCTGTCGACGCCCTGGCCGAGGAGCAGGACAGGCCCCTGTTCCTGGTCGGCGAGTCGGACCTCGGCGACCCGCGCGTGATCACCCCGCGCAACCACGGCGGCCTAGGTCTCCAGGCGCAGTGGAGCGACGACTTCCACCACGCCCTGCACACGGCGGTGACGGGCGAGTCCCAGGGCTACTACGCGGACTTCGCGAAGGCGCCGATGGCCGCGCTCGCCAAGACCCTGAGCCGGGGCTACTTCCACGACGGCACGTACTCGACGTTCCGCGGCCGGCACCACGGGCGCCCCATCGACCGCACCCGCACCCCCGCGCACCGGCTGCTCGGCTACGCCCAGACCCACGACCAGATCGGCAACCGCGCGCAGGGCGACCGGCTCTCCGCGAGCCTGCCCCCCGGGCTCCTCGCGTGCGCGGCCACGCTCGTGCTGACGGGGCCCTTCACGCCGATGCTGTTCATGGGCGAGGAGTGGGCCGCCGGCACCCCGTGGCAGTTCTTCACCGACCACACCGACCCGGCGCTCGCCGACGCCGTACGCAAGGGCAGGCGGCGGGAGTTCGCGTCGCACGGGTGGGCCGAGGAGGACATTCCCGATCCGCAGGACCCGGCGACCCGGGAGCGCTCCTGCCTGGACTGGTCGGAGCCGGGCAGCGACTCTCACGCGCGCGTGCTGGCCTGGTACCGCGAGCTGATCGCGCTGCGCCGCGCCCGGGCCGACCTGACGGACTCCGACCTGGCGGCCGTGCGCGTGGCGTACGACGAGGAGGCCCGCTGGATCGCGTACCGGCGGGGTGATCTGCGGGTGGCGGTGAACCTGTCGGACGAGCCGGCGGCGGTGCCGGTCGGCCGGAACGGCTACCGGGTGCTCGCCGCGTGGGAGCCGGTGGGGCTGCCCGGCGAGGACGGTCTGCTCACCGTCCCTCCGCAGTCGTGCGCGGTGCTCGTCGGGCCATGAGCCGGCCCATGAGTCGGCCCATAGGGGGCTTCAGCCGGCCTCCGGGTCCTTGTCGGCGAGTTCCGTCACGAGTTCGAGGAGGATCGCCTCCCACGCGCGCTCCAGCTGGGTGCGCAGCAGCGGCACGGGGCTGTCGTCCGTGCCGTGGAGGCGCTCGCCGAGGCGTACGAGGGTGTCGCAGCGGGCCAGCCACAGGCCGCGCAGGCTGGCGCGGGCGCCGTAACCGGCGAGGGTCGCCGCGCGGACGGCCGCGCGGGCGCCGACCGAGACGCTCAGGCCCGCGATGTCCTCGGCCGGGTCGCCGATGACGGCGTCGGTCCAGTCGAGGACGCCGCGCACCCGGCCGTCGGGGGTCACGGTGAGGTGCTCGCCCTTGAGGTCGTTGTGGACCACGACGGCGCCGGGCTGCGGGGCGAGCTGAGCGGCGGCCCGCGGGGTCAGCTGCCCGAGGCGCGCGGGATCGAACTCGCCGTCACCGCCGAGGAGTTCGGCAGCCCGCGCTCCCTCCCGGCGCAGTGCGTCGAGGGAGCGCGGCGCGGTCCTGATGAGCCCGAGCGTCTCGGCCCGCGCGGCGGGCACCTCCCGCAGGCCGCCGAGCAGCCCCGCGAGGTCCTCCTCGCCGGCCGCGGTGACGTCGACGACGTCACCCGACGCGCCCCGCAGCCGCGTGTCGAGGGTGTACGTGCGCCCGGTCGCCCACTCGCCGGACGCGAGAGAGGCGGGCACGGCGATGCCGACGTGCTGGCGCACGAGGTCACGGAGCCTGATCTCGCGGCGCTGGCGCACGGACGACGGCGCGTCGAGGGCGAGGCGCAGCACATAGCGGGTGCCGACCCACCAGGTGGAGTGCTCGCCGCCCTCGGCCACGGCACTGACGTCGAGCTGCCCGCCGTCGGGGAGGAGGGCGTCCAGCAGTCTTCGTACGGTGTCCTGGGTGGGCCGCGGGGCGTCGGACATGGCGTCTAGCTCACGATCGCCATGTCCCGCGACGTGCTGTTCAGCCGTCGTACGCCGTCCTCGGTGACCGTCACGATGTCCTCGATGCGCACCCCGAAGCGGCCCGGAAGGTAGATGCCCGGCTCCACGGAGAAGCACATTCCGGGGACGAGGGGCAGTTCCTCGCCCTCGATCATGTAGGGCGGTTCGTGGGTGGTGACGCCGATGCCGTGGCCGGTGCGGTGGATGAAGAACTGGCCGTAGCCGAACTCGGTGATCACGGCGCGGGCGGCGCGGTCCACGTCCTGGCAGGCCGCGCCCGGCTTGACCGCCGCGCAGCCCGCCGCCTGCGCCTCGCGCACGACGTCGTGGACGCGCTGCTCCTCGGCGGTGGGCTCGCCGACGTGCACGGTGCGGGAGGTGTCGGAGCCGTAGCCGTGCTTGAGGCCGCCGAAGTCGAGGACGACCATGTCGCCGTCTCCGATGACGCGTTCGCCCGCCTCGTGGTGCGGGTTGGCGCCGTTCGGGCCCGATCCGACGACGGTGAAGTCGACCTGCGAGTGTCCGAACTGCCGCAGCAGATCGGCGAGATCGCCCGCGACGTCGGTCTCCCTGCGGCCCGCGAAGGGCACCTTCTTGATCTCCTCGTACGTGGCGTCGGCCGCCTCGCCCGCCGCCGTGAGCCGTGCGAGTTCGGCCGCGTCCTTGACGGCGCGCATCATCGGCAGGGCCTCGGTGAGGGAGGCGTACGAGGTGTCGGGCAGGGCCTTCTGCAGCCCGATGAGGTGCATCGCCCACGCGTTGTCGCTGATGCCGAAGCGCCCGGAGACGTCGAGGAGGGGCGCGGTCACCGCGTACGGGTCCTTGCCGTCGGTCCAGTCCCGCAGGGTGAGGGCGCCGGCTCCCACCGCCTTCGCGGCGTCCGGTGCCTCGAGCGTGGGGACTACGAGGACGGGGTCCTGCCCCGGGGCGAGGACGAGCATCGTGAGGCGCTCGGTGTCGGCGGTGGGCGAATAGCCGGTGAGCCAGACCATGTCGGGGCCGGGGGCGACGAGGACGCCGGCGAGCCCCGCGTCGGCCGCGGACCGGGCGGCACGCTCCATCCGGGCCTTGTAGTCGTCGGCCGTGAACGGCGCGGGCGTGGCGGTCATCCGGTCCTCCGGGTGCTCCGAGCTGAACCTTGCTTCTCCGAACAGGACGTACGGGCAGCATCCTGCCCGCCCGCAGGGCCTGACGCGAGTCTGTTCCCGCATGCGCGCGCCGCCCGGCCGGGCCGCTCCCTAACGCCTGCCCATTGATCAACCATTACAACTAATGGTTAGATCGGCAGCATCCGTTAAGCCCCTTCTCCGGAGGACATACGACCATGCTTGTGCTGGCCCAGATCAGCGACATGCACCTCGACGGGACCCCGCGCGCCACGGCGCGCGCCCGGCGCGTGATCGACCACCTCCGGGCGCTGCCGGGCCCCCTCGACGCCCTCCTGGTCACCGGCGACATCGCGGACCACGGCGCGGAGTCCGAGTACGAGGAGGCGGCGAAGCTGCTGGGGCTGCACGACGGCGACGCGCCCTTCCCCGTCCTGACCTGCCCCGGCAACCACGACAGCCGGGCGCCCTACCGCAAGGCACTGCTGCGCGAACCCGCGGCCGAGGGACCGGCTAACCGCGCCCATCACGTCGGCGGCGCCGTGGTCCTCATGTGCGACTCCAGCATTCCGGGCGCCGACGAGGGCCGGCTCGACGAGGAGACGTACGGCTGGCTGGAGGACACCCTCGACGGGCTCGACGGCGAGACGCCCGTCCTGCTCGCCTTCCACCACCCGCCGGTGGCGCTGCACCACCCGCTGCCCGACGCGTACCAGCTGGCCCGGCCACGGGAGCTGGCCGCCCTCCTTGAGCGGCGGCCGGAGATCGCCGGGATCATCGCGGGGCACGCGCACACCCCGGCCGCCACCGTGTTCGCGGGCCGTCCGCTGGTGATCGGCCCCGGCGTGACGTGGACGCTGCGGCTGCCCTGGGAGGGCGAGGGTGTGGCGGACCGGGACGCTCCGGTGGGCCTGGCCTTCCACATCCTCGACGACGAGCGGCGGCTGACGACGCACTTCCGGGTGGTCTGATCTCCCCCGTAGGGCGATCCCCCGAGACAGGCCCTAGGTCACCACTCCAGGAGTCACCGCCAGTACCTGGCGCACGCCCGACTCGTGCCGGACCGTCAGCGTGACCTGCCGGCCCGGACGCGCGGACTCCACCGCCTGGGCGAGGGCGCCCGCCGAGCCGATCCGCGTCCCGCCGAAGGCGATCAGTACATCGCCCCGGACGAGACCGGCTGTATAGCCGGGACCGGGCACGTGCACGCCCACGAGCAGCGCCCCCGCCCCCTTGGGCGCGTCCACCGCCTCGACGCCGAGCGCCGCCCGCACGGGGCGGGCGGAGGGCGACGGGGAGGCGGAAGAGGCCGGCGGATGTGACGGCGTGAGCGCGGGCGGCCGCGGCGCCGCCCCCGCCTGCTGCTGCATCTCGGCCAGCTTGCTCATCCCTATGACGGCGGCGCCGACCGTGCCGAGGCCGACGCCCGACAGCACGAGCACCGCCCCGAACAGCAGGCCGAGCAGCAGGGTGACGAGGCGCTTGCCGCGGCGCCGCGCCGCATGCGGGCGGCGGCCGCCCGAACCGTTCCCCCGGGCCGCCGTCTCACGGCGCGGGGCTCCTGGCATCGACTTGGGGCGCAACGCGGTCTGTTCCATGGCCCACCTCCGGCCAAAGCTCTACCCGTCCGCGTCCGGCGCGACGATCCTCGAACGAGTGAGACTGAACCGGGCATTTCTGGCATCCGGTCAGGCGCCGTGCCCACCCTGCCCCTCGTGCCCTCCATGTCTCCCGTGCCCCGCCCCGACAATCGGGGCCGGAAAGGGAGATGCACCCCGTGACCGTCCCGCCGTAGGGGACAGTCGGGAGCGCGACAAGGTGTGAACGAACCGAGATGTACAAGCTCAGCCGTTCACGGCCGAGAAGGTGACCCCACAGGACTCACCACACCCCACGAGGGTTCCATGAACCCCTCATTCCGGCTGAAAAGGTTCGGCAACCGTCCCGGCACGAAGCCATGCGCGCGCCGGGCCAGGTCGTCGGTTCCGTAACGCCGGCATTCCCGGTGCCAGTTGAGGATCCCGGCCATCCAGTCCTGGAGCTCCACGACGTAGCCGTCCATGGTCGCCCGAGCCTCCCGCGACAGCTTGAAGTCGTCGTACAGGACGGGGAATTCATGGGTGGCGACGTGCTCGAACTGCTGCATGCGCTGCGTCATCAGGTCGTGCACGACGCCGAGCGCGGCCGGGTAGTCGCAGCCGAAGAAGTTCTGCACGACGAGGATGCCGTTGTGGATCTCGCCGTCGTACTCGATCTCCTTTTGGTACGAGAACACGTCGTTCAGGAGCATCGCGTAGTCGACGGCCGCGTTCTCCAGGGAGCGGACGGGGCCGCTGCGGTAGACCTCGGGGGGCACGGCGGGGCCGTGGCCGAGGCGGCACAGGCTCATGGTGAGGTCGGCGCCGAACGTGGCGCGGCGCATCTCCAGGTAGTCGACGGGGTCCGGGATGCGGCGCTGGAGCTGGTTGGACAGCTCCCACACCCAGCTCTCCGTCATGACGTCGATGGACGCCTTCAGGGTGCGCCGCTGCGCGGTCGTCATCCCGGCGGCGGTGCGGGTCCAGAGGTCGGCGAGGCCGCGCTCCATCGCGTTCACGGGCGGCGGGATCTCGCCGCCCTCGACGGGCATGCACGCGGAGAGCCGCTCGGTGCACAGCTTCGCCGCGGCGAGGTCACGCCGGTGCCCGAAGACGAGCGGGTAGTAGTCGTCCCCGTACGTCCCCCAGGCCAGCCAGTGCGCGCTCAGGTCCAGGGCGTCCTGGTCCCCGTCGGGGTCGAGACCGGCCGCGCACAGAGGGAGGTCGTAGGCGGCGACCTTGTCCTCGTCCCAGACGCCTTCCTCCAGGAGGCCCATGGCGTGCGCCCACGGGGTGACGCGCCGGCGGGCCTCCGCCAGACCGGGGTTCAGCCGGAGCGTGAACGGCATGTAGAGGTCGGGGATCCGGGAGGGCCCCACCTTCTGGAACGGCACATGTGTGTAGGCGCGCAGCCGTTCGGCGCCCGCCGCGGCGAGCAGCGCGCCGACGTCCGCACCGGAGGTGCCGATCCCGGTGGGCCCCGCCAGGGGGTTGCTCCCGGTCGCCCCCTCGTTCATGTACCGGCTGGAGCGCAGATGCCATTCGTGGCCGCCGGACTGCCAGTCCTGGAGGCCCCGCGTGTAGGCGGCGACCGCGGCGGCCTCGGGCGGTGTGAGCCCCTTCTCGACGGCGAGGGCGGGCACTTCGGTGAGCGCGGTGTGCTCGAACTGGTGGAGGCGCGAGGTGAGGATGTCGTTGACGGTCTGCGCGGCCTCCTGCGTCGTACAGCAGAAGAAGGTCTCCAGGACCAGTACGCCGTTGCTCAGCTCGCCCTCGTCCTCGACCTCCCGCTGGTACGAGAAGAGGTCGTTGCGCAGGTGCACGGCGTCGGAGAACGTCTCCATCAGAACGCGCAGCGGCCTCGACCCGGCGACGGACGCGGGCACTTCGGAGGTCGCGTACTCGACGAGCCCCGCCGACCAGGGCGCGCCGCCGACCTTGCGGCGCATCTCGATGTACTCGACGGGGTTGGAGATCCGCCCCTCGTTGATGTTGGACAGCTCCCACATCGACTCGTTGAGGAGGTGTTCGGTCGACTCGGCGAACCTGCCGCGCCAGTCCACCGACATGGCGGGCACGGTGCGTGCCCAGAGGTCGGCGAGGCCCGCCTCGACCGGGTTCCGCGGCTCGGGCACGGGGGTCGACAGGTCCATCGGCATGAACAGGGGCAGGCGGTCCAGACAGGCCTTGCCGCCCTCGCGGTCCATGGTCCGCTTGAACGTCTCCAGGAAGTGGTCGTCGAAGAAGAAGACCCACACGTACCAGTCGGTGACGAGCGACAGGGCGGGCCCGTCGCAGTCGGGATGGGTGTACGCGCACAGCAGTCCGTAGTCGTGCGCGTCGAGGTCGCTCTGCTCCCAGATGCCCGACCCCTCCAGCATGCCCATCTCGCGGGCCCACTTCGTGGAGTGCGCCCGCGCCTCGTCGAGGTGTGGATTGAGCCGCGCCTGGTACGGCATGTAGAAGTGCGGCAGTTCGAACGGCTGCGTCATGGCCCGGCCCTACCCGTGGCCTCCGGCGGGCATCCGGACGGCGGCACATGATCGCACCATCGCGTGAACCGACGACTGAGGAGCGACCGGACGGGGAAAAGGGCGGTACCCGATCCCGCCCGATCCCCAGCTGAGGAGTCTTCGGTGAGCCAGGCCACGGAGCCGTTGATCGTCGTCGGAGTCGACGGTTCGAAGCACTCGAAGGAAGCCCTCCGCTGGGCCGTGCGGCAGGCCACGCTCGTCGGCGGCCGGGTGCACGCCATCATGAGCTGGGAGTGGTCCACGAATCCCTTCAGCCTCGGCGGGCCCGCCGACGGGGGCACGGCTGCGGTCGGCCGTGAGCTGCTCTCCCCCGAGGAGACCTCGCGCGTCCGACTGATCGACATCGTCACGGAGACGGTCGGCGAGAGCCCGCCCGTCCCGGTGCACAGCCGCATGGTGCAGGGGCCCCCGGCGAAGGTCCTCGTCGAGGCGTCCGGGGCCGCGGACCTCCTGGTCGTGGGCACCCGCGGCTACGGTGGTTTCAAGGGCGCGCTGCTCGGGTCGGTGAGCCAGCAGGTGACGCAGCACGCGCACTGCTCGGTCGTGGTGGTGCGGCACAAGTCCGACAGCTGACGCGAGCGCCCCCGTCGCCCACCCGACGGGGTGTCAGCGGGGCGTGCCAGAGTGCCCTCATGGATGACGCCCGAGAGTTCCCGCGCCAGTACGCCCGCACCCGCCGCTTCGCCCTGGGCGCGCCGAGCCGGTTCACGGTTTCGGCCGACGGCGGGCGTGTCCTGTTCCTGCGCACGGGCGGCGGCGCCGACCCCGTGAGCGCGCTGTGGCTCCACGAGGACGGTGCGGAGCGCGTCCTCGTGGACGTCTCGCGCACCGCGCGCGCGGGAGACGTGCCGGCCGCCGAGCGCGTGCGCAGGGAGCGGGCGCGAGAGAGCGCGGTCGGGCTCGTCTCGTACTCGGCCGACGCCGAGTGCCGCACCGTCGTGTACGCCCTGTCGGGAGCGCTCTGGGCCGTGCGGGTCGCGGACGGTGTCCCGTTCCCCGTTTCGGCGGCGGGCCCGGTCGTGGACCCGCGCCTGTCCCCCGACGGCCGTTTCGTCGCGTACGTCACCGGGGGCACCCTGCACGTCGTCACGCTCGACGGCGAGGACCGGCTGCTCGCGGCGCCCGAAGGCCCTGACGTCACCTACGGGTTGACCGACCACGCGTCCTCGGAGTCGATGGGCCGGGCGCGCGGACACTGGTGGGCGCCCGACGGCAGCGCGCTGCTCGCCGCGCGCGTGGACACGTCGCGCGTGCAGCGCTGGTACCTCTCCGACCCCGCCGACCCTTCGGCGCCGCCGCGCGCCGTGCGCTATCCGGCGGCGGGCACGGCCAATGCCGACGTGTCGCTGCATGTGCTGCGCCTGGACGGCTCGCGGGCCGAAGTGGACTGGGACCGTGGGGCGTTCGAGTACGTGCCCGTGGCCGGGTGGGACGCGCACGGCCCGTTCGCCGCGGTGCAGAGCCGCGACCAGCGGACGCTGCGCACGCTGGCCGTGGACCCCGCGACGGGCGCCACCCGCCTCCTGGACGAGCAGCTCGACGCGGCCTGGGTCGAGTTGGTCCCCGGCGCCCCGTGCCGCACGGCGTCCGGCGCGCTGGTGACCACCCGCGACGAGCAGGACACCCGCCGCCTCGTCGTGGCCGGGAAGCCGGTGACCCCGGTGGGCCTCCAAGTCCGCCAAGTCCTGGGCGTGCAGGGCGAGTCGGTGCTGTTCGAGGGCGGCGACGAGCCCACCGAGACCCATGTGTGGACGTGGGCGCCCGACGCGGGCTGCGTCAGGCTCACGGACGCGCCGGGCGTGCACACGGCCGTCTCGGCGGGCGGCACCACGGTCCTGGTCAGCCGCCGGGAGGACCGTACGACCGTGGAGGTGACGAGGAAGGGCAAGCCCGTCGGGGAGATCGCCTCGCTCGCCGAGCGCCCCGTCGTCCCCACGCGGCCCGTTCATCTGCGGCTCGGCGAGCGGGAGTTGCGCAGCCAGCTGTTCCTGCCGTCGTGGCACACACCGGGCAGCGGCACTCTCCCCGTCCTGGTGAACCCGTACGGGGGCCAGCACCTTCTGGTTGCCACGCGGGGCCTCGGCTGGCCCGCGCATCTGTCCCAGTGGTTCGCCGAGCAGGGCTTCGCGGTCCTGGTCACGGACGGGCGCGGCTCCCCCGGGCGCGGCCCCGCGTGGGAGAAGGAGATCCGCGGCGACATCCTGACGCACGCCCTCGACGACCAGGTCTGCGCCGTGCAGGCGGCCGGGGCACAGTTCCCCGACCTCGATCTGACGCGGGTCGCGATCCGCGGCTGGTCGTTCGGCGGGTTCCTGGCCGCGGGAGCCGTGCTGCGCAGGCCCGACGTCTTCCACGCCGCGGTCGCGGGCGCGCCGCCCACCGACCAGCGTCTGTACGACACGCACTGGAAGGAGCGCTATCTCGGCCATCCCGACGAGGAGCCCGAGAACTACGAGCGCTGCTCCCTGATCGCCGACGCACCCCTGCTGCGCCGGCCGCTGCTGCTGGTGCACGGGCTCGCCGACGACAATGTGGCGGTCGCGCACACCTTGCGCCTGTCGGCGGCGCTCCTCGCGGCGGGCCGCAGCCACCAGGTGCTTCCGCTGCCGGGCGCGACGCACATGGTCACGCAGGAGGACGTCGCGGAGAATCTGCTGCTGTTCCAGCTCGACTTCCTGAAGAAGTCCCTGGGGGTCTGACCACTCGCCGAGAGGCGCGCCTACCAGTGCGCGGGGCGGCTCAGGGTGGCCGGGATCCTGGTCGAGCCGTCCCCGCGGGCCGCGTTGACCTGCGCCTGCGTGAGGAAGATGCTGCCGGTCAGATCGGCGCCCTGAAGGCGCGCGTCGCGGAGGTCGGCCCCGATGAGGTCGGCCTCGCGCAGGTCGGCGCCGGTGAGGTCGGCCGCTATCAGGTAGGCGCCGCGCAGGTTGGCGCCCCGCAGATCGGCGCCCTTGAGGCGGGCGCCCATCAGGTCGGCGCCCCGGTGGTTCTTCTTCCGGCCGGGGACAGCCGCCCGTACGAGTTCGCTGACCTTCAGGAGCGTCTCGCTGACCTCGCCGCGGAGGGTGGGGACGTCGGCCGCGGCGAGGGCGGCGGCGTCGGCGCGGGTGAGCTCCTCGATCCCGTCGAGGGCGCGCCGCACCTCCGCGTGCGCCGGGCGGGCCCGGTCGAGCTCCAGCGCCTCGGTCAAGTACCAGAGCAGTTCGTGCAGTTGGCGCATGACGGGGAAGACGTCGAACATCGTGCGCGCGGTCCCGCGCGACGTACGCCAGTCCTCGCCGCCGAACGTGACCTGTGACACCTGCTGACCGGCGCCGAAGCAGTCGAACACCGTGCAGCCCGAGTAGCCCTTGTCACGGAGCGTGGTGTGGATGCCGCAGCGGAAGTCGTCCTGGAGGTTGTGGCACGGCCGGCCCGCGGCCTTGTCCGCGGCGAAGTCGGAGGACTTGGCGAAGGGCAGCGCGACACAGCACAGCCCGAAGCAGTTCCCGCAGTCGGCGCGCAGGTCGAGCCGGCGGCGGTGCCCGGCCTCCGGAACGGCGCCGGTGCCCGGGGCGGCCGTGCCCTGGACGGTCGCGGTGCCCGGGACGGCCCCGTCGGACGCCACGGCCTCAGGACGGTTCTCGCGCTTGTGGGACAACGGGCCCGGTCTCCTACGTGGTGTCTGCTCGCCGGGTACGGCGTCGCCGCGTGCGCCCGGATGGAGCCTCATTGTCCCCGATGCCGCCGCGCGCCCTTGGGCGCCCCTGGGGTGGCGGGCCACGGTGGTGCGGCGCAGGCAGGGACCGCTCGTCCCCCCTCACCGACCGTCAGGAGTCACCGTGGCCTCCTTCGTCCTCCCGTACGAGCTGCACGGCACGGGACCGCACAAAGTGGTCGCCGACCCCGACCTGACGGCGGCCGAACTCGAGATGTTCTTCTTCCTGCTCACCGTCGCCGGCAACGACACGGTGCGCAGCGCGGCCCCCGGCGGCCTTCTGGAGCTGGCCCGGGCGCCGGAGGCGTACGGTCTGCTGCGCGCGCACTTCGCGCGCCTGCAGCTGCGGGTGCCGTACGAGGAGACCTGCCGGACCCTGCCGGTGCTCGAGCCGGCGGGCCCACCACGGCGGCTGCTGTCGAACTTCGTCAACGGTGTGAAGGAGCTCCCGGTTGCCACGGCCCCCGGCTGACGTCGCTCCCCGGTCTCTCGTGGCCCGGGTCGCCCGCCGGGCCCGGTACCGTGGGGGAGGAACGATCTCGTGGGCCTCCTGGCGGGCTGCGTGAACCCAGGAGGAACCAGATGACGACGAACCGCGGACGCAAGCACGTGATCCGGAGCCGGATGACGTCGACCGGCGAGTCGTACGTCGTCGCCGCGAAGAACCTCAAGGCGATGAAGGACATGGGCGCCACCGCGGAGGCCGTGCGCACCCAGCGCTGGCGGCCCGCGGAGTCCCTCGACGTCCCCTGCCCCTGCGGCGGCACGTGCGAGCCCGGCGAGAAGTGCGACCGCTGTCACGCCCGCCACCGTCACGTGGGCCGCGCCCCCGGCAGCCTCACGGACGTCGAGACGTGGAGGGACAAGTACGACTGCATGGGCTGCGCGTCCTCGTACACGCTGACCGTCGTCCTGCCCGGCCGCCCGTGGGGCATCGCCGAGACGGTGGTCAAGGGCGGCTCCGCGGAGCCGGAGGTCCGGGCCCGCGTCTTCCCGGGCGTCGTCCACCCGATGATGCGCCCGGAGAAGCCGGCGGAGGACTGAGCCTCCGCCGGGGCCCCGTCAGCCGGCTTCCGGCGCCAGCTTCAGCGAGATCGAGTTGATGCAGTACCGCTGGTCCGTCGGGGTGGGGTAGCCCTCGCCCTCGAAGACGTGCCCGAGGTGCGAGCCGCAGCGGGCGCAGCGCACCTCGGTGCGGACCATGCCGTGCGAACGGTCCGCGATCAGCTCGACGGCGTCCGTGTCCTTGGGGTCGAAGAAGGACGGCCAGCCGCAGTGCGACTCGAACTTCTCGCCCGAGGTGAAGAGCTCCGCGCCGCACGCGCGACAGGAGTAGACGCCCTTGGTCTTGGTGTCCGTGTACTCACCGACGAAGGCGGGCTCGGTGCCGGCCTGGCGCAGTACCGCGTACTCCGCCGGGGTCAGCTCCGCGCGCCACTCCTCGTCCGGCTTTTCGACGTCGTACGACATTCAGCTCAGTCCTTCACTTGGCAAGGCGATCCAGGCTGATCCTCTTCAGGATCAGCGGGCCGAGCTCCGTGACGTCACCCGCGCCCATGGTCAGAACAAGGTCGCCCGGCTTGGCCATTCCCGCGATCACGTCGGGCACGGTCGCCTTGTCGTGAACGGCGTCCACGTCGGCGCCCGCCGCGCGGGCCGCGTCGATGATGAGGCCGCTGGTGATGCCGGGGATCGGGTCCTCGCGGGCCGGATAGATGTCCAGGACCACGGACGCGTCGGCGAGGGCGAGGGCGTCGCCCATCTCCTTGCCGAGCTCCTGGGTGCGGGAGAAGAGGTGGGGCTGGAAGACGACGAGGATCCGGGAGTCCCCCGCGGCCGAACGCATCGCCTCGAGGTCGGCGGACATCTCGGTGGGGTGGTGCGCGTACGAGTCGATGACCTGTACGCCGTTCTCCTCGCCCTTGAGCTGGAGGCGGCGCTTGACGCCGGTGTACGACTTCAGGGCCGCGGCCAGGTTGCGGGAAGGGATGCCGAGCGCGACGCCGGCGGCGAGCGCCGCGACCGCGTTGTGCGCGTAGTGGCGGCCGGGGACCGAGACGGTGAAAGTGAGCAGCTTGCCGTCGAGGAGGACGGTCACCTCGCTGGTCAGGCCGCGCGGAGTGACCTTGTGGATGCGGACGTCGGCCGCCTCCGACTCGCCGTACGTGACGACCTTGAGGGACGTCGTGTCGCGCAGCCTGCGGGTGAGCTCGACCGCGCCGGACTGGTCCGCGGCGATGACGAGCGTGCCACCGGGGACGATCTTGGACGCGAAGGTCTCGAAGGACTCGTAGATCTCGTCCATCGACGCGTAGTTGGCGTGGTGGTCGAGCTCGACGTTGAGGACGATGGCGACCTCGGGCGCGTACTTGTGGAAGCTGCGGTCCGACTCGTCGGCCTCGGCGACGAAGATGTCGCCCTCGCCGTGCAGCGCGTTCGAGCCGGGGGCGTCGAGGTCGCCGCCGATGGCGTACGAGGGGTCGAGGCCCAGGGAGGACAGCGACACCGCCAGCATCGACGTGGTCGTCGTCTTGCCGTGCGTGCCGGCGACCGCGATGGGGCGCAGGCCGTCCATGAGGGAGGCGAGCGCGTCGGAGCGGTGGACGACCGGGATGCCGAGCTCGGCCGCGCGGGCCAGCTCGGGGTTGTCGGCGCGGATCGCGGAGGAGACGACGACGCAGCTGGCGTCCGGCGCGAGGTGCGCGGCGTCGTGGCCGATGTGGACGGTGGCGCCGAGCGAGCGCAGCGCCTCCGCCGTGGCGGACTCCCGGGAGTCGCTGCCGGCGACCTGGGCGCCGCGCTGCGTGAGGATCTTCGCGATGCCCGACATTCCGGCGCCGCCGATGCCGATGAAGTGCGGTCGGTCCATGGCGGTGGGCAGGCCGGGTGCCATTGGTTTCTCCCTGGGACGGTGTGCTGCTGCGTGCCCACTGTGCGGGCAGGCTCAGCCTACTTTCTCCGTGCACCCCGCCCGCGCAACCCCGTACCGCCCCGGCGGCTACGCCTTGCTGTACGAGAAGAGCTTCAGGACCGGAACGCCCACCTTGTGCCGGGCGCGCGAGGCCCAGTCGCGGTGGAAGAACTCCTCCACGTAGTGCGGGTCGGTCAGGACGATGACCTCGTCGGCGCCGATCTCGTCGACGAGGGACTTCAGGGCGTCCAGGGGGTGGTCCTCGACGAGGCGGCCCTCCGCCTCGCAGCCGGCCTGGTGGAGTGCGGTGAGGGAGACCTGGAGTGCTTGTTCGCCGGGTTCCGTGGCGTCCTCACCCTCGGGTACGTCCTTTTCCTTCGCCACGTCGTCGAGCTCCCCCATGGCGACGTCGTCGATGGCCCGCAGCAGGCGGTCGGCCTGGTCGCCGCGGGGCTGGAGCAGCACATGGAAAGTGACTTCCTCGTCACCGTGCAAGGTGGTGACGAACTCCACGTCGGCGGACGTCAGGGCCTTCTCGATCATCAATACGCTCGTGAACACGACAGGCGCCCTTCTTCTCTCCTCCGTGGGCCGTCGACTCTCGACCGGTCCCTGCGGAAACCATCCTGCCCCGTGGCCGCACGGGGTCTGCGAGATTTAGTGTGCCCAGCGGAAGCTAAACGGAACGGCAGATTCCGCTGATTGTCAGCTCCGACGGTATCGGGTGAACAGGAACCCGGCCTCTTCCAGTACAGAAGCCATCTCGAAACGTTCAGGGACGGTCAGGGACGGTCCGCCGGCAATCCGCTGGGCGTCTCCGGCGGTGAGCATCGGCGACAGCGTCAGACAGAGTTCGTCGAGCACCTGTGCGGCCACGAACTGGCCGAGCAGGCGGGGTCCGCCCTCCGTGAGCAGCCGGGTCAGCCCGCGCTCCGCGAGCGCCCGGACCGCCCGCTCCGGCTCGACGGTGGTGCCCTCGCCGGCGATCAGCACCTCGGCGCCCGCCTTGCGGGCGGCGTCCAGCCGGTCGGGCGGCGCTCCGGCGCCGGTGAGCACGAACGTGGGAACGAGGGGGGAGGTGAACAGCGGAAGGGAGAAGTCGAGGTTCAGGCTCCCGGTGATCACCGCGATGGCCGGGGCAGGTGCCTGTCCGGCCGCCTCCCTGCGCGCGGCGAAGGCCTCACGCGCGCGTGCCGGGCGATAACCCTCCAGGCGGACCGTTTCCGCACCGACGACGACGGCGTCCGCGAGCCCACGCAGGGTCCCGAAGATCCGCATGTCGGCGGCGCTCGAGATGCCCTGCGAGCGGCCGTCGTGCTGGGCGGCACCGTCGAGCGTGGAGACCATGTTGGCGCGCAGCCAGACGTTCTGCCCGTCGGGGTAGGCGTAGGCGTCCGCGAGCTCGTCGAGGCTCCATTCACGGGCTTCGTGGGCCGCGTGATCTGCTGTTTCGTACGTCACAGGGAACAGGCGTCGCATGTCACGCAGTGTCGCACGGCGTCTAGAGTTGGGTCCTGTGTCGTCCTCCACCACCGCCCCGGCCCCCAGTCCGATAGCCGACGCGGCCCCGCTGTCCCTGTGCGCCCGTGAGCCGCTCGTCCCCGCGGAGCGTCTGGTCGCCGAGATGGTGCCCCCGCCGCGCTTCGACTCGGTCCGCTTCGAGACGTACATCCCGGACCCCGGTCAGCCCAGCCAGACCGAGGCGGTGCGGGTCCTGAGCGGCTTCGCGGCCGGGCTCGGCGGCGCCCACGCGAGCGGCTCCGGCAAGCGGAGGTGGTTCGCCAAGAAGCCCGCGGCCCCCACCGGGCCCCGCGGCGTCTATCTGGACGGCGGCTACGGCGTCGGCAAGACCCACCTCCTCGCCTCCCTCTGGCACGCCACCCCGGCGGCCCCCGAGCAGAAGGCGTTCGGCACGTTCGTCGAGCTGACGAACCTGGTGGGCGCGCTCGGCTTCCAGCAGACCGTACGCACGCTCGGCGAGCACCGGCTGCTGTGCATCGACGAGTTCGAGCTGGACGACCCGGGCGACACCGTCCTGGTGTCGAGCCTGCTCGGCAAGCTCGTCGACGCGGGCGTCGCGCTCGCCGCGACCTCGAACACGCTGCCGGGCAAGCTCGGTGAGGGCCGGTTCGCCTCCGCGGACTTCCTGCGCGAGATCCAGGGCCTGTCCGCCCACTTCCGCCCCCTGCGGATCGACGGCGACGACTACCGCCACCGCGGCCTGCCCGAGGCGCCCGCCCCGTTCTCCGACGAACAGGTGACGAAGGCGGCGTACGCGACCCAGGGCGCCTCGCTCGACGACTTCCCGCATCTGCTCGACCACCTCGCGCGCGTGCACCCCAGCCGCTACGGCGCCCTGACGGACGACCTCGAGGCAGTCTGCCTGACCGACGTGCAGCCGGTCCCCGACCAGTCGACGGCGCTGCGCCTCGTCGTGCTCGCCGACCGGCTCTACGACCGTGAGATCCCCGTGCTCGCCTCCGGCCTCCCCTTCGACCAGCTGTTCAGCGAGGAGATGCTGAACGGCGGCTACCGCAAGAAGTACTTCCGCGCGATCTCCCGGCTGACCGCGCTCGCGCGGGACGCGAAGGGGCTCGTGAGGGCGTAGGGAGCAGGGGTTCACGCACGCGTGCAGGGGTGGCGTGCGACGGCCGGGACATGAGCGACAGGCCGTCACACGCGTGGTTCCCGTGAACCATGCCGCGTGATACACACGACCGGGTCACGTTCCTGTCCGCCAGCAGGAGGTTGCCCCATGTCTGAAGCACGTACCGCACGTACCGCTCAGTCCCCCGCAACACGACGTCAGGTCCTCGCGCGCAGCGGCGCTTCCGTCGCCGCGATCGCCTTCGCCGGAAGCCTCTCCGAGCTCTTCGCGGGCACCGCCGCCGCGCAGAGCCTCGGCAACAAGGGCTACGGCCCGCTGGTGCCCGACCCCGCCGGGCTGCTCGACCTGCCCGCGGGGTTCCGCTACAAGGTCCTCTCTCGCGAGGGCGACCCGCTGCGCTCCGGCGAGGGCAAGGTGCCGAGCAACCACGACGGCATGACCGCCCTGAAGGGCAGACACGGCCGGGTCCACCTGGTCCGCAACCACGAGAACCGCGTCACCGCGAAGATCGCCGTGCCGGCCGTCGAGGGGCTCACCTACGACCCGACGGGCAAGGGCGGCTGTACGGCGCTCACGCTCGACCAGCACAACAACGTCCTGTCGGAGCGCGTCGCCATCGCCGGCACGGCCGTCAACTGCGCGGGCGGGCACACGCCTTGGGGTACCTGGCTGACCTGCGAGGAGACCGAGGACAAGGCCGGCACGAACGGCTACACCAAGGACCACGGCTTCATCTTCGAGGTCGACCCGGCCGACCCGCGCCGCTCGGGCGCCGTGCCGCTGACCGCGATGGGCCGCTTCCAGCACGAGGCGATCGCGATCGACCCGAAGCGGGGTGTCGTCTACGAGACCGAGGACGCCTTCCAGAAGCCGTTCGGCCTCTTCTACCGGTTCCTGCCCAAGAAGCCCGAGGGCGGCCTCGGTTCCCTGCGGGCGGGCGGAACGCTCCAGGCGATGCGGGTGCCCGGGGTGCCCGACCTGTCCGCGATCCAGGAGACGGGCGCGGCCTTCGACGGCGTCGAGTGGGTCGACGTACCCGACCCGCTCGCCGCGCAGACCCCCGTCCGCCTCCAGGACTTCGGCCCGAAGGGCATCACGCACGCGCAGAAGCTGGAGGGCTGCTACTGGGGCGGCTCGTCGGTCTACTTCGTCTCCTCCTTCGCCCACAGCGCGGAGGGCTCGGCGGCCGACCACTTCGGTCAGATCTGGCGCTACGACCCCGCGCGGCGCCGCCTCACCCTGGTGATCGTCTTCGGCCCGAGCACCGACGTCCAGCTGCCGGGCGAGGAGCCGGACAACATCTGCCTCGCCCCCAGCGGCGGCCTGATGGTGTGCGAGGACGGCGAGGGCGCGCAGCACGTCTTCGGGGTGACCCGTCAGGGCGACGTGTACGCGATGGCGCGCGGGCGCCAGAACATCGGCACGGCGCAGGAGCCCGCGTGGGGCGAGTTCGCCGGCGTCACGTTCTCCCCGGACGGCGACACGATGTACGTCAACTGCTACACGCCCGGGACGACCTTCGCCGTGACGGGGCCCTGGCAGCGGTAGCGCAGGCGCCCGGTACGCCGCACGATCGAGGGACCTGACGGGAAGGGGTGCGCGGTGGCCAAGGCCGACAAGGACACGAAGCACAAGGGCGAGGACGCGGCGGCCAAGGGCGCCGGGAAGTCCCGGGACAAGGCCGGACACGGGTCCGGGAAGGTGGCCGGGAAGGCCTCCGGCGCGAAGGCGCCCGTCCCGCTTCGTGAGCTGCTGCGCATCCCCGCGGGCAAGCCCGTGGATCTCGCCTCCTACGACGCGCGGGCGACGCCCGCGGGCCCTTCCGGCAAGGCCGCCGGCGTGGAGGCGACCGCCCGTATGGGTGAACGCCTAGCCGACCTCCAGGAGCGCCTGTGGGCCTCCGCCACGGCGGGCGACCGGCGCCGGATCCTGCTGATCCTCCAGGGCATGGACACCAGCGGCAAGGGCGGCACGGTCAAGCACGTCATCGGCCTCTTCAACCCTTCCGGGTGCCGCATCAAGGCGTTCAAGGCCCCGACCGCCCAGGAGCGCGGCCACCCGTTCCTGTGGCGCATCATGCGGGCGCTCCCCGAGCCCGGCGAGATCGGCATCTTCGACCGCTCGCAGTACGAGGACGTCCTCGCGGCCCGCGTCCGCGGCCTCGTCCCGCGCCGCCAAGTGGGCGGCCGCTACGGCCAGATCAACCGCTTCGAGCAGTCGTTGGCCGAGGACGGCGTGACGGTCGTCAAGTGCTTCCTCCACATCTCGTACGAGGAGCAGCGCGAGCGGCTGCTCGAACGGCTCGGCAACCCGGACAAGCACTGGAAGTTCAGCATGGGCGACATCGAGGACCGCGCCCTGTGGCCCGCGTACCAGGAGGCGTACGAGATCGCGCTGGAGCGCTGTTCGACGGATGCCGCACCCTGGTACGTGGTGCCGGCGGACCGCAAGTGGTACCGCAACTGGGCCGTCAGCAAGCTGCTCCTGGAGCATCTGGAGGCGCTGGACCCGGCGTACCCGAAGGCGGACTTCGACGTGGCCGGGGCGCGGGAGCTGTTGCTCGCGCAGGGGTGAGGCGGGCGCACCAGCGCCGCCGGCAACTGCGGCCGGTTCACCGAGCGTGCCGACCCTGCCCCTTGGGCAGGGTCTTATGGGTCCTGCCGGGCCCGTAAGACCCTTCAGGACGCCCCCTAGGGACAAGGACGCGGGACACATGGAGCGACACGCAGCCTGGGAGTTCACCGACGACCGCGGGCATGTGGCGGCCGCGGGGGACGTGCCGTTACGGGTGGTGGC
Source organism: Streptomyces sp. NPDC055400 (assembly GCF_053644375.1). Lineage (NCBI taxonomy): Bacteria > Bacillati > Actinomycetota > Actinomycetes > Kitasatosporales > Streptomycetaceae > Streptomyces > Streptomyces sp. NPDC055400. The sequence goes on along the minus strand of NZ_JBSHLM010000025.1, from coordinate 13,066 downwards.
CTACATACAGGCCGGCGCCACCCTGTGGGACCACGGGATACGGCCGGTGGGGATCTTCGGCTCGTTCCACGACGGGGATCTCGCCGACCCGGCCAAGGCGGGGACGCTGCCGCTCGACGAGGTCCTGTACCTGGGGGCGGGCCACAGCGTGGGGCTGGAGGCGGTGCTCGCGGCCGAGCCCGACCTCGTCGTCGCCGTCACCTATGGCGGCGGTCAGGTGTACGGCGTCGATCCGGACGTGGCGAAGCACCTGGAGGAGCACGTCCCGGTCGTCGTGGTGGACGTCGGTCAGGGCCGTTCGCTCACCGCGGTCAGGGAGCGCTTCGCCGAGCTGACGCGCTCGCTCGGGGCGCGGGACCGGGGCGGGGCCGAACTGGAGCGCTGCATGCGGGAGTTGGAACAGGTCGCGCGGGACAGTCCGGGGCGGGTGCTGGCCCTGTCGCCGGGCGGCCCGGACAGCGTCCATCTGGCACGCCCCGCCAAGTGGCCCGACCTGAGCGCGCTGACGGCTCTCGGCGTACGGACCGTCGAACCGCCGCAGGGGCCGGGCGCCAACTGGAACACGGCCGGGTGGGCACAGGCCGCCGCGCTCACGCCCGACATCGTGCTCGTGGACTCCCGTGCGAACGCGGCCCCGTCCGAGCAGTACGCGGCGAACCCGTACTGGCAGCAGGTCGCGGCCGGGGCACGCCTGCTCCCCTGGAACCCCGAACTCCCGGCGAGCGAGTCCGCGCACGCGCGCTTCTTCGACGAGGTGAGCCGGGCGCTGCGGGACATCTGAGCCCCCGCCCCTCGCCCACCTGGCCCGACGCCGCACCGCTCACGCGGCATGGTGCGCAATTAATCGCATTAGTACGTTTAATGTCGCCGCGTGATGACCTATGTACGGAGATTTGCGCTGGTCTGCGCCCTGGGCGCGCTGGGGGCCGGAACTGCCGCCTGCGGTGGGAGCGGCGGCTCCGCCGGGCATCCGGGGCGAGGAGTGGTGAGCGCGAGCGCCTCCGCGTCCGCCGCACCCTCGCGCCCGCCCACGCTCGCGCCGGGCCCCGCCGGTCTCACCCGCGTGTTCAAGAGCGCGCCCCACCCGCGGGACCGCACCGTGGCCCTCACCTTCGACGCCGACATGACCGCCGACGAGGGCGCCCGCGCCGCGGCCGGTGAGCGCTTCGACAACCCGGCCCTGATCGCGACACTGCGCCGGCTGAAGGTGCCCGCGACCGTGTTCATGACCGGGCGGTGGGCCGAGGAGTACCCGGCCGAGGCGAAGTCGATCGGGAGCGATCCGCTCTTCGAGGTGGCCAACCACTCGTACAGCCACTACGCCTTCACCGGTCAGTGCTACGGCCTGCCCACCATGCCGCCCGCGCAGATGCGGACGGACGTGGAGCGCGCCTTCACCGCGTTCCGCAAGGCCGGTGTGCAGCGCACGGTGCCGTACTTCCGCTTCCCGGGCGGGTGTTACGACCAGGAGGTACTGCGGAAGCTGACCCCGGCGGGCGTCACGGCCGTGCAGTGGGACGTGGTGAGCGGGGACGCGTTCGCCACGGACTCGGACGCGGTGGCACAGCAGGTGCTCGACGGGGTGCGGCCCGGTTCGGTCGTCGTCATGCACTGCACCCGTAGCGCGGCGCCCGCCACGGAAGCCGCGGTGCGCGCCGTCGTACCGAAGCTGCGGGAACGCGGGTACCGGTTCGTGCGGGTGTCGGAGCTGATCGGGTCGACGGCCAGACCCTGAAACCGCCTGACCGGGCAGCTTCCCGGTCAGGCTCTCAGGACTCCGGGACCTTCAGCTTGTCCCAGCTGGTCCTGCCCGGAATGCCGTCCGCGTCCTTGCCCTTGAAGCCGAGCTTCTGCTGCCAGGCCTTGTAGGACTTGCGGTCGGCATCGGTCCACTCGGGGCCTGGCCCTTCCTCGTAGTGGTCGCAGCCCTCGGCGACCAGGCGGCGGCCCATGGCCGTGATGACCGCGGACTTCTGGCCGTTGTGGAAGAAGCCGCTGCCCGGAAACGGAGCGTGCGACGGCTTGGACGGCGCGGGCTTCGGGTCGGGCTCGGAGCCGGAGCCCTGGGACTTCCCGGCGAGCCGGTCGGCGATCCGCTTGCGCATGCTGTCCATCGTGAAGCCGCGCGGGTCCTGCTTGCCCGGCTGCCACTCCTTGCGGCCGATGACCGACCGCTCGCTCCAGCCGTAGTGGCGGCAGATGGCGGCGGACACCTTCTCGATGGCCTCCTTCTGCGCCTCGGGCCAGGGGTCCTTGCCGTCGCCGAGGTTGATGCACTCGAAGCCGTAGAAGTGCCGGTTGCCGTCGGTGTCGGCCTCGTTGTCGTGCGGCAGCTTCGACTCGTTGACGACGGCGCGCAGGACGTCGCTGTCGCCCAGCCCCGCATGGTTGGCACGGCCGTTGCCGACGAGGTGGATCTCGCCCTTCTTGTCGATGACGCCGTGACACAGCGGCCCCGGCAGGCCCGCGTAGCCGTTGTAGCAGATGTTCACGGAGGCGTCCGTGCCCGAGGTGACGGTGTGGTGGATCATCACGCCGTTCACCGGGCCCCAGGGGCCCTTCGTATTGCGGTTGTGCGTACGCCAGTTGCGCACCTCGTGGACCGTCAGACCCTCTTTCCGCAGGATCTCCACCAGCTTGGACGCGCTCAGAGGTGTGGCCATCACTCGTCTCCTTCCACGGCGGACTCCGCTTCTGCGGTGGTCTGCGACCTGCTGTGCGAGGGGCCTTCGGCCGCGAGCTCCTCACGGTGTGCCTGTTCCTCCGCCGCAAGGGTCGCCTCGTCCGCGGCCGGGATGCTGATCGCGAGCGGGCCGAAGGCGAGGCGCAGGTCGACGGCGCTCTCCTCGCCCTTGACCAGGGCCAGCGGGGCGAAGTGGCGGGCGATGCCGGCGGCCCCCTGGAGCAGCGGGCGGCGCGCCGGGTCCGTCGGCCATTCGACGCCGCCGGTGGCGGTGCGGGCGGGGACGAGCCAGTGGTCGCCGGTCCGGTAGGCGCCGTCCTTGGCGAAGTACACCTCGACGCCGTCCTCCAGAGGCAGCCACTCCCCCTCCGTGACGGGGACGGCGCCGCCCTTAAGCGCCGCGGTACGGCCCCTGCGCTTCGGGCCCTCGCGGTGGTCCCAGCGGCGCAGGAACGGGTGCAGGTGGGGCAGCCGGCCGACGCCCGGCCCGGGCTCGGCGGACAGGCGGACTCGGCGGCCCGGCAGGTCGAGTTCCTCCACTCGCAGCAGGGGCAGGGCTTCCAGACGGGAGGCGTAGGCGGTGTCCGTGAACTCGACGGAGTCGCCGACGTCCAGGTCGAGCTTGTCGTCGTGACCGAGGGACGCCAACTGCACCCAGGTGCCGTCCAGTTCGTCGACCGGGAAGACGACCGAGCCGTTCTCGCGGGACCACTTGAAGGTGGCGTCCTTCGCCTCGCCGCCGGCATGGACCTCGACCCGGTACAGCTGGTTCTCCGGACCTCGGTAGCGGGCATCGGGCCTGACCAGGCACGGGTCCTCGTCGGCGTGGTCGGGCCGCTCGCTGCGGGCGGCCAGCCGGGCGGTGGCCGCCGCCCGGCTCTGCGCCCATTTGTCGAAGGCCGCGCGGACGACCCCCTGCGGTCCTACGGAGACGCACGAAGAGCGCTGTGGCCGATTCCACCGGGGTGAGGCGGCCTGCTCGGGGTGACCGCAGCTGCCGCGAAGGGCCGCGAGGAACCGATCTTCCGCCTGGCAGACTGGTCCGGTGAGCAGTGACGACCAGACCCTCCCGAACGACGACGCCGGCACCTCTGCCGAGGTGCCGCAGGACAGCCCTTTCCGGTCCGAGCGGACCTCGCGTGACGAGGCGCCGCAGTTCGTGCTGCCCCTCGTGGCGCGGATCGAGAGGGGCGCTCCCCCGGCCCGCACCGACGCGCTGGAGACGGCGGCCCGCGCGGTCCTCGTGATCCTCTCCGACCCCCGGGCGACCGGCGACGGCGAGTGGGCGCAGGTCATGCGCGACTGGCAGGACGCCCGGATCCGCAAGGTGGTGCGGCGGGCTCGCGGCGCGGAATGGCGCAGGGCGGAGGCGCTCGAAGGGATCACGGTGACGGGGAGGGCCGCCGAGGTCCGGGTGTTCCCGCCGGTCCCGCTCGACGGCTGGCCCAAGGATCTGGCCCGGCTGCAGGTCTCGGGCACGGAACTCGACGACCCGGAGCCGCCGGCCGCGCCGGACCCCCGGGCGCCCGTCCTGTGGCTGAACCCCGAGCTCGACATGACCGCGGGCAAGACCATGGCCCAGGCCGGGCACGGCGCCCAGCTGGCCTGGTGGGAGCTGTCGGACACCGAGCGCAAGGAGTGGCGCGAGGCGGGCTTCCCGCTGTCGGTCCGGGTCGCCGACCGCGACCGGTGGGGGCCGCTGACGCGGGCCGGGCTGCCGGTGGTGAACGACGCCGGCTTCACCGAGATCGCCCCCGGGATGACGGTGGTCACCGAAGGGGGCAGTCGCTTCTGTCCGCTCCCGGGCGCGCGGCAGGCGTAGCGGCCCACGGGCCCTGGAGCCGCTTCGGGCACCCCCGTGCCGGCTTCTCCACGGGGCGTCGCACGGAACCTCAAATGAACCTCTGAACGTCCCCTCCCCGGGGTTCGGCGGCGTCCGCCGGGGTCATGACACCGGCATCGCACGGCATACGGCCGGGGTGGAGGAGGGGAACCATGCAGCGGATCGAGCGTCTGGGTACGGGCATCGGCTGGCGTCCGGAGATCGCGGAGGCCGTGGAGGCGATGCCCGGCATCGACTGGGTCGAGGCCGTCGCGGAGAACGTGTGCCCCGGGCACGTCCCCGACTCCCTGCTGCGGCTGCGCGAGCGCGGCGTCACCGTCGTGCCGCACGGCGTCTCGCTCGGCCTCGGCGGCGCGGAACGCCCCGACGAGGGCAGGCTCGCCGGCCTCGCGGCCCGCGCCGAGGCCCTCGGTTCCCCGCTCGTCACCGAGCACATCGCGTTCGTACGGGCGGGCGGCACGCTCACCGCGTCGCAGCCGCTGGAGGCCGGCCATCTGCTGCCGGTCCCGCGCACGAGGGACGCCCTCGACGTGCTCTGCGCGAACGTCCGCATCGCCCAGGACGCCCTGCCCGTACCCCTCGCCGTGGAGAACATCGCGGCCCTGTTCTCCTGGCCCGGAGAGGAGATGACGGAGGGGCAGTTCCTGTACGAACTGGTGGAGCGCACCGGCGTCCACCTCCTGATCGACGTGGCGAACCTGCACACGAACCACGTCAACCGCGGCGAGGACCCCGCGAAGGCGCTCAGCGAGCTGCCGGTCGAGGCCATCGCGTACGTGCATGTGGCGGGCGGCTTCGAGCGCGACGGCGTGTGGCACGACAGCCACGCGCACCCCGTGCCGCGCCCCGTCCTCGACATCCTCGCCGACCTGGCGTCCCGGGTCTCGCCGCCCGGCGTCCTCCTGGAGCGCGACGAGAACTTCCCGGCTCCGCAGGAGCTGGAGCGTGAACTCGACGAGATCAGGGGGACGCTGGCCACCGCGCCCGCCGACGGGCGCACCGTGCGCTTCCTTTCGGGCAAGGCCGCTGAGGGCACCGACCCCGCCCGTCAGCGGCTCGCGCTCGCGCAGGCCGCGCTCCTGTCCGCCCTCGTCGCGGGGACGCCCGCGCCGGAGGGGTTCGACCGGGTGCGGCTCAAGGTCCAGAGCCGGGCACTGTGCGCCAAGCGGGCGGACGTCGTGGCGAAGGTGGCCCCCGAACTGCCGGAGATCCTCGGCACGGCCGCGTACCGCCCGGCGTTCCTGTCGTACGCGCAGTGCCGGCCCATGACGGGCGGCTACCGCCGCGACGCCCTCGACTTCGCCGGGCACCTGCTCGACTCCGGCGGGCCCGGGGACGCGGGGGTGCGGCGGGAGCTTGAGCGGTGGTGGCGGGAGCGGTCGGGGCCCACCCCGCCGGCCGCGCACCCGGGGGGACGCCTGGTGCGCGCGGCGCGGTCCGCCCTGCACCGGGGGCGTCCGGCTCTCCGGTCCGCCTGAGCGCCGCCACCCCGCGCCCGTACCGCAGCTGGCGTATTCGCGGGGTTACCCGAGCCCACGTCCGCGAGGCGGACTAGCGTGCGGTGCCGCACCAGGAGGCACCATGCGCATCCGATTCGTCAACGGCACCGGACTCATCGTCGCCGGGCTCGTCACCACACTCGCCGCTCTCGTGTTCCCGGTCTGGTCGTACGCCGACCGCTCCGGCACGGGCGTGGACCTGCTCGACGAGGGGACCGTGTCGACCAGATTCGGCCCGCTGTCGGCGCTGGACCGCGAGTTCGTCACGAAGGTGCGGCTCGCGGGGCTGTGGGAGCTGCCCGCGGGCCAGCAGGCCGAGGCGAGAGGGACGAGCACGGCGGTGCGGACGGCGGGTGAGCACCTCGTCGAGGGGCACACGTTCCTGGACGCGCGCGTGCGCGAGGTCGCCGCGCGGCTCGGCCTCGAACTCCCCAACCAGCCCAACGGCCAGCAGCGGCACTGGCTCTCCGAGCTGAGCGCGGCGCACGGCGACGACTACGAGCGGAAGTTCGCCAACATCCTGCGCCGGGCCCACGGGAAGGTCTTCTCGCTGGTCGCCCAGGTCCGCGCGACGACACGCAACTCGCTCGTACGGGACCTGGCGGACGACGCCAACAAGACCGTCCTCGACCACATCAAGATCCTGGAGTCCACGGGTCTGGTCGACTTCGACGCGCTCGCGCGGGACGCCGCAGGTACGAGTACGCCACCGGAGACCCGCTCCCCCGCCCCGCCGGGTCCGGTGACGTCCCCCGAGCCGCCGACGCCCCTCTCCCCCTCCCCGTCCTTCCCGCTGCCCCCGGCGGCCTCCCGGCCCAAGCCCTGACACGACACGACCCGACCAGGCACAACAAACGGAACGTCACATACCGACAACGCTCTGTCCATATGGTGAACAAGCCGTGGCGCCACCCGAACGCGTGGCATAGAAAAATGCCATGTTCTGGCTCCTGTTCCTGCTCATGGCCTGCGCCGCCGCCTTCCTGTCCTGCGCGCGCCTCTGCCTCGCCGCGGCGCACGCCGCGCACAGCGAGCCGGCCGGCGGCGGCACGCACGAACTGACGCTGTACGAGGCCGCGTTCCTGTCCGGCGGCCCCTTCCGGGTCGCCGATCTGACCCTCGTCTCGATGGCGCGCAGCCGGCGGCTGCTGCTCGCGCACACCGGCTGGGCCACCGTGGTCGACCCGGTCGGCGGCGACGACATCGAGCGCTCGGTGATCGGCGCCATCGGGCCGGACGGGCAGTCGCGGATAGGGGCGGTGCGCCGGGCGACGGCGGCCGCGGACGCGGTACGGGCGCTGGCCGACCGGCTCGTCGCGGCGGGCCTCGCCGTTCCCGACGGCGCGCGCGGCGGGGTCGCGGCCGCGGTCCGCCAGGTGCGGGCCGCCGCACTCGCCGTCGTGGCCCTGGCCGCCGTATCGCTGACGATGCCGGGCGGGGAGCCGGGCGACGGTGTGCTGATCGCCGCGTGGTTCGCGCTGCCCCTGATCCTCACGCTGTCCTGTCTGGCGATCGCCCGCTTCGAGGTCCACCCCTACACGCGCTGGGCCTCACCCACGGGGCAGCAGCTGATCGGCGCCCTGCCGAGGGGCGTACGCGAAGGGGTCGGGGAGTCCGCCCTGCTGACCGCCGTCGCCGTGCACGGCGTCCGCGCGGTGTCCGACCCCGCGCTGCGCTCGGCCTTCGGGACGGCGCAACGGGGTCATTGAGCCCGACACCGGCAGGCCGGTGCTTTACTTCGTCAACTGCCGCACGAAGTATCCCCTTTGTTCGCGTCTGCTCCCGGCAGGCGGGTGACAGCCCCGAAAGGCCGTGCGCAACGGCCGGACGAGGGCCGGACGAAAGGGATCCAGAAGAGCGATGAGAGCAGCCCCCTCCGTCTACGCGGCCGCCGGATCCCTGGTCCTGACCGCCCTCGTCGCCGCCCCGGGCCGCGCCGACACCCAGGGCCCCGCCGGCACCGCCGAACTGCGCGGCACGGCCGTCGCCGCCGCCCGCGCCGCGGCCACCGGCATCACCTTCGGCACCTGCGCCGCCGCCGAGAGCCTCCCGGACCACGTCAAGTGCGGCACGGTCTCCGTCCCCCTCGATTACGCCCACCCCGACGGCAAGCAGATCAGGCTCACCGTCAGCCGCGTGAAGGCCACCGGCACGACGGCGCGGGAGGGCGGCAGGCCGGTCCGCCGGCAGGGCTCCTTCGTCTTCAACCCGGGCGGCCCCGGCGCGTCCGGCATGTACTTCCCGCTCGTCGGGCGAACGCCGGAGTGGAAGCGCATCGCCTCCGCGTACGACCTCGTCGGCTACGCGCCGCGCGGCGTCGGCCGCTCGGCCCCGCTTTCCTGCGCGGACCCGAAACGGTTCGCGCAGGCCCCCACGCAGGCGCCGACGCACCCCTCCGCCTCGTACAAGCTGGAGCGGATCGCGCAGGCCAAGGCGTACGCGCAGGGGTGCGCGAAGAACGCCGGGAGCGCGCTGCGGCACTACACGACGCTCAACAACGCCCGCGACCTGGACGTGCTGCGCGCCGGGCTCGGCGAGCGGAAGCTGAACTTCATGGGGTCGTCGTACGGCACGTACCTCGGGGCCGTGTACGCGACGCTCTTTCCCACGCATGTGCGCCGCATGGTCTTCGACTCGGCCGTGAACCCCGACCCGAAGAAGATCTGGTACACCAACAACCTCGTGCAGTCGGTGGCCTTCGAGCGGCGCTGGGCGGACTTCCGGCGGTGGGTGGCCAAGCACAACAAGACGTACCACCTGGGCACGACCGCCGCCGGGGTGCAGCAGAGCTACGAGAAGGTCAGGGCGCGGCTCGCGAGCGAGCCGGTGGGCGGCACCGTCGGCCCCGGCCAGCTCCAGGCCGCATACCTCCAGGCCGGGTACCACGACGACTACTGGGCGATGCGGGCGTCCGCGCTGTCCGAGTATCTGAAGGGCAATCCGAAGCCGCTCGCCGAGCAGGCCGCGCCCCAGACCGCGGCGGCCGCCGAGAACGAGAACAGCGCCGCCGTCTACACGGCCGTCGAGTGCAACGACTCGGCGTGGCCCACCGACTTCCGCGTCTGGGACCGCGACAACACCGAGCTCGCGCGCCACGCTCCGTTCGAGACGTGGGACAACGCCTGGATGAACCTGCCCTGCGCGTACTGGCCCGCCCCGCGCCAGCGCCCCGTCGACGTACGGACCGCGCCCGGCGCACTGCCCGCGACCCTGATCCTGGCCGCCGAGCGGGACGCGGCCACCCCGTACGAGGGCGCCCGTGAGCTGTGGCGCAGGCTTCCGGGGTCGGTCCTGGTCACGGAGCGCGGCGCGGGCACCCACGGCATCGCCGCCGGCCCGAACACGTGCGTGAACAGCCACCTCGACGCGTATCTGATGGAGGGGCGGATCCCGGTGACCCGCGCCGCGTCCTGCGCCCCGCGCCCCGAACCGGCGCCGCTCGCCGTGGACTGACGGCGGGCACGGAACGCGAAGGGGCCGACCGGTCGTCGAACCGGTCGGCCCCTTCGCGTACGGACCGGGTGCGAACTACGCGAGACCCTCGACCAGTTCGGCGACGCTCTTGCGGCGGCCCGTGTAGAACGGGACCTCCTCGCGGACGTGCATACGGGCCTCGGAGGCGCGCAGGTGACGCATCAGGTCGACGATGCGGTGCAGCTCGTCGGCCTCGAAGGCCAGAAGCCACTCGTAGTCGCCGAGCGAGAACGAGGCGACCGTGTTGGCGCGGACGTCCGGGTAGCCGCGGGCCATCTTGCCGTGATCCGCGAGCATGCGGCGGCGGTCCTCGTCGGGCAGCAGGTACCAGTCGTAGGAGCGCACGAACGGGTAGACGCTCACGTAGTTGCGGGGCGTCTCGTCGGCGAGGAAGGCCGGGATGTGCGAGCGGTTGAACTCGGCGGGGCGGTGCAGCGCCATGTTCGACCAGACCGGCTCGAGGGCGCGCCCCAGCTTCGTACGGCGGAAGAGGTTGTACGCCTCCTGGAGCTGATCCGCGGTCTCCGCGTGCCACCAGACCATGACGTCGGCGTCCGCGCGCAGGCCCGAAACGTCGTACGTGCCGCGGACCGTCACGTCCTTCGCGGCGAGCTGGTCGAAGAGCTCCTGGACCTCGTCGGCGTAGCCGGCCCGGTCCTCGGGGAGGACGTCTCGGAGCTTGAAGACGGACCACAGGGTGTAGCGGATGACCTCATTGAGGTCCTTGGCCTTCTTGCCTGCGTTCGGGATCTTGGCGGGGGCGTCGTCACTCATGGGACTATTCTCCCGCGCCGCCGTGCAGACTCTGCACCGGGTGCGCGGTGAGCTCCTCCACGCCGGTCAGGTCGCCGTCCAGCTGGTCCACGGCGGCGTAGGCGCTCGCGATGCAGGCCGGGATGCCGACGCCGTCGTACGCCGCCCCGCACACGGCAAGTCCGGGGATCTTGGCGACATGGCCGCGGATGCGCGCCACGCGCGCGTGGTGGCCGACGGGGTACTGGGGCAGGCCCTCGTGCCAGCGCGTGACGCGCGTGGCGACGGGAGTGGCGCTCAGGCCGGTGGCCTCCCGCAGGTCGTGGCGCGACACCTCGACGAGCCCGTCGTCGTCACGCGCGAGGTCCTTCTCGTCCTGGTGACGGCCCACGGAAGTCCGTACGACGACCAGGCCGGGGTCCTCGGCCGCGATCCAGCCCCACTTGTTCGAGGCGAAGGTGGACGCCTTGATCGTGTGGCCGTCGACCGGCGGCACGAGAAAACCGGAGCCCTCGGGCAGGTGCGCCTCGTCGCGCCGGAACGCGAGGGTGATCAGGGCCATCGACGCGTACTCGACGGTGCGCAGCTCCGCCGCGGCGGCCGGCGACTCGGTGTCGAGGAGCGAGGCAGCTTTCTGCGCGGGGACGGCGAGGACGACGGCGTCGGCCTCGATGACGCGGTCGTCGACCCGGACCTCCCAGCCGTCGGGGGTGCGGCGCAGCCCGTGGGCGGGGCTGTCGAGGAGGATCTCGCCGCCCCGCGCGCGCACCGACTCGGCGACGGCGAGCGGGAGCTGTCCGATGCCGCCCTCGATGCCCATGAAGACGGGCCCGGTCTGCTGGTTCCGCGCCGCACGCTCCTGGATCGCGCGGACGGCCTCGGTCAGGGAGCGGTGGCCGCGGGCCTCCTCGAAGAGCTGGGGGACGGCGCTGCGCATCGAGATGCGGTACGCGTCGCCCGCGTAGACGCCGCCGAGCAGCGGCTCCACGAGCCGGTCGACGACCTCGCGGCCGAGGCGCTCGGCGACGTACGCGCCGACGGCGACGTCGTCGCCGAACTCGGTGGCGGGCAGGTCGCGGTCCTGCTCGATGCGGGCAAGGCCGTCGTCGGACAGGACCCCGCAGAGCGCGGCGGCGGTGCCGGGGACGCCCATCACATGGCCCTTGGGCATCGGGCGCAGCGCGCCCCTGGTCCAGAGCGAGGCCGTGGCCGTACCCGGCGGCTGAAGCCGGTCCGCGAGCCCCACCTCGCGGGCGAGGTCCACGGCTTCGGCGCGCCGGGCGAGCATCGACTCGGCGCCGAGGTCGACCCGTACGCCCGCGATCTCACCGGCGCGCAGCTTGCCGCCGAGCCGGCCCGACGCCTCCAGGACGGTGACCTGCGTGCCCGCAGCGAGCAGCCGGTGGGCCGCGGCGAGCCCCGCGATGCCACCGCCGATGACGACCGCCCTCGGGGCCTGTCCCGTTCCCGTACCTGTGTCCGCTTCCCGCATGCCCCCACTGTCTCAGACCGGCGAGTCCCGACCGTGACCGCATCGGGACCACCCGGCAACCACCGAAAGGGGGCGCCGGACCGTCAAAGGAAGCGGCCAGGGCCTGTCCTTGGCCGGCCGTCCCACTCAACCTCCGGGGGTACGTCGATGCGGATATCAGGCACCACAGGAAAGCGGCCGGGGCGCCGCGGCACGCGGGGGGTCGGCGCCGTCCTGCTCGTGGCGGCGCTGGCGCTGACGGGGTGCAGCGCGGGCGCCTCGGACACCGGGGCCTCCTCGAAGGCCGCGGGCGGCGAGGCCGCCGCCGCGGACCGCGGCTCCGCGAAGGAGGCGGGCGCAGGACAGTCGGACGCGAAGTCGTCGCGGCGCGAGCAGCCCGAAGTGGCGGGCGTCCACATCATCCGCACGGCGACGCTCACCGTGCAGGTCAAGGACGTCCCGCAGGCGCTCGACGAGGCGCGCACGGCGGCCGAGGACGCGGGCGGCATCGTCGGCAACGAGTCGACCGACCGCGACGGCAGGGGACATGAGCGTTCCCGTGTCGTCCTGCGCGTGCCGCAGGCGCGCTACGAGCAGGTCCTCGCGGACCTCGCGGGCTCGGGCCGGCTCATCGAGCGGAACGTGAAGGCGCAGGACGTCACCGACCAGGTCGTCGACGTGGAGAGCCGCGTCAAGTCGCAGCGGGCGAGCGTGGCACGGGTGCGCGAGCTGATGGACAAGGCGACGAAGCTGAGCGATGTGGTCGCCCTGGAAGGGGAGTTGAGCACCCGCGAGTCCGATCTGGAGGCCCTGCTGGCGCAGCAGGCGTCCCTCAAGGACCGCACGAGCCTCGCGACGATCACGCTGTCACTGACCGAGACCCCGGTGAAACCGGCGGGGCACAAGGACGACGACCCGGGGTTCACCGACGCGGTCGCGGGGGGCTGGGGAGCGTTCGTGACGATGCTGCGCTGGGTCGCGGTGGCCGTCGGCGCCGTACTGCCGTTCGCCGTGGTGGGCGGCCTGCTGGTCTTCCTGTGGCTGCGCCTGGTGCGTCCGCGGCTGCCGCGCGGGTCCGCCTCTGCCGGGCGGCAGCCTGCAACGGCGCCCGGCCCGCTGCCCGCGCATCCGCCGGCCGGGGAGCGGGGCGAGGAGGAGTGACGGGGGCGCGGACGTAGTTTGGTGGGCATGAGCCCTACACGTGAGCGACTGGTGGTCATCGGCGGCGACGCGGCGGGCACGTGCCCCCCCCCCCCCGCCCCCCCGCGGCGCGGGCCCCCCCCGCCGGGGGTACTGGGCGGAGGGCCGGGGGGCCAGAAACACAGAAACGGCGGGGGCCAGCC
>NZ_JBSHLM010000024.1:11520-81836 GCF_053644375.1 Streptomyces sp. NPDC055400 | reverse complement strand
TCGCGGTCAACAAGGACGCCGAAGCCCCCATCTTCGACCTCGTCGACTACGGCGTCGTCGGCGACCTCTTCGACGTCGTCCCCCAACTCACCGAGGAAATCAACACCCGCAAGGGCTGAGCTTCTCCGGGCCGGTAACGGGGCCGCGTGGTGATCTTCACCGCGCGGCCCCGTTCGCGTACGAGGGACCATTGACGCAGGTGGCGAGCGCAGATAACTTCGCTATACGGATTGTTGATTCCGTGAAGCGGAAACTCTGGAACGTCGAGAGTGTGGAGGGTGCAGGAATGGGTCAGCAAGAGAAGGTGGCAACGAGCCTCGCCGGTGCGGTCAGCGAGGGCATCAGCGCTTCCCTCGCCCCGGTGGACGCGGAGCTGGAGCGCCGCTACCCCGGAGACCCCGGCACCCGGCAGCCCGTCCACACCGTGTACGTCCCCGGTGAGCAGTTCGACGCCGGCACCCTTCGCGCGTGGGGCGACAAGGCCCTGGCGATGCTCGACGAACACGCCCCGGACGCCGCCTCCTTCGCCGCCGTTCTCGGTCTGGGCGACGACCTCGCCGAGGCAGTCCACTCGCGCGTACGCGCCAAGCTGGAGCGCGAGCCGGTCGAAGACCTGCGCGTCGACTTCGAGGACGGCTACAAGGGCGCCGACGAGGACCAGGACGCCGCCCGCGCGGCCCGGCTGGTCGCCGAGGCGTACAAGAACGGCACCGCCGCTCCGTACATGGGCATCCGCATGAAGTGCATGGAGGCACCCGTACGCGACCGGGGCATCCGCACCCTCGACATCTTCCTGTCCGGCCTCATGGAGGCGGGCGGCCTCCCCGACGGGCTCGTCCTCACGCTCCCCAAGGTCACCTACCCGGAGCAGGTCACCGCCATGGTCCGGCTTCTGGAGGCGTTCGAGAAGGCGCACGGCCTCGAGGCGGGACGCCTCGGCTTCGAGATCCAGATCGAGACCAGCCAGTCCATCCTCGCCGCCGACGGCACCGCCGCCGTCGCCCGCATGATCGACGCCGCCGAAGGCCGCGCGACCGGACTGCACTACGGCACCTTCGACTACAGCGCCTGCCTCGGCGTCAGCGCCGCCTATCAGGCCAGCGACCATCCGGCCGCCGACTACGCGAAGGCCGTCATGCAGGTGGCCGCCGCCGGAACCGGTGTCCGCGTCTCGGACGGCTCCACCAACGTCCTGCCCGTCGGCACGACCGCGAAGGTCCACGACGCCTGGCGCCTGCACTACGGCCTCACCCGCCGCGCCCTGGCCCGGGCCTACTACCAGGGCTGGGACATGCACCCGGGCCACATCCCGACCCGCTATGCCGCGGTCTTCGCCTTCTACCGCGAGGGCTTCGAGTCGGCCGCCGCGCGCCTCGCCGCCTACGCCGGTCACCACGAGGGCGGCGACGTGGCGGACGAGCCGGCCACCGCCAAGGCGCTCGCCGGCTATCTGCTGCGCGGCCTGGACTGCGGCGCACTCGACACGGGCGAGGTCACCCGGATCACCGGTCTCACCCTGGCCCGCCTCCAGGGATTCGCGGGTCCGCGCCGCGGCGACCTGACCGCGCAGGAACGGTGACGGTCGTCCCGGTCCCGTAACGCGTATCCGGTCCTGTCACCGCTGCCCCGTAGTCTGTACGCCATTGAAACAGGCGTCACAGGGACGGGGCAGCGGCGTCTTCGGGGGATCAGGAAGAGACGGGAGGCGGCCGCCTCATTGCAGGGCGGTACCGGGTACTTGCACAGCTCGGCCGCGGCGGCATGGGCGTCGTGTGGCGCGCGGCCGACGAGGTGCTCGGCCGTGAGGTCGCCCTCAAGGAACTGCGCACCTACTCGGACGCCGCCGGCTCCGAGCTGGCCGACCTCGGCGTGCGGATGCAGCGCGGGGCCCGCGCCGCCGCACGCGTGCGCCACCCCGGAGTCGTCGCCGTGCACGACGTCACCGAGGTCGACGGCCGGCCCTTCATCGTCATGGAACTCGTCGACGGCCCGTCCCTCGACGACGTCCTGCGCGAGCAGGGCCCGCTCGACCCGCGCGAGGCCGCCGCGATCGGCGCCAAGGTCATGGACGCCCTCGCGGCGGCCCACCGCGCCGGGGTCCTGCACCGGGACGTGAAGCCGGGCAACATCCTCCTCGACCGCTCGGGCCGCGTCGTCCTCACGGACTTCGGCATCGCGACGATGGACGACCGGGCGACGGCTCGGCGACCCACCTCACCCGCAGCGGCGAACTCGTAGGCTCCCTCGACTATTTGGCCCCCGAGCGCGCCCAGGGTCAGGACCCCGGTCCGGCATCCGACGTATGGGCCCGATGGGCCACGCGCTCATCCCGGCTGCCGGGAGGGCAGTCGTCAGGCGTGCAAAGTGCGTCAAGCCCGCCACCGCAAGGTAGACGGGAATCTCCTTCCTGAGCGTGCGAAGGGAGGAGAGCACCTCAATGCCAGCAGAATCTGGGCCGCGCGAGACGTACGGGCAGTGGACGAACGTCTGGTGGGCGAAGACGGACGACGACAGCGGCAACAGGAACGTCTTCGTCAGCGACGTCTACATCAAGGGCGGCGACAACGACGCGCCTCTCCCCGGGCTCCCTGTCTGGTGACCGCCCGCCGAGCCCCCTGAGGCCTCAACCGTCAGTCGGCCGGGGGCAGTTCGCCCGAGCCGCGCGTGATCAGCCGGGTCGGCAGCTCGATCCGCTCCGGCGTCACCGACACCCCGTCGAGCTGCCGGAAAAGCCGCTCGGCGGCCGTGCGGCCCAGCTGTGCGGCGTCCTGCGCGACGACGGTCACGCCGGGGCGCAGCAGATCGCCCAGCTCGATGTCGTCGAAGCCGACCAGCGCCACCGGGCGCGTCACCTCCGAAAGGACACGGACGACCGTGACCGTCACACGGTTGTTGCCCGCGAAGATCGCCGTGACCGGCCCGGGCCCCGCGAGCATCTCCTCCGCGGCGCGCCGCACCCGCTCCGGATCGGTCACACCGAGCGACATCCACGCGTCCTCGACGACTATCCCGGCGTCCTCCATCGCGGTCCGGTAGCCGCGCAGACGCTCGGCGGCGGTGTGGATGCGCGGCTGGTCACCGATGAAGCCGATACGGCGGTGGCCGTGCGCGATCAGATGCGCGACGCCGTCACGCGCGCCCCCGAAGCTGTCGGACAGGACCACGTCCGCGTCGATCTTCCCGGCAGGACGGTCGACGAACACGGTCGCGACACCGGCTGCGATCTCGGGCTCCAGGTAGCGGTGGTCGTCACCGGCCGGGATCACCACGAGCCCGTCCACCCGGCGTGCGCAGAGCGCGAGGACGAGTTCCTGCTCGCGCTCCGGGTCCTCGGCGCTCGACCCGTTGATGAGCAGCGCGCCATGGGCGCGGGCGACCTCCTCGACGGCGCGGCTCAGGGGCCCGTAGAACGGGTCGGCCAGGTCCTCGAGCACCAGGCCGATGCTCGCGGTCCTGCCCTTGCGCAGGACGCGCGCGCTGTCGTTGCGGCGGAAGCCCAGGGCCTCGATGGCCTCCTGGACGCGACGCTCGGTGTCGGGGGTGACCCCCGGCTCGCCGTTCACGACGCGGGACACCGTCTTGAGTCCCACCCCGGCGCGCGCCGCGACGTCCTTCATGGTCGGGCGGTTGCCGTAACGGCTGTCGGGGCGGCGGGCGGTGCGGTCCACGGTGGGCTGTCCTGTCCTGTCGTCGCTGCGGTTCCAGGGGGTTCATCATGCTGTATGGGGATGTGGCGTCGAGCATAGGCCCTGGACAACGTTGTCAGATGCGGGAGAGACTATCCATCGCATTCTCCGACCTGCCATTTCACCAGGGGACCTCACACTGATGCAGACCGACCTCGTCGCCGCGCTCGACATCGGCGGCACCAAGATCGCCGGGGCCCTGGTGGACGACCACGGCCGCATCCTGCTGCGCGCGCAGCGGCCGACTCCGGCCAAGGAGGACGGGGACACGGTGATGCGGGCCGTCGAGGACGTGCTGCGCGAGCTGACCGCCGCGCCGCTGTGGGTGCGGGCGCGGGCCGTGGGCATCGGGAGCGCGGGTCCGGTGGACGCCTCCACCGGCACGGTGAGCCCGGTCAACGTGCCGGGCTGGCGCGACTTCCCGCTCGTGGACCGGGTCCGCGCGGTCACCGGTGGCCTGCCCGTCGATCTGGTCGGCGACGGCGTGGCCATGACGGCCGCCGAGCACTGGCAGGGCGCGGCGCAAGGCCATGACAACGCGCTGTGCTTGGTCGTCTCCACCGGCGTCGGCGGCGGCCTGATCCTCGGCGGCAAGCTGCACCCGGGCCCCACGGGCAACGCGGGCCACATCGGCCACATCAGCGTGGATCTGGACGGGGACGCGTGTCCGTGCGGGGCGCGCGGCTGCGTGGAGCGGATCGCGAGCGGGCCGAACATCGCGCGCCGCGCGCTGGACAGCGGCTGGCGTCCCGGCGCGGACGGCGACGTGTCGGCCGCGGCGGTGGCGGCGGCCGCGCGCGCGGGCGACAAGATGGCCGTCGCCTCGTTCGAACGGGCCGCCCAGGCGCTGGCCGCGGGCATCGCCGCGACGGCCACGCTCGTGGAGATCGACATCGCGGTGATCGGCGGGGGAGTGGCGAAGGCGGGAGAAGTCCTCTTCGCGCCCCTGCGCCGCTCGCTGCGTGACTACGCGACGCTGTCGTTCGTGCAGCGCCTCACGGTGGCCCCGGCCCGCATGGGCACGGACGCGGGTCTCGTCGGAGCGGCAGCGGCTGCGCTCACGCGCGACCGGGACGTGTCGACACTCTGACGCGTCACCTGAGTTCGCAGACGCGTCACCTGAGTTCGAGGACGCGTCACCTGAGTTCGAAGGGGCGGTGTCGGGGCTGGAAGCTCTGCCCCGACGCCGCCCCCTGACGCGTCAGCAGGACAGCGTCGCGTCCCCCCAGTCCGCGTGGTCGGAGTCCACGCCGTCGCCGGCGTCGGTCACCACGAGGCGTACCGCCTGGGCCCCGCCCACGTCGGCCGACAGCTGCTCCGCCGCGTCCGCGTTGGTGAGGGTGCCGGTCGATGCCACCTTCTTGCCGTCGGCCCAGATCTCGAACGTCACGGTGCCCTTCGTGCCCTTCTCGTCGTCGACGCCCACATTCGCGCTGACGCGCTCGCACGAGCCGCCCGTGTAGTACTCGACGGCGCTGTCCGCGTGCACGCCGAGCCCCTTCGCGTACACGACGCCGCCGATGGTGATCGGATGCCCGTCACCCGCGTCGCTCTCCCCGTTGCTGGTGTTGCGCTCGACGGGCCCCCACCCGTTCGTCGTGGAGAGCCACGGCAGATCGCCGAGTGACGAGGCCCCGGCCGGTGGTGCGACCACCACGTGCGCGGTCAGCGGCAGCGCGCTCTGGGCGCCCACCCCGCCCGGCGAGCGGTACGTGGCCTTGAGGGACAGGTCGTACGCCCCCGTCGCCGTCCCCGCCGGCGCCGTCACGGTCCACGACGTGGTGAGCGCCTTGCCCGTGGTCACGGATCCGGCGCCGGTCGGCGAGGTCGGCCTGACGCTCCACCCTGCGGGCCCGTCCAGGGCGACGGACACCTGGCGTGCGGGTGTGCGGCCGAGGTCGGTGACCGACGTCGTGAGACGGGCGGCCTTGCCCGCCTCGACGAACGGCGCGCCGCTCAGGCCGAGTTCGACGGCGGGCGGGTTCGCGGCCCACTTGTCGTCGGCGGCGACCCGTACCAGTACGGTCCCGTGCGCGGGCACGGTCGCCGAGATGGCCCCGGCCGTGTTGTAGCTCTTGTGCTGCCACAGGTCGCGCAGTGTGTATGCGTCGGCGTCCGGCAGCCCGACAGCCTTCGCCGTCGTGGCGATCCGCTGCGCGCTGCCCGACTCGTTGAACAGGGCGACGGCGCGGCTGCCGTCCTTCATCTCCTTGGCGACGACCCAGCGCCCGCCCTCGGAGGAGAGCACCGTGCCCTGCTTGCCCAGCGGGTCCTGGTCGACCGCGATGACGTCGCGATTGCCGAGGATCTCGAGGGTCTCGGCGGAGGCCTTGCGCAGGTCGGTGCCGATGAGCAGCGGTGAGGCCATGATCGACCACATCGAGAAGTGGGTGCGGTACTCGGTCGCGGTCATGCCGCCGTTGCCGACCTCGAGCATGTCGGGGTCGTTCCAGTGCCCGGGACCCGCGTACTGCGCGAGCGGCAGATTCTGCTTCATCAGGGAGAGCATCGAGCCCCAGCTGTCACTGATGTCACCGGTGGTGCGCCATAGATGGCCGACGTCGGCCGCCCACTCCCAGGGCTTGTTGGAACCCCATTCGCAGAGGCTGTAGACGATGGGCCGGCCCGTGGCCTTCAGGGCGTCACGCATCGTGCGGTAGCGCTGCTTGGCGTCGACGCCCTGGTTGTTGCAGTTGTCGTACTTGAGGTAGTCGACGCCCCAGTCGGCGAACTGCTGGGCGTCGCTGTACTCGTGGCCGAGGCCGCCGGGGAAGCCGATGTCGCTGCACGTCTTGGTGCCCGCGCTCGTGTAGATGCCGAGCTTGAGGCCCTTGGAGTGGACGTAGTCGGCCACGGCCTTGATGCCGCCCGGGAAGCGCACGGGGTCCGGCACGAGCTTGCCGTTCGCGTCGCGCTGCGGCAGGGCCCAGCAGTCGTCGAGGTTGACGTACTGGTAGCCCGCGGCCTTGAGGCCCTTGTCCACGAAGATGTCGGCGATGCCCTTGACCATGGCCTCGTTGAACTCGGCGCGGCAGTGCGTGGAGTTCCAGTTGTTGAAGCCCATGGGAGGGGTCAGCGCGAGCCCGTCGTCGAGCGTGGGCGAGGCCGTCTGGGCGCTCGCGCTCTGCGAGCCGGCCGCACCGGCTTTCGGCGGGTCGGCGACCGCGGCCGGCGCCGTGACGCCCGCGGCACACAGCAGCCCGGTGGCCAACGCTCCGACGACTCTTCGGCGGGTGGTGCGAGAGGTGCGGGTGGGAAGGTGACGCATCGTTACGTTCCTCCGTACTCGCGAAAGGTGGGGTGACGTCATGTTCGCGTCATTGGCGCGCGTTTACGGTAGGCCGTGTTGGACTCTGTTGGAAGAGATGCGGTAACGGTTGCCCGATGTCCCGTCAGAACCCTTGACGATCTCGGGAGTTGGGAGTGGGATCCAACCCTCGCGTTCGGTTGTGTTGGGTTGCGGCCCCAGGAGGGGGACATGGCACAGTCATCGTTCTACGGTTCTGGCGCGCCCGGGAGCGCGACAGGACATCGGATGTCCCGTCGGGGTCTCCTGCGGGGTGCGGCGGTGGGCGCCGGTGCGCTCACGCTCCCGGCACTGCTCACGGCGTGCGGGGACGGCCCGGGCGGCGACAAGAAGACGGTCACCGTGGGGTCCAACTCCTCGGACGCGGTGCCGAAGAAGGCGTTCGCGGCGGCCTTCACGGCATACGAGAAGAAGTCCGGGAAGAAAGTCGACGTCAACACCACGGAACACAACGAGTTCCAGACGAACATCACGCGCTATCTCCAGGGCACCCCGGACGACGTCTTCATGTGGTTCGCCGGCTACCGCATGCAGTATTTCGCCGAGAAGGGTCTCCTGACGGACGTCGACGACGTCTGGAAGGGCTTCAAGGGCTTCTCGCAGGCGCTCAAGGACCAGTCCACCCACGACGGCAAGCAGTACTTCGTGCCGTACTACTACTATCCGTGGGCCGTTTTCCACCGGAAGAGCCTCTTCGAGAAGAAGGGCTACGAACAGCCCAAGAACTGGGACGACTTCATCGCCCTGGCGAAGCGGATGCACAAGGACGGCACCCCGGTCGCGTTCTGCGACAAGGACGGCTGGCCCGCGATGGGCACCTTCGACTACATCAACATGCGCCTGAACGGATACGACTTCCACAAGGGCCTCATGGCGGGTACGGAAGCCTGGACCGACACCAAGGTCAAGAAAGTGTTCGACCTCTGGCGCGAACTCATGCCGTACTACCAGAAGGGCGCGCTCGGCCGGACCTGGGAAGAGGCCGCTCAGGGCCTGCAGAAGCGCCAGACCGGCATGGCCGTCTTCGGGATGCCGCACCCGGGCCAGCAGTTCCCGGAGAACGAACGCGCGGACATCGACTTCTTCGCGTTCCCGGAGATCGACCCCCAGTACGGGCAGGACGCGGTGGAAGCCCCCATCGACGGGTTTCTGATCGCGAAGAAGGCCAAGAACGTCGACGCGGGCAAGGCGCTCCTCAAATACCTCGGCACTCCCGCGGCCGAGGACATCTATCTCGCGGGCGACCCGAACAACGTCGCCGTGAACGACGGTGCCGACACCTCCAAGTACACCCCGCTGCAGAAGAAGTCCGCCGAACTCGTCTCTGGGGCCAAGCAGATATCGCAGTTCATGGACCGCGACACCCGGCCCGACTTCGCGCAGACCGTGATGATCAAGGCGCTCCAGGACTTCATCGGAAATCCGAACGATGTCGACGGCCTCGTCAACCGGATCGAGCGGCAGAAGAAGGAAATCTTCTCGTCCGCCGTCAGCTGAGTAGTGGGGGAATGCGTTCCGTGGCGCTGAAGACCGCGCGGCGCGCAGGGCGGCGGAGGTCACGGCGGTTCACCCGCCGTGACCTCGCCGTTCTCGTCGTGCTCCTGGGAATACCCGTACTGCTCGACATCGTCATCATCTGGGGCCCCACGCTCGCCTCCATCGGCCTGTCCTTCACGTCGTGGGACGGCATCGGCGACATCCACTGGGTCGGCGGAAAGAACTACCAGAACCTCGTCGACAACTATCCGCCGTTCTGGCCGGCCGTGCGCCACAACCTCCTGTGGCTCGCCTTTCTCGGCCTGATCGCCACGCCCTTCGGCCTCTTCCTCGCCGTACTCATCGACCGCGGCGTGCGCTTCAGCCGTTTCTACCAGTCGACTCTCTATATGCCGGTCGTGCTCTCACTCGCCGTCGTCGGATTCATGGCGCAGCTCGTCCTCGGCACCGACCAGGGCGTCGTCAACACCGTTCTCAACAACCACGAGAACCCGATCGACTGGCTGGGCGACTCGGACATCAACATCTGGATGATGATGCTGGCCGCGAGCTGGCGGCACACCGGATACGTGATGATCCTCTATCTCGCCGGCCTCAAATCCGTCGACCCGACCCTGAAAGAAGCCGCCGCGATCGACGGCGCGAACGCCCGGCAGACCTTTTTCCGCGTCGTCTTCCCGACTCTGCGCCCCGTCAATGTCATCGTCGGCGTCATCACCGTCATCGAGTCGCTGCGCGCCTTCGACATCGTCTACGCCGTGAACAAGGGCCGCAACGGCCTGGAACTGCTGTCCGTCCTCATCACGGACAACGTCATCGGCGAGGCCAGCCGCATCGGCTTCGGCTCGGCCATCGCGGTCGTCCTTCTCACGGTCTCCCTGGGATTCATCGTGACGTTCCTGGTCCAAGAGCTGCGAGGTGCGCGCGACCGATGACCGCCGACATCCGTACGACATCCCCCGCCGCCCGGGGCCGCTCCCTGGCCGGCGGCGACCGGCGCGGTGAACACCCGCGCCGGCGCGGCCGGTTCGGGGTGCACATCTTCCTCATGGCCGTCTCGCTGGCGTTCCTCGCGCCGCTCCTGCTCGCGGTCTACGCCTCGCTGCGGCCCTATGAGGAGACGGCGCAGCACGGCTACTTCTCGCTGCCCAAGCACCTGTCCTTCGACTATTACCGTGAGGCCTTCAGCGACTCGGGGATGGGCGAGTACTTCAAGAACACCCTGATCATCGCCGTCCCGGCCGTCCTGATCACACTCTTTCTCGCCGCCTTCGTCGCCTTCGCGGTGTCACGCATCAAGGTGCGCGGCGGAATCGTGCTCCTGATGTTCTTCACGGCGGGAAACCTGCTGCCACCCCAGGTTCTCGTCACCCCGCTGTACGTTCTCTTCCTGAAGATTCCGCTGCCGTGGTGGATGTCGGACTCGCTGACGATGTACGACTCGTACTGGGCCGTGATCATCGTCAACATCGGATTCCAGCTGGGATTCTGCGTCTTCGTCCTGGCGAACTTCATGCGGACGCTTCCCCAGGAAATCCTCGAGGCGGCGATCGTCGACGGCGCGGGACTGTGGACGCAGTTCTGGCGCATCACGCTGCCACTGTGCCGCCCGGCTCTCGCGGCGCTCGGCACGCTCGAATTCACCTGGATCTACAACGACTTCCTCTGGGCCCTGATCTTCATCTCCAACCCCGGCAAACTCCCGATCACGTCGTCCCTCAACAACCTCAGGGGCCAATTCTTCACGGACTACAACCTCCTTGCCGCAGGTTCGGTCCTGGTGGCTCTTCCCACGATCCTGGTGTTCCTGCTCCTGCAGAGGCACTTCATCGCGGGACTCACGCTGGGGTCGAGCAAGGGTTGACATGCTCCTCGCGCTGAAGCCGGGGGTTCCGGCCGTCCCACGGATTGCTGTGCCGCCTATGCGGCACGGCTTCCCGCTGGGATTCCGTGGCTTCCTGTTTCTTCGCGTTGGGCCAGAACGGGTTCTGGTCTCACCGGCGCTCCGCAGTCTGTTACCGCCAGTCCGGCGGCCTGTTTCACATTGATCGACGCGTGGTGATCGCGGTCGTGGTCGGTGCCGCAGGCGGGGCAGGTCCACGCCCTGACATGCAGGGGTTCGGGGCCGTCGTGGTGTCCGCAGGTGGAGCACAGTTGGCTCGTGGGCTCGAACCGAACCGCGGCGCACCCACCCTCGCGCCCTTACGCTCCCCCTTGAGGGAGGCGAAGAACGCCCGGTAGGCGGCCTCCACATCGCGCAGGGACTGCTGGAGCACCACCGAGGACACCTCGCCCAGCCAGGCACGCTCGGGACTCTGCTTGGCGCGGGTGATCAGGGTCTGGGACAGCTCGGCGGCCTTCGGATACGGCAGACCCGCCGTGTGGGCGTCCTGACGGGCGCGCACCGCGTCGTTGAACACGACGCGTGCGCACCCGAACGCCCTGCCCAACGCAATGCGTTGACCGGGCCCCGGGTACGACCTGAAGGCGTACCGGAGCTGCATGAACGTCATCCTGGGTGCGCCCTCCCGGGCACCGCCCCAGGAGATCGGAAGTGATCACGATCGTCCTCCTGTTTGGCGCTCGCGCTCAAGTTCGGCCTGTCGCGCCCGCCGATGATCGTTGGACGCGTGGGGCGGAGGCCGGGAAGGAGGCGAGCCATGATGCTCCGCACCGGCAGTCCGGAGGACCACACCTCGCTGCTCCGCGGGGAGGGACGCCGCGACGCTCCGCGTCGCGATCTCCGGATTCGCTTCACCACCGGGCTGAAGCCCGATGCACTGCGAATGAATCCCGGGAGCCGGGCCGGTCGCTCTAGTCGTGCCGTACCGCCGCCTCGACAGTCGGGGCCGGGGCGAAGAGCGGCAGCAGGCCCGTCACCTCCAGCAGGCGCAGAGTCATGGGCTGGTCGCAGACCAGTCTGAGGCGGCCGCCGCGGGACTCCACGCGGCGGCGGGTGCGCATGAGGAGGGTGAGGCCCGAGCAGTCGAAGAACGTCGTGCGGGTCAGGTCGATCACCACAGTGGCGGCCGGGCCCGCCGCCACCGTCTCGAGCAGGGCGGCGGAGTCCTGGAGTGTCACGATGTCGACCTCGCCGCGCAGTTCGACGACGACGCAGTCACCGGTTTCGTAGACCACGGGGGGCGCCGGGGGCGCGTCCGTGTCGCCGCGGCGCTGTTCACCCTGTCGCATGGATCCCCCCGGCCGCGCGGACACACGTCAAGGGGGGAGCGCTCCCGTACACCGTCCGCAGTCAGCTCTGGGAGTGCGGCCGGCGGGCGGCCTGGCGCAGGGTCTTCTCCACGTCGTGCCGGTTCAGGCCCTGTTCCTGCGCGTACGCCGTGACCGCGGCCTCGACCTTGGCCGCCGCCTCGAACCAGGCCTCCCGCTGCGCCTGGCGCTCACCGTCGTCGAGGTGCTCCAGGGTGCGGCCCTTGTCATCGGCGTCGTGCTGCATGCGAATCAACTCTTCGGGAAGGTCCACGGGGCGGATCCTAAGCGGCCCCCGCGGCTGGTTCGCGGACCTCGGTGACGTGCGCGAGGCGTACGCGAGGCGCGCCCCCATCAGGTGCTGGTTTCCGCCGCACGCTGTTGCGGGCAAGCCTCAGGGGGCCGACAGAGGAGGGGGAACCGTGATCGTCTGGATCAACGGTGCTTTCGGTGCGGGGAAGACCACCACCGCACGGGAACTGATCGAGCTGATCCCGAACAGCACGCTCTTCGACCCCGACACGATCGGCGGGGAACTCGCGCAGCTGCTGCCCGCCAAGCAGCTGGCCGAGGTGACCGACATCCAGGACCTGCGCATCTGGCGGCGGCTCGTCGTCGACACCGCCGCCGCGCTGCTCGCCGAGGTGGGCGGCGTCCTCGTGGTCCCGGCGACGCTGCTCAGCCAGGAGTACCGCGACGAGATCTTCGGCGGTCTCGCCGCCCGCAGGATCCCGGTACGCCATGTGCTCCTCGTCCCGGCGGAAACGATCCTGCGCGAGCGAACAGCCCGGCGCGAGATACCGCCCGAGTCCCGCGACGGCGAGCTGCGCGTCCGCCGGTGGTCCCACGACCACATCGAGGCCTACCGCACGGCGCTGGCCACCTGGCTCACCACCGACGCCCACCCCGTCGACACCAGCGCGCTCAGCGCGTACGGAGCGGCCGAACGCATCGCCGAGGCCGTGCGGACCGGTGCCGTCGAGCCGTGCGACATCGTCCAGACGCCCGAGCCCACCGGTGAGACCGTCGCCGCGGGCGTCCTCCTCTTCGACGAGGAGGACCGCGTGCTCCTCGTCGACCCCACGTACAAGGCCGGCTGGGAGTTCCCCGGCGGTGTCGTGGAACCCGGAGAGGCCCCCGCCAGGGCCGGTGTACGGGAGGTCGCCGAGGAGACCGGGATCCAGCTCCCCGAGCTGCCCGGCCTGCTCGTCGTGGACTGGGAGGCGCCCGCACCTCCCGCGTACGGCGGCCTGCGGCTGCTCTTCGACGGCGGGCGCCTCCACGGCGCCGAGGCCCGCCGCATGATCCTCCCGGGCCCGGAGCTGCGCGGCTGGCGGTTCGTCACCGAACAGGAGGCTGCCGGACTCCTGCCTCCCGTCCGGTACGAGCGTCTGCGCTGGGCGCTGCGGGCCCGCGAGCGCGGCGCCGCCCTCTACCTGGAGGCCGGAGTGCCGGTGGGCTGACGCCGTACGGGGATGTCTACGCGGCGTCGAGGCGTGCGACCGCCGCACGCAGGGCCGCCGCCGACCCGCCCGTCACCGGGTCGCCGTGCCCGAAGCACGCCACGTCGGAGTCGAGCGAGGCCAGGGTGCGGAAGGACTCGACGGACCGCGCGCGGTCGAGGTTCAGCACGCCCAGGATGACCTGCCCGTCCACCGGGGACGCGGCCACGGCGTCACCGGTGAACAGCACGCCGTGGTACGGCAGATGGAGCGCGATACTGCCGTCCGTGTGCCCGGGTACCGCGACGACGCGGGCGCCACCGCCGAAGTCGAGCACGTCACCGCCCGCCAACTCCCTTACCTCACACGGTAGTACTGGATTCATCGGCGGTGGCGGCAGCAGCTTCTGCGCCTGTGCGTACAGCGGGCGCTCCCAGTCCTCGAACTCCGGGGCGGGGCCGGTCCGTTCGCCGCGTACGAACGGCGCGTCGAGCGAGTGCGCCCACACGTCCGCCCCGCTGAGCGCCGCGAACTCGCCCGCGCCGCCCGCGTGATCCTCGTGGAAGTGAGTCAGGACGATCCGGCGCACCTCGCGCGGATGGTGGCCGAGCGCGCGTACGGCGCCGGCGATCGCCGTCCCGGCGCCTGCGGCCCCCGCGTCCACCAGCGTCAACTCGCCCCCGTCGTCCCACAGACAGGCCTGCCCCACCGGGAAGCGCAACAGGTGCAGCCGCGGAACGACCTCGATCACATCGGTGATGCCGTAGACACTCATACGCCGACCGTAGGGACGCGCAGCGGACCGGGGGACATGGCTACGCCCCGGGCAGAACTCCTCTGCCCGGGGCGAAGACGACGGCTGTTACGCGTCTCAGATCGCGGCGTACTTCTGGAGGAACAGCGCCTCGGCGACCGAGAGCCGCTCCAGCTCCTGCGGCGACACGCTCTCGTTCACCGCGTGGATCTGCGCCTCGGGCTCGCTCAGGCCGATCAGCAGGATCTCCGCCTCCGGGTACAGCGACGCGAGCGTGTTGCACAGCGGGATCGAGCCGCCCTGGCCCGCGTACTGCATCTCCTGACCGTCGTACGCGACGCCCATCGCCTCCGTCATCGCCGCGTACGCCGGGCTGCCGGTGTTCGCGCGGAACGCCTGGCCCTGCCCGATCTGCTCGACCTGGACGCGGGCGCCCCACGGGGTGTGCGACTCGATGTGCGCGACGAGGAGCTTCGTCGCCTCCACGGCGTCCGTGCCCGGCGGCACCCGCAGGCTGATCACGGCGCGCGCCCCGGCCTGCACGGACGGCGTCGCGCCGACGACCGGCGGGCAGTCGATACCGAGGACGGTGACGGCGGGGCGGGCCCAGATGCGGTCGGCGACCGTGCCCGAACCGATCAGCCCGACACCGTCGATGACCTTGGCGTCCTTGCGGAACTGGCCCTCGTCGTACTGGAGTCCGTCCCACACGGCGTCGCCCGCGAGACCGTCGACCGTCGTCGAGCCGTCCTCCGCGCGCAGCGAGTCGAGGACACGCACCAGCGCCGCGAGCGCGTCCGGGGCCGCGCCGCCGAACTGGCCCGAGTGCAGGTTGCCCCCGAGGGTGTCGACCTGGACGCGGACGAGCGTCATGCCGCGCAGCGTCGACGTGGCCGTCGGCAGGCCGACCCGGAAGTTGCCGGCGTCACCGATGACGATCGTGTCCGCCTTCAGCAGCTCCGGGTGCTGCTCCGCGTACCGCTCGAGACCGCCCGTGCCCTGCTCCTCGGAACCCTCGGCGATCACCTTGACGTTCACCGGGACACCGCCGTTGGCCTTGAGCGCGCGCACCGCGAGCAGGTGCATCAGGACGCCGCCCTTGCAGTCCGCGGCGCCGCGCCCGTACCAGCGGCCGTCCTCACGCTCCGTCAGCTCGAACGGCGGCGTGACCCAGGCCGACTCGTCCAGCGGAGGCTGCACGTCGTAGTGCGCGTACAGGAGAACGGTCGGCGCGCCCTCGGGGCCCGGCAGGAAGCCGTACACCGACTGCGTCCCGTCCGGGGTGTCGAGCAGCGCGACGTCCTGGAAGCCCTCGGCGCGCAGCGCGTCCGCCACCCAGTTCGCGGCGCCCTCGCTCTCGCTCTTCGGGAACTGGTCGAAGTCCGCCACCGACTTGAAGGCCACCAGTTCGGCGAGCTCGGTCCGGGCCCCGGGCATGAGCGAGGCGACGGTCTCGGCGATCGGATTCGGTGACATGGGAACGCTCCTCGTAGGTGCGACGTTGCACGTGTGTGTACGTATGCGGCTTTCGCACGCGTCCGTGCGGGTCCGCCGTCGGCTGGTGTGCGTGAGCGTTTCGTGCACAGGGCATGCGGTGCCGATCCTGCCACAAGGGGTTGGCAGGACCCCGCCGTAGGATGCCTGGGAAAGGTGCGGCAGGCGGCTGGATCGGGAGCAGTAGACCATCGTGAGCAGCGAGAACTCGGCGGACGGCAACGGAACGGGCGAGCACGCGGCGGACGCCGGTGACGGCGGGCAGGTGTGGGACGTCGTCGTGGTGGGCGCCGGTCCCGCCGGCGCCTCGGCCGCCTACGCGGCAGCGGTCGCCGGACGCAGCGTCCTCCTTCTGGAGAAGGCGGAACTGCCCCGGTACAAGACGTGCGGCGGCGGCATCATCGGCCCCTCCAGGGACGCGCTGCCGCCGGGATTCGAGCTGCCGTTCCGGGACCGGATCGACGCGGTGACGTTTTCCCTCGACGGGAAGTTCAGCCGTACGCGGCGCTCCCGTCACATGCTCTTCGGTCTGGTGAACCGCGCCGACTTCGACCACCAGCTCGTCGAGCACGCCGAGAAGGCGGGCGCCGAGCTGCGCACGGGGACGACGGTCTCGCGGGTCGAGCAGCACGGCTCGGCCGTGCCCGACCGGCGCACGGTCGCCGTGATCCTCCAGGACGGCGAGACGATCCTGGCGCGCGCCGTCGTCGGGGCGGACGGCAGCGCCAGCCGCATAGGGGCTCATGTCGGGGTGAAGCTCGACCAGGTCGACCTGGGTCTGGAGGCGGAGATCCCCGTTCCCGAGACGGTCGCCGAGGACTGGAAGGGCCGCGTGCTCATCGACTGGGGCCCGATGCCCGGGAGTTACGGCTGGGTCTTCCCCAAGGGGGACACGCTGACCGTCGGCGTGATCTCGGCGCGGGGCGAGGGCGCCGCCACGAAGCGGTACCTGGAGGACTTCATCGCCCGGCTCGGCCTCGCCGGCTTCGAACCGTCCGTCTCCTCCGGTCATCTGACGCGCTGCCGCGCCGACGACTCGCCGCTCTCGCGCGGTCGCGTACTCGTGTGTGGTGACGCGGCGGGTCTCCTCGAGCCGTGGACGCGCGAGGGCATCTCGTTCGCGCTGCGGTCGGGTCGTCTCGCGGGGGAGTGGGCCGTCCGCGTCTCCGAGGCGCACGACGCGGTGGACGCGCGCCGGCAGGCTCTGAACTACGCGTTCGCCGTCAAGGCGGGGCTCGGTGTCGAGATGAGCGTCGGCAGGCGGATGCTGACCGTCTTCGAGCGCAGGCCCGGCGTGCTGCACGCGGCGATCACCGGGTTCCGGCCCGCGTGGAAGGCGTTCGCCCGCATCACCCGCGGTTCGACGACGCTGGGCGAGATCGTCAGGACGTATCCGATGGCGGGTCGCGTCCTGAGCCGTCTGGACCGGCCGGCAGCGGCGGCCGCGTCCTCGGCCGCGCCATCGGTCGACGGTGATCCGGAGGCTACTTCTCGATCGTGATGAGGAAGACCGGGTGGTCCGGCGCGGCCGCGGTCAGCTCCTCGTCGGTCGACTTGGCCGTGATGCCCTGGAAGTACTGGTTGACCTCCCAGCCCCACTTCTCCAGGTAGCTGCGCAGGATCGCCGTCTTCTGCTCCGTGTCGGGCACCTCGGTCGCGGTGAACGTACGGACCTTGCGCCCGACGCGCAGCTCGCCGGCCTGGGCGACGCGCATGTTGCGCACCCACTGCGAGTGCCCGCGGGCCGAGACGATGTACTGCGCGTCCTTGTACGTGTGCGGGTTGACCGGGATGCGCTGCATCTGACCGCTTTTGCGGCCGCGCACGGAGAGCTCGGCGGACCCCATCAGGCTGACGCCGTGCCGCGCGAGCCAGCCGATCACGCCGTTCAGTCGGACGTTGAGACGGCTGCCCTTCAGGTAGTAAGGGCTGGGGGAGGAGGAGCCGGACGAGGCGTTCGCGGTCATGGGGTTCTCCTGGTGGCTGTCGCTGGTGTGGTTGTGGCCTGCGGTTTCGAGAGCACTGCTCTCGCTTGAGATCAGTGTGCACGCGGTCGGTGATCCAAAGCAAGAGCGGTGCTCTCTTTTTTGTGCACCGATCCAGAATGCGTGCACTGCTCCGGAAGCGTGGGACACTGCCCATATGAGCACCGCACGAGGAGCCCGGGCCCGGGCACGGGAAGAAGTCACCGCCGCCATCAAGGACGAGGCCCGCAGACAGCTCGCGGCCGAGGGCGCCGCCAAGCTGTCCCTGCGCGCCGTCGCCCGCGAGCTGGGTATGGTCTCCTCGGCGCTCTACCGCTACTTCCCCAGTCGCGACGACCTCCTGACGGCGCTCATCATCGACGCGTACGACTCCATCGGCGAGGCCGCCGAGCGGGCGGACGCCGCCCTGCTCAAGAAGGCCGCGAAGAGCACCGACAAGGCGAGGACCTCCGGCAGCAAGACCGAGGCGGTCGCACCCGTGCGCCGCTGGGTCGCCGTCAGCGAAGCCGTCCGTGCCTGGGCGCTCGCCCACCCGCACGAGTACGCGCTCATCTTCGGCTCGCCCGTACCCGGATACACCGCGCCGATGACAACCGTCCCGGCCGCGTCGCGCATCGGGCTGCTGTTCTTCGGCATCGTCCGCGACGCCTGTCAGGGCCGCGGGATCGCGGAGCCGCCGCTCCCCGCGGAGCTGCGGCCCGAGGCCGAGCGGCTGGGCGCCGAGCTGGCCCCCGACCTGCCGCCCGCGGTGGTGGCCGCGCTCGTCGCCGCCTGGGCACAGCTGTTCGGCCTGATCGGCTTCGAGCTGTTCGGCCAGTTCAACCGGGTCGTGGAGGACCGTGCCACCTTCTTCACGCACGCCGTGACACAGCTCGCCCACGGCGTGGGTCTGGTGCTGCCCAGGGCGTGACGCGCGCCGCCCGAAACTGCGTCGCCTACTCCCCGGGGAGTACGCGTGATCACCACGCCCGGCTGACGCCCGCGACGGCGTCCGGCGTCTAGCGTTGCGGTCATGGATGAGCAGCACGTACGCGGGGCCGGCGGCCCGCCCCGGACCTGGGCGGGTCCGCCGCACCTCAGGCGTTACGGGCCGCCCTGGACGGCGACCGGTGCCGCCCGGCGAGGCCACTACGGGCCGCCCTGGTGGGGCGCCCCGGGCCGGGGGCCGCGCTGGCCCTGGCGGTCCACTGTCCTGATCACCGCGTTCGTCCTCGTCGGCTCGACGTTCGCGGCGCACGCCCAGACCGAGCGCGCCGGCCTCGACGTGTTCGCCCGCGTGCTGCTGATCGCCGGTGGCCTTCTCCTGCTGTGGCGTCAGCGCCACCCCGTCCTCGTGGCCTTCGGTACGGCGGCGTGCGCGACGGTCTATCTCGGCGCGGGCTACGCGTACGGGCCGGTCTTCATCACCGTGGCCGTGGGCTGCTACGGGGCGATCGTCGCGGGGCACCGCAGAGCCGCGTGGGCGGCGGTCGGCATGTTCTGGGTGGGGCATGTCCTCGTGGCGCACTGGCTGTACGCGTATCTGCCGCCGTCGGGGGACGATGCCGCGTCCTGGGGGCAGGAGGGTGTGATCGCCGCGTGGGTCCTGGCGATCGTGGCCTTCTCCGAACTGGTCAGAACGCGCCGCGAGCAGTGGGCGAAGGAGCGCGCCGAGCGCGAGAAGGCCGCGGAGCGGCGCGCCGACGAGGAGCGCCTGCGGATCGCGCGTGAGCTCCACGACGTGCTCGCGCACTCCATCTCGGTCATCAACGTCCAGGCGGGCGTGGGACTCGCGCTGCTCGACTCCGACCCCGAGCAGGCCCGTACCGCCCTCACCACCATCAAGTCCGCGAGCAAGGAGGCGCTGGGCGAGGTCCGCCAGGTCCTCGACACCCTCCGGACCCCGGGTGACGCGCCGCGCGCCCCCGCCCCAGGTCTCGACCGGCTCCCGGAACTCGTGGAGCAGGCCGCGAGCGCGGGCCTCAGCGTCGACGTAGCCACGGAAGGTTCCCGCGCCGCGCTGCCGCCCGGCGCCGACCTCGCCGCGTTCCGCATCGTGCAGGAGGCGCTCACCAACGTCGTACGGCACTCGGAGTCGCGCAACGCGCGCGTGGAGGTGCGGTACTCGGGGACCGCGCTGTCCCTGCGTATCGACGACGACGGACCGGCGAGCCATGAGGCGGCCGGTGGCAGCGGGAACGGGCTTGCGGGGATGCGCGAGCGGGCCGCCGCACTGGGTGGCACGATCGAGGCGGGACCGCGGCCCGACGGCGGTTTCCGGGTGCTCGCCGAACTGCCGTTCACGCCGACGGAGGAGAACCGTTGATCCGCGTACTGCTCGCCGACGACCAGTCGCTCGTCCGCGCCGGATTCCGGGCGCTGCTCGACGCGCAGAGCGACATCGAGGTCGCGGGGGAGGCCTCCGACGGAGACGAGGCGGTGCGGCTCGTACGCGAACTGCGGCCCGACGTCGTCCTGATGGACATCCGCATGCCGGTCCTCGACGGACTCGCCGCGACCCGCCGCATCAGCGACGACGCCGTGCTGGAGAGCGTGAAGGTCGTCATGCTGACCACCTTCGAACTGGACGAGTACGTCTTCGAGGCGATCCGCGCCGGAGCGTCCGGGTTCCTCGTCAAGGACACCGAGCCCGAGGAACTGCTGCGTGCCGTAAGGGCGGTGGTGCACGGGGACGCGCTGCTCTCGCCGGGGGTGACCCGCCGTCTGATCGCCGAGTTCGCGGCACGCTCCAAGGAGCCCGCGGCCGCCGAGTCGCTCGGGCAGCTCACCGAGCGCGAGCGTGAGGTGATGGCGCTGGTCGGCATCGGCCTGTCGAACGAGGAGATCGCCCGCCGTCTCGTCGTCAGCCCGCTCACCGCGAAGACACATGTGAGCCGCACGATGGTCAAGCTCGGCGCGCGTGACCGGGCCCAACTGGTCGTGCTCGCCTACGAGTCGGGCCTCGTACGGCCCGGCTGGCTCGGCTGAGCGGACACGCGCCGCCGACACGCGGGTGCGCCCGGCGGGCAGGGGACTGCCGGCCGGGCGCAACCCATGGGTGATGGGGCCGAGGACCTGTGGGTCAGTCGCGGACCGGGACGCGCTCCGTACGCGCGGCGGCGTCCGCCTCCTCCTTCATCGACTCCTGCGCCGACCCCTCCTCACGCACCGACTTCGCGATCAGGATCGTGTCCTGCGGACGACGGGTCCGCAGGCCGGTGAGGGTGATCAGCAGGCCCGCCAGGGCGATCGCGGTGACGACGACGAGACCGGGCCGGAAGCTGTCGAGGACGGCCTGCGGGGACGAGCCCTCGCCGGCGTTCGCGGTGACGACGGCCGTCACGACGGCGAGGAAGATGGCGCCGCCGACCTGCACCGAGGTGTTGAGCAGGCCCGAGACCATGCCCTGTTCGTCGTCGTGGACGCCGTTCGTGGCCTGGATGTTGAGCGAGGGGAACACCAGGGCGCAGGCCGCGCCGATCAGGAGCATCGTCGGCAGGATGACGGACGCGTAGACCGGGTCGAGGTTGATGCGCAGGAACAGCGCGTAGCCGATCACCATGAAGGTGAAGCCCAGCGCGATCAGGCGCGGCGTGCCGAACCGGTCGACGATGGCGCCGACCTTCGTCGAGGAGAGCGCCACGAGGGCGCCCGCCGGCAGGAACGCGAGCGCGGTGTGCAGCGCGGACCAGCCGAGCAGGGACTGCATGTACAGGGTGACGAGGAACTGGAAGCCGACGTACGAGCCGAAGAACGCCATGGCGCCCAGCTGCGCCCTGATCTGTGAGCCGGAGCGCAGCACTCCGAGACGGATCAGGGGGCCCGGGGAGCGGCGCTCGATGGAGACGAAGACCGCGAGCAGGACGGCGACGGCCAGGAAGGACAGCAGGGTCCGGGCCGAGGCCCAGCCCGCCTCCGGTGCCTGGACGACCGTGAACACGAGGAGCAGCATCGACGCGGTGCCGGTGATGGCGCCGGGGATGTCGTAGCCGCGGTGGTTCTTCTCGCGTTCGCTGTGCGGGATGAGCTTGATGCCGACGAGCAGCGCGACCACGGCGATCGGCGCGGGCAGCAGCATGGTCAGGCGCCAGCTGGCCTCGGTGAGCAGGCCGGACAGGACGAGGCCCATGGAGAAGCCGGTCGCGGCACAGGTCGTGTAGATGGAGAGCGCGCGGTTGCGCAGCGGGCCCTCGGCGAACGTCGTGGTGATGATGGACAGGCCGGCCGGCGCGGTGAACGCGGCGCTGAGACCCTTGATGAAGCGGCTGGCGATCAGGAGCGGCCCGGAGTCGACGAGTCCGCCGAGCAGCGACGCGAGGGCGAAGACGCCGAGGGCGATCAGGAACACCCGGCGCCGGCCGAGCAGGTCGGCCGCGCGGCCGCCGAGCAGCAGCAGGCCGCCGTAGCCGAGGATGTAGCCGCTGACGATCCATTGCAGGGTCGACGTGGACAGGTCGAGCTCCGAGCCGATGGACGGCAGGGCGACTCCGACCATCGACACATCGAGCGCGTCGAGGAACATCGCGGCGCAGAGGACGAGCAGTGTGCCCCAAAGACGGGGGGACCAACGCTCCTGGGACGCAGGAGTGCTGGCGAGCGGAGAGGTCATGCGGAGCAGATTACATGCATATGCATTGACTGCAAGTGCATTTAATTCCGATGCAACAATGCCCGTCATTTCTGCTACGGTGCGGTTATGGCGGCGAAAAAGGCCGAGCCCGGCCTCGTGGATCAGTGGCGGGACATCCTTGCGGTGCATGCGCGCACCATGTGCGAGCTCGATCGCGAGCTGCATCAGCACGGCCTGGGCGCCAGCGACTTCGAGGTGCTCGACGTCCTGGCCGCCGGCACGGCGGAGGACGGCAGTTCCTCCTTCCGTGTGCAGGAGATCGCCGCGCAGGTCCATCTCAGCCAGAGCGCCCTGTCGCGCCTGATCGGCCGCCTGGAGAAGGACGGCCTCCTGACGCGCGGGATGTGCTCCGAGGACCGCCGCGGCGTACGGGTCTGCCTGACGCAGAAGGGCCGCGACCTGCACACCGAGGTGCGACCGCTGCAGCGCGCGGTACTGGGGCGGATGCTCGCGGACGGCCCGAAGGGCTGATGTCCGCAGGCGGTCCGGCGGTCGTCAGCTCCAGGTGATCCCCGACCGCTCCCGCCACAGCGCGGCCAGTGAGGCGTCGCCCGTGAGGCTCGGGAACGGCAGCCGGTTCCACAGCGACAGATAGAGCCGCGCCGCGGGACCCGACAGCTCGCAGTGGGCCTCGCCCGCCCCGTCCCGCTCGGTGACCGGCGGCTCCTGTGAGATCCGTACGGTCCACGCCCGGCCGGTATCGGTGGCCCGTACGCGCAGCAGGCGCGGGGCGTCCGACCGCACCTTGCTCCGGCCGCGCGCGTGGAAGCCGAGCAGCAACTCCTCGATGCCGTCGACGGCGAACTCCGCGGGGATCACGCCGGGCGCCCCGGCCAGTGCGGACTCCGCGTCCACCCGGTGGACGGTCGTCTCGTGCGCCTGCCTCCGTGCCCAGAACGCGAGCGGCGACGGCGCGGGCAGGAACGTCCAGCACTCCACGTCGGGCCGGGCGCCGGCCAGCGTGCCGACGAGCCGGCCGTGGCCCTCGCGGAACCAGGCGATGAGCTCCGCTCCGTCCAGATCCGGCAGACCGTCGTCGGGGTGGTACGACGTGTGCCCCTCGGCGACGAACGCCGTGGCCCAGCGATGCACCATGCCCACGTGCCGCAGCAGGTCCCGTACATTCCACCCCGGGCAGGTCGGCACCTTGGCGTCGGTGCCTGCCGTCTCGGCGGCGCGGGCGAGGAGGCGGCCCTCCTCGTCGAGCGTCTCGATGTGCTCCGCAGTCTCCATGGCGGGAGTCTGCCCGATGGGACCTGGCTTGAATGCGTCCTTCGGGACGCCGGTGGCGTGCGGGTCATCAGACGGCTGCGCGCCGGGTCGCGAAGCCGATCAGGGCGGCGACGCCCGCCAGTACGGCCACGCTGGTCAGCGCGGCGGGGAGCGAGAACCAGTCCGCCATGAAGCCGATCATCGGCGGTCCGAGGAGCATGCCGCCGTAGCCGAGCGTGGAGGCGGCGGCGACGCCCGTGGGTCCGGCCAGGGCGCCGGCGCGTTCGACCGCCACGGGGAAGATGTTGGCGAGACCCAGGCCGGTGACGGCGAAGCCGAGGAGCGCCAGCCACACGGTGGGGGCGAGCGAGCCGAGCAGCATGCCGGCCGCGCCGGTGGCGCCGCCCAACACCAGCGTGCGGGTCCTGCCCAGACGTTCGAGCAGCGTCGTCCCGCTGATCCGGCCGATGGTCATGGCCAGGGCGAAGCAGGAATACCCTGCCGCGGCCACGCCGGGATGGGCGTGCAGGTCCTCCTCCAGGTGCAGCGCGCCCCAGTCCGCGAGCGCGCCCTCGCCGTACGCGGTGCACAGGGCGATGAGGCCGAATACGAAGACGAGCCTGCCGAGCCCGCGCACGCGTCCGGCGGGCCGCTCGGACGCCGACACGGTCTCGCTTCGTGCACGACCGCTGTCGTCCGGGGCCTTCGGGGCGTCGTGGCGCAGGAGTGTGGGGCCGGCGGCGGCCGTGACGAGCAGGCCGATGACGGTGAGGGCGAGGAGGTGCCGGGTGGCGGAGACGTGGCCCGCGACCAGGCCGCCGAGGCCCGCGCCGAGCATGCCGCCGAGGCTGAACGCCGCGTGGAAGCTCGGCATGACGGGGCGGCGCAGGGCGGCGACCAGGTCGACTGCCGCGCTGTTCATCGCCACGTTGATCCCGCCGTAGGCGGCTCCGAACACGAGCAGCACCAGGCCGAGGGCGAGCGCCGAGTGGGTGAGCGGCGGCAGTGCGACGCTCAGCGCCAGGAGTACGGCGCTCACCACGGTGACCGCATGGCTGCCGAAGCGCCCGCACAGGCGCCCTGTCAGCATCATGGTGATCACGGCCCCCGCGGAGACGCCGAGCAGCGCGAGTCCGAGCGTGCTCGCCGAAGCGCCGGTCTGCTCCTTCACAGCGGGGATGCGTACGACCCATCCCGCGAAGATGAAGCCGTCGAGCGCGAAGAAGACCGTGAGCGCGATACGCAGGCGGGTGAGGGACGCGGTCCGCGGGCTGTCGTCCTTGGCCGCCCGGAGTTTGTTTAGTGTCGGCACAAAGTCAGGGTAGGGCGCCACCCCGGCCGGGGACAAGACGGTTCGAGGCGTGACGGCCACGACATCCGCCGGACCGGGCGCAGGGAAATGGCTGCGGCCCCACCCGTCCGGGCGGGGCCGCAGCCATGAAAATCGTAGGTGTGGCTCGGGGTGTCACACCGCGAGGACCTTGACACCCGCCTCCTCGAAGCGCTCCACCGTCGCCGCGTCCACGGCGCTGTCCGTGACCAGGGTGCCGATCCGCTCCGTCGAGCAGATCCGGGCGAACGCGCGCTGGCCCAGCTTGCTGGAGTCCGCCGCGACGATCACGCGCTCCGCCCGCTCGCACAGCAGCCGGTTGATGGCCGCTTCCGCCTCGTCGTGCGCCGCGGCGCCGTGCGCGACGTCGAGACCGACCACGCCGAGCACGGCCGTGTCGATGGTGATCTGGCTCAGCACGCCGTCCGCGAGCGGGCCGATGAGCTCGTACGACTGCGGCCGGGCGACTCCGCCCGTGACCACGATCTTGAACTGGGGCCGCACGGCAAGCTCGTTGGCGATGTTCAGCGCATTCGTGACGATCGTCAGGGCCGGGGAGCCGGAGGCGAGATCGGGGCGGACCGCGAGTGCGCGCGCCACCTCGGTCGTCGTCGTGCCGCCGGTCAGGCCGACGGCCTCGCCCGGCGTGATCAGCTCGGCGACCGCCTTGGCGATCCGTTCCTTCTCGGAGGCGTTGCGCGCCGTCTTGTAGCGCAGCGGCAGCTCGTAGGAGACGCCGTGGACGACGGCGCCGCCCCGGGTGCGTACGAGCATCTGCTGCTCGGCGAGCTGGTCGAAGTCGCGCCGGATCGTGGCAGCGGACACCCCCAGATCGGCCGCCGCCTCCTCGACATCGAGGCGCCCCCGCTCCACGAGCAGTTCCAGCAGGGACTTCCAGCGGGCGTCGCGGGACATCCGCGGCCTCCAATCGTCGTTCTCCGGTGACCCTAGCGCACTACCTGATGCTTGGTTATGCTCGAAACGTATCGAATTCTTGCAGGAACGAGCATACGCTCGACGGGGCCGATCGAGCGCGGCGCATGCGGCGTACTCGACCGGTCCACGGACACGACACATCAGGGAGTGGGCACGGCATGAGCCATGTCGAGAACGAGCTGAACAGCCAGCCGGAGTGCTGGACGCGCGCGGCGGGCCTGGCCGCGGGCGAGGCGGCCAAGCTGCCCACGCCGGGGGAGCGCGTCGCGATCGTGGGCTGCGGCACCTCGTGGTTCATGGCGCAGGCCTTCGCCGCGCTGCGCGAGGAGTCCGGACAGGGCGAGACCGACGCGTTCGCGGCCTCGGAGTTCCCGGCCGGGCGCCCCTACGACCGCCTCATCGCGCTGTCCCGGTCCGGCACCACGACCGAGGTCGTCGAGCTGCTCGCCGCGGTCAAGGGCCGCATCCGGACGACCGCCGTCATCGGCGACCCGAACACACCGATCGTCTCCGCCGCCGACGACGTGATCGTCCTGGACTTCGCCGACGAGCAGTCCGTGGTCCAGACCCGCTTCGCGACGACGGCGCTCACGCTCCTGCGCGCCCACCTCGGCCTGCACACCGAGCAGGCGGTCGCCGACGCGCGCACCGCGCTGGAGACGCCGCTGCCCGAAGGCCTCGTGGAGTGCGGCCAGTTCAGCTTCCTGGGGCGCGGCTGGACCGTCGGCCTCGCGAACGAGGCAGCCCTGAAGATGCGCGAGGCGTCCCTGTCGTGGACCGAGGCGTACCCCGCGATGGAGTACCGCCACGGCCCCATCAGCGTCACCACCGCGGGCACCGCCACCTGGATGATCGGCACGGCGCCCGAGGGGCTCGCCGAGCAGGTGGCCGGCACCGGCGC
Organism: Streptomyces sp. NPDC055400; assembly: GCF_053644375.1. Taxonomy (NCBI): domain Bacteria; kingdom Bacillati; phylum Actinomycetota; class Actinomycetes; order Kitasatosporales; family Streptomycetaceae; genus Streptomyces; species Streptomyces sp. NPDC055400. The sequence continues at coordinate 55,473 of NZ_JBSHLM010000024.1, read as the reverse complement.
GCTCTGGGTCGAGGGCGGCCTCGACCCGCTCGCCGAACTCGTGCGCGCGCAGCGCCTCGCCGTCGCCGTCGCGGCCGCCCGCGGCCTCGACCCCGACCAGCCGCGCCACCTCACCCGCTCGGTGATCCTCACCGCCGGCTGACCGTCGACCGAGCTTCCGAGCCTTCCGAAAGGAGGGGCTGTGCCCCTCGCAGCAACCGGCGCGCTCGTCGCCGAGGCCACCGCGGCGCGTACCGCGGTGGCCGCGTTCAACGTCATCACCCTGGAGCACATCGAGGCCGTCGTGGCGGGCGCCGAGGCGGCGAACGCGCCGGTGATCCTCCAGGTCAGCGAGAACGCCGTGCGGTACCGCTACGGGCGCCTGCTGCCCCTCGCGAGGGCCGCGGCCGCCACCGCCGAGGCGTCCTCGGTGCCCGTGGCGCTCCACCTCGACCACGTCCAGAGCGACGAGCTGCTCCGCCAGGCCGCGGACGCCGGGTTCAGCTCGGTGATGTACGACGCGGCCCGGCTCCCCTACGACGAGAACCTCGCGGCCACCCGCGCGGCCGCCGACTGGGGCCATGCCAACGGGCTGTGGGTCGAGGCGGAGCTGGGCGAGGTCGGCGGCAAGGCCGGGCCGGGCGGGCGGGGAAAACCAGCTTCGGAGCCGCTCGACGCCCACGCGCCAGGTGCCCGCACGGACCCGGGGGAGGCCCGCGCCTACGTGACGGACTCGGGCGTCGACGCCCTCGCCGTCGCGATCGGCTCCTCGCACGCCATGACCACCCGCACCGCGACGCTCGACCACGACCTCCTCAAGCAGCTCTCGGAGGGTCTCGACGTACCGCTGGTCCTGCACGGTTCCTCCGGTGTCGGTGACGACGAGCTCTCGCAGGCCGTCCGGGGCGGCATCGCCAAGGTGAACGTCGGCACCGCCCTGAACATAGCGATGACGGCGGCCATCCGGGAGTTCCTTGCCGCACATCCCGACGCCGTCGACTCCCGCAAGTACCTGAGCGTGGGCCGCGAGGCGATGGCCCGCACCGTGACGGAGCTGGTCGAGGTGATGCGCCGCTGACCCGTCCACCGCTCCAGCCCCGGTACGCGGAAGGCACCTCGTACCGGGGACAATGGGTCCATGGCCGGCCGGCACGAATCGCACGCGCTCCCGCTCTTCCCGGTGCACCGGGAGCGCCGGGAGATCACGCCCGGCGCCGTGCACGTGCCCGGCTGGCTCGACGCCGGGGCCCGGCGCGCACTGGTCGAGGCCTGTCGCGACTGGGCGGCGGGACCCGTGCCGATGCGTCACACACGACTGCCGGGCGGCGGCGTGATGTCCGTCCAGACCGTGTGCGTCGGATGGCACTGGCAGCCCTACCGCTACACGCGTACGGCATCCGATGTGAACGGCGCGCAGGTGGCCCCCTTTCCGGACTGGCTGAGGGAGTTGGGCAGACGCGCGCTCGTCGACGCGTACGAGGACGACGCCGCCGGCGACGGCTACGACCCCGACACGGCACTGATCAACTTCTACGACGGCGCCGCCACCATGGGCATGCACCAGGACAAGGACGAGCGCGCACGGGAACCCGTCGTCTCGCTCAGCATCGGCGACACCTGCGTCTTCCGGCTGGGGAACACCGAGAACCGCGGCAAACCGTACGAGGACGTGGAGCTGGTCTCCGGAGACCTGCTGGTCTTCGGAGGGCCGTCGCGGCTCGCCTTCCACGGGGTGCCGAAGGTGTACCCCGGCACCGGCGACCCCGCCGCCGGGCTCTCCCAGGGCCGCCTGAACCTCACGATGCGCGTCACCGGACTCACCTGACCGCCCTCCGCGCCTTCCCCGCCCTGCGCACAGGGGTGAGTTCACCCGCAGGGGCTGCGACGTTCACCGGTTACGATGCGACACGGTGATCAGGGCGAGGAGTTGCTGATGCGTGGCAAGGCGGCCTCCGGGGCCGGGGGGCAGACGGCGGGCGAGGCGGAGGGTTCCGCGCGTGCGCCACGTCTCGAGCGGGGCCGTGGTGCGCTCGGGCCCGCGCTCGAACTCGTGCACACCGGCCGCGCGCCGACCCGCGCCGTCCTCACCGCCGAACTGGGCGTGACCCGGGCCACGGCAGGAGCGGTCGCCGCCGAGCTCGAAGCGCTCGGCCTGATCAGGATCGACGCCAAGCCGAGCGCCGCCGCAGGCTCGCAGGGGCGACCCTCGCACCGGCTGTCCGTCGCCGAGGACGGACCCGTCGCACTCGCCGCGCAGGTGCACGCCGACGGCTACCGCGCCGCCCTGGTGGGCCTCGGAGGCCGGATCGTCGCGACCACGCCCGGCTGCGAGATCATCGACCCGGACCCGGCGCAGGTACTCGGCTCGGTCGTGGAAGCCGGCGCCCAACTCCTGCGCGAGACCGGGCGCCACTGCGTCGGCGCGGGCCTCGCCGTCCCGTCCGCGGTGGCCGAGCCCGACGGCACCGCCCTCAACCCGCTCCACCTCGCCTGGCCCGCGGGCTCGCCCGTCCGCGAGATCTTCGCCGAGCGCGTACGGGAGGCGGGCATCGGGCGGCCGGCGTTCGCCGCGAACGACGTCAACCTCGCCGCCCTCGCGGAGCACCGGCACGGCGCGGGCCGCGGCGCGCGCGACCTGCTGTGCGTCGCCACCGGCCACCGCGGCGTCGGCGGCGCGCTCGTCCTCGACGGGCGTCTGCACACCGGCAGTTCGGGCCTCGCCCTGGAGGTCGGGCACCTCACCGTGAACCCCGAGGGCCGGCCCTGTTACTGCGGCAGCCGCGGCTGCCTCGACGTGGAGACCGACCCGCTGGCCCTGCTCGACGCGGCGGGCCGCGAACCGGGCCCTGACGGCTCCCTGCTCCAGCAGGCCCGCGACCTGATCGCCGGCAGCCTCGACGACCCGAAGGTGCGGATGGCCACCGAGGCCCTGATCGACCGTCTCGGACTGGGCCTCGCGGGCCTGGTGAACATCCTCAACCCCGACCGCATCATCCTGGGCGGCCTGCACCGGGCGCTCCTCGACGCGGACCCGGACCGCCTGCGGGCCGTCGTCGCGGACCGCAGCCTGTGGGGCCGCAGCGGCGGCGTGCCCATCCTGGCGTGCACGCTCGACCACAACAGCCTCGTCGGAGCCGCCGAGTTGGCGTGGCAGCCGGTCCTGGACGACCCGCTCTCGGCACTGGGCCTGGCCTGACGCGCGGGACTCCGTCGCACCGCGACTGGTCCGGCAGGGGTTTGACCGTGCACAATCACGCCATGACTGGTGAATCGGCCCGGAACTACCTGGCCTCGGTGGAGAGCCGCCTCCAGGCTGACGGCTGCGCGACGCGCTGGGAGGACTGGTTCGGTGTGCCCGTCCTCGTGGGGCGGCGGGCCGACTTCCGGATGCGCTGGATGGCCACCAACCTGCACCTGTTCACCGTCGCCGCCGCCGTGCCCGAGATCACCCCGCAGAGCGTCGACGCGTTCACCTCGCAGGTCCTGACGTGCGCGAAGAAGAACAAGGGCGGCCTCCCGGTCGGCATGCAGACCGGCGTCGCCGCCTTCCCCGTCCTCGTCAGCGAGCGCGTCGACCCGGCCGCCATGGCCTGGGCCGAGGAGCAGCAGCGCAACCGCTTCGCCTGCTTCGCGCGCCCCGTCGTCGTGGACAGCGCACAGCGCTACGTCGGTTTCTACCGCGGCAAGCCGGCCATCGGCCGCGTCTACGCCTCGCACCTCATCGAGAAGGGCAACCGCTACTTCAACGAGTAGTCGTTACGGTCACCGGTCACCGTCACCGGTCGCCGCGCACGCTCTGCTCTGGCCCACCGCGAGCACCCCGCGCGCCAGGTCGCCTCCCGAGTGGTGCCCGACGGCGAGCAGTTCGCGTACGGCGGGTTCCAGTTCCAGGGGAGGGCCTGCCCCGCTCAGCGCCTGCAGGAACGCGTGGGCCTGCGGTACGCATTCGCCGCGCTCCGCGTGCCGCAGGAGCGCTGCCGAGAGCAGCGGGGTGCGGCGGGACGCGTCCGCGACCGCGTCCGAGAGAGGCGCGAGAGGGCCTCCCCACGCCCGGCTCGCCAGCAGTGCGCCGCACAGGATGTCGTCACCGGACGGGGTGAGTCCGGGGCCGAGGCCGAGCAGTGCGCGGGCGGCCCGCCGGACTTCGCTCGACCTATAGGAGTGCAGGGCGTGGCGCAGGTCCGTCAGGCGGGGCGCCAGCGGGGGCGGCAGGGGTTGGGCCAGGGCGTCGAGCAGCACCGTCACCTGTCCGATGCGCGCCGGATCCGGTGGGGAGGAGGCGCCCTGGACACGGGGCGGTGTCCAGGACGCCTCCGGCTCGAAGTGAACGGGCCCGACGACTACGCGGCCTGCCCCGAAGCCGGCCCATGGTGTGTTCAGGTCCAACGGCCGGTCCGCCGACGAGAAGGGCAGGACGAGCGCGTTCGGCAGGCGGATCGCGTCCCGGGTCACCACGGCGAGCGCGGGCATCTCCCGGTCGCCGGTGGCGAGATGGACCGCGTAGCGGGTGGCGGCGACGAGGCGGGCCGGCCGGAACGGGCCGTGCAGCAGCGGGGCGACGGCCGTGCTGATGATGCCGGGGTGTACGCGACTGAGGGTGCCGAGGCGTACGTGCTCAGGGCGGGGCACCCCAGCCCGTACAGAACCCCTGCCGGCCGCCGTGCCCGTCACTCCCCGGGCTCCGGGGGCACCTCGAAGGCGCTCAGCGCGTCCGTGAAGCAGCGCATCGGGGCGTGGGTGAGGCCGGCGCCGATCTGGCCGACGCCCGGCTCGCGGTGGGCGATACCCGTGGTGATCACCGGTTCGAGGCCCGTGTCGACGACCTTGCGGATGTCGACGCCGACGGGGCTGCCGACGAAGTCGAGGCCGGGGAGCCGGTAGTCGCGGTGCCGGCCGACGGTGAGGGTCCCCATCTCCTGGCTGACGCGGCGGGCCCCTTCGGGCGTGCCGCCCACGAAGCCGACGATCGCCGGGGCGGCGGCCAGCGCGAACCCGCCCAGGCCGTGCATCTCGGTGATGGCGCTGTCACCGATGTCGGGATTGGCGTCGGCGGGTCCGTAACCGGCGAAGTAGAGGCCGTCCACGGGGGCGGCGGGCGCGGTGAACCAGGTGTCGCCGAGGCCGCTGACGCGGATGCCGACGTCGACACCATTTCGTGCGAAGGCAGTGACGACCGTAGAGTGCGGCACTTTGTGCCCGGCCATGAGCGCCAACTTGCTTGCGGCCATGGAGAAGTTGAGGAACCAGTAGTTGTTGTCGCGCAGGAAGTCCAGCGCCTCGATCCCGCCCAGGTCCGCATGCCGGGCGAGCGCGGCGGAGAGTTCGCGGGTGAGCAGGGCGCTCGCCGCGGTGTTGCGGCTGTGGCACTCGTCGCCCATCTGCAGGGCCTGCGCGGTGACCGACCGCAGGTTCACCGGCTGGGCGAGCGAGCCGATCGCAGCGCGCAGAGCGGGGCCGAGGCGCTCTCCCATCCAGCGCAGCCGCTCCATGACGTCGTCGCCGAGTGCGCCGTAGCGCAGACAACGGCCCTGTCCCTCATTGAGGTTGGAGTACGCCCGAAGCCCCGTGGCCTCGTCCTCCACGACGAGCAGGGGCATGGACGCGGAGACGACGCCCGCCATCGGGCCGACCGCGTCGTGGTGATGACAGGGGGCGAAGCGGATGGCTCCCGCGTCGGCGAGCGCTTCCGCTTCCGGCGGCGTCGCCGCCCAGCCCTCCAGGAGTGCGGCGCCGACGACGGCGGCCCGCATCGGGCCGCACATGCGCTCCCACTCGATCGGCGGTCCGGCGTGCAACAGGAGCCTCTCCCGCGCCAGTTCAGGGATCAGCTCTCCGGCGGGGCGGACGTCGGTCCACATCGGCACGACGCCCAGGATCCTTTCGAGTGCTTCGGAGTTGGCGGCCTCCACGGCCGGGTGCGCGACCAGGCGGGCGAGCCCGGCACCGAGTTCCGGATCACCGTAGGCCGGGGGGCGCCAGTCGACCGCGGTCACCGTCGCGCCCGCGGCCCGCGGTGGCCCGGCGAACGCGTCGACACCGACGTTCACGACGTGCGGGACGCCGGTCAGGAGGCCCTGCGCGGGCGCGGCTTGTGCGGGCATGGCATGTGCGGTCATGCGGTCTCTCCGATCCGGGAGTCAGGGGCGGGGGCACGGGTAGCTGGGGTGAGCGCCAAGGCGTCACTAGTGGACAGGAGTTCGGCGCACATCCGCGCAGCCGTCGTACTGCTGTCGACGACATACGCGCCCGCGTCGCGCAGGATCCGCCGCTGTGCGGTGAGCCCCTGCGGGTCATCATCGGTGCCCACGACGAACGCGATCACCGGCGGTGCGTCGGCGGGAGCCTCGGCCAGCGCTCCGGCGAGAGCCGCTGCCGGATCCGGCGCGGCGCCGTGTCCGATGACCACGTCGAGGACGACCGCGGCGCTGCGCGGGTCCGCGAGGGCGGCCCGAAGGTACTCGGTGCGGACCGTGGGGTCGATCATCGGGTGGGGGCGCCCGGCGGTGAACTCGTCGTCGCCCAGGTCGAGTACGAGATGCCGGTCCGGGAGGCGCGGGGGCGCGCCCGGCGCGGGCGGGGGAGCGGTACGGGTGATGTCACCGAGCACCGGGCCGAGGAGCCAGGCCGCCTCGTGGGCGAACGTGCCGCCCGCGTACAGGGCCCGCAGCAGGCGGCGCGGCGGAGCGGGGGCGGGCAGCTTGGGCTGCTCTTCGCCGGGTGGGAGCGCCCCGCCGGCAGCAAGGGAGGCTGCGGACCGTGCCGCCTCGAAGAGGGTGGGAGCGAGCGTGATTCGGGCCGGGGCGGGGGAGGTCTCGTCCGTGCCGAGGAAGCAGGCCACCACGGGTTTCCCCAACGCGCCCGCGTGCCACAGCAGTTGCTCGGCCACGTGTGGGGCAGGCGGTTTGGACACGAGGACGATGACGTCCGTCGCGGGGTCCGCGGACAGGGCATCGAGCCCGGCCCGCATCGTCAGCCCGCCCACATCCGCGCTCACGTCGCGGCTGCCCGTGCCGATCACATGGCTGACCCCGGCGCCCATGGAGTGCAGCAGGCTCGACACCTGCTGCAGTCCCGTACCGGAGGCTCCGACCAGGCCGACGCGGCCCGCCCGCACTTCGTTGGCGAAGCCGAGGGGGATGCCGCTGATGACCGCGGTTCCGCAGTCCGGCCCCATGACGAGCAGCCCGCGGCGGGCGGCCTCCCGCTTCAGGAGCACCTCCTGCTCGATCGGCACGTGATCGCTGAAGACGAAGGCGTGCAGGCCCAGGCGCAGCGCCTTGAGAGCTTCGGCGGCCGCGTACCGTCCGGGGGTGGAGATCAGCGCGAGACGTGCGTCGGCGGGAGCGCCGGCGAGCGAGCGCACCGGGGGCCCCGCGTCCGCACCGGCCTCCGGTCCTGCGCCCGGTCCCTCGCCGGGACCGGAGAGGGCATCGACCACCAGGGCGAGGGCAGTGTCCACCGCGTCGCGTTCGCCGCGGACGGCGACGAGCAGGTCGTTGGGTCCGGCGTCGTGGCCCGGGGTGGTCAGCAGCCCCGACCGCGCGAGGACGTCGCGGTTGGCGGGTGTTCCCATCACGAGGCTGATGGTTTCGACGCCCGGCGGTTCGGCCAGGCGGGCGGCAACCCTCATGAGGGCGACGGAGTCGGCGTAGAGATCCTTGTGCACGGCGTTTCGTAGCACCATGGTGGCGACTCTAGGCAGCGGCCCGCCCCTTGCAGCATGGCTCGAAGTGTCAGAATCAGCCGGGGATTTACCGGCAACGGGTGACAGTGACCCGCCTTGCGGGGGTAGGTGCCGGCCGTAAGGCGCACTTGCTCAGTGCCGGTCGCGCGAGGAGAGCAACCGGTGGGCGTGGACGGCCAGTTCGGTCTGGAGCCGGGCCGTCGGCCGGCGTTCGAGACCGCCGGTGAGGCGGTCGATCTGGCGCAGTCGATAGCGCAGGGTGTTGTAGTGGATGTGCAGCCGCGCGGCGGTGGCCACGCCGTTTCGATCCTGGAGGAGATAGACGCTGAGGGTCTCGACGAGGCTGCCCTCGTGCTCGGCGTCATGGGCGAGCAGCGGGCCGAGCGCGTCGTCGACGAGGGCCGTGAGCTCCGCCGCGGGAAGCTGTCCGAGGAGCCGGTACACCCCCAGGTCCGCGTAGCCGCGAACGAAGTCGGGGCCGTGCAGTTCGCGGCCGAGCGTCAGGGTCTGCGCCGCTTCCTCGTAGCTGTGGTGGTAGTCGGTGAAGTCGTCCCGGACGGTGCCGGCGGCGACAGCCACGTCCCAGCCGGGGTGCGCGGCGGTGACAGCCGCATGCAGGGCCTGACACCGGCCGGCGAGTGACGGCCCCGGTTCCATCAGCAGGACGAGCCCGCTCTGGCTGCCCCAGATGATCGCGCCGGACCCGGCCGCCGACCGTACGAGCGGCAACAGCCGCTCCTCCAGGGCGAGTTCGGTGTCGGTGGGACTGCCGACGCCGGTGCAGGCGACCTCGACGAGCACGACCGCGCGGGGCAGCCGCAGGTTCCAGCCCATGGCCGCGGCCCGGCGCGCGGTCTCGGCGCGGTCGCGGGGCGGCCGGGAGACCAGCTCCATCAGGAGCAGCGTGCGGTAGCGCTGCTGGCGGCTGGCCAGGGCGCGTTCCTGGGCGGCGATGGTCGCCGCGACGGTCGTGGCGTGCTCCAGCGCCATCCGCTGATGAGTGTCGAGCTCATGAGCGGAAGCAGTGGCCGCCCCGGCCCCGTGGTCCGCCACCTCCGTGTCGTCCCGCCACAGCGCCACGGCGCCGCTCGTGCCCGTGCCCGTCTCGATGGCACGCTCGGCGGCGGGCGGACGGTCGGCAGGCGGGGAGCCCGCGGAGGCCAGGATCCACCCGTGCTCGTCGAGCACGGCGGCCGCGCAGCCGGACAGTTCGAGCAGTACGTTCATGAGCTCCTGGTAGGAGCCTCCGTCGAGGGCCACCGCCGTGAGTCGTTCATGGATGGCGCGCGAACGCTCCAACTCCAAGGCCTGACGGTTCAGTACGGTGCCCAGCACCTCGGACAGGATGTCGTTGAACATGACGGCGCCCGGCAACTCGACGACAGGGAAGCCGAGTTCGTCCGCCATCGCGAGCATCGCAGGCGGCAACGCGGGCAGATAAGGGCCCACCTTCACGGCCAGGGCGGCGAGGCCGCGCTCGGCGAGTACGGGGATCAGGTCGCTCAGCGCCTCCGCGTCGTCACGGACGGCGTAGGCGGTGGTCAGCAGCAGTTCACCGCCGCGCATCCAGCGCACGATGTCGGGGACTTCCATGATGTTGACGACGCGGATACGGCGGCCGCGGCCGCTCGCCCCGGCGACGAGCCGTGCGCCGCTGAGACAGGGCAGGGCCAGCGCCTCGCTCACGGTCAGCCCGGGAGAGAGGCCGTAGGGGACGGTCGGGGCGGTACCGATACCGATGCCTGTCATGCACAGTCACTATGCGACAGCCGCGAGTAACCTGTAATACCCCGCGCGTAACTTCCATGTTTCCCACCGCGGTTGCGGACGCCCCTTGTCAGCGGGTGTCAACGGTGGGCCGCTCATCCTGGCGTCCGGTGCCCATGACCGGCTCGGCCCGCCGCTCTTACGGTGACTCGCATGACTCCCCGATCCGTGCCGAGGACAGCGGTGGTCGCCATCGGCGGCAACGCGCTGCTGCGCGGTGGCACCCACGCCACCGTCGCCGAACAGGTCGAGGCCGCACGCCGGCTCGCGTCCCCCGTCGTGGCGCTGGCCGACACGGGGTGGCGGGTTGTCGTCACCCATGGCAACGGCCCTCAGGTCGGATTCATCAAGCGCCGCGGGGACCTCGCGGCGGCGCTGGCGCCCGAACTGCCCGCTGTCGGCCTCGACATGTGTGTGGCCGACTCGCAGGGCGGCCTCGGATCCATCCTGGCGACCGCGATCGCGGGCCGCCTCCGGCCGCTCGGTCGCGCCGATGACCGGGTCGCCGCGCTGATCACCCACACCGTGGTCACCGCGGACGACGAGGCGTTCAGCCGCCCGGCCAAACGCATCGGATCCTTCTACCCGCCGGCCAGGGCAAAGGAGCTGGCGCACCGCCACGGCTGGACCGTGGCGGAGGAGGACGCGCGGGGCCGGCGGCGCGTGGTCCCGTCGCCCCGGCCGCGCCGGATCCTGGAGACGGAGGCCGTGCGAGCGCTGTCCTCGGCCGGATTCACGGTGATCGCGGGCGGTGGCGGCGGCATCCCCCTTGTAGAGACCGAGGGCGGCTACCGGGGCGTCGAAGCCGTCATCGACAAGGACCTGACCTCGGCGCATCTCGGCGCGGACCTGCTGGTCATCACCACCGGAGTGGAACGCGTCGCCGTCGACCACGGCCGGCCCACGCAGCGCTACCTGGACCGGCTCACCCACGACGAGGCCGAACGTCTCCTGGCGCAGGGCCAGTTCCCGCCGGGCAGCATGGGCCCCAAGATCCGAGCCGCCCTCGACTTCCTGCGCGGTGCCCCCGGCCGTCAGGTGCTCATCGCCTCACCGCAGCAGCTCGGCGCCGCTCTCGACGGGCGCGCCGGCACCTGGCTCGCCGGCGAACCGGCGCGGACCACCGAAGAACCCTTCAACGGCACCGTCACGGCAGGGAGGCCGCAGTGATACTCGAAGCGGGACAGGGCCCGATCGACGGCACGCACTATCTGCGTGCCACACCGGAGACCGCCGGCTGGGGGCGGCTGCCGTGCCGCACCACCGCGCCGGCACTCACGATCGACTCCGGCGACAGCGTCACCTTCGACACCGTCTCGCACGAGGGCATCCTGGAGGACCAGGGGCGCGATCCGGCGGCCTTCTTCGGGCGGTACGGCATCGCCGCGACCGAAGTGCTCTCCGACGCCCGCCTGTTGGCGAAGTCACCCCCGCCACGGGACCCGGACGGGGACGGGCCTCACGTCGTCAGTGCGCCCGTCCACATCAAGGGCGCCGAGCCGGGCGACCTCCTCAAGGCCGAAGTGCTGTCCCTGCACCGGCGCGCCGACTACGGCGTCATCTCCAGTCGGCACGGCCGTGGCGCCCTGCCCGATGAATTCGCCCGCACAGGGCCGGAGTTCACCTTCTGCGCGGTGGAGCGTGCGGCCGGCCGGGACGTCGGCGTGATCCGCTACGGCAACGGCCGGGCGGCGGCCCGGTTCCCGCTGCGGCCCTTCATGGGCATCATGGGCGTGGCCACCGACACGGACGAGCCGGAGCACTCCGTGCCACCAGGACGGCACGGCGGCAACCTCGACATCAAGGACCTCGCGACGCACTCCGCGCTCTACCTGCCCGTACAGACGGCCGGGGCGGGCTTCTACACCGGAGATCCGCACTACGCCCAGGGCAACGGCGAAGTCGCCCTCACCGCCCTGGAGGCGCCGCTGCGCGCCACATTCCGGCTCACCCTCCTCAAGGGCCCACGGGCCCGTGCGGCCGCCGCGGCCCTCACGCATCCCTTCGGCGAGACCGACCGGCACTGGATCCCCGTGGGGCTGCACGAGGACCTCGGCGAGGCGATGCGGGAAGCGGTCCGCGCCGCCGTCCGCTTCCTCACGGACCGCTTCGGGATGGACGGGCCGGCCGCGTACGCCTACCTGAGCGCGGCGGCGGACTTCGAGATCTCGCAGGTCGTCGACCAGGTCCAGGGAGTGCACTGCCTCATCCGCAAGGCGGACTTCCCTGACTGATCCAGTTGCATCCGGTATCCATCCCGTCCGATCGCGGCTGATCGCACCTGCCGCGTATGCCAGTCCCCCCGCATCCGCCCCCGCCCATCCACCCACCGGGAGCCCGTATGCCTCAACTGATACTGCGTCAAGCACGCGTCGAGGACGCCCGGTCGCCTTGCGACGTGGTGATCGACGGCGGCCGGGTGCGAGCCGTCGGGGACGCCTCGGGCCAGGACGCCGACGAGGTGATCGACTGCGCGGGCCGGGTTGTCCTGCCCGGCTTCGTCGAACCGCATCTGCATCTCGACAAGGCCCTCCTGGACGGCGTACGAAGCAACCCCGACGGAACCCTCGCCGGAGCGATCGCGGTGACCGGCGAACTGAAGAGCGCGTTCACCCACGAGGACGTACTGGCGCGTGCGCGGCGCGTCCTCGAGGCGGCGGTCCTCAACGGTACGACGGTGATCCGCGCCCATCCGGACGTCGACCCGATCGCTGGGCTGCTCGGCGTCGAGGTCGTGCTCCAACTCCGAGAGGAGTACGCGGATGTGGTGGACCTCCAGATCGTGGCGTTCCCCCAGGAGGGCGTCCTGCGCTCACCCGGCACCGAGAAGCTGCTGATCGCGGCGCTGGCGGCGGGCGCCGACGTGGTGGGCGGCTGCACGTACAACGAGGGCACCCTGGACGACTGCCGCCGCCACGTCGAGCTCGTACTCGACCTCGCCGCACAGCACGGAGTCCCGGCCGATCTGCACGCCGACTTCGCCGACGACGCGTCCGACCCCCGGTACGCGCTCGCCGAGTTCATCGCCGGTGAGACCGTGCGACGGGGCCTGGGAGGCCGGGTGACGCTCGGCCATATGACGTCGCTCGGCGGCCGGGAGCCGGCGGACCGGGCGCGGGCGATGGCGGCACTCGCCGACGCGGGCGTCGCCGTCGTGCCGCTCCCGGCGACCGACCTGCACCTCGGTGGCCGACGCGACACCCGGTCGGTCCGGCGGGGGATTGCCCCGGTCCGAGAACTGTGGGACCACGGCGTGCTCGCCGCCTGCTCCTCCAACAACATCCGCAACGCCTTCACCCCGTTCGGGCGCGCGGACCCCCTGGACACGGCGCTCCTGCTGGCGCAGACCGGCCATCTGTCCGGGCCCGCCGACCTCCACCGGGTGCTGCGCATGGTCACGCACGACGCGGCCCGCGTCGTCGGGGTCGCCGACGACTACGGCGTGCGGCCCGGCGCCCGCGCCGACCTGGTGGTCCTCGACACGCAGGTCTACGACGACATCGTCCTGGACCGGCCCGAACGCGCCCATGTCATCAAGGCGGGAAAGGTGGTGGCCCGCACGGTCAGGACCAGCGAACTCCTCGTCCACTGAGCCCCCCGTCGCACCCCCAACAGCCCCCCACGCGCCCCCGCACGGCACCGCGCTCTGCCATCCGACTCCAGCAGAGGAATCCCCATGCGCGAACGCCTCTCTCACGAAATCGTTGCCTCCGTACTCGCCGGTCTGACGGCGTTCATCGGAGGGACCGCGCTCCATCTCCCGCCCTGGGCGATCTTCATCTCGTGGGCGGCCGTCTTCGCTCTCGGAGGGCCGAGCTGGGCGAACGCACGCAGGCTGTGGTGCACGATGCCCGCCGGCTCCGCCTTCGCCCTGATCATCGTGCTGATCGACCAGCACGCGGGCACGGCGTTCGGCGACAGCCAGTTCGCCAGGAACGCCGTGCTGGCCCTGGTGATCATGGTCGTCAACACCGTCCTGATGTACACGGGCCGCATCAAGGCGTTCTCGCTGATTCCCGGCATGTTCCTCGGCTTCGCCAGCTACTTCGCCACGTTCTTCGGAGGCTTCGGCTACAAGCCGGGCAACATCTGGGCGGCGTGGGTCTGCGTGGTCGCGATGAACGCGCTCGGGCCGGTCTTCGCCTATCTGTCCAACCGGCTCATGTACCCGATCTTCTCGCCGGTGCCGACGTCGGTCGTGGCGTCCGCGGGCCCCGTGCACCACGACGGCCGCACACCGTCGGCCGGTAGCGCACAGGCCGAGTAAGGCCTCCGTCACCTCCCGGGCAGCCGCTCCACCGCGAACGCCCTGCCCGGGTTGTCGACGAGGATCCGGTCCACCAGCGCTTTGCCCAGGGCCAGTTCGAGGCGAGGACGGACGCGGCGCAGCAGATACGGCATCCCGGGCCCGCCGCTGACCGAACGCGCCCCGGCGGTCGTCGTGTCGCCGCCGAGCAGGAGCCGGTCGCCGAACCCCGCGTCGGCGAGCGCCGCCATCGCGTCCGGCATCCGCCAGTCCGTCGCGTGGTTGGCGCGCGACGGCCCGTCGAAGGCGAGATACGCGCCGGACTCTGCGGCCTGGCGGTGCACGGCGAAGTCGGGGGAGCGGTTGAGGTGCCCGAGCACGACCCGCTCCGGCGCCACCCCCAACTCCCCGCACAGCAGGTCGAGTACGTCGAGTACGCCCGTACCCAGCTCGTGGTGGACGGCGATCGGTGCGCCCGTCGCGTGATGGGCCTCGGCGGCGGCCCGCATCGTCCACACCGCGTGGTCGTCGAGGGCGTGGAAGCCGCCCGCGACCTTGATGAGCCCGGCCCGCACACCGCTGTCGCCGATCCCCGCGGTGAGTTCCCGCACGAACACGTCGGTGAGGACGGGGCGCAGCCGGGCGAGCAATTCCGGTGTGTAGTGGGCGGCTTGATGAAGTCCCGTCGCGGCCACGATGCGTACACCCGTCGCGGACGACAGCTCGGGCAGCAGCTCGGCCCGTCGTCCGAGCCCGTGCGGTGTCCACTGGACGACCGCGCCGCCGCCCGCCTCCCGGTAGGCGCGCAGTTCCGCCTCGGCGGCTGCCGCGTCGTCGAGTTCCTGGCCGGGGAGCAGCGGGCTGCGGAAGAAGAGGTGGTCGTGCGCGTCGCACACGCCGAGTTCCTCCGGAGCCACATCCCCGAGCACGGTCCGTACGGTCGCGGTCACCACTGCCTCCCCCGGGGAAGTTGGTCGCGCTCGGGCGCGCTCAGGTGCAGCACCTCGTAGACGTCGCCCGGCGTGTCCGGCGACGCGTGGTCCCAGAGGGAGAAGGTGAGCAGCTCCCAGTGGCGCGGGTCGACGGCGACCGCCGCGCACACGGCCCCGTCCTGCCCGGCGATGCGGGCCGCGTCGCGCACGGCGGCGCCCGTCACTTCGGCGAGCGGCGCCCTCCCGGTGAGGGGTGTCCGGCGGCGCACCGCGCTCCTCGGGGTGGCGTGCGAGGCCGGCCCCTCTTCGTACGCGAGCCCGGCCCAGTGCTGCACCTCGGGTCGCCCGAAGTCGTCCACGATCCCCTGGAAACCGGGCCCCCACAGGAACGAGTTCATGCCCTGAGCGGTGTTCCACAGATAGCACGGCGCGTACTGGTTCACGGGTGACCCGGCGACGCCGCGCTCCCGCATCAGATAGGCCTTGAGCCCGAGTCCGGGGAAGTCGTCCAGAAGATGCCCCCTGGTCTCCACCCGTTTGCGGATGACGGCCATGTCGTAGTCGGCGGGCAGTGTGATCTCGTACTGCATCGCGTGCACGGTCGTGTCACTCCTCGGCTCAGGCGGCGGGTACGAGCAGCGAGAGCAGTCCGCGCACCCCCGCGTCGAAAGCGGCGGGCGAGCCCGACGCGCGGGCCAGCACATAGCCGCCCTGGACCGTCGCGACGATCGTCGCCGCGATCTCCTCGGCATCCAGCGAAGGCGCGAACTCGCCCTGTTCCTTGCCCTCTTCGACGATCCCGGCGAGCTGCTCCCGCAGCCAGTCGATCGTCTCGTCGACCGGAGCGCGCAGCGCGTCGCTCGCGATCACATCCGGGTCCATCGCGAGCCGGCCGACCGGGCAGCCGCGCAGCACATCGCGCTCGCGCCGCAGATACGCCTCGACGCGGGCGTACGCGGAGCCCGCGCCGCCGAACGACTCCGCGGCCGTGGCCCGCATCTCCTGCGCCGTCCGCTCGATCGCGGCGAGCGCGAGGTCCTGCTTCCCCCCGAAGTGGTGGTACATGCTGCCCTG
This sequence comes from Streptomyces sp. NPDC055400, assembly GCF_053644375.1. Taxonomy (NCBI): domain Bacteria; kingdom Bacillati; phylum Actinomycetota; class Actinomycetes; order Kitasatosporales; family Streptomycetaceae; genus Streptomyces; species Streptomyces sp. NPDC055400. The sequence continues at coordinate 39,791 of NZ_JBSHLM010000024.1, read as the reverse complement.
CCCCGCGTCGGCGCGCTGCTGGATCGCCTTGGGGCTCGTGCCCACGTACCCCCGCTCCCACAGGAGCTCGCGAGTGGACTCGATCAACCGGTCCGAAGTGCTCATGAAGTCACTGTACATACTAGTAGGTACAGAAGTCGAGAGCGAGGAGAGTAGGCCGAAGCAGGCTCAGTACTCCCGCGGTGGTACGCGCGCTGCCGCTGGCTGTACGACGACTTCGACCCCCCTTCGGAGCGAGTCTCGAGTCATCGAGAAAGCGTGAACACACGTTCCGAGGAGATGACTCTCATGCAGACCCTGGCGAACTGGGACGGCGGGCCCGGCCCGTGGATCCTGTTCTTCCCGCTGATCTGGGCGGCCGTCGTCATCGGCGTCGTCACGCTGCTGCGCCGCACCGTGTGGCGCGGACGCCGTCGTGGCGGCCCCTGGCGGCCCGCCGCCGACGAGAACTCGCCCCTCACCGTGCTCGGCCGGCGCTTCGCCGCGGGCGAGATCGACGAGGACGAGTACTGGCGCCGCAGCTCCGTCCTGAACGAGGAGTTCGGCCGCACCAAGGGCGGTGCGGAATGACCACCGCCACCCTCACCCGGACCGCGGCCCGAGTCGTCGACGCCGTGAAGGTCTACGGCAGCGGCGACACCGCGGTCCGGGCCCTGGACGGCGTGAGCGTCGGCTTCGAGGCCGGGAGGTTCACCGCGATCATGGGTCCCTCCGGCTCCGGCAAGTCCACGCTCATGCACTGCGCCGCGGGCCTCGACACCCTCAGCGCCGGCTCCGCCTTCATCGGCGACACCGACCTGAGCTCCCTCGACGACCGCCGCCTGACCCTGCTGCGCCGCGACCGCATCGGCTTTGTGTTCCAGGCCTTCAACCTGCTGCCGACGCTGACGGTCGCGGAGAACATCACCCTGCCGATGGACCTCGCGGGCGCGAAGGGCGACGCCGCCTCCAGGGAGTGGATCGACACCCTGGTCGACATCGTCGGCTTGCGCGACCGCCTGCACCACCGGCCGTCCGAACTCTCCGGCGGACAGCAGCAGCGCGTCGCCGTGGCCCGGGCCTTCGCGGGCCGTCCCGACGTCGTCTTCGCCGACGAGCCCACCGGCAACCTCGACTCGCGCTCCGGCGAGGAGGTGCTCGGGCTCCTCGGCCGCGCCGTACGGCAGATGGACCGCACGGTCGTCATGGTCACCCACGACCCGGTGGCCGCCGCCCACGCCGACGAGGTCGTCTTCCTCGCCGACGGCCGCCTGGTCGACCGGATGCAGGACCCGACCCCGGACAGGGTCCTCGACCGCATGAAGGCCTTCGACGCGGCCGGCGGCGCACGACATGCGGGGGAGACGCCGTCATGAGCTCCGTGAGCACCTCCGCGCGCCTGAGCCTGTCGTCCCTGCGCGCCCACAAGCGGCGCTTCGCCGGCACCTTCCTGGCCGTCCTGCTCGGCGTCGCGTTCCTCACCGGCACGCTGGTCATGGGCGACACCCTGCGCGCCAGCTTCGACACCATGTTCGGCAACGCGTCGAGCGGCACCGACGCCGTCGTCCGCAGCACGAACGTGATCACGACCCCCGGTGAGAGCCAGGGCACCCGGCAGCCCGTCGCCGCGTCGCTCGCGAAGAAGCTCGCGGACACCCCGGGCGTCGCCGCCGCCGTGCCCGGCATCCAGGGCGCGGGCCAGCTCGTCGGCAGCAACGGCAAGGCGATCGGCGGCCAGGGCCCGCCCACCCTCGCGGGCAACTGGATCGCCGATCCCGAACTCAACCCGTACCGCCTGGCCGAAGGACACCCCCCTTCGAGGACCGGCGAGGTGGTCGTCAACCGTGGAGCCGCCAAAAAGGGCGACCTCAAGATCGGCGACACCACGACCCTGCGCACCCCCGACCCCGTCAAGGTGACGATCGTCGGCCTCGCCACGTTCGGCGGCGAGGACGGCATGGCCCAGGTGACGTACACCGGCATGACGCAGGCCGACGCGGAGAAGTACCTCACGCCGAAGCCCGGCGAGGCCGCGTCCATCCAGGTGCGGGCCGGCCCCGGCACCAGCCAGCGGGAACTCGTCGGCGAGCTGACTCCCGTACTGCCCAAGGGAGTCGAGGCCATCACCGGTGAGGCGTCGGCGCAGGAGAACACCGACATGATCTCCGGCCAGTTCCTGACCCTCTTCACCACATTCCTCCTCGTGTTCTCCGGCATCGCCCTGCTCGTGGCGACCTTCTCGATCCACAACACGTTCGCGATCGTCGTCGCCCAGCGCACCCGGGAGAACGCCCTCCTGCGTGCCCTCGGCGCCTCCCGCCGCCAGGTCACCGCCACCACGCTCGTCGAGGCGAGCGCCGTCGCCGTCCTCGCGTCGGCCGCCGGTCTCGCCGGCGGCATCGGCATCGCGGCCGGGCTCCAGGCGCTCTTCCCCGCGATCGGCTTCCCGTTCCCCGACGGCGCTCTCGTGATCAGCAGCCTGTCCCTGCTGCTCCCGCTCGCCGTCGGCATCCTCGTCTGTCTCGGCTCGGCGCTCCTGCCCGCCGTACGAGCCGGACGCACCGCACCCCTCGCGGCCCTGCGCGAGACGGCAGTCGACCAGTCCGGGGCCTCGCGCCGCCGCGCCGTCATCGGCACGGCACTGGGCGTCGCGGCGGTCGCCGTCACCCTGACCGGTGTCCTCGCGTCGCCGTCCATCTGGCTCGCCGGCCTCGGCAGCGTGCTGATCCTCGTCGCGTTCGTGGTGCTCGGTCCCGTCGCCTCGTCGCGCGCCGTACGCGTCCTCGGCAGCCCGCTCGACAAGCTGCGCGGCGTCACCGGCGGTCTCGCCCGGCGCAACGCGCTGCGCAGCCCCAAGCGCACCGCCGCCACCGCGAGCGCCCTGATGATCGGTGTCGCCGTCGTCTCCCTGTTCACCGTCTTCGGCGCCTCGCTGAAGGCGACCATGGACCAGACGGTGTCCCGCTCCTTCGCCGGTGACATCGCCGTGTCCGCGCCGTCGTTCGGCGCGGGCGGCAGCGGCCTCAGCCCGAAGCTCGCCCCGGCCATCGCCGGGCAGCCGCAGGTCGCGACAGCCGTGGGCCTGGGCAAGGGCGTCGCGGACGTCGACGGCGAGGGCCGCGCCCTCACCGTCACCGACCCGGCCGCGCTCGCCAGGTCCTTCGACCTGGGCACCGTCCGCGGCTCGCTGAGCGACCTCGGCACGGACGGCATCGCGATCAACCGCAAGGAGGCCGGCAAGCAGCACCTGGAACCGGGCAGCACCGCCCGGCTGGCCTTCACCGACGGCAAGCAGCAGAACTTCACCGTCCGCGCGGTCTACGGGCAGTCGGAGCTCGCGGGGGACTACGTCATCACGCGTGAGGCCTGGGCCCCGCACCGCGCCCAGGACTCCGACACCCTGATCGCCGTCACGTTCAAGGACGGCGTGAGCACGGCCGACGGCAAGGCCGCCGTGTCCAAGGTCGCGGAGGCGTACGGGAATCCGGAGGTGCAGACCCGCGACGAGTACGCGCAGTCGTCCGCCGGCGGCATCGACATGATGCTGACCCTGGTCTACGCGCTGCTGGCCCTCGCCGTGCTGATCGCTCTGCTCGGCATCGCCAACACCCTCACCCTGGCCGTCCACGAACGCACCCGTGAACTGGGCCTGTTGAGGGCCGTCGGCCAGACCCGCGCCCAGCTGCGGGCCATGGTCCGGTGGGAGTCCGTCCTGGTCGCGGCGTTCGGCACCGCGGGTGGCCTGGTGCTCGGCGGCTTCCTCGGCTGGGTCCTGGTCGAGGCGTCGGACGGTGCGAGCGACAGCGCGTTCGCGTTCGCCCTGCCCCCGCTCCAGCTCGTCGTCGTGGCCCTGGTGGGCCTCGCCGCCGGAGCGCTCGCGGGCCTGCGTCCGGCCCGCCGCGCCGCACGCCTCGACGTGCTGCGGGCCATCGCCACCGAGTGACGCGGTCCGTGCCGTCAGGAGTGACGTGGCCCGTGCCGTACGAGGGGGTGGTCACCGCCCGGTCAGCCGACAACGGCCGACCGGGCGGGAGCATGTCGGGCCGCGCGGCGGTCCGCCGGGGAGTCCATCTCGGGGAAGACGTCCGCCACCCGGTACTCGGGAATCGCCGGCAGCGGGAGCGCCGCCGGTGGCGCGGGGAGCGTGAACCACACGACCTTGCCGTCCTCGCCCTGCGGACGCGCGCCCCAGCTCTCGCTGACCGCGGCGACCAGGGCGAGGCCCCGGCCGCAGGTCGAGAGCGGGTCGGCGTCGCACAGTTGCGGCAGGTGCGGGTCGTGGTCGTGCACCGACACCGTGAGTCGGTCGCGCAGCAGCTCTATCTCGACGGTGCACATCTTGTCGGGACCGGCGTGCCGATGGACGTTGGTCAGCAGCTCGGTCACGCCGAGCATGGCCTCGTCGATCAGGGGATCCAGATGCCAGTAGCGCAACTGCGCCGATACGATTCTGCGGACCTGGCGGATCCGCGACGGCAGGGCCTGGAGCTCCACCGTGCAGTGCTTGCTTGGGTGGCTGATCACGGCTGCGACTCCCCGAATTGAAGGTCCGGAAGAAGGCGGAGTACCGAGCCAGCAGAGGGTCGCGTTGTCGGCCGAGGCCCGCCTGCTGCGTGTCCGGCGGGCTGGTTCGCAGCGTTATCGCCGGTAAACCCTGAGTAGTGATGTGTGACCAGAGTGACTCAGGGGGTGCGAGCCTGCAACTCGCGGACGCAGTCCCCCAGTCCGCCGCCGGCTACGTCAGCCGGCCGCGCGCCCTGCGCACCGCGTCGAGGAACCGACGCGTCGTGGGCGGCCCGCTCTCGCCGGCGAGACGGGGTACCGCGTCGCCCGGCTCATGATCGTCGCCGAGTTTCAGCAGGTAGCGCCTGCCGCCGACATCGGCGAGCGCCCGGTCGCCGGGCGCGAACCAGGCCTTGCCGGCGCGGACTTCCTGGAGCGGCGCGCTGTCGATCTCGCTGCCGTAACTCGTGAGCAGTTCGAGACGGCCGCCCTTGATGCGGACCTCGCCTGCCCGGGTGAGCGAGCGAAGCAGTCGCCCTATGCGCACACCCGTCGCCGTGAACTCCGGCTCCGCCATGTCGTCCGCCCCCTTGGTGTGAGCTCTCACCGGCCCCGCGGTGCAGTCTGCCCGCACGAAGGCGTCCGCACCAGTGCGCGGGGGAGTGCGCCCGGCAGGGGAAGGGCCGACTCACGCCTTTGTTCCTCCGCACGCCCGTTCCCGCCCTGGGGCAGGTGTTCCTTTGAGTTGCTCAAAGGGGTGTTTATGCAGGTGAGAAGCGTGCGGAAGGTGTTTATGATCGGGGCGTCCGACCGGTCGTAAAGACGACGGCCGGGTGTGGACGGCGTCGGACCGGCGCTCGGAACGACGCTAAGGAGCCATGCGGTGAGTACCCCTAGGCAGAACCCGTCAGCCGTGATCCCCCAAGGGCCGGAACCGGTGCCCACACTGGACGTGGACCACACGGACGCCGCGTACCGTAGCTGGCTCAAAGAAGCCGTACGAAAGGTCCAGGCCGACGCCAACCGGTCGGCCGACACCCACCTCCTGCGTTTCCCGCTCCCCGAGGAGTGGGGCATCGACCTCTATCTCAAGGACGAGTCGACGCACATCACCGGCAGCCTGAAGCACCGGCTCGCCCGCTCGCTGTTCCTCTACGGCCTGTGCAACGGGTGGATCCGGCCCGGCCGCCCCGTCATCGAGGCGTCCAGCGGTTCGACCGCCGTCTCCGAGGCCTACTTCGCGAAGCTCATCGGGGTGCCCTTCATCGCCGTGATGCCCCGTACCACCAGCTCCGAGAAGATCCGCCTGATCGAATTCCACGGCGGCCGGTGCCACTTCGTCGACGACTCGCGCACGATGTACCAGGAGTCGGCGGCCCTCGCGGTCGAGACCGGCGGCCACTACATGGACCAGTTCACGTACGCGGAGCGGGCCACGGACTGGCGCGGCAACAACAACATCGCGGAGTCGATCTACCGGCAGCTGGAACTGGAGCGCTACCCCGAGCCCACCTGGATCGTCGCCACCGCCGGCACCGGAGGCACCTCCGCGACCATCGCCCGGTACGTCCACTACATGCAGCACGACACCCGCATCTGCGTCGCGGACCCCGAGAACTCCTGCTTCTTCGAGGGCTGGACGACCGGGGACCCGGACGTCACCTGCGACTGCGGTTCCCGCATCGAGGGGATCGGCAGGCCCCGCATGGAGCCGAGCTTCGTGCCCGGCGCGATCGACCGCATGATGAAGGTGCCGGACGCGGCGAGCGTCGCCGCCGTGCGCGCCCTGGAGGGCGCCATCGGCCGCAAGGCGGGCGGCTCGACCGGTACGGGCCTGTGGAGCGCACTGAAGATCGTCGCCGAGATGGTGGCCGAGGGCAGGACCGGCAGCGTCGTCACCCTGCTGTGCGACCCGGGGGACCGCTACCTCGACAAGTACTACTCCGACCAGTGGCTGGCCCACCAGGGTATGGACATCGCGCCGTACACGCGGACCATCGAGACGCTGCTCGCCACGGGAGTCTGGCCGAGCGCCGACTGAGGGCCCGGGAGCTTCCTCAACTCGCCCTGGAGTCCCGGGAGTTGGCGGCGATCCTGCGGTCGAGTGCGGCCACCGCGTCACGGAACGCCCGGCCGAGTCCGGCCCGGCCGAGCCGCAGGCCCACCCGGAAAGCGGCGGCGCCGTCCGCGGCGAACGTCCACTGCACCCGCGTCCCGCCGACGCCCGACGGCGTGAGCCGCCACTCCTCGACGAGGGCACGTATCCCCGGCGCGTTGGTCTCGTCCACCCGGTACGCGTACACCGTGTCGGGCTCGGCCGCGAGGATGGTCTCCCGCATGCGCGTACCGCCCCTGAGCCGCACCTCGCGCCCCGCGCCGCCGTCCGTCGGGCGGGCGAGCGTCACGGCGGAGAACCACTCGGGCCAGCCCGTCACGTCTTCGGAGAGCGCCCTGAACACCGCCTGCGGAGGTGCGGACACCTCACGGGCGAAGACCAGGCGCAGCGGCGCGGACTCGGTGAACTCGAGCCCCACGGGCTTCAGTCGGCGTGCCATGGACGTTCAGCCCCCAAGCGGAATCGGGCGGTTGACCGGGCAGAGGTCACCATAGCTGGCGAACCGTCAGATGTCTGTACCTGTTCCGGGCTCGCCCGCGATGACCAGCCGCAGCTCCTCCGAGATCTCCGCGCGCGCGTCCGGGGGCAGCCCCGCGTCCGTCACGAGCGTGTCCACCTGGTCGAGCGAGGCGAACGAACTCAGGCCCACCGTCCCCCACTTGGTGTGGTCGGCGACCACGACGACCCGGCGCGCGGACTGCACGAGGCGCCGGTTCGTCTCCGCCTCCGCCAGGTTCGGCGTCGACAGGCCGGCCTCCAGCGATATGCCGTGCACACCGAGGAACAGCACGTCGAAGTGGAGCGCCGCGATGGCCTGGTCCGCGACCGGCCCCACCAGAGAATCGGAAGGTGTTCGCACGCCGCCCGTGAGGACCACGGTCGCCGCGCCCTGCCGCTGTCCCGACGAGCGCTGCGCACCGTGGAACACGTCCGCCACCCGCACCGAGTTGGTCACCACGGTCAGGTCCGGCACGTCGAGGAGGTGGTGGGCCAGCGCATACGTCGTGGTGCCGCCGGACAGCGCGATGGCGGTGCCCGGCGCCGCCAGGGCCGCGGCGGTCCGCGCGATGTCCTCCTTGGCGCTGAGCTCCAGACCCGACTTCGCCTCGAAGCCCGGCTCGTGCGTGCTTGCCTCCTCCACGGGGACCGCGCCGCCGTGCACCTTCTCCAGGACGCCCTGCCGGGCGAGCGCGTCGAGATCACGGCGGACCGTCATGTCGGAGACGCCCAGCTTGCGCGTGAGCTCGTTGACCCTGACGCCGCCACGGCGCCTGACCTCGTCGAGGATCAAGGCCCGGCGCTGCTCCGCGAGGAGGTTCTGATTCTCGCTCACGTCCTGTCGGATCCCTTCGCCTCGGCACAGCCGTCCATGGTCGCCACATCCTCGCACGCGCCACCGGCAACCGGGCCACTGCCCGCTCGCGCGGCAGTATGGCGCGCGGTGGCACGGATGGGGGAGATTCGGTGACGAGGGATGCGTAGCGCGGCCGTGAGCGGGGATTCTGATTCCGGCACCACACGCGCACGTCAATCGGGGGATGCTGAACGGTGGAGCGTGACACGGCGGACGAGACCGCCCTCGAACTTCTGGTCCACGGCGTGGGGGGCACCACCCCCGAGGCGATGCTGGGCGACCCGCGCACGGTCCGGGTCTCCGGCGACGACACGGCCGCCGTCTACCGCCGCGCCGACGACGCCGACGCGGAGGAACGCCCCGACGACTACCGGGGCAAGCCCGTCCCCGAGGCGTACGTCTGGTGCAACCTCACGTCCGGCAACGGCTCGCGCGCCTTGTGGCTGCTGCTCCTGCCGTTCATGGTGGTCAACCTCGCCCACTGGATGCGCCCCAACGCCCACCGCCGCACGCGGACCGTGCGCGCCTACGGACTCCTGGTGCGCCTCGTCGGCCTCAGCCTCACCGTCCTCCTGGTCGCCGCCGCCTGCGAGGTGGCGCTCGACCTGGTGGCCTGGCAGTGCGCGGGCACGCATGCGTGCGCCGAGGGACGCTCCTGGCTCGGCTTCCTGTCGGTCGACGCGCACGGACACGGCGGCTGGTGGAGCCAGCCCGGCCGCCGCCTCGCCCTCGCCGCCCTCGTCCCGGCCGCCCTCACCGGACTCCTCTGGTACCTCTCCCACCGCACCTGGGGCGCGTACGAGTCCCAGCAGCCGCTGCCCCATCAGCCCGACCCGGAGGAGGAGGCCCCGACCAACGCGCTGGGCCGGCCGGGGTTCTGGTACGGCCGCCGTCTTGTCGCCCGGCTGCGCGCCGCGCACACCGCCGCGGGCCTGCTCACGGTGGCGGCCGCCGTCGGCACCTCGGCCGCCCGCTTCGACCGCGAGAGCGGCGGTCCCGTCCTCCTCGACGTGCTCGGCCGGATCCTCGACGGCGCGCTCGTCGCGGGCACCGCCGTCGTCGTCTGGGTGGTGTGCCGCAGGGGCCGCAGCGAGAACACGGTCGACCGCACCCTCGACCGGACCCTCGTCCGCCTCCTGCCAGCGGCCGCCCTCGCCCTCCTGGTGCTCACGTTCCTGTACGCGGGCTGGTCGCGCCCCGAGTGGCGCTCGCACGGGCGCCTGCCCGGAGACGCGACGTTCGGCGGGATCGTCCTCGTCCAGGGCGCGGTGGTCGTGGCGCTCGCCGTGGTCGCCCACGCCATCCACCGCCGCGCCCGCGACACCCGCGCGGCGCTGCGCGGCCTCGGCGGACCCGCGACCGCGATGCTCGCCTGCGCCCTGGGCGGTGTGATGTCCGGGGGAGTGTCCCAGCGCGTAGCCGACTGGCTGGACGGCTCCGGCACGCCGGGCGCCGGCGGCACCATCGAAGGGCCGCCCGTCCTGCTGTCCTGGCAGGCCTCCGTGATCCCGCCGCTGCTGATCGTCGTCGCCGTGGTGTGCGCCGTCCTCGCCCAGCGCACCATGCGGCTCAAGCGCCGCGAGACGGCCACCGTCGCGACCGACTACCCGGGGGAGCCCGAGGACGCCGCCCGCACCAGCCGCATCGCGGGCACGCGCGCGCGTGCCGCCCTCACCGACCAGGCGCCCATGATCATCGGCGCCGTGTCCACGGTGACCCTCCTCCTCGGCGCGGGCGCCCTCACGGGTGCGTGGGCGACCCACCAGGTGCCGGGCCGGGCCGCACAGGGCACGTACGACATCGTGGAAGGCGCCGCGCAGACCGCGCAGGCATTGGGCTCCTGGCTCATCGGCCTCGGCTTCATACTCTTCGTCACCTGGGGAAGGCGCGCCTACCGCGACCGGTCGGCCCGCCGCACGATCGGCATCCTGTGGGACGTCGGCACGTTCTGGCCGCGCGCCGCGCACCCCTTCGCGCCGCCCTGCTACGCGGAGCGCGCCGTGCCCGACCTGACCTGGCGCATGGCCACCTGGACCCGCACCACGGGCGGCCGCCTCGTCCTGTCGGGCCACTCCCAGGGCAGCGTCCTCGCCGCCGCGGCCGCCTGGCAGCTGCACCCCACGGTCCGCCGACGCGTCGCCCTGCTCACCTACGGCTCGCCTCTGGAGCGGCTCTACGGGCGCTGGTTCCCGGCCCACTTCGGCCCCGCCGCGCTCGGCGCCCTGCACCGTCAGGTCGACTGCTGGCGCAACCTGCACCGCACCACCGACCCGATCGGCGGCCCCGTCCGGCTGCCCGGCGAGGACGGCCCCCAGGTCGACCACCCGGCGCTGAAGGACCCCCTCGCCTACGGCCGCACCGAGCAACACCCGTTGCCCGCACCGATCCTGGGCCACTCCGACTACCAGGCCGACCCCGTCTTCGCCGAGGAACGGGCCCGCCTCCTCGCCAGGCTGCGCCCGGAAGTCCCGGGGCCGCGCCCGGACGGCGAGCCCGCCGCGCCTCAGGGCAGCTCGGGCAAGTCGTCCTCGTAGAGCAGGGTCAGGTCGTCCGTGCTCGGCTCGGCGAGCTGGGCGACCCGGCCCGCGTGGCGCTCGACCATCGACTCGAAGGTCTGCCGCGCCGTGCGGCCGTTGCCGAAGGCGGGTCCCTTCGGGAGCGCCGTGAAGTGCTTCAGGAGGGCTTCCGACGCGCCCTCGCCGAGCCGGTACTCGTGCTCGTCGGCCTGCTGCTCCACAATCCGCAGCAGCTCCTCGGGCGCGTAGTCGGAGAACGTGATGGTCCGTGAGAAACGGGACGCCACACCGGGGTTGACCGAGAGGAAGCGCTCCATCTCGGAGGTGTAGCCCGCGACGATCACCACGACGGAGTCGCGCTGGTCCTCCATCAGCTTCACCAGCGTGTCGATCGCCTCACGCCCGAAGTCACGGCCGGAGTCCTCGGGGGACAGGGCGTATGCCTCGTCGATGAACAGCACGCCGCCGGTGGCCCGTTGAAAGGCCTCCTGCGTGCGGATGGCGGTCGAACCGATGTGCTCCCCGACCAGGTCGACCCGGGACACCTCGACGAGATGGCCCTTCTCCAGGACACCGAGCGAGGCGAGGATCTCCCCGTACAGGCGCGCCACGGTGGTCTTGCCGGTGCCGGGGGAGCCCGTGAACACCAAGTGCCGCCTGACGGAAGCCGCCTTGAGGCCCGCCTGCTGCCGGCGCCGGCCCACCTCGATCATGTCCGTCAGGGCGCGCACCTCGCGCTTGACGCTCTCCAGACCCACCAGGGTGTCGAGTTCGCCGAGGACGTCGGTCGACGTACGCGTCGTGTCCGGCGCCTGTGTCTCGGGTGCCACGGCACGCTGCTCGGGCAGCGCGCTGAGCAGTCCCACGGTCTGCGTGGCCTTCTGGACGCCGGGCGCCGGAGCGGCCTGCCCCGCGGAGCGCACCCCGCCGCTCTCGTCGCTGGTGCAGTCCTCGACGACGGGACCGTCCTCGGCGAATTCGTAACCGCCGCGCGAACACCGTTCCGTACGGCACTTCTTGAGCGTCGTGCGGCAGCCGTCGATGATGTGGAAGCCGTAGCCCTCGCTCCCGGTGACGCGGCAGCCGTGGAAGCTGCCCCGGCCCCCGGCCGACACATAGAAGCCGGCCTCGGCGGGGGAGGAGACCGTGCAGCGCTCGACCGTCGGGTCGGCGCCCTTGGTGACGATCACGCCCGTCTGGACCGCGTCCACAGTGCAGTTGGCGAGGGTGCCGCCACTCCCGTGGTCACGGAACCAGGCGCCCGTCGCGGCCTCCCTGATCCGGCAGTCGTCCAGCTGGGCCGTGGCGCCGTCGCTCACCGACACGGCCGTGTTGCGGACCTGGGAGAGACTGCTGTCGACCACGTCCACGCGGGAGCCGCGGTCGAGCACGAACAGGGCGTCGGGCACGTCGTGCACCCGGCACGCGTCGAGCACGGCGGTCGCGCCGTCGCTCACCCACACCGCCGGATAGTCGCCCGTACTGTCATGGATCTCGCACTGGTTGGCGTCCACGCGCGTGCCCGGGTCCCACACGGACAGACCGTTGCGCCCGAACCGGCGCACCGTCGAGCGGGTCAGCGTCAGAACCGACCGGGAGCGCAGGTCGATCGCGTTCTCCGGGATCTCGTGGATACGGCAGTCGGAGAGGGTGAGCACCGCGTCCGTGTCGAGCGTGACACCGTCCGCCGTGGTGCGGTGCACATCGCAGTCCGTGAGATGCGCCGTGGCGCGCCCGGTGATCTGCACGCCGGTGCCCTTGACCTCGTACACCTCACAGCCGACGGCCTCCAGGCCGCTGTGCTCGCCGGTGACGGACAGTCCGGACCCCGACGCGTGATGCACCCGGCAGCGCTCCAGGCGGGGGTGCGCGCCGCCGCGTACGGCGACTCCGGCCTGGCCCGCCGCGACGACTTCGCACTCCTCGAAGACACCGCCCCCGCCGTCGAGCACGGCGATGCCGATGCCTCCGGGGTTGTCGACGGTGCAGCGCCGCACGGTGGGCCGCGCGCCGCCCCGCACCTCTATGCCGGCCGCCGAGCGCGTGACGATCCGCAGATCGCAGAGCTCCGGAGCGCCTTCCTCCACGAGGAGTGCCGGGGCCGCCGAGTCCTGCCCCTCGACATGCAGACCGGTGACGGTCGCGGACGCGCGCACCGTGAGCGGCACCCCGTCGACGGGGGCGATCCGCACGGACCCGGGCGAGCCCTCGGGACCGCGCAGCGTCACCGCGCGCTCCACGACGAGGTTCTCTCTGTACGTGCCCGACCCCACGGTCAGCACGTCGCCGTCACCCGCGGCCTCCAGGGCCGCGGCGAGCGATCCGTACTCCCCAGTGCGGCGCCGCCACCGCGACGTGCCGGTGTGCGTCACCTGGACCGTGCCCTGTGCCATGGCTTTGTCGTGCCCCCACCTCGTCGTACGCGGGTCCTCGCTGCGTTCCCCGCGGCGAAGGTGGGTCCACCGTAGCGTGCGCGAAGGACGGGAGTTGACCGGAGCGGAAGGCCGCTCAGCTGCCGGTCCCTGTCCTGCCCCAGTCCGGGCCCGCCTTGTCCCAGGCGCGGTCCCAACGGTCGTACCGGCGGCGCACCATGCGCCACATGACCAGGCGTCGGGCGCCCTCGACGAGTCCCGCCACGGCCGCCGCGGTCCCGAATCCGGCCAGCGCGGCGTGTGTTGTCGCCGTCGCGTTGTCCAGCGGGCGGCCGGCGACCTGACCTGTGGCATCGACCCACAGCGGGAACCGGTCGCCCGGTTGCGGGGTCGTGAGGCTCGACAGGACGCGGCCCGTGTGCTTGACGCCGTCGGGTCCCTTCCAGTCGGCGACGACCCTGCTGTGCGCGTCTCGCGCCGTGGACGTCTCGGGATCGGAGTCCAGCGGCGGCTGGGCCAGCTTCCGTACGACCGTCGCCGGAACTTCCCGGCGGTTCTTGTGCTGTTCCTGGACCGACTGCATCAAGGCGCCCTGCGCCAGGGATCCCGTCGCGACGCCGATGACCGGTGCGACGACGACGATGAGCAGCACCGCCACCAGTGCGACCCAGGCCTCGGCGAGGTCGGTCGCGCGGCGCAGCGGATTGTGCCGCCAGCGCCAGAGTCCGGCGATTGCCCGCACAGCCAGCACCCCCTTCCGCCTCCGTCTTAACCGTGAACGGCACGGCTCACGCGCAGGTGGGGCGAAGAGAGAGCGAAATCACCCCACTCGGCGAAGCTCTCCGCCTGTCCGTCTCTCCATGTCTTTCCATTGTGCTCCAACGACCGTGTTCCGGCGCGGGGTTCCCCGCGCGGCCACGCGTCAGCCCAGGATCGTGACCGCGTCACCGATCCGGACCGTCCCGGTCGTCTCGGGGACCAGGTTCGTTCCGAAACACAGCTGGTCACCGAAACGGCGGTGGCGTGCGAGCGTCCGCAGCGGCTCCTTGCCACGCTCCGAAGTCGACTGGTTCGTGGTGGTCACCACGCAGCGGCCGCTCTTCTTGGTGATACGGAACGTGACGTCGCCGATCGAGATGCGTGACCAGTCGTCCTCCGCCCAGGGCGCGGTGCCGTCCACCACGACGTTCGGCCGGAATCGGTTCATGGGCAGCGGGCCCTCGTCCGCGTGATCGCCCTGCGCGATGAGGGAGTTGAGGGCATCCAAGGAGGACAGGGTGGCGAGCAGCAGCGGATACCCGTCGGCGAAGCTGACCGTCTCGCCGGGCTTCGCGTACTCGGGGTCGACGGGACGTCGCGTCGCCGGGTCGTCGAGGTGGACGAGCCGCACGTCGGCCTCGAGGTGCGCGCTCCACCAGGTGTGCGCCGCGTCGTCGGCCGCAACGGCCTCGACCTTGTCACCGAAGATGTTCACCGTGGTCGTCCCGGCGGGCCGGGGCACCGGCACGGTCAGGGGAGCGCGGCCGGGTGCCGACATGCGCAGACCGTCGCCGTCCGGGGTCTCGGCCGAAGTGAGCGCGAGACGCGGGTGCTGGCGCTGGGTGACGACCTTGCCCGAGGCGTCGATGAGCACCCACCGGCGGTCTCCTGCAAGACCCCACGGTTCCACGGCCGCCTCGCGCGGCGCGTGCCCCCGAACCGACTTCAGTGGGTGTATGTGAATCGAGTGAAGCGAGGCATTCGGCATGGGGCCATCCTGCCAGGCGGCACGGACAGCCCCATGTCCGGAAGATCAGTAACCGCGGTACTGCTGACGGTTGTACGGATCCTCGTAGGGCGCGGCAGGGCGGGGCGCCGCCGGGCGCATGGCCTCGTAGCCGGTGCCGGGCGCCGGGCGCTGCTGCTGCTGTTGTTGCGGCTGCTGCATGCCCGCGTAGCCGCGGGGCCCGGAGGCCTGCTGCGGGATGTACGGCGCCGGCGCGTGCTGGAGCGGCGCCTGCTGCGGGGTCGCGTAACCGTACTGGGGCATGGGAGCGGAGGGCCCGGCCGGCAGCGCGGGAAGCGCGGACGGGAGTGCGGGCAGATGACTGCCGGTGTCGTACATGGCAGGAACCCGGATCGGGGCGATCTGGGGTGTGCCCCGCTCTGCGACGAGGGAGTCGTAGATCGGAGTGTCCGGGAAGGACGGCGCGGAGTAGTAACCGCCGCCATAGGTGGAGCGGGGGGAGGTCATGGCACATAAGTTAAGCCCACGATGTGCTGGTTGGGGAGACCGATAAGAGGGTTGTTTTGCGTGTCGGCAGTGACTCGAGATCCCCAATGCGAGCGAACTTGGCAAAATCGGTCGTCGTTGAGCGTTCGGATCGTGTAAAGGCGAGTTCTGATGGGTTACCGGCGGTTGGCCAGTGATCATCAAACGCGTGCCCCGGTGCCGCTTTCGGTCGCGGGGAATAGGTTGACCAGGAAGCCGGAGATCTCTGTTGGGGGCGGACATGCCAATGTCTAAAGGTTCGAATGTCGTCGTGGCGGCGCCGGCCGTGCGGATCGAATTGGGGTGGCGTTCAGGTGCGGGGGTGCCCGACGCGGACGCCTCCGCGCTGTTGCTCGTCTCCGGAAAGGTCCGTTCGGACGCGGACTTCGTCTTTTACAACCAGCCGGCGCACGCCTCGGGGGCGGTACGTCACGAGGGCAAGCGGAGCGCGGACGGCCAGGTGACCGACACGATCTCGGTCGATCTCGCGCGCGTGGAGCCCGCGATCGAGAACGTGGTGCTCGCCGCGTCGTCGGACGGCGGCACGTTCGGGCAGGTCCCCGGGCTGTACGTCAGAGTCCTCGATGCGGCGAACGGCGCCGAGATCGCACGCTACGACAGCGCCGACGCGAGCGTGGAGACCGCCTTCGTCCTCGGCGAGCTCTACCGGCGCCAGGGCGCCTGGAAGTTCCGCGCCGTCGGCCAGGGGTACGGCAGCGGTCTGGCGGGCCTGGCCACCGACTACGGGATCACGGTCGACGAACCCCAGACACCCGCGCCGACACCCGCACCCGCGCCGGCACCCGCGGTCACGCCCGCCCCCGCACCGCCCGTCGCGGCCCCCGTCACCGCGCCGCCGCCTCCGCCCCCCACCGCACCCCCGCAGCAGCCCGTCCGCCTCACCAAGGTGACGCTCACCAAGGCGGCGCCGTCCGTCTCCCTTGCCAAGCAGGGCGGCACGTCGGGCGCGATGCGCGTGAACCTCAACTGGGAGGTGCGCAAGCAGTTCAAGGGGTGGGGCAGCAAGCTGGGCCGCGCCGTCGCGCAGCACGCGGACCTCGACCTGGACCTGTGCGCCCTCTACGAACTCACCGACGGCCGCAAGGGCGTCGTCCAGGCCCTGGGCAACGCGTTCGGCGCCCTGAACCGGCCGCCGTACATCCACCTCGACGGCGACGACCGCACCGGCGCCGTCTCCAGCGGCGAGAACCTGACGATCAACCTCGACCACATGAAGGACCTCCGGCGCGTCCTCATCTTCGTCACGATCTACGAAGGCGCCCGCAGTTTCGCGGACCTGCACGCGACCGTCACGCTCCAGCCCCAGTTCGGCGCGGCCGTCGACTTCTCCCTGGACGAGTGCACCGTGCCGTCGACGGTGTGCGCCCTCGCGCTCATCACGAACACGGGCAGCGACCTGACCGTGCAGCGCGAGGCCCGCTACCTCGTGCCCGAGCGCGGCGTGAGCCCGCAGCGCACCGTCGACTACGCCTACGGGTGGGGCATGAACTGGACGCCGGGCAGAAAGTAGCGCCCCGGTCGGCTACTGCCGCTCCGGCGCGGGGTCCGGCCTGGAATACGTACGTCCCTTCCAGGCCGCACCCCGCCCCCTGTAGTGCTGCACCGCGGAGTCGACCGTCATGAGGAGATACAGGAACGCGGTGCCCGGCAGCAGCGGCGCCAGCCACAGCGGCTGCGCGTAGTAGCGCAGCATCGGAACGTACGTCGCGGTCATGAGCAGCCACGCGAGAGCGCCGAGCAGCGCGGTCAGTCCATGTCCCGTGGCGAGTCCGGCGACGAGTGCGACCGGCGGCGCCAGGTAGACGAGCGCAAGGCCGGCCACGGTCCCGGCGAGGAGCAGCGCGTTGTGGCGCAGCTGGGCGTAGGCGCTGCGCGACACCATGCGCCACAGGTCGCCGAGCCGCGGGTACGGGCGGACGCTGTCGACGCGGTCGGCGAGGCCCAGCCAGATGTGGCCCCCCGCGCCCTTCACCGCCCGCGCGAGCGCGACGTCGTCGATGACGGCGTGCCGGATCGAGTCGGGGACCGCGGCGCGTTCGGCGGCCCGGGCGCTCAGGAGCACGCAGCCACCCGCCGCAGCCGCCGTGCGCGAGCCCCTCCGCGCGATCCAGCGGAACGGGTACAGCTGGGCGAAGAAATACACGAAGGCCGGGACTACGAGCCGCTCCCACACGCTCTCCACGCGCAGCCGCGCCATCTGCGAGACGAGGTCGAAGCCGCCCGTGCGCGCCGCCGCCACCAGCTCCCGCAGGCTGTCCGGCTCGTGCGCGATGTCCGCGTCGGTCAGGAGCAGATATTCGGGCTCACGCGCGCGTGCCAGGCCGATCCCGTGGCGCACCGCCCACAGCTTGCCGGTCCAGCCCGCCGGCGGTTCGCCCGGTGAGTCGACCGTGAGGGGCAGCCCGCCGTGCCGCAGGGCCAGCTCCCTCGCCAGGGTTCCGGTGCCGTCCGTGCTGCCGTCGTCGATCAGGAAGACCTCGGCCCGCCCCGGATAGTCCTGCGCGAGGAGCGAGGGCAGGCTGTCCGGGAGGACCGCCGCCTCGTCGCGTGCGGGGACGACGACACACACCGAGGGCCACTTGGCCGGCTCCGTACGCGGGGGCAGACGCAGGTCCGTGCGCCAGAAGAAGCCCTGCCCGGCCAGCAGCCACACCCACGCGGCCAGCGATGCTGCGGTGATCCACACAACGGCGTCCATCCGCCGCAGTCTGCCCCACCGCCCCCTCGCTGTGAGGGCCATCGTCTATGGTTTCCGGGTGAAGATCGCGCTCATGGACTCGGGAATCGGACTCATCGCGGCCGCTGCCGCGGTACGGCGCCTGCGGCCCGACGCCGGGCTCGTCCTCTCTTCGGACCCCGACGGGATGCCCTGGGGGCCGCTCAGCCCGCAGGGCATCACCGAGCGGGCCCTGGCCGTCGCCGAGGCCGCTGCGGAGCACGGCCCCGACGCGCTCATCGTCGCGTGCAACACCGCCTCGGTCCACGCCCTGCCGGCGCTGCGGGCCCGACTCGAACCCGGGATCCCCGTCATCGGCACGGTCCCCGCGATCAAGCCGGCCGCCGCCGGCGCCGGACCCGTAGCCATCTGGGCCACCCCCGCCACCACAGGAAGCCCTTACCAGCGGGGACTGATCCGGGACTTCGCCGACGGGGTGGAGGTCACCGAGGTGCCCTGTCCGGGGCTCGCCGACGCCGTGCAGTACGCGGACGAGGGCGCCATCGACAGGACGATCGCTGCCGCCGCGGCGCTCACTCCGAAGGATGTAAGGGCCGTCGTCCTGGGCTGCACCCATTACGAACTCGTGGCGGAACGCATCCGCGCAGCCGTCCAGCAGCCCGGCATGCCGCCGCTCGCCCTGCACGGCAGCGCAGGGGCCGTCGCCGCGCAGGCGCTGCGCAGGATCGGCGCCGGGCCCGACGCCGAGACCGGTGCGCAGGGCTCCCTCACCGTCCTCCTCAGCGGCCGCACCTCCTCGCTGCCGCCCGCCGCACTCGCGTACGCGGAAGGCAGGCTGCTCCAGGCCGCCGTAAGCCACGCACAGTGACGACCGGGCCCGGATTTCGGGCATGGCCCAGGTGCGCCAGGGCTTGACGCAATCACTCTCCGCAGCCCAGTGCCTTCACTGCGGAACATGAGTAGTCTCGTTTTCATGAGGCACCACTCCGGAAGTGAGCGGCGCACCTCCGCCGCCCCCGAGGTCTGGACAGGCCGTGCGCGCAATCGCGTGCAGTGGCTGGCAGCGCTGGGCGGAGCCGCGTGCGTGGCGCTCGGCATCGAGATCGCCGTGGCTTCCCAGTGGACTTCCGGGATCGTCGCGCTGGTGATGTCGGTGGTCGGCTGCATCGCCGCGGGTCTCCTGATCCTGTTCGGCACCCTTGCCTTCGTCCATGTGGCCGTGAGGGTCGACAAGGACTACCTGGAAGTGCGGTGCGGCCACATAGGAGTCCCGCGCCGCCGCATCCTGCTCGCCCATGTGGCGGGAGCCGAGTTCGAACCCAGCGTCACGCCACGGCAGTGGGGCGGCTGGGGCTACCGCTGGCGTCCCGAGCAGGGCACGGCCGTCATCGTCCGGCGTGGCGAAGGCGTCGTTCTGATCATGGTCGACGGCAGGAAGTTCACAGTGACCGTGGACAACGCCGAGGCCGCGGTGCGCGCCATTCACGCCAGGCTCAAGCCGGCCTCGATGGGCCCCGCCGTCTGACGGCACCCGCCCCCTTTACACGCGGCCGCTTTGGACACGCTCCGGGGCGGCCGTAGTGCTGTCCGGGGGCTCGTCGCCCCAGGGTCTCGCCGTCGCCACCCCCGCGAGCAGGCCCGCGCCCGCGGTGACGGTCGTGAAACTCAGGGCGTTGCCGAGCGTCGCCAGAGCAGCGAGAGCGGTCAGGGCCGCGCCGGCCGTCAGGACCACCGGCGTGGAGCGCGCCGACCGCCACAGGACGTACAGGAGCCAGCAGAACACCGCGGCAAGGAGGCAGACTCCTACGAGTCCCTGTTCGGCGGCCTGCTGCAGCGGGGCGGAGTGCGGCTTGCCGTCGGGCAGCAGCGTCTCGCCGACCGTGGGGCTGAGCTCTCCGAAGCGGCCCGGGCCGCTGCCGAGGCCGGGATCGGACTCGGCCATGCGCAGCGCGTCCTGCCACAAAAGGATCCGGTGCTGCGTGAGCTGCCCCTCCAAGGAGGCGGTGAGTCCCGAGGGCAGTGCGCCCTTCAGCAGAGCCAGGGAGAGTCCGGTCACCAGCCCCGTCATGACGCCGAGACCGGCGAGGCCGACGCCCCTGTGGCGCCGCATCATGACCGAGGCGAGGGAGCACAGCAGCACGCCCGTGCACGCGGTGACACCGGCGATCGATCCGACGGCGGCGGCCGCCGCGACCGTGCCGCCGGCCAGCAGGAACAGGGCCGCGCGCACGGGCAGGCGTCGCGCCGCCCAGGCCGCGCAGCAGGCCCCGCCGGTGGAGAGCACGAGGAGTGCGGCCGTCGCGCCGGTGCGGCCGAGCGGGGAACCCGTGTCGGGCGCGGGCACCGCGTGCGGGGAGGCGAGCGCGAGCCCGAGTCCCGCGAAGGCCGCCGCACAGGGCGTCGCCATGGGCAGCAGCGCGCCGGAGATCCGGCCGCACGCGTAGCCCGCCGCGACGGCCAGCACCGCGAGCAGCACGCCCTCGGGCCTGCCCGCGCGGGCGGTCGCGGTGATCAGCGACCAGACGGCGCACGCGCCGAGCACGACGATGCCCGCCGCGTCGGCGACATTGCGCCGTTCGTACTCCGCCGACGGACCGGCCGCCGACGACATCCCCGTGGTCCCCACCACCCCGTCGCCCCCCGACTGTGACGGGCCCCGAGCGGCATGGCCGGATCCGGCCGTTCCTCGGGGACTCGGGCACACCGTAACGGCTGATGCGCCGGTTTGTGCACGGGTTGCGCAGGAACGATGCTGCACGCAGTGATCCGCGTGGCGGCCAGGACCCCCGCGGACCGCCGTGTCGCCCGGCAGGTGACCCGCCGTACACTCCCCGGGTGACCGCCACCGCAACCTCCGTAGACGAGCCGGAACAGCTCGATCCGCAGTCGGCGCCCGCCTCGCGCCGGGCCCGCCTGCCGCGACGGATCGCTCCGGCCGCCGCCGCGGTGCTCTCCGGACTGCTGCTGTACGCCGGCTTCCCGCCCCGTGAACTGTGGTGGCTCGCGCCCCTGGCCCTCGCCCTCTTCGGGGCGTCCGTGTACGGGCGGCGCCTGCGCGCGGGGTTCGGCCTCGGCTTCCTCATGAGCCTCGGCTTCCTCGTGCCGCTCCTGTCGTGGACGGGCGTCGACGTCGGGCCGCTGCCGTGGCTGGCCCTCGCCCTCGCCGAATCGCTGGTCATGGCCCTGGCCGGGCTCGGCATCGCCTACGTCTCACGCCTGCCGCTGTGGCCGCTGTGGGCCGCGGGCGTGTGGATCGCGGACGAGGCGCTGCGGGCACGTTTTCCGTTCGGCGGCTTCCCTTGGGGCAAGGTCGCGTTCGGTCAGCCCAGTGGCTTGTTCCTGCCGCTCGCCTCGCTGGGCGGCACCCCGCTCCTGGGATTCGCCGTCGTCCTGTGCGGCTTCGGCCTCACCGCTCTCGCGCTGCGCCTCAAGGACGTACGCGGTGTACGCGACCGGGGTGTGGCCATCGCCGCCGCGTTCGCCGTCGCGCCCGTCATCGCCGGAGCGGCCGCGGCGCCCCTCGTCTCCACCGCCGCCGAGGACGGCACCGCGCGCGTCGCCGTCATCCAGGGCAACGTGCCGCGCATGGGCCTCGACTTCAACTCCCAGCGCCGGGCCGTGCTCGACTACCACGTACGGGAGACGATGAAGCTCGCCGCGAAGATCAAGGCGGGCCAGATCAAGAAGCCCGACCTCGTGCTGTGGCCGGAGAACTCCTCCGACATCGACCCCTACGTGAACCCCGACGCGTACGCCGAGATCGACAAGGCGGCCAAGGCGGTCGGCGCGCCCGTCTCCGTCGGCGCCGTCGTCACCGCCAAGGACGGCACGCCCCGCAACCGCCAGATCCTCTGGGACCCGAAGACGGGCCCCGGCGCCGTCTACGACAAGCGGCAGCTCCAGCCCTTCGGCGAGTACATGCCGTACCGGAGCTTCTTCCGCATCTTCAGCAAGGACGTCGACCGCGCGGGCAACTTCGTGTCAGGGAAGAAGGCCGTCGTCTTCGACATGGCCGGCACCAGGATCGGGCCGGTCACCTGCTACGAGGCCGCGTTCGACTCCGTCGTGCGCGACCAGGTGAAGGCGGGCGCGCAGATCCTCTCCGTGCCCAGCAACAACGCCACCTTCGACCGCAGCCAGATGACCTACCAGCAGCTCGCCATGGACCGGGTACGCGCCGTGGAGCACGGCCGCGCCGTGATGGTGCCGGTGACCAGCGGCGTCAGCGCGGTCATCAGGCCCGACGGATCCGTCGCCCAGCACACCGGCATGTTCGTCGCCGACACCCTGGTCGCCGATGTGCCCAAGCGGACCTCATTGACGCCGGCCACACGCCTGGGCGGATGGCCTGAGCTGCTGCTCGTGGCCGTCGGCGTGGGCGGTCTCGGCTGGGCGGTGGTGCGCTCCCGCCGGGTGGGGCGCAGCACCGCCGGATAGGGTCGCTGGCATGCCGACTCCAGACTTCATCCGTACGATCCGGGCCACCGCGGGCCACCAGCTCCTCGTGCTGCCCGGCGTGAGCGCCGTCGTCTTCGACGACGACGGCAGGGTTCTCCTCGGGCGGCGCGCCGACACCGGCAACTGGGCCGTCGTCGCCGGGATACCGGAGCCGGGTGAGCAGCCCGCCGCGGCCGCCGTACGCGAGGTGTACGAGGAGACGGGCGTCGAGTGCGTGCCCGAGCGGGTCGTCCTGGTGAAGACCCTCAAGCCGGTGACGTACCCGAACGGCGACCAGTGCCAGTTCACGGACACGACCTTCCGCTGCCGGGCGACCGGCGGCGAAGCCCGGGTCAACGACGACGAGTCCCTCGAGGTGGGCTGGTTCGCGCTGGACTCGCTGCCGCCGCTGGGAGACTTCTGCCTGCTCCGGATCAAGCAGGCGGCCTCCGACGGGCCGACATGGTTCGAAACCACGTCCGAGCGCTGAAGTATGGGTGCTGACCACATCGGGCGGGGCGCGAGCGCTGCCTAGGGTGCGGAGCATGACCGCGCCCAACGCACCCCTCACCGCGCCGCTCGATCTCGGCGGCCGCATCGCACTCGTCACCGGCGCCGCAGGCGGCATCGGCCGCGCCTGCGCGCTGCGGCTCGCCGCGGCCGGGGCCAAGGTGAGAGCGGTCGACCGGGACCGGGAGGGCCTTGACGCGCTGGCCGAGCAGGCCGGCGCCACCCCCGGCGGCATCGAGCCGCGCGTCCTCGACCTCACCGACCTGGACGCGGCCGAGGAGTGCGCCGCGGGCGCCGACATCCTGGTCAACAACGCGGGCATCCAGCTGGTGCGCCCCATCGAGGAGTTCCCGCCCGACGTCTTCCACACCGTCCTGACGGTGATGCTGGAGGCACCCTTCCGACTGATCCGCGGCGCCCTGCCGCACATGTACGAGCAGGGCTGGGGCCGCATCGTGAACCTCTCCTCGGTCCACGGCCTGCGCGCCTCCGCGTTCAAGTCCGCGTACGTCGCCGCCAAGCACGGCCTCGAAGGGCTCTCCAAGACCGCCGCGCTCGAAGGCGCTCCGCACGGCGTCACCTCGAACTGCGTGAACCCCGCCTACGTCCGCACGCCGCTGGTCGAGAAGCAGATCGCCGACCAGGCCGCAGCCCACGGCATCCCCGAGGAACGGGTCCTGGCCGAAGTCATGCTCCAGGACAGCGCGCTCAAGCGGCTCATCGAACCCGACGAGATCGCCGAGGCCGTCGCGTACCTGTGCAGCCCGCAGGCCTCTTTCATCACCGGGACGTCGCTCGTCCTGGACGGCGGCTGGACCGCACACTGATCACCCTCGCGGGTGGCGGCGATTGTCTGATCCAATGAGTTGTCCACAGGGCTGGCGGGGCCGGCCGTACGGCGGGTAATCCTGTTGAGCATGAAGCACGATCCAGCACAGTCCCCGTCAGGCCCCGCAGGCCCTGAACGCCCCGCATCGAGTGCCGAGGCGCCGTTCCTCGAGCTCCTCGCCCGGGGCGCGTCCGCCGACGCCTACGAACAGCCCGTGCTGGTCGCTCGCGCCGAGGGCGAGCCGCAGGGGCGGCTCGACGCCCTCGAACACGCCAAGGGGCTCGCCCTGCGGGTCCGCGCCGACCTCGAAGGCAGGCGCCGCCGCGAGGCGGAGCTGTCCGCGCTCTTCGAGACCGCCCACGACCTCGCCGGCCTGCGCGACGTGGGCGCCGTCCTCCAGGCCATCGTGCAGCGCGCCCGCTCCCTCCTCAGCACGGACGTGGCCTATCTGACGCTGAACGACCCGGCCAGGGGCGACACCTACATGAGGGTCACCGAAGGCTCCGTCGCCGCGCGCTTCCAGCAGCTCAGGCTCGGCATGGGCGAGGGGCTCGGCGGACTCGTCGCCCAGACCGCCCGGCCGTACGTCACCGAGGACTACGCGCAGGACATCCGCTTCAAGCACACGCGCACCATCGACACCGGAGTCCATGACGAGGGCCTCGTCGCGATCCTTGGCGTGCCGCTGATGCTCGGCCCCCATGTCATCGGCGTGCTGTTCGCCGCCGACCGGCGCGCGCGGGTCTTCGAGCGGGAGCAGATCGCGCTGCTCGGCTCCTTCGCGGCGCTCGCCGCGGCCGCCATCGACACCGCGAACCTCCTCTCGGAGACCCGGGAGGCGCTCGGCGAGCTGGAGCGCGCCAACGAGATCATCCGGGACCGCGGCGACGTCATCGAGCGCGCGTCCGACGTCCACGACCGCCTCGCGGAACTCGTCCTGAGGGGCGGCGGCGTCCACGACGTGGCGGCTGCCGTCTCCCAAGTCCTCGACGGGACCGTGGAGTTCGCCGACGTGGTCACCGCCCCCGACAAACCCCTCGACGCCTCCCGCGCCGACGGGCACGCCGTGCGGGACGGGGACGACTGGGTCGCCGCCGTCGCGGCGGGCGGTGAACTCCTCGGCGCGCTCGTCCTGCGGGGCCACCCGGGGCTCGACCCCGTCGACCAGCGCACTCTGGAACGGGCCGCGATGGTCACCTCGCTCCTGCTCCTCGCCCGGCGCTCCGCCTCCGAGGCAGAACAGCGTGTACGGGGTGAGCTGCTGGACGACCTGCTCGACGCGCGGGACCGGGATCCGCGGCTGCTGCGGGAGCGCGCCGCGCGGCTGCACGCCGACCTGGACGCCACCCATGTGGTCCTGGCCGCGCGCCTCGAGACCCCCGGCGCCGACGCCGAACAGGAGGCCGCCGCCCGGCGCCGTCTGTGGTCCGCCGCCTCCCATGTCGCCGCCACCCGGCACGGGCTCGCCGCCGCGCGTGACGGGGGTACGGTCCTGCTGCTTCCCCTGAGAACCGGGGACCGGGCCTCCGACCTCGCCCGCCGCACCGCCAAGCACCTCTCCGCCGCGGTCCACGAGCAGGTCACCGTCGGCGCGTCGGCGCCCGTGGAGGACCTGACCACTCGCACCGACACCGTCGCCGCCGCGTACGCGGAGGGGCAACGCTGCCTGGACGCCCTGCGCCTGCTCGGCAGAGCCGGCGAGGGCGCCGCCGCGGAGGACTTCGGCTTCCTCGGCCTGCTCCTCGCGCAGAGCCGGGACATCTCCGGGTTCGTCGAACGCACCATGGGCGAGGTCGTGACGTACGACCAGCGCAGGGGGACCGACCTCGTGCGCACGCTCGACGCCTACTTCGCCTCGGGCATGAGTCCCGCCCGCACCAAGGACGCGCTGCATGTGCACGTGAACACGGTGGCACAGCGCCTGGAACGAATAGGGCGCCTGCTCGGCCCGGACTGGCAGTCGCCCGCGCGCGCCCTTGAGATCCAACTCGCGTTGCGGCTGCACCGGTTGGCCGGGGCGATATCGGGCTGACGGCCGGGGTGTGCTGAGCTGGGCGCTGCGTGTCGTGCGCCGTGCCCCGCGTGACGGCGAGGCCCCCGTACGCGCGGTGCGTACGGGGGCCGGGGGAGCGGTGGCCGGGTCAGGCGGGGCGGGCGTCCGCCGTGCGGGCCGCGGCCGCCTGCTCGCCGGCGGCGCTGTCCTCCTCGACGTGAGCCAGATCGCGGTGCCTGGTCTCCTTCGCGACGCCCACGGCGATGAGCGTCAGGACGGCGGCGGCGATCACGTACAGGGCGATCGGGGTGGAGCTGCCGTAGTCCGCGAGGAGCGCCGTGGCGATGAGCGGCGCGGGTGCTCCGGCGGCGACCGAGGCGAACTGCGCGCCGATGGAAGCACCCGAGTAGCGCATCCGCGTCGCGAACATCTCGGAGAAGAACGCCGCCTGCGGTGCGTACATCGCCCCGTGCAGTACGAGGCCCACGGTCACGGCGAGGATCAGGTTCCCGAAGCCGCCGGTGTCGATGAGCGAGAAGAACGGGAACATCCACAGGCCCACGCCCGCGGCCCCGAGCAGGTACACGGGCCTGCGCCCGACCCGGTCGGAGAGCGCGCCCCAGGCCGGGATGACCGCGAAGTGCACGGCGGACGCGATGAGTACGGCGTTCAGCGCGGTCTGCTTGGAGACGCCGGCCGACGTGGTGGCGTACACGAGGATGAAGGCGGTGATGACGTAGTAGCTGATGTTCTCGGCCATGCGAGCGCCGATGGCGACGAGGACGTCACGCCAGTGGTGGCGCAGCACGGCGACGAGCGGCGTCTTCTCGCTCGCGCCGCCCTGCGCGGCCTTGCGAGACTCGGCCCGGGCCAGCGCCTCCTTGAAGACAGGTGACTCATCGACAGAGAGACGTATCCACAGGCCGACCATGACAAGGACGCCGGACAGCAGGAACGGGATGCGCCAGCCCCAGGAGGTGAAGGCGGAGTCGGAGATGAGCGCGGTCAGCAGGGAGAGCACGCCGGTGGCGAGGAGTTGTCCCGCGGGCGCTCCGGTCTGCGGCCAGGAGGCCCAGAAGCCGCGCCGCTTGGCGTCCCCGTGCTCGGAGACGAGGAGCACGGCGCCGCCCCACTCGCCGCCCAGCGCGAAGCCCTGGACCAGTCGCAGCACGGTGAGCAGTACCGGAGCGGCCATGCCGACCGTGTCGTACGTGGGCAGGAGGCCGATCGCGAACGTCGCCCCGCCCATCATGAGCAGGCTCAGGACCAGCAGTTTCTTGCGGCCCAGCTTGTCGCCGAAGTGCCCGAAGACGAGCGCGCCGATCGGCCGCGCGGCGAACCCGACGGCGTAGGTCAGGAACGAGAGGAGCGTGCCGACGAGCGGCTCGGAGTTGGGGAAGAAGAGCTTGTTGAAGACGAGCGCGGCGGCGGAGCCGTAGAGGAAGAAGTCGTACCACTCGATCGTGGTGCCGATGAGGCTCGCGGCGACGATCCGCCGGAGGCTCGCGGGCGGTGGGGGAGCGGTTGCTGCGGAGGCCATGTGGACCACTTCCAGGCGTTGGGCGGGGACGGGAACGTGTCGGCACAAGGTAGAAAGACGCAGGTCAACGGCACATGTGGTGGGGCACCATAGTTTTGGGCGGTGCTATGCGGGGAGCCACCATGAGGAGTCGGTGAGCAGCGTCAAGTTCATCGCACGTCGGCGTGTCGCGACAGCGTGACGACCGTGGGGCCCCGTAGTCACTGGGCCAGGCGGATCAGACTGACCGTCAGCGATCGGGGTCAGTGCATCGGACCCGTCGTCAGGGAGCACGGCCGGCGCGGATCAGACTCCTCGTCAGCGATCAGGTGTGGTCGGATCGGACCCATCGTCAGCGAGAGGGGTGAGTCGGGCTGGTGCATTCGAGGGGCCGGGTGCGCGCAGTCGTGTCGGGGCCGATCGGGTTGTGCCCGAAGCGGTCCACGAGCCGGAGGCCGGGGAAATCTTGTGGTGAAATGCCTGGTCAGGATCTGTGACTCGCCCCCGGTTGAGCCATTGGGGGCCGAGTGGGTGACGACGCGGCAATCGGCCGGGCGGGCGGTTCAAGTGGTGAGCGGGCCACACGTGGTCGACGGTTATCACGTCGGGGCCGGGTAAGTCGAGCTGACGAAGAGTCAGTGGCCTGGCCGCGGCGGAAGGACTTCGACGATGCGTTCTGCTCGCATGCTCCTCGCTACCGCGACGGCCACGGCTGCACTCGCCATGGCTGCTCCCGGTGCGTACGCAGTCGCCGCAGGCGACTGGGACAACGATGACTCTTCCTACAGCACAGGGCACGACAAGGACAGCAACCGCGGCGACGATCACGGCTCGGGCAAGGGTGACCACGGCTCGGGCAAGGACGAGCGCGGCTACGGCAAGAACGAGCGCGACGGCTACGGCTCTGACCACGGCAAGCCGCGTGGTGGCATCCACACCGGCGGTGGCGCCCTCACCGCGGTGAAGGGTGACGACTGGAGCAAGGACGAGAACAAGAAGGGGGACTCCGACGAGCGCGGCGACGAGCGCGGGGACGGGCGCGGGGACGAGCGCGGCGACGAGCGCGGGGACGAACGCGGCTCCGGCAAGGGCGATCACGGCTCGGGCAAGGACGAGCGCGGCGGTTACGGCAAGAACGAGCGCGACGGCTATGGCTCTGGCCACGGCAAGCCGCGTGGTGGCATCCACGCCGGC
>NZ_JBSHLM010000024.1:0-11425 GCF_053644375.1 Streptomyces sp. NPDC055400 | reverse complement strand
TAGGACGAGCGCGGCGGTTACGGCAAGAACGAGCGCGACGGCTATGGCTCTGGCCACGGCAAGCCGCGTGGTGGCATCCACGCCGGCGGTGGCGCCCTCACCGCGCTGAACGAGGACGACTGGACCAAGGACAAGGAGAAGTACGACCCGGAGAGCTACAAGAACGACGAGGGCGGGGACTCGTGGGGCTCCGACTCCGGGCGGGAGAAGCCCAGGGGCGGCATGCACACCGGTGGCGGCGGGCTCGCCTCGTCGCCGGGTGTCACGGCAGGCGGGATCGCGGTCCTCGGGGTCGCCGCGGCCGGCGCGTTCGCGATGCGCCGTAAGCGCGCGTCCGACAGCGCGTCCTGACCGGTGCCCGTCATAGCGGCCGGGGCCGCCGCGTTAACACGTCGCGGCGGCCCGGCTGGCTTTCTTTTTTGCCCAGTTCCCTCTTGAAGCTCCCGACTGCACGGTCCCGGACGGCTTGCGCTGTTGCCGGACTCTTTTGCTGTTCCGATCTTCTTGCGCTGTTCCAGATCTGCTCGTTCCAGTGAGGTGGTGCCAGATGGCAGCCCGGTTGCCTTCCCCCAGTCAGACGGAGTCCACGCCGCCCGAGCGCCGCTCCCGCCGCGGGCCATGGATCGTGTGGTCCGTCGGAATCGTCGTCCTGTTGGTGAGCCTGTTCGGCGGTCAGGAAGAGACCTCCGACATCACCGATTCCTCCGGCGCTTCGCGTCCCGCGGTGGCGCTCGCGCCGTCCTCACAGCCCGATCCGCTCGTTCCGCCCACAGAGCCCACAGAGCCCGCGGAACCCGCAGAGCCGGCATTGCCCGCTGCGCCCACAGAGCCCGTGGCGCCCGCAGAGCCCGTGGCGCCTGTCGGAAAGCATCTGCCGCGGGCGAATCCCACGCGGCTGCTCATTCCGAAGATCGGCGTGGACGCGCCCTTCACCCGTCTCGCCATCGGCCCCACGGGCCAGCTCCAGCCCCCGCCCGCCGCCAACACGAACCTGGTCGGCTGGCAGGCCGACGGCGTGTCCCCGGGCGAGACCGGTACCTCGATCATCGCCGGGCATGTCGACACGAAGACGTCCGCCGCCGTGTTCGCCCGGCTCAGCGCACTGAAGGCGGGGGACCGCTTCAGTGTCGAGAGGGACGACTTGAGCACGGCCTCCTTCGTGGTCGACAGCGTCGAGACGTTCTCGAAGAACAACTTCCCCGACAAGCGCGTGTACGGGGACACGCCCCAGGCGCAGGTCCGGCTGATCACCTGCGCCGGGGCGTACGACCACGGCAAGAAGGACTACACCGACAACCTGGTGGTCTTCGCCCATCTTGTCTGAGGCCGTTGGGAGTTGTCAGTCCCGGGCCAGGACTCCCACGAGAGCGTCCCGCAGTTCCTTCCCGGGATCCGCCGACGGTCCTTCGGACCGCCACGCGACGAACCCGTCAGGGCGGACGAGGACCGCACCGCCCGGGGCGACGCCATGGGCCTCGGCCCAGTCCACGTCGCCCACGGGGGTCAGCTCCGCGTCGGGCCCACTTCCGATGCGGTACGAGTCGAGCGGGACGGTCAGCCGCTGTGCGACGGCCGTCCCCGCGGTGTGCCACGCGCCGTCGCCGTCCCCGGAGCTCAGGAGCACCAGCGACCTCTCGTACAGGTCGAGGCTGGAGACCCGGGTGCCGGCGCGGTGGAGCCACAAGTGGGGCGCGCGGCTCCCGGGTTCGCCCGTCAGCCTCATTCCCTCGGGTACGACCGGTGTCGCCGGGTCGACGCCGAGCACCGCGCCACGCGGATAGCGGTAGCCCAGCGCCACATTGAGGATGCCGCCCTTCTTGCCGCCGGGACCACCAGGGCCGCCGGCGCCGCCGGCCTCCGGGCCAGGGGTGTATCCCGGGTGGCTGTGCTCGACCGATCGCGACGAGGCGCGGGCGCTCGTCGCCTCCGCGACCGGCCGGCGCTCCAGGTCATAGGAGTCCAGCAGACCGGGACCTGCCCAGCCGCCCAGCACGGCGGCCAGCTTCCAGGCGAGGTTGTGCGCGTCCTGGATACCGGTGTTGGACCCGAACGCCCCGGTGGGGGACATCTCGTGGGCCGAGTCGCCGGCGAGGAACACCCGCCCGTCCGAGTACCGTTCGGCGACCCGCTCGGCGGCGTGCCAGGCGGCCCTGCCGGTGATCTGCACGTCGAGGTCCGGGACTCCGGTGGCGCGCCTGATGTGTTCCGTGCACCGCTCGTCGGTGAACTCCTCGAGCGTCTCCCCGTTCTCGGGGTGCCAGGGAGCGTGGAACACCCAGTGCTCACGGTTGTCGACCGGCAGGAGTGCGCCGTCGGCCTGCGGGTTCGTGAGGTAGCACACGATGAAGCGCCGGTCGCCGACGAAGTCCGCGAGGCCGTGCGAGGTGAACGTGACGCTCACGTTGTGGAACAGGTCGCCCGGGCCGCTCTGCCCGATGGCGAGCCGCTCGCGGATGGGGCTGCGCGGCCCGTCCGCCGCGACGAGGTACTTCGCCCGGACGGTGGTGTGCTCGCCCGTGTCACGGTTCTTGAGCTGTGCGGTCACGCCCTCGGCGTCCTGCTCGAACGACATCAGTTCCGTGTGGAACCGCAGGTCCCCGCCCAGCTCGCGGGCGCTCTCCAGGAGTACGGGTTCGAGGTCGTTCTGACTGCACAGGCACCATCCGGCGGGGCTGAAGCGGGCGAGCCCGCCACCGGGGTCGATCTCCTTGAACAGCCATTCGCCGGCGTCGCCCACCAGGGTCGGCGTCTGCAGGATGCCGTGGTTGTCGGCGAGGACCGACGCGGCGTTCTCGATGCGCTGCTGGACCCCGGCGACCCGGAACAGCTCCATGGTCCGCACGTTGTTGCCGCGCCCGCGTGGATGGATCGATGTGCCCGAGTGGCGCTCCACGAGCATGTGCGGGACGCCGAGACGCCCCAGGAACAGCGAGGTCGACAGGCCCACCAGGGAGCCGCCGACTATGAGTACCGGCACGTCCTGAGTGCCCTCCGGGGCCTCTTCCGATCGGTTCATTTCTGCCTCCAGCCGTAGCGGCGACCTGGGTCAGTGGTTGGGATCACAGTCCATGCCTCCCCGTGCCGCTTCGCCCCCCGGAGCACCCGGACGGGTGCTCCGCTCACCCGTACGGCGCTTGGGGATCGCGCCCGCCGGGGGGCCGAACAACGATCGGCTCATGCGACCCCGGCATTTCGGACGCGGTGGTCGTTCCTGATCTTTTGCGAAGAAGAGGAGAGGTGTGCCGTATGACCCCGATCTCAGGACGCATATCGCAGTCGGCCTTCGACGGCTCCAGGCTGCGGGTGATCCTTATGCTCGACCTGTACGAGGGAGCCCAGCAGCAGTTCCTGGACGCGTACGAGCACATGCGCAATCAGGTCGCGTCCGTGCCCGGTCACCTCAGTGACCAGCTCTGCCAGTCGATCGAGAACCCTTCGCAGTGGCTCATCACCAGCGAGTGGGAGAGCGCCCCGCCCTTCCTCGCGTGGGTGAACAGCGAGGAGCACGTCGAGACCGTCAAGCCGATGCACAGCTGCGTCAAGGACACCCGGTCGATGCGCTACAGCATCCTGCGGGAGACCCACCCCGCAGATCCGGTCAAGCCGGCGCCGGCGGCGGCGAACGCGGTGGCGGCCCGGGTGGGCGACGGCGCGGCGCGCCACGCCCTCACCTTCACCGTCAAGCCGGGTTCCGAGTCGAAGGTCGCGGAGATCCTGGCCGGTTACCAGTCGCCCCAGGCCCAGGTCGACGGCACCACGCGCCTGCGCCGCACCTCGCTCTTCATGCACGGCAACCGCGTCGTGCGGGCCGTGGAGGTCGAGGGCGACCTCCTCGCCGCACTGCGCCACGTCGCCCGTCAGCCCGAGGTGCGGGCGGTCGAGGAAGCCATCAACCCCTACCTCGAACAGCACCGGGACCTCACCGACCCCGAGTCGGCGCGCGTGTTCTTCACCCGGGCCGCGCTCCCGGCCGTCCACCACGTCGTGTCCGACGTTCCGGAACCGGCCGACCTGCGGCGGCACGCCCTGTACTACCCGGCCAGGAAGGGCCGCGGGATGGACCTGGCCCGGCTGCTCGCCGAGCAGGACGCGGCCGCGGCGGACACCCCGGGCAACCCGGTGTACAGCAGCACCGTCTTCCAGCGCGACGACATCGTGGTGCGTCTCATCGACATCACGGGTGAGCTCGACGCCGACCCGGTCGTCTCCCTCGGCCTCAGCGGCGCGAAGAAGTGCGCGGAGCTCGAGAAGCTCCTCGACGGCGCCGCCATCGGCGTCGAGGGCTCCCTGCAGACGGAGCGCAACATCAACCGGCTTCTGTCGCACGCCGACATGATGCCCATCACCGACCGCAGCTCGGCGGGTTCCTGACGGACAACCGCGGGGTGTCCGTGGGCAAGGGCCCCGGACGCCACCGCCGCACCCGGAGGTATCAACCATGATCAAGAATCCACGCATCGTGGACCTGAGCGATACGGAGCCCAACCGCCGGCGAGGAGGTGATCTGCGGGCCATGCTCACGCCGGCGACGGTCGGCTCCACCAGTGGCTTCATGGGCCTGGCCCTCGTCCAGCCCGGCGAGCGCATCGGCGAGCACTACCACCCGTACTCGGAGGAGTTCGTCTACGTCGTCAATGGCGCCCTCGAGGTGGACCTGGACGGCGAGACGTATGAACTCCGCCCGGATCAGGGCCTGTTGATCCCGATCAACGTGCGCCATCGCTTCCGCAACGTCGGCGGCGTGGAGGCCCGCATGGTCTTCCACCTCGGCCCGCTCGCCCCGCGTCCCAGCCTCGGCCACGTCGACACGGAGGCGACCGAGGACGCCGGATCCGGACCCGGGTTCATCACCGGTGGCCCGGACCTGGCGGCGCCGGAACACGGACAGCCGTCCGAGCGTAGTGGGGCCATAACGTGACCCGGCGGGTGGCTGTCACCGGAGTCGGTGTAGTCGCCCCGGGTGGCATCGGGGCGAGCGCGTTCTGGGACCTTCTCGCCAACGGCCGTACCGCGACCCGCGGCATCACGCTCTTCGACCCGGTGGGCCTGCGCTCACGCATCGCCGCCGAATGCGACCTGGACCCGCTCGCACACGGGCTCGACCCGGAGCTGGTCGAACACGCAGACCGGTACATTCAGTTCGCCGTCATCGCCGCCGGCGAAGCCGTCAAGGACTCCGGAATCGACACCGGGGTCGAGGACCCCTGGCGCATCGGAGTCTCGCTCGGCAGCGCCATCGGCGGCACCACCCGCCTGGAGCACGACTACGTGCGGGTCAGCGAGGGCGGGAAGCGGTGGGACGTGGACCACCGCGCGGCCGAACCGAAACTCCACATGGCGTTCTCGCCGAGCACACTCGCCTCGGTCGTCGCCGAACAGTTCGGTGCCCAGGGCCCGGTGCAGACGGTATCCACCGGCTGCACCTCCGGGCTCGACGCGGTCGGCTACGCCTTCCACACCATCGAGGAAGGCCGCGCCGACATATGCATCGCCGGGGCGTCGGACTCGCCGATCTCCCCGATCACGATGGCGTGCTTCGACGCCATCAAGGCGACGTCGCCCAACAACGACGATCCCGAGCACGCCTCCCGCCCCTTCGACGCCGAGCGCAATGGCTTCGTGATGGGCGAGGGCGCCGCGGTGCTCGTCCTGGAGGACTACGAGCACGCCCGTGCGCGAGGCGCGCACATCTACTGCGAGCTCAGCGGCTACGCCACCTACGGCAACGCCTACCACATGACCGGTCTCACCAGCGAAGGCCTGGAGATGGCCCGGGCGATCGACAACGCGCTCGACCAGGCCCGCCTCGACCCCACGCTGATCGACTACGTCAACGCCCACGGTTCGGGCACCAGACAGAACGACCGGCACGAGACGGCCGCGGTCAAGGTGTCCTTGGGGGCTCACGCCTACGAGACACCCATGAGTTCCATCAAATCCATGGTGGGCCACTCCTTGGGCGCGATCGGCGCGATAGAGGTGGTCGCCTGCGTCCTTGCCATGAAGCACCAGGTGGTGCCGCCCACGGCGAACTACGAGACCCCCGACCCCGAGTGCGACCTGGACTACGTACCGCGCACCGCACGTCCGCGAAAGCTGCGGAACGTCCTCTCCGTCGGCAGCGGATTCGGCGGATTCCAGTCCGCGGTGCTCCTGACCGAGACAGGTGGGAGGACACGATGAGAACGGAACGCGCCCGCGGCGCGGCCATCACCGGGATCGGTGTGATCGCGCCCAACGGACTGCACGCCGAGGCGTACTGGAAATCCGTCCGGGAGGGCCTCGGCGCCCTGGACCGGATCACCCGCGAAGGATGCGAGAACCTGCCGCTCCGCGTCGGGGGCGAGGTCCGCGGCTTTGATCCCGCGGACCTCATCGAGGAGCGGTTCCTCGTCCAGACGGACCGGTTCACCCACTTCGGTATGGCCGCCGCGGCGCTCGCCCTCGACGACGCGGCCCTCGGCCGCGGCGACCCCGCGGAGCCGTACTCCATCGGCGTGGTCACCGCGGCCGGTTCCGGCGGCGGCGAGTTCGGGCAGCGGGAGCTCCAGAAGCTGTGGGGCCAGGGCTCCAAGTTCGTGGGCCCCTACCAGTCCATCGCCTGGTTCTACGCGGCCAGCACCGGACAGATCTCGATCTGGAGCGGTTTCAAGGGGCCGTGCGGAGTGGTCGCGAGCGACGAGGCGGGCGGTCTTGACGCCATCGCGCACGCGGCCCGCACCGTACGGCGCGGCACCGGCGCCATGGTGGTCGGATCCGCCGAGGCACCCCTCGCCCCGTACTCGATGGTGTGCCAGCTCGGCTACCCCGAGCTCAGCACCGCCGAGGACCCCGACCGGGCCTACCTGCCCTTCACCTCGGGAGCCCGTGGATTCGCGCCCGCCGAGGGCGGCGCGATGCTCGTCGTCGAGGACGAGCATCTCGCCCGCGAGCGGGGGGCGGACATCCGGGCCGTGGTGGCCGGCCACTCGGCCACCTTCACCGGCGCCTCCCAGTGGGAGGAGTCCCGCGAGGGCCTCGCCCGCGCGATCAAGGGCGCCCTCGACGAGGCGGGCTGCGCCCCCGAGGAGATCGACGTCGTCTTCGCCGATGCCATGGGCGTCCCGGCGGCGGACCGCGCCGAGGCGCTGGCCATCGCCGACGTCCTGGGTGCGCACGGCAGGCGTGTACCCGTCACGGCACCCAAGACCGGTACGGGGAGGGCCTACTGCGCGGCGCCCGTCCTGGACGTCGTGTCCGCCGTCTTCGCCATGGAGAACGGCCTCGTACCCCCCACCCCCAACGTGTTCGACATCTGCCACGACCTCGACCTGGTGATGTCTCGCGCTCGCCCCGCCGAGCTGCGCACCGCCCTAGTCCTCAGCAGGGGACTCATGGGCTCCAACGCGGCGCTGGTAGTGCGCCGCGGCGGCGACTCCGTCCGGTAACGACCGGGCGGGAAGGAGAACTCGCATGATCACCGCAGAACTGACCTTCGACGAACTGGCCCGCCTGATGAAGAAGGCGGCCGGAGTCACCGTGGACCCTCATCAGCTCAAGGAGTCGCCGGACTCCCCGTTCGACTCCGTCGGCCTCGACTCGCTCGGCCTGCTCGGCATCGTGGGCGAGCTCGAGAACCGGTCCGGCCAGCCGCTTCCCCCGGACTCGGAGCGCTGCAAGACGCCCCGGGAGTTCCTCGACCTCGTCAACAGCACCCTCAAGGCTGGAGCCTGACATGTCCGGACACACAGAGAACAGCATCACCATCGACGCTCCCATCGACCTCGTCTGGGACATCACCAACGACATCGAGAACTGGCCGCAGCTCTTCAGCGAGTACGCGTCCCTCGAAGTCCTCTCCCGCGAGGGCGACAAGACGACCTTCCGTCTGACCATGCACCCGGACGACAACGGGAAGGTGTGGAGCTGGGTCTCGGAGCGGACCGTGGACCGCGCCAAGCGGTCCGTGCGTGCCCGTCGCGTCGAGACCGGGCCCTTCGCGCACATGGACATCCGGTGGGACTACACGGAGACCCCGGAAGGCACCCGTATGGACTGGGTGCAGGACTTCGCGATGAAGCCCGAGGCCCCGGTCGACGACGCCTGGATGACGGACAACATCAACCGCAACTCCGTCACGCAGATGGGCCTCATCCGCGACCGGATCGAGCGCGTCGCCCGTGACCGCCAGAACGCCGCCGTCTCCCGCTGATCGCGCACCCGGAAGGAAACCCGATGCATCACGCTCTGATCGTCGCCCGCATGGCGCCCGGTTCGGCGCCGGCGATCTCCGACGTGTTCGCCGCCTCCGACCGAGGTGAGCTCCCGCACCTGATCGGTGTCAACCGACGCAGCCTCTTCCAGTTCGGTGACGTGTACCTGCACCTCATCGAGTCCGACGAGGACCCGGCGCCCGTCATCGCGAAGGTGGCCGGGCACCCCGAGTTCCGCAGTGTCAGCGACCAGCTGTCGCCGTACGTCAGCGCGTACGACCCCGAGACATGGCGCAGCCCCAAGGACGCCATGGCGCACCGCTTCTACCACTGGGACCGGAACAACCCCTCCTGAGTGAGGGCACGACACAACCCGAGGCCGCCGGTCCCGCGTCAGACGCGGAGCCGGCGGCCTCGGGTTGTGTCCGGAGGTGATGTCCCGGTCAGGCGGGGACGGTGCACTCGAAGGCGTGCAGATACGCGTTGACGGGACGGACCTCGCCGAGGACGAGACCCGCGTCCGTCAGCCGCTCGACCATGCTCAGCCGGGTGTGCTTCGCGCCGCCGACGTTGAGGAGCAGCAGCAGGTCCATGGACGTCGTGAACTTCATCGACGGGGTGTCGTCGACGAGGTTCTCGATGACGATGACGCGGGCACCGGGCCGCGCCGCCTTGCGGACGTTGGCCAGTGCCCTGCGGGTGCTGTCGTCGTCCCACTCCAGGATGTTCTTGATGATGTAGACATCCGCCTGGACCGGGATGTCCTCGCGGCAGTCACCGGCGACGATGCGCACCCGCGAGGCCAGCGAACCGCCGTCGCGCAGGCGCGGATCGGCGTTCTCGACCACCCCCGGCAGGTCGAGCAGGGTGCCGTGCATGTCGGGGTGCTTCTCCAGCAGGCTGGCCACGACCTGCCCGTGACCGCCGCCGATGTCCGCGACCGAGGCCACGCCCGTCAGGTCGAGGAGGGCGGCGACGTCGCGCGCGGACTGCTCGCTGGACGTCGTCATGGCGCGGTTGAACACGTGCGCCGACTCGGGGGCCTGCTGGTTGAGATAGGTGAAGAACTCAGCTTCGTACACGTCCTCGAAGACGTTGCGGCCGGTGCGCACCGCCTCGTCGAGCTTCGGCCAGACGTTCCAGGTCCACGGCTCGGTGCACCACAGCGCGATGTAGCGCAGGCTGTGCGGGTCGTCCTCGCGCAGGAGCCGGGACATCTCCGTGTGCGCGAACGTGCCGTCCGGGAGTTCGGTGAAGACTCCCTGGCTGGACAGTGCGCGCAGCAGCCGGCGCAGTGTCGACGGCTGGGTCTTCACCGCGGCCGCCAGGTCCTCCGCGCTCATGGGCGTGTCGTCCAGGGCGTCGGCGACACCCAGGCGGGCGGCCGCGCGTACGGCGGCGGCGCACGCGGCCCCGAAGACCAGCTCCCGCAGGCGCATGGGTGACTGGGGGGCCTCATCAACGGTCGTCATCTGTTGCCTCGCTTCTGCTGGCGTTGTGTGTGCGGACATGGCGTCGGCCCTCAGCACATTCCGGCGGGCACGGAGACCGCACACCTGTTGTTGCGGAACGTGTTGCCCTCGCCCTTGTCCTGGCGGGCCAGGTCGGCCGTGCCATTGCCCATCACGAGGTTGTTGCGGATCTCGTTGCGCTGGTTGAGGGCACCCTTGAAGTTCTTGGCGAACACGATGCCGCCCGACATCGGGGCCTTGCCGACGTTGTCCACGACGGTGTTCCGCGCCACCAGCGAGTCCTCGACGCCGGTGAGGACGATGCCCGACCCCTGGAGGTAGGGCAGGCGCGCGGTCGCGGGGCAGTACTTGTTGTTGTCGTGGACGTAGTTGTGGCGCACCTTCAGTGCGCCGGGGCGTGGCTTGTTCTCGTCACCCACGAGCATCATCGCGGCGCAGTTGCCGGTCGCCTCGTTGTGCTTGACGGCCACGTTCCGCAGCCGCCGCACGGTGAGGCCGATCCGGTTGCCGAGCAGACGGTTGTGGCTGATCACCGCCTGGGCGTCGAAGGCCCCCTCCTCGGCGTCGACCGTGTTGCCCAGGAAGAGGCCGGCGTCGCCGTTGGCCTCGACGGTGTCGTGGCGGAACACCCCGCGCACGGACCTCTCCTGGGACATGCCCCACTGGCCGTTCTTCTCGGAGGTCACTCTCTCGACCCGGAGGCCATCGGTCCCGGTGGACCACAGACCGTTCTTCTTGAAACCGCGAAGGGTCAGCGAGCGCACGGTGACGTTCTCGACGGGCTTGCTCTCGGTCCCGGTGACGCAGATGCCGTTGCCGGCCTCGGCGCAGGTGCCGGCAGCGGACGCCGCGTCAGGAACGATGACGGTGGACCGGGCGCCCGCGCCCCGCAGCGTCAGTCCGGACACGGTGATGCTGACGCTCTCGTGGTAGGTGCCGGGGGAGAGGACGATGACGTCTCCCGGCTTTGCCGTGTTCACGGCTTTCTGGATCGACTCGCCCGGGTTGACCCGGTGCACTGTCCGGCTGTCGGCCGACGGGGCCGCGGCCCCCACCCCCGACACGACGACGGCCGCGGTGCATGCGAGGTAGGCAATCTGTCGCTTGGTCATATGGCGAAGCTACGAGCGGGTGTTCCGGCCCGCCACCGTTGATCGCCCAGGTGGGCAGCGCCCTACGCTGGGGGTGAGCCGAACGAGCGGAAAAGGGGGCGGCGCATGGCCACTTGGGGGCTGATCGTCGAGATGACGGTGGGGTCGGGGGAGCGCAAGCACGTGGAGGCGTCCGTGCTCGCGCATGTGGAGGGCTCGCGGGAACAGGCCCTCGCGGAGCTGGCGGAGTGGATCGGGCGCTATACGCCGGAGCATCCCCGCAGTCCGAAGCGCAGCCGCATCTTCCGCACCGCCGACGGATTCCTGCTCGTCATCGACGGTGCCTGGCAGTCCTTCAGTTCCCGGTTCACGGTCGCGGAGCTGGTGAAGGACAGTGCCGCGCCGCCGCCCGAGCCGCAGCCGGCCCCCGTGGCGACACCCGAGGACACCGCCACCCCGACCGCCGCACCGCCCGAGGACGCCGCTCCGGCACCCTCGGGCCCGAGTACGGACCGGTACGAGGACGGGGTGCCGGTGAAACCGGCCTGGCTGGGCCGCACCGACCTGCCGTGACACTCCTAGGTGTCGGCGGATACCGGTGAGTCGGTGCGTGCGGCGACTGAGTTCTGGGTGGCGGATTTCGGGATGGGGCGGTCGTCGCGCAGGGCTT
>NZ_JBSHLM010000023.1:0-126260 GCF_053644375.1 Streptomyces sp. NPDC055400 | reverse complement strand
GGCCCGGAGCGCTGCTCCGGGCCGGCCCGCCCACGCACTATCAGCTTGCGGCGGGGACCGGGTCGCGGGTTGGTTCGGGCATCGCCTCGGGTGCGGGCGTCTGCTTCGGATCGGGCTCGGTTGTCACCGCGGAGGGATCGGGGGCGGGGGCGTAGGGGATCTCTCCGCGTAGGACGGCCTTGGCGCGCTCCTCGTCCAGCTCGCCCTCCCACCGGGCGACGGCCAGGGTGGCGACGCCGTTGCCGACCACGCTGGTCAGGGCGCGGGCTTCGGACATGAACCGGTCGATGCCGAAGATCAGCGCGAGGGCGGCGACGGGAACGTGCGGGACAGCGCTGAGGGTGGCGGCCAGGGCGATGAAGCCGGAGCCGGTGACACCTGCGGCGCCCTTGGACGTGAGCAGCATGACGGCGAGCATGGCCAGCTGCTGGGTGAGGCTGAGGTCGATACCGAGGGCCTGGGCGAGGAAGACCGAGCCCATGGTCAGGTAGATGGCGGTGCCGTCGAGGTTGAAGGAGTACCCGGCGGGCAGCGTGATGCCGACGACCGGTTTCGAGGCGCCCACGTGCTGAAGCTTGGCCATCATGCGCGGCAGGACGGGCTCGGTGGAGGAGGTGCCCAGGACGATCAGCAGTTCTTCCTTGATGTAGCGCAGGAAGGGCAGCAGCCGCAATCCGTTCAGGCGCATCACGGTGCCGAGGACGACCAGGACGAAGAAGAGGGCGGTCAGCCAGAACGAGCCGACCAGCAGTGCCAGGTGGCGCAGGGTGCCCAGACCGTAGTTGCCGATGGTGAAGGCCATCGAGCCGAACGCGCCGATGGGGGCGAGCCGCATGATCCAGCGGATGAGCGTGAACAGGACCGTGGAGAACTTCTCGACGCCCCGGGCGATGCCCAGGCCGGCCTCTCCGCTGGCGTGCAGGCCGAAGCCGAACAGCACGGACACCAGCAGCACCGGCAGGATCTCGTTGCCGGTCAGGGCGCTGACCAGGGTGGCCGGGATCATGGCGAGGACGAACTCGGCGAAGCCCTCGTGGGCCGTGGACGCCTCCGGCGGCAGGCCCTTGGCGGACAGGCTCGAGACATCAACGTGCAGACCGCTGCCCGGTTTGACGACGTTGACGACGACCAGGCCGATCACCATGGCCACGGTGGTCAGCACCTCGAAGTAGACCAGAGCCTTCAGGCTCACGCGGCCGACCGCGCGGGCGTTGCCCATGGAGGCGATGCCGTGGACGACGGTGCAGAAGATGATCGGCGCGATGAGCATCTTCACCAGCGCGATGAAACCGTCGCCGAGCGGCTTGAGGTCGGCGCCGACGGACGGCCACAGCCCGCCCACGGCGGCGCCGAGGAGGACGGCGATCAGGCACTGGATGTAGAGGTGGGACAGCATCCGGCGGATGCGGCCCGGTGGTGCGGTGACGGTACCCGGGGCAGCTTCGTTGCGGCTCATGCGGGGCGTCCTTCCAGGACGGGAACGAGGAGTTCGGCTCGGGCGATACGCCGGGCGGCGCGGTGCAGCAGCACCGTGGGGGACGCGCCGTCCGGTGCGGGGACGGCTTGGGTGGTGATCACGCCGGCGGGGGTGCCCAGGCGCAGCGTGCCGTCGGCGGTCTGCCGGGCGACGCGGTGGGCGAGGGTGCCGGGGGTGGCCGCGGCCGCGGTGAGGGCCACGGCGGAGGTCAGGCCGATCGCCGGGTGCGGGGCGTGCATGGAGACCATGCGCACGGCCAGGTCGTACTCGTCCTGGCTGATGAGTATGCCCTGTGTGGTGCGATAAGAGGCAGGCCGGGCGACGATGCCCGCCTTCGGCACCGCGTGGCTGACCGGACCGTCCTCTTGGGCGAGGCCCATGGCCAGCGCTGCCTGGCGGCGCAGCAGTGTCAGCGCGGGCACTGCGGTGGCGAACTCGGTGAGGGATTCCGTGCCGTCGAGGCCGAACGCCTTGGCCTCGAAGAGCGCGGCCGGAGCGCCGGCGTCCACCAGGGACGCCTCGACAAGGCCGTCCGGACCGGTCAGTTCGTCCAGTGCCCGGCCGGTCGGCAGTGCGCGGCCGGTCGTCGAGCCCGCCGGGTCCTCGAACCCGAGCAGGACCGGCACACCCGGCGCTGAGGTACCGGGCACCACGGCCGTGCCCTCTTCCGGAGCCTCGCCCGCAGGCGTGGGGATCGTGCCGGTGAGGCGGGCCCCGGTGTTGGCGTTGAGCATGCGGACGGTGGTGGTGTCCGATGTGATCGGCACGAGCTTGTGGTGGACGGCGTACAGGGCCACGGCGGTGGCGCAGTTGCCGCAGTTGCTGGCCCACTCCACGCGCTCGTCGCCGATTCCTACCTGTGCGAAGGCGTACTCGACATCCACGCCGTGTTCGGCCGACGCCTGTACGACGGCGGCCTTGGAGGTGGTGGAAGAAGCTCCGCCCACGCCGTCGATCTGACGGGGGTCGGCGGCGTTGAAGGCGGCGAGCAGCAGGGCATCGACCTCCACGCCCGTGGCGACCACGTCGCGGTGGTCGAAGATCCAGCACTTGCTGGTACCTCCACGGATCATCTCGCCCTGCAGACGCAGCACAACTGACTCCTCACAGACATGGAAGGGGATGCCCACCGACGGTCTCGCCGTGCGTGGTGTCCTCCACGGTGGGTTACGGCAGCGTGAAGTACAATCTCGGAAATCTGCATAGCTATTAAGTTGAAGTGAACGCTGGAGGTAGCGGCATGCTGGACGTCCGGCGCATCCTGCTGTTCACCGAGGTCGCCCGGCGCGGCTCGGTGACAGCGACCGCCCGCGCCCTCAACTACACGCCGTCAGCGGTGTCGCAGCAGATCAGCCGCCTGGAAGCGGAGGCAGGACAGCCCCTCCTCGAGCGCCACGCCCGGGGTGTCACGGTCACCGACGCCGGACGGGCGCTGGCCGAACGGGGGGAACGGATCGAACGCGAACTGCGGGCCGCGGAGAACGAACTCGCCGACTTCGCGGGCCTGCGCGCGGGCACGCTGCGTATCGGCACCTTCCCCACCGTCGGCGCCTCGCTCCTCCCGCAGGCCGTGATCGCGTTCCGGGACGCCCACCCCGACGTACGGCTGACCGTCCGCAGCGCCCGTATCGCCGGGCTCTGGACGATGCTGGAGAACCGGGAGATCGAGATGTCGCTGATGTGGGACTACGACTGGAGCCGCATCGACCGCGAGGACATCGTCGTCACGCCGCTCCTCGATGACCCGCCGGCCCTTCTCGTCGGAGACCACCATCCACTCGCCGGCCGTGCCGCCGCCTCACTCGCCGACTTCGCGGACGACCCCTGGATCACCCGCGCCGAACATCACCCGGTGGCCGAAGCCCTCGTCCGCGGCTGCCGTGCCGTCGGCTTCGAGCCGCACATCGCCTACGAGGCGCACGACTACCAGGAAGCCCAGGCCATGGTCGCCGCCGGCATCGGCGTCGCCCTCGCCCCCACCCTGGCCCTGGAAGGCATCCGACCCGGCGTCACCGTCCTGCCCCTCCAACCGCCGGCCCCAGTCCGCCGCATCCTCCTGGTTCGCATGACCGACCACCCGCTCACCCCAGCCGCCCTGACCTTCGCCGGACTCCTCCGCGACGCCGCTGCGGCCCGAACCCTCTGACGCCGAACCACGCCCAACGGTCACGGAACCGTCGCGCGCACCGCCGCCGATCCAGGCCCCCACTCCGGTGTTGGACCTGAGCAACGGGCGGCAAGCAACCCTGGCCATACGCCGGGTTCGGCGGCGTGATCCGGAAGGACCACGGGATCCGAGCTGAGCGCGGCGAGCGTCGACTCCGGAAGTGACCAGGCCGAGGGCAGGGTCGACATCTGCCACTGCGGCGTGGGGACGGTCCGCCCACTCAGCGGATCCAGGGCAGCGCATGTCCGGGTGCGCGGCGTGCCCGTACTCGACGGCGATCTTGAGGTGGCCCACCTGAAGTGTCTGGCGCATCCTCACCAAGCTCCGCCTGCACGTCGCTCACGCCACCACGCTCCTGCGTGCCCTGCCGATCTCGAGGCCAGACAATCGCCCCCCGAACAGCGCGAGTACACGACCCCACCACCCACACCAACCCCGTGACCAGCGAATTCAAAATGGTGGATGTTCCCTGGCGCCGTGACACGGCCCGTGTTCATCCTGAAGCCGTTGGGCGTCCCCGACGCGTCGGCGTCGGAGGAAGTCGCCTCCCTCTCCGTGGTGGAACGATCCGACGCGCGTGAGGTCCTGCGCATAGGTTGGGTGCGCAGCACAGGACACCTCAACACCACACTCGGCGAACGTGCCATCGCGCTCTCAGTGCTCGTCGAACGGTTCGAGACGGGAACCCGGCAAGGGCTGACCTCGGCGGCTGCACTGAACGCAGGAGCGCGCCACATCGCGGCCGATCCCCGATGGGACTTCACGGTGCGGAAGCAGGAGGTGGACAGACGAGCGGCTCTCGCGCTTTGTCGCCCATGAACCCTGGTCCTGCACCCGCGCCTGATCGACGCCAGATCTCTCGTCGCGAGCCGCGGCCCGGACCGAACCACCCCGGGCTGGTGGAGCCATGGCACCCGTCGGACTGTGGATTGCACCGCGCACGTACAGGCGGACCCGGGCCGCCGGCACCCTACTTGGTGCGGAGTTCCCTTCCTGAGATGACATCGTGCAGGTCAGCGGCAACCCGTACAAGCCAGCCGTCTTCACCCGGCCCCGCAGGGACTCCGAGCTGATCCAGAGCTCCCGTGCACCTCGGTCACCGTCCGGCCGACGACCGCACCCACTCGATCGCGTCGCGCTTTTCAGGTGGGTACCCCTACTGTGGGAAGCGCTGGTGACATCGAAAGCCTTGCAGGGGTGCAGTCGACGAGCATGAATCCGGGCAGGGTCGGCGGGCCGTCGGCTTGACCCGTGATGTACGCGAAGTCGTCGCCTCGCTTATGGTGCCCAACCCGGCCTTGCCGCCTTACGTGCGGGTGGTTGAGGAGACCAACTGCTGGATCGCCAGCGTGTGCGATGGCCGACCTGCCTACGCTCGTGCCACAAGCCGACATCGTGATCCTGGCCGTCCCCTCGACCGCTGTTCCGGGTCGACTGGAGCGGCCCGGCCCCTGCTTGACGCCTATCGCGA
Organism: Streptomyces sp. NPDC055400; assembly: GCF_053644375.1. Taxonomy (NCBI): domain Bacteria; kingdom Bacillati; phylum Actinomycetota; class Actinomycetes; order Kitasatosporales; family Streptomycetaceae; genus Streptomyces; species Streptomyces sp. NPDC055400. The sequence continues at coordinate 121,145 of NZ_JBSHLM010000023.1, read as the reverse complement.
GCAGTTGCGGCGTGCGCCTGAGGCTCATGACCGCGTGTGCCATCAGGGCCTGCTGGGTGGTGCCGAGCGCATGCGCGTCGTCAAAGAGCACCGGCAACCCGTCGGCCCTGCACGCCTGCTCGCCACCCGTCCCGCACGGACTCCCTCGGCCTGCAGCTCTTCGGCAAGGGCAGCACGTCACGTCCTTGACGGTCTGGAAGATGGGGGCATGGCGGTCTGACGTCGCTGTTGACATCGCGCCCGCCATGCCTCCGACGTCAGGTAACCGGGTTGAGGAAGGTCAGCACCGAGGCGTCCTCCTCGATCAGCGGGGCGAGTGCGATGTTGAACGGGCCGCCGTAGGGTGCCTTGAGGTGCGCTTGGAAGGCCGCCTCGTCCTGATAGACCTCGAAGATCCAGTAGGCGCGTGGCCGGGACGCTTTGGTGTAGACCTCGAAGGCGAGGTTGCCGTCTTCCTCGCGTACCTCTTTGGCGTACTCCAGGATCAGGCGGGCGACGTCGGCCTCCGCGCCCTCACGTGCGGTGAATTCGGCGAGCAGAGTCTTGTTCATGGTGTCGTGTCCTGTGGGGTCGATTCCTGCAAGGTCGGGGTCAGTCGCGGTAGGGGTTCAGGTGCCAGACACGGGCCTGGTCCAGGGTCGCCGAGCCGTTCTCGGCGAAGACCTGTACCCCCTGGCTGGCCGGGTCAGGGAAGGTCTGGTCGGTGATGGCTGCCTCGCCGCTGCCGCCGAAGACCTCGACGGACGACCAGTCGACGAGGACCCGCAGCTTCACCTTGCCGTTCTTCGCCTTCAGCGGTGCGCGCTGTACGCCGGGGAAGGCGTCGCTGAAGTCCACGGCACCGGAGTGGGTGCGGTCGACGTACAGCTCCTGTGTGGTGGTGTCGTAGCCGATGACGGTCTCCTCGCCTCCGGCACCGGTACGCACCTTCAGGCCGAAGCGGTCGGCGTCCTTGAGGGAGAACGTCGCCTCGATGTCGAGTGCCTTCCCCGTGGCCGCCGGGCCGCCCAGGGGCTGTGAGGTGTTCACGACTGTGACACCGGTCGCCGTCACCGCGGTCTTCTGCCGCAGAGACGAGAGGCTGTCGACCGGCTCGCTGGACAGCCGGATCCGGCCGTCGACGGTGCGCAGGGTCATCTGCCGGGGGATGCTCTGCGCGCTCCGCCAGGGAGAGGTGGGGATGGCGCCGCCGTACTCCCAGTTGTTCATCCAGCCGATCATGTAGCGCTTGTCGCCCGGCACGTTCTCCCATGACACGGCCGCGTAGTAGTCCTTGCCGTAGTCGGCCCAATCGGCGCGCTGCACCACGGACTCTGCGGGCGCGTCGGCGGCGGTGAACTGATCGGCCAGGATGTGGCCCATGCCGGCGGTGTTCATGTCGACGATCTGGATCTGCGCCTTCTTGCCTGCGTATGGGCGCATGTCGAAGGAGGCCCAGTCGAGGGTCTCGGTGTCGGAGCCGGTGGCGGTGCGGACCACCTTGCCGTCGACGATCAGGTTGACGGCTGTCTCCTGGGAGACGGGCTGGGCCTTGGCGTCGGACAGCACGATGTGGTCCACGTTGAGGTGGCCCCAGCCGCCGGTGTTGTCGTCGACGATTCTGATCTGCGCCTTCTTGCCCGCGAGGTCCTTGACGTCCCAGGAAGCCCAGTTGAGCGCCTCGGTGTCCTTGCCGGTCGTGCTGCGCACCACCTGCCCGTCCACGAGGAGTTCTACGGCAGTGGGGTTCTCGGAACCGGCCGGGTGATTGCCGCCGCCGACAAGGAAGTTGACGTAGTCCTTGTCGAGGGTGAACTCCGGCGAGGTGAGCGTGCCGGTGGTGGAGTCGCCGTCCCGGAAGGTGTTGACCAGACCGCTGCCCAGGAACCCGGAGACCTCCTGCTGGTCGGGGAGTGTGCCGGTGGCCGGTGCCGGGCCGAACGCGTCGCCGGTCGTCGTCCAGTCGCCGTAGCTGCCGCCCTCGAAGTCGGCGAGGGCCGTCCCTGCGGGCGGATCCCCCTGCTCCAGAACCGTTCCGTCCCGGTGCGGGTGCCGTCCGCCGCCGACCTTGAAATTCAAGTAGGCGCTGTCGACGGCGAATTGGGGTGAGGTGAGGATGCCGGTGGTGCGGTCACCGCCGTGGAAACTGTTGGCGAGGCCCGAGCCGTCGAAACCGGTGACCGCGCTCTGTCCGTCCACGGCACCTGCCGCGGGGCCGCCGCCGAACGCGGTGCCGCTGTTCGTCCACGTACCGAAGCCGGCGCCTTCGAAGTCCTGCCGCACGGTGCCGGGCGGTGGGGTGTACGAACCCGTGTCCTCGGCCGTGAACTTCTCGCCGTCGAAGTTGCCCACGAAGTACTGGGCGCCCGAACCCCCGGCGATGCCACCGGGGTTGAGGTTGACGACCAGCACCCACTTGGTTCTCTTCTTGTCCCCGTCGACCGGGAGGGGGAACAGGTCGGGGCACTCCCACACCCCGCCCGTCGCGCCGGCCGGCCCGAACTCACTGAGCTCCTTCCAGTCCTTGAGGTTCTTGGACGAGTAGAAGCGCACCTTGTGCTCGGTGGAGAGCGAGACCGTCATCAGCCAGCTCTTCGTCGGCGCGTACCACTGAACCTTCGGGTCGCGGAACTCCTTGGAGCCGATGTCCAGGACGGGATTGCCCCGGTACTTGGTCCAGGTGCGGCCTCGGTCGGTGCTGTAGGCGAGCGACTGCGCCTGTATGCCGGTGGCCTTGTCGAGGCTGGTGTAGATCGCCACCATGGGCGGGTTCCGCTTCGTGCCGAACCCGGTGGTGTTGTCGCGGTCGACGACCGCACTGCCGGAGAACACCATCTCGTTGTCGTCGTGCGACAGCGCGAGCGGCAGCTGCTTCCAGTGCACGAGGTCCGTGCTGACGGCGTGACCCCAGGACATGTCACCCCAGGAGTTGCCGTTGGGGTTGTACTGGTAGAAGAGGTGGTACTCACCCCTGTAGTACACGAGGCCGTTGGGGTCGTTCATCCAGTTCCTCTGCGGGGTGAAGTGGAACTGGGGCCGGTATGTCTCGGAGTACGGGGGCGCGTCGGATGCTGCGGCGTGGGGAGTCAGCGGGGCGGCGGAGAGGGCGCAGACGGTCACCGTCGCCGCGATCAGCCGTCTGTGGGCATGCCGGACTACACGTACAGGGCTCATGGCGTCTCCTGCGCTGCGGCCGGTCCGCGCAGCGGGCCTGCTGACCGGCGCGGACTGATCGGAAGGGGCTCCTCGCCCGCACCAACGTCCACGGCACGGGTAGGAGGATATGTCATCGATGACTTGTGTCATCGATGACATCGTGGCGAGCCGATGATGAGCGCAGTCCGGTCGCCGCGTCAACGGTTCGGGCGCAACGCGCCGCTGGGCGACAATCCGCCCGTCAGACGCGCTCGCTCGCGGCGAGCTGCTCCAACTCCCTGCGCCACGGCGGGTTGGGGCCGGGAACCGAGCAGGTCAGAGCCGCGACACGGGAGGCGAACCGACAGGCGTCCGCCACGTCGTCGAGACGGATCTTCGACAACCGGCCGCCCAGGAATCCGCCGACGCCGAGATGGTGCAGCAACCCGGCGGTGAAGGAGTCCCCCGCGCCGACCGTGTCGGCGACGACCGCCGGCACGGCGGGCACCCGAAAACGTTCACCGTCGAGCGAGGCCAGGACGCCGGCGGCACCTCGCGTGATCACCACGAGCCGCGCGCCCGCCGCGTGCCAGATGTCGCACGCCTTCTCGGGCGAGGCGTCGGGGAGCAGGAGCCCCAGGTCGTCCTCGCTCAGACGCAGCACGTCGGCGAGGTCGCACCAGTGCGCCAACCGGGCGCGGTAGACCTCGGGCCGCACCAGCAACGGCCGGACGTTGGGGTCGATGCTGATCGTCGCGTCAGGGGCTGCCGCCGCCAGGAATTCCTCCACCGCCGCCGCCCCGGGCTGCCGCACCAGAGCCAGGGAACCGGTGTGCACGCAGGCGGCCCCGGACATGTCCACCCGCGCCAACTCCTCGGCCGTCCAATGCCAGTCGGCCGTGCTCTGCGCATGGAAAGAGAACGCGGCCTGCCCCTGGGCATCCAGTTCTGCTATTGCCAGCGTGCTGGGCTCGTCGGCCTCGACGGTGTACGTCAGATCAACACCGGACGCCTCCAAGTGGCCGCGGAACAGTCGGCCGAAGACGTCCCCGGACAGACGGGCCAGGAGCCGGGCCGAGGTACCGAGCCGGGCCAGCGCCACCGCCGTGTTCGCCGGTCCGCCTCCCGGCTGCACGCGCAACACGAGTTCGTTCGAGGCATGCCCCGGCTCGGTGAAGGCGTCGGCGACGCACTCTCCCAGGACGGTGATCTGACGTGGGGTCATGGGCTGCTCTTCTCTCGGAACGTACGGACACGGAGGGCACTTCACGGCACAACTGCCATTCGGCTCCGCAGAATCGGCGGTCATCAGCGGCGGGTCGACGCTCGATGACCGTTGCCGATTTGTGACGGGCGGAAGGCATTGACGTTGCCGGGATCGGGAGTCCATCATCCTCGCCAGGCAGTGTCAACGATGACATAAGTCAACGATGACACCGCCGAGCAGCCGCACCCGTGAACCCGGCCCGTGCCGTTCGCCACCCACAGGAGTCGCCATGTCTCGAAACACGCGTATACCCCGCTCCGTTCCAGGAGCCGTCGCCGTCATCGCAGTTGCCGCCCTCACCCTGACGGCCTGCGGATCCGGCTCCGGATCGAGTTCCGCCGCCGGCGGCGGATCGGGCGACGTCAAGGTCGGCCTGATCACCAAGACCGACACCAACCCGTTCTTCGTGAAGATGAAGGAAGGGGCGGAGAAGGCCGCGAAGGAGCACGGCGCTCAACTGCTCACTGCTGCAGGCAAGTTCGACGGCGACAACGCCGGGCAGGTCACGGCCATCGAGAACATGGTCGCCTCCGGCGTGAAGGGCATCCTGCTGACCCCGAGCGACTCCAAGGCCATCGTCCCGGCGATCGAGAAGGCCCGCGCCAAGGGCGTCCTGGTCATCGCCCTGGACACCCCGACCGATCCACAGAGCGCCGCCGACGCCCTCTTCGCCACCGACAACCTCCGCGCCGGCGAACTCATCGGCAAATACTCCAAGACCGCCATGAAGGGCAAGACTGCGAAGATAGCCACTCTCGACCTCGCCCCCGGGGTCTCGGTCGGCGTCCAGCGGCACAACGGTTTCCTCAAGGGCTTCGGCATCGACGCCAAGGACAAATCGATCGTCTGCTCCCAGGACACCGGTGGCGACCAGGCCAAGGGCCAGACCGCCATGGAGAACTGCCTCCAGAAGAACCCCGGCATCAACCTCGTCTACACCATCAACGAACCCGCCGCCCTGGGCGCTTACACCGCGCTCAAGGCCAAGGGCCGGGAGAAGGAAGTTCTGATCGTCTCCGTCGACGGCGGCTGCACCGGGACCCGGGCGGTCAAGGACGGCAAGATCGCCGCCACCTCTCAGCAGTACCCGCTGAAGATGGCCGCCGAAGGTGTCGATGCCGTCATCAAGTACGCCAAGAACGGCAAGAAGGCGTCCGGTTACACCGACACCGGCGTCAACCTGATCACCGACAAGCCGCAGGCCGGCGCCACGTCCAAGGACACCGGGTTCGGCCTGAAGAACTGCTGGGGCTAGAGCCTGCCCGGCGACCAGGCCGGATCACCTGCCCGTCGTCCCTTCCTCGTCCGCCGGCACGGACGGACACGAACAACTTCTGTCTTCCGACAAGGACTTCGCATGACAGCCACCACCACGCCGTACGCCGAGCTCAAGGCGCCGACCACGGTCCGCAGACTGCTCACAGCGCCGACCACCGGCCCTCTGGTCGCCCTCCTCCTCGCCTGCGCCTTCTTCTCCGTATCGACCGACCAGTTCCTCACGGGCGGCAACTTCTCGCTGATCGTGCAGCAGGTCATGGTCGTGGGCACCCTCGCCATCGGCCAGACCCTGATCATCCTCACGGCGGGCATCGACCTGTCGTGCGGTGCGGTGATGGCGTTCGGCAGCATCGTGATAGCCAAGATGGCTGCCGAAGGTGCGCTGCCCCCGCTCGTCGCCGTCGCACTCGGCCTGGCCGTCTGCGCAGGATTCGGGCTGCTCAACGGGCTGTTGGTGCAGAAGATCCCGCTGCCGCCCTTCATCGTCACCCTGGGCATGCTCAATGTGGCGTTCGCGCTGACGCACATATACTCCGAGGAACAGACGATCACCAACCTGCCCGGGCCGCTGACGGCCCTCGGGCGGACGTTCCCGCTCGGGCACACCGACATCACCTACGGCTCCCTGGTCACCGTCGCCCTGTTCCTGCTCCTCGCCTACACGCTGAGCAGCACCGGTTGGGGCCGGCACGTCTACGCGCTCGGCAACAGCCAGGAAGCGGCGCGCCTGAACGGCATCCGCACCTCCCGCCTGACCATCGGTATCTACGCCGTCGCGGGCCTCATCTACGGCATCGCCGCCCTGCTGCTCGTCTCCCGCACCGGAGTCGGCGACCCGCAGGCCGGCCAGACGGACAACCTCGACAGCATCACCGCCGTGGTCCTCGGCGGCACCAGCCTCTTCGGCGGACGGGGATCGGTCCTGGGCACGTTCATCGGCGTCCTCATCGTCGGCGTCTTCCGCAACGGGCTCCAGCTGATGGGCGTCGCCTCCATCTACCAGACGCTGATCACCGGAGTCCTGGTGATCCTCGCAGTGACCGTCGACCAGATCTCCCGGAAGAGGGCCCGATGACCGCCACCAGCACCCCCACCCCCGTCTTGCAGGCCCGCGGTCTGGTCAAGCGCTACGGCCACGTCACCGCCATCGACGGCGCCGACTTCGACCTGCTGCCCGGCGAGGTCCTCGCGGTCATCGGCGACAACGGAGCCGGCAAGACCAGCCTGATCAAGGCCCTCACCGGTGCGGTGGCCCCCGACGAGGGCGAGATACGTCTCAACGGCGAGCCGATCCAGTTCTCCGGTCCCCAGAGCGCTCGCGCCCACGGCATCGAGACGGTCTATCAGGACCTCGCCGTGGCCGCCTCCATGGACATCGCCTCGAACATGTTCCTCGGCCGTGAACTGCGCCGCCCCGGCGTCCTCGGCAGTGTCTTGCGCATGCTGGACAAGAAGCGCATGCGCTACGAGGCCGCCGAGCACATGGCCGACCTCAAGATCGGTCTGCGCTCGCTCACGCAGGCGGTCGAGACCCTCTCGGGCGGGCAGCGCCAGGCCGTCGCGGTCGCGCGTTCCGTCGCCTGGGCGCGCTCCGTCGTCGTCATGGACGAACCCACCGCCGCCCTCGGAGTCAAGGAGTCCGGTCAGGTCCTCGACCTGATCCGCCGGGTCCGTGACAAGGGCATGCCCGTCGTCCTGATCAGCCACAACATGCCGCACGTCTTCGAGATCGCCGACCGGATCCACGTCCACAGGCTGGGCCGCCGCGCCGCTGTGATCAATCCGGCCGACTACACCATGGCCGAGGTCGTCGCCATCATGACCGGCGCGCTCACACTCGACGCCGCCGGGGATACTGTCGTAGCGGATTCCGAGGCTGCGAAGGCCGCAGGAGTCCGCGCCAACTGACCACACAAACCAAAACACTCACAGGTTCCGGCCGCGCTCGCGGCCGGAACCGACGAGCAAGGGGGCCATCTCCTCCATGGCAGCGAACCGCCGCCCGACCCTGGCAGACGTCGCCCGTGAAGTGGGCGTCAGCGCCAAAACCGTCTCCCGTGTCCTCAACGAGGACGGCCCCGCCTCGGCGCAGACCAGGGAACAGGTGCTCGCCGCCGTCACCAAACTCGGCTTCCAACCGAACCTGATGGCCCGCAACATCCGCGTCGGCGGTCCCGACACCACGATCGGACTGGTCATCCCCGACCTCGCCAACCCCTTCTTCGGGACCGTCGCCAGGAGCATCGAGGACACCGTCCGAGACCGCGGCCTGACGCTTCTCATGGGCTCCTCCGCCGACGACCCCGACCGCGAGAGCGCGCTCACGGACAAGTTCCTCGCCCGCCGCGTCAGCATCCTCATGGTCGTGCCGTCCGTCGGCGCCGACCACGCCCATCTCAAGACCCACCGTGCCACCGGGCTGCCGATCGTGTTCATAGACCGTCCGGGATCGGGCCTGGCCACGGACAGCGTCGTCAGCTCCAACCGCGCGGGCGCTCACGACGGCGTCGCCCACCTCATCGCCCACGGCCACCGGCGCATCGGCTTCGTCGGCGACCTTCCCACCAAGCTCTACACGCGCCGTGAGCGTCTGGCCGGCTATCGCTCGGCCCTCCAGGAAGCCGATATCGACCACGACCGCTCACTCGTCGCCAACGCCCACGACCAGAAGGGGGCCGAGGCAGCGGCCGGTCAACTGCTCGACCTGGCCGATCCCCCCACGGCCCTGTTCGCCGGCAACAACATCATGGCGCTGGGAATCGTCGCCGAACTCGCCCGCCGCAAACAGAAGCACGTAGCCGTCGTCGCCTTCGACGACGTATCCCTGGCCGATGTGCTCGAACCAGCCCTGACCGTCGTCGCCCAGGACCCCGAGGAAATCGGCAGAGCAGCAGCGGCGACGGCCCTGGCCCGGCTGGACGGCGACCGCTCCCGTGCCCGCACCATCACCGTTCCCACCCGGTTGATCGTCCGCGGATCGGGCGAGCAGCCAGTGCCGGCGTAGACCCGAACGCGCCTGCCCCTATACGTAGGTCAAGTTTCGGTGATACCTACGATGTGAGGCGCTCCGGGATCGGTGGAGACTCTGACGTGCCCCGACTGGTATGGAGTCGCGTCGTGTCGCCGGGCCCCAGAAGGACTCCATCAGCGCGGCCCGGCTCACCTTACGACCTGGCTTGCGCAAGCGGCGCTCTCAAATGCTGGGCGGACACGGCACACCGGGGCGCCGTCCACCACGTCCCGTACCGTCCCGGCTCCGTCGGCCCAACGGGCCCCTTCCGCGAACGCTGAGGCCCTCTGCCAGCACCGGCCGGCGGGGGGCCGCAGTGACCATCACATGTCACAGCCCGTATGAGCGGGGTCCTGACTGTGGCTGTTCGACCAGGTGGAAGACCTCTCGGGCCGCATAGCGCCTGAGGCGACGGACCAACGCCCAGGCGGAACGGGGTGCTGGTGAAGTCGGCCGTGGTGACGGAGCGCCTCGGCCAGGGCGACGCGTTCACGCTGGACGAGACCCGCACGCTCGCCGAGGGCACCCCGCACAGACCGACGTGTACCTGCTGCCGGGGTCCGGCTTCACGGAACGCGACCCGCCCCCGACTGCCCCTCCCGGACGAACCGTTCACCGGCGTCGACGTCCCCACACAAGAACTCCTGGGCGGCCTCCTCGAGCGGCTCGCCGCCGACGGTGCGGCTCTGTCGAGCTTTGTGAACATGATTATCATCTGCTAAGTTCCCTATCTCGCAACTTTGCCTTTCCATTACTCCACCATTGCTTGGATGTGCCGTGCTCACGCCTGCCCGTACCGTCCGCCGCGCCGCCTCCCGGCGCGGCCTGCTCGCCTCCACCGTCATTGCTGCGCCACTGCTCACCGGCTGTTTCGCCTCCTCCGCGGGATCCGTGGGTGCGGGCGGCGCTGACTCGCGGATCCGCGTCGCGATGATGCAGCCACCACGCTCCGGCCTCTCACCGTTGAGCGACGACGCGTTCAAGCTCTCCCGCTGGTCGACCGCCGAGACCCTCGTACGGCTCGACACCAACGGTGACGCGGAGCCGATGCTGGCCACCAAGTGGCGCCAGGACGGCCGCACGTGGACCTTCGATCTGCGCGAGGGCGTCACCTTCCACGACGGCACGAAACTCACCGCGACGGACGTCGTACGGTCCCTGCAGCGCGCCGCCTCCGCCTCGCCCAAACCGCGGATCCTCGACGGCGTCGCGATGAGAGTCGCGGCCCGGGGCACGGACACCGTGCGCATCACCACGGCCGACGTGGACCCGCTCCTCCCCCAGCGACTGTCCTCACCGCAGCTGTCGATCCTGGCCGCGAAGGCGTACGGGAAGAAGGCCGTGAACCCCGTGGGCGCCGGGACCGGGCCGTTCGTGCTGACCAAATCAGGCGGCACGAGCTTCGCCACGCTCGACCGGTACGACGACTACTGGGGCGGAAGGGCGAAGGCCGCCGGGATCGACGTGAAGTACGTCCCCGACGGCACCGCGCGCGCGGCCGCGCTGCGCAGCGGCGAGGCCGACATCGTCGAGGCGATTCCCGTCGCACAGGCTTCGCTCCTCAACAAGAACCAGATCACCGAGGTGCCGATGCCACGCACCAACACCCTCTATCTCAATACGGAGTCGGGACCGTTCCGCGCCGCCGGGCTCCGGGCTGCCGCCCGGGAGGCCATCGACACCCGCTCGATCGTGGAGGGCGTGTACGAGGGGCGCGCCGACGTCGCGAAGGGACTGCTCGGGCCCGCCCTGCCCTGGACCGGCACATTGCGGAGCGAAGTGAGCGGGCAGGCCACGGCGGCAGGCCCGGCCGGCGCCGAGATCACCATCGGCACCTTCACCGACCGGGCCGAACTCCCGGAAGTCGCCGCCGTGTTGCAGCAGCAGCTGCAGAAGACGGGCTTCAAGGTGAAGCTGGAGATCCGCGAGTACGCCAACATCGAGGCAGACGCCCTGGAAGGGAAGTTCGACGCCTTCATCCTGTCGCGCGCCACGATTCTCGACTCCGGCGACCCGGCCGCTTACCTGTACAGCGACTTCGCCTCCGACGGCTCCTTCAACATCGCGCAGCTCGCCGATGCGGGGGTGGACACCGCCCTGGACACGGCCGGTGACACTCCGGCCGGTGACAAGCGACGCCGCGAGATCATCGCCGCCGAGGCAGCCGTACTGAAGACCGACGCCGCGATTCCCATGCTGCACGAGCGAGTGATCCAAGGAGACGCGGCGAACGTCGTCGGCTCGGTCAAGGACCCGCGGGAGCGCGAGCTCATCGGCCTCGACACGTACGTGAAGTGAGGGCATCGATGATACGTGTGCGGGGGCGCGCAGCCCTGGGCGTGGCGCTACTCAGCCGGATTGCCGGCCTGGTCCTCGTGGTCGCCTGCGTCGGGTTGTTGCCCTGGCTGTCCGGGAAGGATCCGGCACTGAGCTTGCTGCGGGCACGCTCCGCCGAGCAGGAGGCAACACCCGAGGCACTCGCCGCGATCCGGGACGACCTCGGACTCGGGAACGGTCCGCTGGATCAATTCGGACACTGGCTGGGAAGGTTGGCGCACGGCGACCTCGGCAGGTCCTGGGTGTCGGGCACGGACGTCGCGCCGGGCGTGCTGTCGGCACTCACCGTGTCACTGGCTCTGATGGCCGTTTCGCTGGTCGTGGCGCTGGCGCTCGCCGCCGCACTGTGCGCGCGGACCGTGGTGCGCGGGGCCCGCGGGACGCTGACCGGACGGACGAATTCGGGGGCTTGGGCGGCGATGCTCGCATCCGTGCCCGAATTCCTGCTCGCCACCGTGGGGTTGCTGCTGCTCGGGGTCTGGCTCGGGTGGCTGCCGACGTCCGGCTGGAGCGGGCCCGTGGACATGGTGCTGCCCGCGCTCGCCATGGGCGTACCGGCGGGCGGACTCCTTGGACGGCTCGTCGCGGACGCGCTGCCCAGCGCGTACGGGGAGCGCTGGGCCGAGCTGTGGCGGGCCTCGGGGGTCCACTCATGGCGGATCGCACTTGCCGGGCTGCGGCGTGCGGTGCCGGCCGTGCTACCTCAACTCGGGTTGGTGGCAGTCGGGTTGGCTGGAGGTGCGGTCGCCGTCGAGACCGTGTTGGCCATCCCCGGGATCGGACGTACCGCCCTGGGAGCAGCCAAGTCACAGGATGTGCCGCTGCTGCAGGCGTGTGTCCTCACGCTGCTCGCGCTGGGGCTCGCAGCCGGAGCCCTGGCTCACCTGGCTCGCCGCCGACTGCTCGGGCCCGGCCTGCGGGACGCACAACTCTCCCTGCCGGCACCGCTGCCGTCGACCAGCGCATGGTGGCGCGTCGCCGTGCCCGCCGGGCTCGGCGTGGCTCTTCTCACCCTGGTCGTCGCGGGACTGCTGCGCGATCCGTACACCGTGCACACGGCGGCTCGGCTCACTCCGCCGTCGCCCACCCATCCGCTGGGCACTGACGGTCTCGGCCGGGACGTGCTCGCCCGGCTCGGGCACGGCGCCGCGTCCACCATCGGCACGGCCGCCGCCGTCACGGCAGTGAGCGCGCTCGTCGGGCTCACACTCGGGTTCCTGCCGGTCCTCTCGGCCGGCCTCGCGGATGTCGCCAACGCGCTGCCACCCGTGATCGCCGGGCTCGTCGTCGCAGGCGTCACCGGACCCGGCGCCGCGGGCGCCGCCCTGGCGGTCCTCCTCACCTCCTGGCCGCCGCTGGCCGCGCACGCCGCGACGCTGGTCGGCGAAGTGCGGGCGTCCCGGTTCCTGGTCGCACAGCGGGCGCTCGGTTCGACTCGCGGGCGGATCCTGACCCGGCACATCCTGCCGGCCGTCGCCGGCCCTGTGGCCCGGCACGCGGTCCTGCGCCTTCCCGGCACCGCGCTCGCGCTCGCCTCACTGGGCTTCCTCGGGCTCGGCGCACAGGCGCCCACGCCGGAGTGGGGGCTGCTGCTCGACGAGTCCCGCTCCTACCTTGAGCGGGCCCCGTGGGCGGCGCTCACACCAGCCCTGGCACTGGCCGCGTTGGCGGGACTGGCGGTGTCCGGGTCGTCGCTGTCATGGAGCAGCACACGGACCCGGAGCCGGGACACCGCGCATATGACCCGTCCCAAGGAAGGATCAACCTGTGTTGCCCGGCTCCGCTGAACCTCTGCTCTCCATAACGGACTTGACGATCACACTGCCGAGCGGTGCGGGCACCCCCGTACGCGATGTGAGCCTCGAGGTCCGCTCCGGTGAGGCGCACGCTCTCGTCGGGGAGTCCGGAGCCGGCAAGACCCTGACGGCGCGGGCCGCGCTCGGAATGCTGCCTCATGCGGCCCAGGTGACGGGCAGCGTACGGTTCGCCGGGCGGGACATCGAGCCCGGCGGACAGCAGGAGTTGTGGGGGCACGAGGTCGGGTTCGTACCACAGGACTCACTGTCGGTACTCTCCCCCATGCACCCCGTGGGCGATCAACTGACCGCATCACTTCGCTCGCTGGGCGGGCTCAGCAAGAAGGGGGCGTGGGCCGCCGCCGTCGCGGCCCTCGACCGTGTCGGCATTGCGGACGCCGCGCGTCGGGCCCGGGCGTATCCGCACGAGTTCTCCGGCGGCATGCGACAACGCGCCGTCATCGCCCTGGCCACCCTGTACCGGCCCCGGCTTCTCGTCGCCGATGAGCCCACCACCGCGCTCGACCCGCTCGTCCGGGAGCAGATCCTCGGCCTGCTCGCCGAGCAGCGGGCCACGTCGGGGGCGGCGCTGCTGCTGATCACGCACGACCTGTCGCTCGTGAGCCGCTGGGCGCACCGGGTGACGGTGCTGCACGGCGGGACGGTGCAGGAGACCGGGCCGGTGCACCGCGTCCTGACCGAGCCGCGGGCGGAGCACACCCGCAGGCTCGTCGACGCGACCCGACGCCGACAGCGGCCGACGCCGGACAAAGACCCTGACCTCTTGCTGACCGTACGTGACTTGACGGTCCGCTACCCGGGAAGGCGCCGAGGAGAGGCAGCCGTGACGGCGGTCGACAAGGTCTCCTTCGACGTGGCACGCGGCGAGACCCTCGCGCTGATCGGCGCCTCCGGATCCGGCAAGTCCTCCGTCGCCGAGGCCGTGCTGCGGCTGCGCCCCGCCGCCTCGGGATCGGTCCGCTTCGCCGGACGGGACCTGCTCGCTCTCGGTGACGCGGAGATGCGGGCGCTGCGGCCGCGCATCCAGCCCGTGTTCCAGGACCCGTACGGCTCGCTCAGCCCGCGCAAGCGTATCCGCGACGCGCTCGCCGAACCCCTGCACGTACAAGGGCGTTGGGACGACGTGAGCGGTCCGGGCCGGGTCGCCGCACTGCTACGGCAGGTCGGCCTCGATCCCGAGCTCGGTACCCGCCGGCCCCACGAACTGTCCGGTGGCCAGTGCCAGCGAGTCGGCATCGCCCGGGCCCTCGCCTCCGACCCCGAGGTGCTGATCCTCGACGAGCCGGTGTCCGGGCTCGACCCGACTGTACAGGCCGGTGTGCTGGACCTGCTGGAGTCGCTGCAACAGAAGCTGGGGCTCGGCTACCTGTTCATCTGCCACGACATGGACGTGGTGGCCTCGGTCGCGCACCGGGTCGCCGTGCTGAAGGACGGAGCGATCGTGGAGACCCTGCAGGCGAAGGAGCTGGCAACGCCCGAGGGACGCCACTCGTACACCCGTGAACTCCTCACCGCAGCTGGAGAGTTCGCGTGATGGATGCGCACGTCCACTCGGGCGCGACCGCACCGTGTGGCACGGCTCGAACTCGATGTCCACCCAGGCGAGTTCCTCGCCTCCGCCCAGCCGGCACGGCTGCTGGTCCCCACCACGACCGTACGACGCCGGGGACCAGCAGTGACGAAGAGCCCTGGACAGCTCTGGTGGGAAGGGGGCTGAGCCAATCGGTGTAGCTGCCGGATGAGCGCGCCTGTCGTCGACATGGGGTGGGCAAGGACGGCGGCGGAGATGCTTTCGAATGCCCAGCGGCGACATGCTCGTACTCATCGATGACAGTGGCCGGGTGGTCGAGTGGGAACGTCCGGCTGAGGAGTTGTTCGGGTGGTCCGCCGAGGAGGCCGTCGGCCGGTCCCGTGACCACACTCATGAGTGAGGCCGCCGCTCACGGCGAACGGCAGCGGGAACGGTTCTCAGAGACGGCCTCGGTGCTGGTCAAGCCGGTGCTGCGAGGTACTTCCGTGATGTGGCAGGTGCTGTCGGCGGCGGACACCATGTCGGGTCAGGATGTGGCGATCTTGAAGACCATGTTCGCCCGCTCCCCACTCGTACTGCACGTCCTCGACAATCAGCTGCGCGTGGCCCGCACGAGCACCGCCGCCCACGGGCTGAGCAACACTCCGGTACTGGGCGATCCCGCTGCCCGGTGCCAGGACCGCGCTGATCGTCGGTGACGTGGCAGGGCAAGGCATCGCCGCAGCCATCACGATGGGACTCCTGCGGACGGCCGTCCACACACACTCGCCGCCCTGGACATGCAGCCCGACGAACTGCCGGCCCGCCTCAGCGACACCGCGGGCCGCCTCATGGCCGCGCGCGCAGCGCTGCCTCCCATGGAGCCCCTGAGCCGTGAGCCGCTCGCCGCCGGCTGCGCCATCGCGATCTACGACCCGGTCGAACTCACCTGCACCATCGCCCGCGCCGGCCTCCCGGAGCCGGTCGCGGTGTTCCCCGACGGCGCCTCGGCCGACCTGCCCGTCCCCCAGCTGCCCCACTCGCCGGAACAGGCAACGCCCCATTCCCCGCGACCACCGTCAGCCTCCCCGAAGGAAGCACTCTGGCGATGGGCACGGCCGCCTTCGCGGACGAGGTCCTGGCGCCGTCCGTTCCACTGCGCCCGCTCCTGAACGGCGCCGGCACAAGGCCCCTGCCGGACTTGTGCGACGCCATCGCGCACGCGCTCCCGGACGGCAACCGGGCCGGCGAGAACCTGATGCTGCTCGCCCGCACGAAGGCACTGCCCCAAGATCGGGTACTGCCCCTCTCGCTGCCTGCGGGCCCCGCAGAGCTCGTCGGCAACGCGGTCCGCTACGGCACTCCGTCCCTGCAACTGCGTACGTGTTACGACGATTTGTTGAATCCGCCCGCCTCCGGCGGGGCATCCCGTGTGTGCGTCGCCGTATCCGCCGTCGGTGACGGTGATGGTCGGCGCGGTCCCCTTCAGCCACACGTGTTACATGTCGCGGCTGTTGCTCGTGATCGCGATGAAATGCTTGCCCGCATGTGACAGGGCAACCGCCGTCCGAGCCGGTCGAACTCACGACCGTTTCCTGACACGCGCCCTGCTCCGCCGAGGCATACTGGGCGGAGCGGGACACGGAGGTTTCGGCCTCTCGCCGACAACCCATCAGAGGACTTTGAGCAGCCTTTCGGCCAAGACGGCTGCCGAAGCAGGGTTTTGTCCAGTGAAGAGAGTCCGGTCGACCACTGTGTAGGGCTGCCACATCTCACCCTTGGTGAAGTCGACACCCAGGTCGATGAGTTCGTCCTCCAGTAGCCAGCGGGCCTTCGGACCCAGCCCGACCGCGTCCTCTTCTTCGTTGGTGAAAGCGGTGACCCGGTACCCGGCGAAGGGCGATACGCCATGGATCCTGGTCGCGAGCATCGCAGCCGGTGCGTGGCAGACGATGGCAAGAGGTTTGCCGGAGGCGAGGGCCGCGGTCAGCAACCGGCCGGCGTCCGCATCGATGCACAGGTCTTCCATGGGGCCGTGGCCGCCCGGGCAGTAGACGGCGTCGTAGTCCTCCAGGCGGGCGTCCGCCAAGTGGATCGGCCGCCGCATCACCTCTGCGGACCGGATGATCGCCTCCAGATCGAGAGCGGCCTGAGCGCTGCCGGCCATGTCGGGACGCAGGCTCATCATGTCCACGGTCGGTACAACGCCGTTGGGTGTGGCAACCACCACCTGGTGGCCGGCCTCGGTGAGCGCCTTGTACGGGGCCGCGAACTCCTCGGCCCAGTATCCCGTCGCGTGCCTGGTGCCGTCCTTGAGCGTCCAGTACGCGGTTCCGGTCATCACGAAAAGCAGCTTCGCCATCGGATATTCTCCTCCTCGTCCGAGCCTGTTGCGGTTGACGCAGAGGGCGATCCACGGCCCATGCTGTGCCGCGGTTTGTTCTCAACTTCCTTCGCTTGTACGCCGCTTCGAGCGGAGGGTCTCCAGAAGCCGGAGCCAGATCTCGCTGGCCGTCGGATAGCTGCGGCATCACCGGCCTGGAAGCCGCGGCCCTCGGCAGATCCCGGCTCGGCCGAGCTGACCCCGTTGCCGAAGATCACCGAGCAGGGGGGAACCCAGAGGTGTCAGTTGCACCACGCGGAAGCCGTCACCGGCGACGAAGTCGGCATCCAGCCGCCAACCCAGCGACTTGTAGAAGCTCTTTGACCGGTCGAGATCGGATACCGGGATCACTACGACTTCGAGTTTCATGTCCATGGTGGAGCCCTCCTGCCGTTCTGGCAGTTGTGCACGTCGCCGGTCACCACGACTTCCGCGCTATGGCGCGCAGGGTCCGCCTGTGAAACACCTGGTGAGGGTTGTTTGAGCACCGCAGCAGTGCCGTTGTGGAAGCCCTGCCACGGGGCGAACAAGGGAATGCACGTGCTCAACCGGGCCCGAGACAACTGCGCGTCGGCCGCCACCGGCGCACCGGTTTTCGCACCGGGGGTCGGCAGAGACGGCGCGCCGAAGAGACTCCTCCACGATACTGCTCCGCCACAGCAGTGCCACTCTTGCCTCAAAGCAACGTCAGGCGTACGCGGCATGGGGTCCACGGTGGTCAGCGGTCGGAACGGCAGGTCGATCCCCGTGCCGTTCCCAGCCGTACACCCGGCCCACGTACACCCAGTCAGCTCCACATCGTCGATCGCGTACTCGACCTCGGTGCGCTCTGCGGTCAACCACCCGGGGCTAAAGTCAATGCCGCGTAGTTAAGCGGGGATGGTGGTTGTCGAGTCGAGTGAGTCTCCTGGCGTCTTGGCCCACTGGGGGTGGAGTCGGTAGCGGCCTCGGCCTGATCTGACCAGGAACTTTTGCATGATCCATTGCCCCATCTGTGCGGAGAGGCTGCGGAGGTGGCCGATTTCGAGGGCGTCGGCGATCTGCCGGGCAGTCCAGTCCTGGCCGGGATCGGCTGCCGCCAGGAGTCGGAAGACGTGGGAGCGTCGGTCGGTGTTGGCACGAGACGGCGGCAGGGCGGTGGGTTGCTTGGCGGCAGCGAGCACGGTGATGCCCAGGTGGGTGAGGGAACGGCTGGTCAGCGGCCGTGTCTCATGCGGCGTGGTGCCGTAGCGGGACATCGGGCACTTCACCTTGCGTGCACTGATCCGGGAGCGGCGGGCCGGCAGCGGATCGGCCAGGACGGCCTTCGCGATGCCCCCGTCGCTGCCGGTGATGTTGGAGGCGTTGATGACCTGGTCGGCGGCGGTCTGGAGAGCGATCGTGAAGCTGAGGCGATCGGGGTCGGTGCCGGGGCGAGTTTCGGCCGCGTCGCACATCGCCCGGCGCAGGATCTGGTGGACAGTGAGCCAGGCCCACAGTTCCTGTTCCAGGCCGCAGCGATCGGTGGAGCGCAGGACGCGTCCGGTGAGCAGGGTGTGGCGCAGGGCGAGGAAGGCCGACTCGACCTCCCAGCGTTCGTGGTAGAGGCGGGCCAGCTGTTCGGCGGGATCGGTGCGGTGGTCGAGCAGGGTGGTGATCAGCATGTAGTGGTCGCCGATCCGGGTGCCGTCGTCACAGGTGGCGGTGATGTCGACGTTGATGATGCGGAAGGTTCGGTCCTGGATCCGGGTCAGGAACGAGCCGTCGGGCAGAGCGGTCCATACGGTCGGCCGACGGCGGGAGTTGAGCCGGATCAGCAGCTGGGCACCGGTGTCAGCGGCCGCGACGAGGAAGTCGTTCCCGGCGAAGGCACGGTCGGCCAGCAACAGCATCGTGGCGTTCAGCAGAGGAAGGAGCCGCCGGGCGTAGTGGGTCTCGCCCTTGCTGGTGGGGCCGAAGGCGGCGCCGAGCAGACCGCGGGTGCCGGTCTCGCACAAGGCCATCAGCCGCAGGTGCGGGTACCCCTCCGGGCCGTAGCCGGCGTTCAGGATTTTGCCCAGCCCGGCACGGACGCGCGGCTGGTCGGGGGCCCGCAGGGAGCTGCAGCCGTCGAAAGCGACCGTGCGCCATTTCCGGTAGCACACGCCGGGGGTGCAGGGCTGGGCGACCGGCCCCGACACGTCGTCGACCAGTTCGAAGGGAAGGTACTGCGTCAACTCCCCGAGATGCCCCGGTGCGAAGACACCCCTCGCAACGGTGATGGTGCGGACGAAACTGGTCATGACAGACTGCTCGGACAACGGGACCCCTGCTCAGCGTGAAGACCTTGGACGGCTTCACCGCTGTAGCAGAGGTCCCGTTTCCCATACGCATCCCGCCCGCAACGACGGCGCTGATCAAGTTGACGACCGTGCCCGGTCCTTAACTACGCGGCATTGGGGCTAAAGTGCGGCCTGTTTCACATTGATCGACGATCGGTCGGTTCGAGCCCACCAGTGAGAGGTCAGGCCCCGGTCGATTCCGATGGCCTTGTCGGTGGCGGGCATCCGCGCGGCGTCGGCGGGCCGGGTCGGTGTCGATGACAAAGCTCGCGAAGTACCGGCCGCACTGTCTTTGAGCACGGTGACCGAGGACGGCACCACGGGCAGGGTGCGGGACCACTTCACCCGTACCTCGCCGATCTTCGGCAGCTTCAGCCGGCCGGTTGGGGTGATCGACCAGCGGGGAGCACCGCCGAGGACACCTCCCTCAGCCAAGACCGCTCCACGGTCCGCTTGGCCTGGCTGATCAAGTTCTGGGACAGCTCGGCGGCCTTCGGATACGGCAGACCCTCCGCGTAGGCGTCCTGGCGGGCGCCCACCGCGTCGTTGAACACGACAAGTGGGCACCCGAACGCCCGGCCCAGCGCGAGGCGTTGATGGGGCCCCAGGTACAACCTGAAGGCGTACCGGAGCCGCATGAACGTCACCCTAGGTGGGCCCTCCCGGGCACCGCCCCAGAAGACCGGACTCGACGCTCCGCGTCGCGATCTCCAGATTCGCTTCCCCATCGGGCTGAAGCCCGATGCACTGCGAATGAGTCCCGGAGCTCCAGGAGCGTAGAAGAACCGCGTCCGCCCCCGTGCGCCTGATCCGGTGCGAGCGTCCGAGGACGGCGGCGCTCCGCTCGCGAGGGACGGTAACCGGAGCTTGCAACGGGATGCGATCGACCGCCAGGTGCGGGACGGTGGATCCAGGTGGCGATTCCGTGATGCTGCGGCGCTGGACACGAGCCGAAACAGGCCCGGGACGGCGGGAGCGGTCAATGGTGGACATAAAACTCGAGGATCTGGGGATGCGGGAGCACCCCGATCTCCATCACGACCCGGCGGTCCCGCACACCCCTCGTGCCCAAGCCGGGACTGGACTAGAACGGCTACTGGTGCTGGGGAGGGCTCGCGATCGAAGAGGTGCGCCGTGATCTGCGCCAGGTCACCCGTGAGATCCGCCCCGACTGAGATCCGGACGGCCCCTGTCTGCGCGCTGCCTGGGACGCCGGTGGCCGTTCCCAGCACTATCCGTACCAGCCGCCGTCCGACTCGCACCGCAGCACCGGCTGAGTGGAGCCTCCGCCATGGAATACCTCGTCACGATGACCACCCACGTCCCTGAGGGAACCGCACAGGAGGAAGTCGACGACATCCGCACTCGCGAGGCCGCGAACTCCCGCAGGCTCGCCGAGAAGGGGCAGCTGCTCCGGTTGTGGCGCCCGCCCCTGCGGCCCGGCGAGTGGCGCACCCTCGGGCTGTTCGCCGCGTCGGACGCCGAGGCGCTGGAGGATGCCCTCGCTTCCATGCCCCTGCGCGTCTGGCGCAGTGACGAGGTCACACCCCTGACGCAGCACCCGAACGATCCGGGACCGGCCTCGACCGGCGCATCGGGCGCGGCCAAGGAGTTCCTGGTCACCTTCGCCCCGGCCGCGCACGAGGGCGCCTCGTCCCAGGCGCCGGCGGACGCCACCGCGGCGGAGACGGTCCGTGCGAAGGAACTGGCCGGGAATGGGCACCTGGTGCGGCTGTGGCAGGTCTCCGGCGAGGGCCGTGCGCTCGGCCTGTGGCGCGCCCGGGACCCCGCCGAGATGCAGTCGATCCTGGATTCGCTGCCCTTGGCACCATGGCTCTCCATGGAGACGACGCCGCTGAGCGAACACCCGAATGACCCGGGGGCAGGGCTGGTCAGGAGCTGACAACCGTCGTTTCCGTTCGGCGTGCGGATAGCAGCGACAGCCAGTTCTCCCACAGGGCTTCGAGGTGGGTGTTGTTGTAGAGCGCCGTCAGCCTTGCAGATCACGGCCACACCGAGCGCGGAGTAACCGCGTAGTTCGACGAGCGAACACGCGGGTGAGGATCTCCTCCCTCGCATCACTGGTACGTCCCATGCCACAGGTGTGCGACCGGTCGTCTATGGCGAGACACCGCGGCCTCGGGCGTCCGACACGGTGCCCGGAGGCGACGGATCACTGGCCGGCACTCTGGCCGCCGTCGACGTGGAGGAACTCGCCGTGCCGAAGGGCGCGTTCTCGAGGTAGACGACCGCGTCGACGATTTCGCTGATCGCGTCCATCCTCCCGAGGGGGTGGCAGTAGGGCAGCGGATAGGTCATACATCAGCCAGGCCGAGCTGACGCAGCATGCCGAATTCGTCGCTGCTCCCCCAGCGCTCGACGAGCTTGCCGTCGCTGTCGAAGCGGCTGATCTGCATGCCGCGGTAGCTCACCTTCTTGCCGGTCGCCGGCCGTCCCATCAACGGTCCCAGATGCGTACCGCTGATCATGTAGGCGAAGGCCAGCTCGTCGTCGGTAGCCAGTAGGTGTTCCACCTCGATGTGCAAGTCGGGGAAAGCAACTCGTAGCTCGTTGAACATGGCCTTGTACCCCTCAGGTCCCTGGGCCTGTCCTGGAGCGGGGTCATGATCGACGGAATCGGGAGCGACGATGTCGTCGAGGACGTCGAGGTTCCCGGTGACCACGGCCTCTCCGAATGCGGTCTGTGCGGCGATGTTCGCTTGCTGCGCCATGGGCACTCCCGGGCGTGTATGGGGCACCGCTTGTTCGCGGGCCGAGAGGTTCGCACCTACGCCATATACCGACCGTACAACCGGCGGTCACACACAGCATGTCTGCATGGCAGGCCTCCGCCGGGGCTGCCGGCCGACGTGGCGCACCGCCCCTCGAGGTCACCAGTGGCGGGCCGATGGCAGCACTGGCGAAGGCTCGTGTCCGTGGGGACGGCGTCCGAGCGGGAAGAGCGTCGCGCGCCGACGACGAGCGCTTCTGGCCGACGACCGTTGAGCGTGAAGCAGTCAGAGGACGAGGTGCCGGCGCAGCCACCTGTGCGCGGTCCTCTCGGCATCGGCGAACCTGACACGTCCCGACTCGGTCAGAGTGACCTCGACCGTCCTGCGGTCTCTGCCGCAACGATTGCGTTCGATCAGTCCGGCCGCCTGCAGGTTCTTCAGGAGAGAGGACATCCGGGTCCCCGATTCCCGGAGGAATGCCGTCAGCTGGGTCACGGGCACGGGTCGGCCCTCGGCCCCGGCGAGGGCACCGAGAATGAGGTAGTCGTAGAGCGACAGACCGCGCACCGTCCGCAACTCTCCGTGCAGGAGGCCGAGACTCCACAGGTTCGGTGGAGGGGTGTGGTGTCCGCCGGATCGCAGTCGATCATGTTTCATTCCCGGGGTGGGTCCACCGGCCGCGGGCTCGCGGCCACACGGTCGTAACCAGGTTCCCCGCGACGCTGATGGCGAGCCGATGCGACATGAAGCCCTCATATCAGGACACCGCATCGTCCGCGGGCGGCCGTCTGGCCGATGTCCCGATATGAGGCCGATGTGGCCTGGTGGAGCATCCGTCACCGGTCTCTCGCGGCTCTACGTCAACACGACGTGGCCGCAGAGGTTGATCTGTGAAGTGGGCGCCGGATGCGGGGATACGGGACACATAGGGCAGACGGCTGTCAGGGCCGCGCCGGGATCGTAGGGCTTCACACAGGGAAGAAAGCGTTCTACGCCATGGCCTCGCAATCAGACACCGCTCGAACCGTGGTTCACGGGCTGGACTTCGGACTCAACGCATGGGTCGTGGACGAGCAACGGCAGCGTTTCCTGCACGACCCGGGCTCGGTCGCGGAGACGTGGAGGGGCTTCTTCGCAACTCCGGGAGCCCTGACCGTCGCGGTTTCCTCGCCCGTTCCGGCCGCCCGGGTCAATTCGCCGACCCGGCCGGGGGCGCGTCTTCACTCCCGACCATGAGGACGGCGACGAGGCGGCGCTCACGGCCGTCCGGGTCGCGGCACTCATTCACGCGTATCGCGTACGCGGCCATATGACAGCCGGTACGGACCCGCTCACGGCGCACCCCTCCGCCGCCCATCCGGAACTGGACCTGGCCGCGTTCGGACTGCATCACATGGGCCAGGCACGGAACGTCGTCGTGGACGGGTTCGCCGGTCACGCCGTGACAACGCTCGATGAAGTGCTGGGCGCTCTACGGGAGTTCTACTGCGGCAGTGCCGGGTTCGAGTACATGCACATCCAGGACTCCCGCCAACGCCGCTGGATCCAGCAGCGCGTCGAGAGGCCGCAGCATCGGCCGGACCGTGCCCGGCAGCTGCGGATCCTCTACCGGCTGTGGGCAGCGGAGGCCTTCGAGACGTTCCTTCAGACCAAGAACGTGGGTCACAAGCGGTACTCGCTCGAAGGCGGGGAGTCGGCCGTCGTGCTGCTGGACGCCCTGCTGCACAGTGCCGTACAGGACGGTGTCGCAGAGACCGTTATCGGGATGGCGCACCGCGGCCGGCTGAACGTCCTGGCCAACATCATCGGCAAGTCCTACGCCCGGATCTTCAGTGAGTTTGAGGGCGCGGTGGTCCTCGGGTCCGTGCAGGGTTCGGGAGACGTGAAGTATCACCTCTCGACCAGGTGAACGGCACCTGGTTCCTGTGGGCGGTGGGATCGGAGTCGGTGGCGGTCGCGGCGGCCTCGTTGGCCCGGGTGACCCCCGGACACGCACTAGCCGTGCTGGCGGTGGTGTGCTGGGCAGTCGGGCTGATGCAGTACCTGCTGACCGCCGCACTGGTCCTGGCCCGGCTGCTGGCCCGGCCGGTGCGGCCGGAAGGCCTCATGACGTCCGTTGGATCTTCATGGGGGCGGCGACGATCGCCGCGCTCGCCGGAGTGCGGCTGATCGAACTCCCGCCCGGCAACACGATGTTGCCGCGCCCGCTCGTCATCGGGTCGTCCGTCGTCCTGTGGGCGTTCTCCAGCTGGCTGATCCCGCTCCTCCTGGCTCTGGGCGTATGGCGGCACGCGCTGCGCCGCATCCCGCTGCGCTACGAGCTCGGCTGGTGGAACCTCGTCTTCCCGGTCGGCATGTATGCCGTCACCACGCACGAGCTTTGACGCGCGATCGCAACCTGGTGGATGACGAGCGTGGGACGCTGGGACGTCTGGATCGCCGCAGTGTTCTGGGCTGGCGTCTTCGCCGCCATGGTGGCCGCCAAGCTCCGGGCCCGCCCCACGACCGCGCGCGGATCCGCCGGTGCGGGGCAGACGGGCCGCCCGCAGAGCACCGCCTCGACGGCGCCCGGGGCGCTGCCATAGGAACGGGCGCCCGTGCGGCGCGAACCCAGCTGCCCGTCGGCAAGCAGCCGGGTTCGCGCCGCGTCCGTGTCATGCGGAGCGGTACACGGGCCCTGTCATCCGCGGGCGCGCTCGCGCTGCCGGACAGCATGGCGCAAGGAGTACCAGGCGACCACCGCCCAGGCGGCGACGAGCAGGGCATACAGGACGACAGCGATCCAGACGAACAGCTGCGAGCCGGTACGCGCGGCGAGCGCGCTGGTGCCGGTGACGCAGGCACCGAGAGGGAAAATGAAGGACCACCAGGTGGGTGCGAAGGGCAGCCCTCTGCGGATTTCCCGTACGGTCAGCGCCGTGGCCAGCACCAGCCACAGCAGGGAGAAGCCCCAGATCCCGAGCCCGCCCAGGAGCGCTACGACCGCACTCCCGCGCGCGTACGGGGCGGGTAGCGCGCTCGGCGCCGCCGCGGCCAGCGTCCCCAGCGCCGTCACCGCCTGATCCAGCGCCCCCACACCGATCCACATCGTGGGCACCACCGCACCGCCGGGCACGTCATGATGCACCAGGCGGCTGTAGACCATGGCCAGCACCAGCAGGACCGCGACCAGCCCGAGCCCGAGCATCGAGTAGCAGCCCAGCAGCAGCGCCAGCCGCACCTGCCCGGCCGGAGCCCGCGGGACGAGCAGCGCGCCCGTCGCGGCAGAGACCATCGGCGGCACCACCGGCAGCAGCCATCCTCCGAACGCCGCGTCCGGCGTGAAACGGTGCCGTGTGATCATCAGATACGGAACCGCGCAGGCGGTGGCGAGACCCAGCACCGTACCGGCCGACCACAGCACCCAGTCCACATCCACCGCCGCACGCTCCCCGATCAGCCGCCGGCCGAGCAGCAGCGTCCCGGCCCCGACAGTGAGCAGCGCCATCGGCAGCGCCCCGAAGAACTGGGCCAGCACCGGATCACCGGCATGCGCCCGCAACGAGCGCTGCCCGGTATAGCTGCCGGCGAGCACGATCAGCAGCAGCGCGGTCCCCGCCCAGACCACCGTGGCGGCCTCGCCGAGTCCGGGGAAACTGCGCGGCAGGGTGGCGGCCGCGACGGCGACGATTCCGCTGCCCATGACGGCGGCGAACCAGCCGGGACCGAGCCGACCCCGCTCCCTGCCGTTCGCCTCGTCCGGCTGTTCACGGACATGCACGGACGGTCTCGACGCCGAGCCGGCCTGGGACGGGACCGCTGGGCTGGTACTGGGGTGGTGTGTCACGGCGCGGAGTGCCTTCTCTTCTCGTTTCGGGTTCGCCACCGCCCACGTTCAGCGACGGTGACCGGCCGGACCGCACCCAGCAGCTCACGGAACGCGGCCGAGACCGTCGGCCCGTTGGCGCCCTCGACGCTATGGCGAAGCACAGCTCCCGCCACAGGGCAGCACGCGCCATGACGCCCTCACACCAGGACATCGAGCGCCGTGCAGGCCCTTTGCCGCGTGCCGGGTGGATGCCCCGATGTCCTCACCCGAGCGTGTTGTGTCCGCATATGCGGACATGACGAGACGGCAGGCGACCGCTGAAAGCGGGTGAGGCGCCGAATCCCGACGCCTCGATCCACACACAACAGAACGCAGCATCATGTCGCAGGGACGTGGACGGCACTCATCAGCACGGGCGTGGGCGGGGCGTCGCCAGGCGGATGATGGTGTCTACCGCTGTGGGCCCCAGTCCGTCTGTGGGCCGCAGTCCATCCGGGAGGCGCACGATGAAGGACAGGCCGTCAGGCAGAAGGCCGTTGCTGGTGACCGTGCTGGTCTTCCCTGGCGTACGACTGCTCGACGTCACCGGCCCGATCGAGGTGTTCTCGACGGCCAACGAATTCGGCGGCCGTTACCGCGTACGCACGGTCTCCCCGGACGGCGCCGACGCGGTCACCGCAGCCGGCACCGGACTGCGCGTCGACCTGGCTGCCGCGCAGGTGCAGGAGGCCAGCGATGTCGTCGTCATCCCCGGCGGCCCGGAGTGGCCGTCCCTCATCAAGGACGACGACCTGCTGGATGCCATAAGGGCACTCGACGCACGCAGCTGCCGCACCGCGTCCATCTGCACCGGAGCCTTCCTCCTCGCCGCGGCCGGACTGCTCGACGGACGCAAAGCGACCACTCACTGGCGCTTCGCCGACCAGCTCGCTCTGCGCTACCCGCAAGTGACCGTAGAGGCGGATGCCCTCTTCGTGCGTGACGGCCACATCATGACCTCTGCGGGCGTCAGCTCGGGCATCGATCTCTCGCTCGCCCTGGTCGAGGAGCACCTCGGCGCCGATGTAGCCCGCGCCGTGGCCAAGGACATGGTCGTGTTCATGCAGCGTCCGGGAGGCCAGTCGCAGTTCAGTGTCCGCACCCACACGCCGCGCGCGAGACAGGAGATGCTGCGCCGGGTCCTGGACGCGGTCACCGAGGACCCGTCCGCCCCGCACACCCTTGCCACCATGGCGCGCCGGGCGGGTGTGAGTGCCCGCCACATGACGCGCCTGTTCCACGACGAGATGACCACGACCCCGGCCCGCTATGTCGAGCAGGTCCGCATGGAAGCCGCCCAGGCGATGCTGGAAGACAGCGACGACCCCATGGCCACGGTGGCCCGGCGCACCGGCTTCGGGTCACCGGAGTCGCTGCGCCGGGCCTTCACACGCAACCTCGGCATCACGCCGGGGGTCTACCGGGCACGTTTCCGTACCACGCACGCCGCAGGTGACGGCAAGCGTGCATGATGCCCTGCAGGTATCGGCGAGCACAGGCAATCGCCGTAGTCCGACAGGCCGGCCGTGCCGGACGAGGCCAATCAGCCCCCCTCGACAGTCCGCCCCGGCATCGGCTCTGCGAGCGCGGCCCGCCACGCGGGCCTGCCGAAAGGACTGGCGAAGTACTGCGTCTCGTGCACGATCTGCTGGTCGGCGAATTCCATGACGCTCACCGAGTACGAAGGCGAACCGTCGTAGGCGATGACGCATTCGCTCACCCGTACATACATTGGCTCCCCACCGAGCTGGCGGCCGGCACTTTGGTGCGACTGCCTGTGCCGACTCGAGGCCCAGGAGCGTCTCGGTCGTCGAGATCCAGGAGCACACGAGGCAGGCCCCGGCCAGTCGGCCAGGGCCTGTTCCTCTTCGAGGCCGATCTCAGTGCCGGCCGCGGATTCCTTGATCTCGTGCGTCGTACGGGTTAGCTGTCGCGCGGCAGTATGCGGTGGCCGTGTCGTGTCTCAGGCGGCACGGGTGAGTTCGGCGCGGCCGAACAGGAGGGCGTAGCCCGTGGGGAGCTGGTCGAGGATGCGGGTGAGGAGGTCGGGGCCGGCGAGGGTGGCGACGGCGGCCAGGACTGAGCCGGTGTCCCAGCGAGCGGTGGCCGGGGTGGCTTTGGTGCGGGTGGCGAGGTCCTTGACGAAGGCCCAGCCCGTGAGGGGCCGCGCTACGGGGATCTGTTGGGTGAGGATGCGGGCGGCCTCGAAGGGCAGGCGGGCTGCCAGCTCCACGCGTTCGTCGCCGGTCAGCTGCTCCCCGAGTCCGGAAAGGACCAGGCGGACGGCTTCGGCGGCCCGCTCGCGGGTGGGATAGGCCCCTTCGTAACGGACTTTCTCCAGCATCTCCTCGAACGTCATCGCCGCAAGGCGCTGGATCGGATCACGCTGGTCGGACATCACTGCGAGAGTTGCCTTTCTCGTGGGCGAGGTGGTGGTGGGGGTGCCTGGCGGACCCGGGTAGCAGTGGCCGGGTCAGTGGGTGGTCAGCTGGGCTGGGGGCGGCCAAAGAGGAGGTCGTACCCGGCGGGCAGCTGGAGCAGGATCTGCTGTGTGAGCTCGTCGCCGGCCGCGTCGGCGGCGGTGCTGAGGACGGCACTGACGTCCCAGGCCGCGGTCGCTTCGGTGGCGCCCTCGATCCAGGCCGCCGTGGCCCTCACGAACCGCTCGGGTGAGAGCGGTTCGGCGCTCTGCAGCGGGTTGAGGAGGATCAGGGCGAAGGTTTCCGGCAGGCGCGCGGCCAGTTCGGCACGCACGGCGCCGACCAGGTGGGCGCCGAGAAGCGCGAGGACGACGCGGGCCGCGCGTTCCGCTTCTTGCGCGCTCTCGTACTCGCCGCGCTCCTTGACCTGGTCGAGGAACGCTTCCCATCGCACGGTCATGTCCGCCACCGCCTCTGTTGGCTTGGGGGGTGCGCAGGACGGGCGGAGGGGGAGATCAGGTGCCCGTCCTGCGCCGCTGGCAGGCCCGGTTCGCTGGGCTCAGCCGGAGATCTCCTTGCGGGAGGACTCCCCGCCGATCGAGATCTTGCGGGGCTTGGCGCGCTCGGCGATCGGGATGCGCAGGGTCAGCACCCCTGCGTCGTAGTCGGCCTTGATGTGCTCGGTGTCCAGAGTGTCGGCCAGCACGATCTGGCGGGAGAACACGCCCAGCGGCCGCTCCGAGAGTTCCATCTGCACGTTGTCGGCCTTCGCCGCAGGCCGGCGCTCGGCCTTGACCGTCAGCATGTTCCGCTCGACGTCGATGTCGATCGCCTCCGCGCTGACGCCGGGGAGGTCGAAGGCCACCACGTACTCGTCGCCCTCACGGTAGGCGTCCATCGCCATCGCGGACGGCCGCGTCCATGTGCCCGTGCCGGTCAGCTGCTGGGCGAGGCGGTCGAGTTCACGGAAAGGATCAGTGCGCATCAACATCGCGAAACACCTCCAGAAGGTTCGGGCTGTACCCGCCAATGCGCTTCACTGACACCGTTGTAACATGTCATCCATCGGATGACAAACAACCTGTCGTCGAAAGGATGACAGCCCGAAGGAGTTCCCGTGACAGCAGCCGGCCAGCCTCCCCCGTCCCGCCCCGACGACCGGAGCCCGACCTCGTTCCTGGCCGCCGCCGCGGCGCTGGAGGCCATCGACAACGCCGTGCACGACGCCCACAACAGGTCCGCAGACCCCGGCGCAGACGGACCTGAGACCCTCCAGGCCCTGGCGTCCCTTCTGCTGCTCAGGCAGATCCGCGAGCAGCTCGCCGGATGGGAGACCGGCCTGATCGAAACCGCCCGCGACGCGGGAGCAAGCTGGGCCGACCTCGCGCACCCCCTCGGCGTAGCCAGCCGCCAGGCCGCCGAGCGCCGCTACCTGCGCAACCGCCCCGGCCCCGCCGGAACCACCGGTGAACAACGCGTCCGGGCCACCCGCGAACTCCGCGCCGCCAACCGGGCCCACACCGCCTGGGCCCGCGACAACGCCGCAGTCCTGCGCCGCCTCGCCGGCCAGATCACCGCCCTCACCGACCTCCCCCCGGCCTCCCGCGCCCCCCTCGACGACGCCCTCGCCCAAGACGACCCCGCCGCCCTCATCGATCCACTCACCACAACCCGCCCCTACCTGACCGCCGCCCACCCCCTCCTCGCCGCCCAGCTCGACACCCTCATCAGCCAGGGCAACCAGCCCGACCACGCGTGACAACACCGGCCTGCCGCACAGCAGGGGCCACCAGGCCACGCCCACGACGGACGGTGGATCATCAACGACGGCTCCCCACTTCGACTTCCCAAGCGTTCGCCCTGGCCGCGCGAGCCCACAACAGAATGAGGATCGAGGGCGGCATCCGCCCTCCCGGCCCGCCACAGATGAGCGGTCGGCCGAGGGCGCAGGCCGGGCTGCGTGGGCGGGTGCGGGAGCTTTCGGCTTGACCGTCTGCCACCGGCGGAAGGGCCGGCGGCACGTGACCGTGATGGGTCGGGCGCACTGTCCGGCAGTCGCAGGGGTGGCGGCTCTGGCTGCGGCTGTGGTCGCGATCGAGCTCCCGCAGCGCTGGGGAGACGTCGGTGGCTGTTTGATGCCGCTCGGCTCGCTGTCACGGACCCGCCATGCCGTGCCGATCACGTCAGGTATCGGAGCTGCTGCGCCCACAAGACCTATGGAATCCCAGGCGGCGGTGGCCGGGCCCGTCGGGGTGTACGCGCCTGGCCGACGGGCACGAGCATGTGCCGACCTCATCGCAATAGCGGTCCGTCGGTTGCGCCTGCCAGACCAACCGGCAAGCCCCACAGGCGCATCCAGCGGCGGACGTGGCCTCGGTCGGGGTCCGGGCCGGGTCGACGGCCTGCTCGTCGGGGGTGCATCAGGTGGTGGTGCCGCAACAGGCATCCGGGGCGCCGGTGACGCTCTTGCCAAGGGTGTAGGCGTCGGCCTTGACGATGTAGACCTCCCAGGACTCTTTGCCGGGGCCGATGACCCAGACCTTGTCCTGCAGGGCGTAGCAGCAGGAGGTGTCGTTCTCCTCGAAGGTTGCCAGGCCCACGTCCTTGAGGCGGGTGGTGGCGGTGTTGACCTGCTCGAGCGCGCCCGCGCCGCTGATACGGCGGGCGACGGTCGAGGGGCTGGGGACGGCCGCGCTGGTCGCGGTAGTGGTCGGCTCCGGTATCCAGGCCTCCGAACTGACCCCAGATGTCGGTACGCAGCTGCTGGCCAACTCCCTGGCCACCGTCTTCGGCCTCGGGGTGCCGATCACCCTGCTCGGATCGGTGTCGGGGGCGCACTTCAACCCGGCGGTCACCCTCGCCGCCTGGTTCACCGGCCGCCGCAACGGCGAGGCCCCCGCCCTGCGTGACGTCGCCGCGTACGTGCCCGCCCAGGTCACCGGGGCGGTCGTCGGCGCGGTGCTGGCAGAGCCATGTTCGGCAAGCCGCTGGTGCACTTCTCCACCCACGAACGGTGGGCCGGACACCTGTGGCTGGGCGAGGTCGTGGCCACCGCCGGGCTGGTCTGGCTCATCTTCGGCCTGGCCCACGCCGGCCGCGCCCACCTGGCACCGCCGCTGGTCGCCTCCTACATCGGCGCGGCGTACTGGTTCACCTCCTCCACCAGCTTCGCCAACCCAGCCGTCACGGCTGATATCAGGCCGCCCGGTATGTCCGACTAAGCCTTGACTGATGCGGCCGACCTGGCGGCCCGCTCGATCTTCGCGCGGTAGGCGGCACGGGCTTCCTCGTCGATCTGCTTCTCGTGTTCGGCGCGCAGCCCGGTCCGGCCGTCGAGGCCCTCGCGCAGGATATCGGCGTGCCCGGTATGCCGGACGGACTCGCCGAGGACATGGACCATGACGGCGAACAGGTTCGTGTTGGGATAAGGCTCCGGCCACCACGGCACATGGCCGGGGGCGTCGAGGGGAAGCTCGTCGATCGTCGCGTCCGAGTGTTGCCACGTGCGCCGGTAGAACCCGATGATCTGATCGCGGGTCTCGTCCTCGGTCGCCCACTGATCGCTGCCGTCGGAGTCCTGCCACTGGGACAGCGGTTCCGGGGAAGGGCGGTCGAAGACCTCGCCGAAGTACCTGGCCTCGACAGTGGCCACGTGTTTGACCAGGCCGAGGAGGTTGGTCCCGGTCGCCGTCAAAGGTCGGCGGGCGTCGTATTCGGACAAGCCGTCGAGTTTCCACAGCAGCGCCTCGCGATCCCGCCGCAGTCTGCCGTGCAGGATGTCCTTCGCGAATTCATCGATCATGCGGTTTGAGCCTTCCATGGGTTGTTCGTGGTCTCAAGATCCCGTACGTGGTCCGCAACGGCTGGCAGAGCCGAGGTCTAGGACTCCTCACACATTGAGGTACCGGTAATGACTGTCTGCCAGAGGGACGTGGGGGTGGGGGTGGGGGTGGTGTGCGTGACGGCTCGCGGCCGACCCGACATGCGACGGTTACTGCGCAGGAGGGCTACACGCATGCTGTTCGGCGCCGTTCTCTGATCCCGTTGCGTAGTTCGGGACGGGGACCGGGGATGTTGGCGGGTGCCACGTGAGAATCCAGCCGGCGGTGAGCGCCACCGCGCCGCCTGCCAGGGCGATTGCGCCGCCTGTTCCGATACCTGCGGCCACCGAGCCGAAGCAGGCCGGCCCGACGCCCTGCAGCGTCATGCTGCCGGAGCCGAGCAGACCGAAGGCCTGGCCCTGGCCATCCTGCGGCAGGGCGTCCAGGAACGGCCGTTGCAGGCCGAGACCGTAGGCGAATCCGAAACCGCAGAGCACCAGCAAACAGGACGAGACGCCCACTCCGGGCTCGGCAGCGAAGCCGACCAGCGGCAGTCCCATCAGCGCAATCAACGGGACTACCAGTCGCTCCCGAGTGGGTGGCCGTAGCAGTCGACCCACCAGCAGGTCACCGACCAGCATGCCGACCGGCAGACAGCCCATCAGCACCGCGTACCAGCCGGGCGCGAAGTGGCGTCCTCCCGCGTAGGCGACGATCAGGCCTTCCGCGCCCGCTACGAACGCGGAGGGTAGCCACTGGGCCAGCATCAGTCGGCGCACCGTGTGTCCGCGCAGCAGCAGGCCGGCACCGTGCAGGCTTGCCCGGACGGCCCCGCCATCGCCCCGAGCGCTGCCGGGTGTACCGCCCAACTCTCCCAGCTGCAGCCGGGGTAGCCGGATGCGGACAGCGAGCGCGCAGCCGAGGTAGAGGGCGGCGCTTACCGCGAGCGCCCGGCGCGGGCCGAGTACCGCGACGGCCGCACCTCCCAGCGCCAGACCGAACAACTGCGCGCCGGAGGCAGCGATGTTGTTCAGTGAACGGCCCAGTACATATGCGTCGCCCTCCAGCCACTGCGCGACCAGACGACTCGACGCGCCGCTGAACACCGGTGTGGCGAGGGCGACCAGCGCCACGACACCCAGGCTTACCGCGATCGGCATCCGCACCAGGGCGAGCAGCAGGGCGGCGGCGCACTCCAAGGCGTAGCCGCCGGCGATGAGCGCGCGGGGCGGCAGTTGGTCGGCCAGTGAGCCCAGCAGCAGCGAGCCGAACAACTGCGGGAGGAAGCCGATACCGAAGGCCAGTGCGCTCAGCAGCGCGGAGCTGGTGGCCGCGAAGACCAGAACCGAGAACGTGGTGATCCGCAGCGAGTCCGCTGTGATCGCGACGGTGCGGGTCGAGAAGAGCAGCCGGAATCGCGGCTCGGCCAGCACCTCTCGGTAGGTGGCGCGGTGGTTGCCGTGCGCGGGTTGGGCGGTTGGGGTCATGACGCGCAGCCTCGCCGTGCGCCCAAGCCACTCACCATTGATTCGTCGCTGGACGAATCGGAACAGACGTCCCGCGGTAGCATGACGCGGTGCTCCGCTTCGAAGTCTCCGTCGAGGACCTGCTGCGCAGCCGCTTCGCACTGTCACCCGCGATGGACCTCTGCTCACTGCTGCGCTCGCTCGCCGGGCAAGGCCAGCCGCTGCCGCGAGCCTGGGCCACCCGGCTCCTGCCGGCCTTTGAACGGCTTCGCCGCGAGACCGAACTGGACGCCGCCCTCGCCCTGCAGACCCCGCAAGGCGGACCGAACTTCGTCGCCCCGCCCCCGCGCGGCCTCAACCAGACCTGGGGAGACGACCTGGCCATGATCCGGGCCACACCGCTGGAAGCGGCCCGCCGCGAATTCGCCACCACCGCGACCGGCCCGTCCGCCCGTGATCCCCGCGTACGCGCGGTACTAGACTCGACGGACGCCGTCTCCAGGATCGCCGAGGCGATGGACCAGGCGTGGCACGAACTGCTCGCCGCGGACTGGCCGCAACTGCGCGCGATCTGTGAGCGCGATGTCGTGCACCGGGTGGGTGTGATCGGCGAACACGGATGGGCCACAACCATCGAGAGCCTCCACCCGGGCATCGCCTGGCGCGCCGGCGGTATCGAGATCGGCTTCTCCCGAGGCGGAACAGTCCGCCTCGCCGGCGACGGGCTCCTGCTGATCCCTTCGGTCTTCGTCGGGCATATCGCCGCCCACCTGGAAGACCCCTGGCCCAGAACCTTGGTCTATCGTGCCCGCGGCACCGCCGCCCTGTGGAGCGAACAGGAAACTGTCCCTCAACCGGACGCGCTGACCGCTCTGGTCGGTCGGGCCCGAGCCCGGCTGCTGGTGGCGCTGGATGCCCCGGCCAGTACCAGCCACCTCGCCCGAAGCCTCGCCATGGCACCCGGCGCGGTAGGAGACCACCTCGCCATCCTGCGAGGCGCGGGGCTGCTCGTCCGCGCCCGGTCCGGACGGTCGGTGCTCTACCGGCGCACCCCGCTCGGCGAGGCACTGGTCGGCGGTTCGAGCTGAGGGCTCAGATCAGCATCAGCAGTGTTTTTTGAGGCGCCGCCAGCAGATGATTGCGCAGCCGAGTGTGAGGAAGGCCCGGTGGATGTCGGCGCGGATTTCCCAGCGGATACGCAGTCTGCGGAACCAGCGCAGAGCTGCGAAGGCCGCTTCGACGACCCAGCGGTTCTCGCCCAGGCCCCTTCCGTGCTCGGTGCCGCGCCGGGCGATGAGCGGGCGGATACCCAGCTCACGGACCTGGCGGCGGTAGACGTTGTGGTCGTAACTGCGGTCGGCGTAGGGGACGTCGGGGCGCTCACGGCGGCGTCCCCGGTTGCCGCGGATGGGCGGACGGTGTGGATCAGGGGCAGGAGCTGGGTGACGTCGTTGCGGTGGCCACCGGTCACGGTGGCGCCAGGAGCATGCCGTGGACGTCGACAATGACGTGGTGCTTTCTGCCCGTCTTGCCCCGGTCCACTGGCGACGGCCCAGTGGCGTCTCCGCCCTTCAGGGCCCGCAGAGAGGTTCGGGGCGTCGTGCGCAAGTTCGACGGCAGTCTGCACTGGCACCACACCATGTCACGTCCATGATGCCGAGCACGGTCCGGCGACTCCCGTAGCGACCAGTCCGAGTCCTGGTGCAGGAATCTCTGGTTTCCTCTGCCGAAGTCTTCGAAGTAGGGGGTGTTGACCGCGGTCAACAGTCTGGACGTTGTGGCTGGTGTCCCGTCTCAAAGGATCTGGTCCCGTGCCATGCCCCGGCCCCGTGGAGACCTGGTCAGGGGAGAATCGCAGCCGAGCCGAATCTCAGGTGATCTGGCCCACGAAGATACTTCGAGGGCGCACCGAACGGGGATCACGGCCCGGCTCTCGTATCGCCATCAAGCTCTGGGTGCGCGAGGACACCGGGGAGGGCTCTCATCAGGGACGCAACGCATCGGGAAGAAGATTTTCCGGACTCCGGTCACATCGAGGTGAGTTGCTCCGTCAGTGCCGTGAGAACGCCAAACAGGCCGATGAGAAGGAGTCCAGTCATGACCAGCACCCCGATCTCCCGGATGCCGAACCCGGTCGAGTTCGTTCCGGAGCTCAACGACATCACCGCCGCCCTGTTCCGTGCCACGGGCAACCGATCGGTGCCGCGCACCACGATGAGCCTGGTACACCTGCGGGCCGGACAGATCGTCGGCAACACATACCTGACCATCCTGAACACCGGATTCCTGCGCAAGGCGGGGGCGTCCGAGGAGCGCATCACGGCCGTCTCCTCGTGGCAGGACGCCCCCTACTTCACCGACGCCGAGCGCGCGGCACTGTCCCTGGCAGAAGCCACCCTCCAGCCGGCCCCGCATGGCCAGGAACGGGTCACCGACGACCTGTACGCGGAAGTGGCCAAGCACTACGACGAGAAGGCCCTGGCCACCTTGACCATCGCCATCGGCCAGATCAACTTCTTCATAGCCCTGGCCGTCATCGGCAAGCCCGCACCGGTAACCTCCCTCGCCGACGAGCAGTGGAACTGACCCGACCCTCCTCAAGTCACCTGGTCCGCCCACAGACGAATCGGACCAGGTGACTTGAGACGGGGACCAGTTCGACGGAGACAGGAACCAGTCCGGCTCGGCGTCCACCCCGCGGATCAGGCGGGATGGCTATGTTCATGAGCAGGGACGTCAGTTGCTCACTGTCCTTTGACAAGCAACTCAGTCCACCGCGATCAGCTGACCTGGACGGACTTACTTCGAATCTCAACCAGCGACAGTCCCGGCGTGAGGCGTACTGGCCCTTTCTGCGTGAAGGCAATGAAATAGCCGGAAAAATGCAGGAGTTGCTTCCCAGAGACTTCACCGCGCAGTCACACTCCGGCGAGATGGCCTTGCGTGCACCGCTCGCCGAGCAGCCTTGCCCGCGAGCTCATCCCGACCGCGGACACCGCGTGCGCGCAGCCGTCGGCTGAGCCGGGCCGTCCCGAGGTGCCGGAGGGCAGCCGGGCTCTGGGTAGCCGGTCACCCGGACGAGCGGTCCGGCGCTGGTCAGGACGAGTGCGCGTTCCCATGCCAGTAACGGCTCGATCAACGACCACAGTTCATCCGAAACGATCCACGGCCGCGAGTGACGCTCTCCCACATCCAGACCAACGACCGAACAAGGCGGGACCAGTTGGCGAGCGGTGCCAACTCAAGTGTTCAGTCACAGGTCTTGTGGCTGATGTCCGGTCCTCGCGAACTGTGGGCAGTCCCGGTCTTGTGTAGGCACGCAGACCAATCGACATAGCGACAAACCATGTTCTCACTGACCGCCGCCTGACCACCGGCCGTCGCTCAGCGCCGCTTCCCGGTCTCAGGGGAGGTGACGCCGTGGCTGGCGCGACGCATGGCCTCGTACAGCGCGGCGTCCTCCGGCGGTTCCGGGAGCGGGCCGCGGGCCGGGGTCTGGAAGGACTGGATCATCCACGCCACGAGGCGACGCCAGGCATCGGGGGCGGCATCGCCGGTGGCAGTGAGGACGCCGGAGTTGGCCATCAGCAGCAGGACGAGGTCCCGGCTGGTGAAGTCCTCGCGCAGCTGTCCGCTGTCCTTGGCGCGGCCGATGAGTTCGAGGAAGCCCTGGTATGCCTGGGCACGGAGTTCCTCGAGGGCCTGGGCACCGGGGAAGGTCATGGTCAGGATGTCGGCGAAGCCGCGGTCGGCCGCCTGCATCGCACAGACCTCCTGGATATAGCCGGTGAAGCCGCTCCACGGGTCCGGATCGGCCAGGGCCTCGGCGGTGGCCTGCGCGTACGCCTCCATACGATCGGCGAAGACAGCGACGACCAGTTCCTCCTTGGCGGGGAAGTGGCGGAAGAGGGTGGCGATCCCTACCTCCGCCTCCCGCGCGACCGAAGCCATCGACGCGTTCAGCCCATCGCGCCCGAATACCGCGCGCGGCGGCGCAATGGCTGACCGCACGCATCAGGCCCCGAACTACCGGACCGGGCTTCGACCGACGCGAGCCAGCACGTTGTCGGCCAACTCCTTCGGGGCCAGCTCACCGTCCAGGAACACGGTGCCACCGGGCAGCGTGTCCATTGCGGCCGTGCACGGCTCGATCCTGGCCTTGCACCACTGCCGGACCCGCTCATCCCGCTCGGGATCGTCCGGCGTGACGCTCCGTCCATCGATCCGCTTCACCAAAACTTCCCCGGAGACCTTGAGGAAGAAGTGGTGGACATCGATCCCCGCGTCCTTCAACGCACCGAAGATCTCCTCCACATACCCCGGGTCGACCAACGTCATGGGCACGAGGACAGGCCGCTGATACTCCTCGACGAGCCCCACCGCCAGATCCGCGACCTGCCGCCGCCACAACCGCAGATCCTGGAAATCTCCGGTCGGGACCGCCACGATCTCGCGCAGCACATAACCAACCATCTCCGGGTCATAGACCAGTGCCTCGGGCCAGCGCGAACTCAATTCATCGACCAGCGTGCTCTTCCCGCTGCCGAACGCGCCGTTCACCCAGACGATCACACGCATCTCCCCATCACCGACGCCCCCATCGACACGACCCTCCCAGCTAAGCGGGGCCGAACCCACCGAGCGGATTCCAGCAATCATCGCAACACGGTGGTCATTCCTGTGTTGCGACGAGCTTACGGCTCGGTCCGCGATTGATGGTTGGGGGTAGCTCCGCCTCGGGGGCAGCTGATCAGGGATGTTGCGACGACCGTTGACCAGCCCGGGGTGTGGTGATGGGCGGTGCTCGGTCGGGATATTCGCTGGTCGCCGCTTGTTGATGGTGGTCATACTGCCGCGATGGATCCAGTGACTCTTGAGACCGACCGTCTGGTGCTGCGGGCCTTCACACCTGCCGACGCGGATGCGGTGTACGAAGCCTGCCAGGACGAGGACATCCAGTTCTACACCCCGGTGCCGGTGCCGTACCGGCGTGCGGACGCGGAGAAGCTCGTCGGCGAGAAGCTGCCCGCTCAGTGGGCCGAGGACAAGGACTACACCCTCGGCGCGTTTTGCAAGGACACCGGCGCCCTGGTCGGCTCATACTGCCTGACGCTCGTCAGCCGCGGCGTCTGGGAGCTCGGTTACTGGGCGGTCAAGGGACAGCGCGGACGCGGGTACTCGGTGGAGGCCGCTCAGGCCCTGTGCGACTGGGGCTGGGCCACCCTCGACGTCCACCGCATCGAGTGGTGGGCCATGGCCGGGAACACCGGCTCGCGTGCCGTCGCCGAGAAACTCGGCTTCACCGTCGAAGGGACACTGCGCAATCGCGGCATCGCCAACGATGGTAAGGCGCACGACTGGTGGGTGGGCGGACTGCTGAGGCTCTGATGTCCGGGCCGGTGCTTGGCCGGCTACGTTTGCTCTTCTGCAGGGAAGTTCCCAGCTCGGACCCACAGAAGAGCCACACCCATTGATCATGGGGCGGCAGCCGTGTCGACGACTTCGACCTGTCCGACGTCCTCGGTCTGCCACTGATTCTCGTCTCCTACGACGCCGACGAGATCGGCCGTCAGGCCGCGCGTCGGCTGATCGAACGCCTCGAACACCACGACGCAGCGCCGCCGGCCTCCCGCCGCGTCACGGTCCCCACCCGCATCGTCCGCCACGGCGCGCCGTCCGGGGACTGGCTCGGCCACCCTCCCACCAGCGCCTGACGCCCCCCTGTCCACGGCGCCTCCGTCCGCGGCCTCCGCGGCCTCCGCGGCCAGGACACGGGGCCGCCGGTGGTCACCTTGCGGAGCCCGTTCGAGGTTGTCGTACGTGTATGTCGAGGACGCGCCGCGGCCGTCGGTATCCGTGTCCGCCCCGCCCAGCGCGTCATAGACCGAGGTGGTCCGCGCCCTGCCGGGTAGGGGGCGGGCGATGCTGTTTCCCTGTCCTCGTAGGTTCAGTTGGTGACCTTGCCGCGGGCATCCAGGACGGACAGCCGCCCGAACCGAGCCGCGTTCCTCATAGAGGAGATCAGACCTTCACGTACCTGACCAGCCAGGACATCATGTCTTTGAGCTCCCCGATCGCTTCGCAGACTACGTCCACCGCCTCCGCGGTGTGCAGCCAGGCATCACACCCCAGCGGTCGAGCGGCAATCAATGAGCGGTGCCGCAGGAGTTCGACGCGGGGATGATCAGCTGGGTAATCCCGGGGAACTCTCTTCATGAGGTCACCGGTGACCTCATAATTCCGGCCTCTCAACTCCTCCACAATGGCCACAAGTCTTGGACCACTGCCCTCCGCTGCTACCGCCTGCCGGAACATCTTGATCTGCTCGGGAACGGGGTACCACCAGGCACCTTGGATTCGGAGGCCGTCGAGATCGAAGCGCAGACCTATCTCAACGTTGCGGGCGAGCCGGATCACCGCACCCTGGTGCTGCCACCACCAGGAGTTTGTGCGGTAGTGCCAGACGGAGAAGTCGTCGTATTCCAGGTTCCTATCCGCGACTTCGTTCAGCAGCGCGATCATCGGCTGCCGCACCAGCCGCTCGCGATGCGTTCGACACTCCTCGCGCAGAGCCTGCGAAGGCTCGCCCTGCAACCGCATGAGGACGTCGAACGCGCCCTCCGGCCACCCCGTGAAACGTCCGCGCATTCCGGCACTTTAGCGCGCCGCGGACCCCTCACCGTAGGAGCACGTCGGGCAACCGGATGGGACGGCGGGCGAGTTCCACCATCAGGGACGAGTAACCCCGGAGGTCGTAGGAGGCAACACGCTGGGGACTACCGATCACCTTGATCTCACCGACACCTCGCCCAAGCTCGTCGAACCAGACCGAAAGAAGCATCCGGGCAAGCGGCGCACCAAGACAGAAATGCACGCCCGCGCCGAATGCCAGAGGGCGCTTGGGACGGCGATCGAGCCGAATGGTGTCGCCGCCGCCGAAAAGCGATTCGCCTTGGTTGACCGACGGGAGCCACAAAGTCACCGCGTCTCCGGCACAGACGGTGCTTCCAGACAGCATGGTGTCGCAGGTCGCGGTTCGCAGTACGCGGCTCGCCGGGGAGGATCTCTGGGCCCGCTGCGGGCTCTCCAACGGACCCCGACAACCAAGTGCCGTTCTGGGCGCTGGTGTGGGGCCGTCCGCAGCTACGCGATCGCGGCCGCCGGCCAACCTAACAACCCGTAGTATGCAGCCCCTGAAACAGCTGGACTGCTGGTCAGGGCACCTGTCAGGCTCCTCCTCGTGGAGATACTCGATGTCCTGACGAGCATGGCGAAGACCAACTCCCACACCGCATCGGTCAGTTCACCTGGGGGCCCGCTCGTGCTATAACCCCGCACCCGTCTCGGCCCGCGCCAGCAGAGCTGGCCGGACAGCCACAGGATCCGACCTCCGCCGAGCCGACACCGGGCCCTGCCCAGACCGCCGCAAGCGCTGCCGGGCGCTCTCATGATCAGGCGTTGTGAGGTGGCTCTTGGAGGCGGCTTGAATTGGGCCGCAGGGAGACGGGACTGACGCAGTTGTCGCCGCGTCAGTCCTGATCCTTCGTCAGCGGGAGCAGATCACGGTGACGAGTGCGAAAGAGGAGAAGAAGGGTCCCTCGGAGAGCGAGGTGAACCACTGGCGGCCGCGTGCGTCGTCGATGTGACCATCCTGGACGGCTTGCTGCATGTTGCGGCCGAGTCCCCGAGTGCGGTCCGCATCCTGGAAGTCGAGGAAGACCGGTGTCGTGGCCCTCACGGTCTCGACGACAAAGCCTGCCTGCTCCGCGTGACGGGCGAGGCGGCGGCCGATGGTGGCGTGACGGACCACCTCCGACGTGGTGTAGCGCGTGAACGCGCGGCTCATGTCGAAAGTTGACGAAGGCGCTTCCCTCCTGAGCCAGCCCGTTGTCCATGACGCCGGCCTAGAAGGCAGGCACGGAGCCCTGCCCACCCACCGGACAGGCTCTAGGTGTGCGGGTTCGTGAGATCGATGACGATGAAGGCCGGAGGTCGCTGCAAAGCCCGGCACCGGGATCGGTGTTCCGGACGTGCGCGCCCTTGTCGATCTCGCGGGTCAGCCTTCGGAGGGGCGCGGGGCGCGCAGGTACGCCCGTTCCTTCAGTTCCTCCTCGTCGACCAACGTGAGCATCGGCTGACCCGGCGCGCACAGCATGGTCACCAGGAACTTGGTCGGTGCGTCCGACAGCGCGTTGCCGTCCTGGTAGTGGATCACATCACCGCCTGGCTCCCAGAACGTCCCACCCGCCTCGACCACACGCTCCGGCTCACCCTCGAGCTCGAACCGGAGCGCACCCTCCATCACGTAGCCGAACGATGGGCCCGAGTGGCGATGTGGAGGGAGCCCGGGGTGACCGGGAGGCCAATCGACGAGGATGGTCATTCCCGAACCACCTTCGGGAAAGAAGGGCGGAGTGACTTCCTGCAGCAACTTGACTTCGGGCGGCAGGGAGACCTCGTGGGCGGTCCCGTGCTCTGAGTTCTTCTCTGACATGTACCCTACCTCCGT
This sequence comes from Streptomyces sp. NPDC055400, assembly GCF_053644375.1. Taxonomy (NCBI): domain Bacteria; kingdom Bacillati; phylum Actinomycetota; class Actinomycetes; order Kitasatosporales; family Streptomycetaceae; genus Streptomyces; species Streptomyces sp. NPDC055400. The sequence goes on along the minus strand of NZ_JBSHLM010000023.1, from coordinate 79,334 downwards.
AGGCCTGCCCGGTATGGACGATCTTGCGTGGGCCACCGCATTTCGGACTGGTGTACCGACCACTCGTTCGGCGGTGACCAAGTTCGCCGGTTTCCGGCTCACACAACTCGCTTCGCGATGAGGGCAAGCCACTACCCACATCCGCGACAGGCCGTGCGCCTTCCGCCTCGCCCAAACGGCCTCAAGACCACCCTGCCTCCCGTCAGCGGCTGCCACAATCCGGGAGCCAGCGGCATCGAGACCGCATCGCACCGTGTCATCGGCGGGGATCTAGGGTCTGTTGCGAAAGTCTGTACGGATGTGTACCTGTCCGCAGTGGTCGAGCTCGACGACACGCGGAGCTCGGGTGTCGGAGAGCGACCTGGCAGAGCCGGGCGTCCCGGCGTTAAGGAGACGGGCATCGCGCCGTCAGTGGCGTCGAGTAGTTTCTCTTCGTTCGGCCCGCCAGGCGGGCCGCTGAACTGGGAGGACTCGTTGCCGTGAGCATCCACATGCACATGCGCGCCGTCGCGGAATCCGAGATCCGGGACGACCACACCTGGCTCGCAGCGTTCATGTGGGAGGCATGGGAGAACCACCCCGACGAGTACGCAGCGGGCATCGCCGAGTCGATCGACAAGGTCTGGGGCTCCGTCAATGACCTCTATGCTGCTGCCGATGTTCTCAATGCCGATGCCGACGGCTCTTGGGAGCTGCCGATTTACGGCGGGCGGCCAGTGGCACACAGCGCCGATGCTGACCCCTCCAACCCGCCCCTGGGGATTCTGGAGCCGCCTGGGGTGTCACAGGCCGCAGGCTTCCTCGCACGTGTCTCGTTCGAAGAGCTGTGGAACGTCGCCGGTGCCAAGCTCGTCTGGGCCGGCTGGGGCGAGGTGCAGGTCAGGCAGGAGTTCCTCGACTATCACAGGAGCCTGCAAGGGTTCTATGGGCGGGCCGCTGCAGCAGGCCACGCCGTGGTCAGGGCGGTGTGGGCTTAAGACGTGGTCGACGTGCTGGTCGCAGCCACTCGTTGATGGCTGCGACCAGCACTGTCGCCTCATAGCGCACGGCTAACTTGTCGTATCTCGTGGCCACTGCGCGGTGCCGTTTCAGGCGGTTGATGCCGCACTCCACCGCGTGGCGCTGCTTGTAGTCCTCCGTGTCGAAGGCTGGCGGCCGGCCACCTCGGGAGCCGAGCTTCTTGCGGTTACGTACCTGATCGGCCTTCTCCGGGATGGTGCATCCGATCCTGCGTTTGCGCAGGTAGGAGCGGTTCGCGCGAGAGCCGTAGGCTTTGTCGGCACGAACCCTGGCTGGTTTGGTGCGCGGTCGTCCCGGACCGGCGCGGGGGACGCGGATGCGTTGGAGAACAGGCTGGAGCTGCGGACTGTCGTGCCGGTGCCCGGAAGTGATCAGCAGCGACAGTGGCTTCTGCCCCTGTTCGGTCGCAAGGTGGATTTTCGTGGTCAGGCCGCCTCGGGAGCGTCCCAGGCCATGGTCGTCCGGCTCGGCGTCGATCCCGCCGGGCGGCTCGCGCTGCAGATCCCTTTTTTACGCGCGCCAGCAGCGTGCTGGTGGGCACGGCAGACAGTCGAATCCACGCTCACATCCCAGGTGATCAGACCCTGCGCGTCTGCCTGGACCTGCAGCTGCTCCAGAATCCGCTTCCAGGTGCCGTCGCGCTGCCACCGGCGGAACAGGTCGTATGTCCGGTCCCACGGACCGTATCGCTCGGGGACATCCCGCCACGGGGTACCCGCTCGGGTCCGCCACCGTATCCCGTCGATCAACTGCCGACGAGTCCACGTCCGCGGCCTGCCCGCCTTCTTCCCAATGGGCAGCAACGGCTCCAACTGGGCCCACTGCTGGTCTGTCAGATCCCCTCGCGCCACACCATGATCATCGCAATTCAAGATCCACTTTCGCAACAGACCCTAGTTCGCTTCGTGGGTGGGCGTCTGGGGCAAGCCCGGTGCGGCATCGCCCTCGCCGACGAGGAAACCAACACATTGTTGGCGACGTGGCCAGGGGGACGTAGTGGTCGGCCGCCTTGCCACGAAGAGTAAGCCTCACGGTCCGTCAACACCCGCTTTAGGAGCGAGGTGGGGCTAGTTGTGGCCTGACCTGCGGGATGCCGACTTCGGCGTCCGGTGGTGGGAGCCTCCGCCAGTAGCCGCGGTTCGCCGTGAGTCCCCACTCCATCTGGCGCGGTTGTGGCACAGGGAGCTTCTGATCCGTAGTTCTCTCTGGATCGGTCTTCGGCGGTCGTACCCGGCCTCTACGGGCATGGCGGTCCGCCGAAGGGCCGAGACTATCGCCGGGCTGCTGTACTTCGCTGCTGTATAGGTCGATCGCAACGTGAGAAGGGTGGCGGCGGATTGGGTCCGGTCCCCAATCCCCCTCCGCAGCGGGAGCCTGGCGGTAGCTCGACCAACTGCGACCCCCGGAGCATGCATGCCGGCACAGGAGCCCTGGAGGTGCCAAGGCTCTGGCGGTGACGCTGACTTGATCGCCGATCTCCCCTCTGGAGTTCCTCAACTTGCCAGCGGCTGCGTAGTTGATCAGCGGCGTGACCTGCCTTTGGGCTGTGGGCAGTTGTCATCGTTGGTCATCGCTGACCGTCCTTCCACGGCCCGGAGACGGCCCGCGCACGCTTCCGGTCGGGGTTCACACTGAGTAGGCGCGCTCATGTGGAACGGGGGCGGGCGGAGGACGCTGAGTGCATGAGTGAGCCCTCTACTCTTCGACAGATCGCGGTCGCCGTGGTTCTTCTCATCGTTGATCTGGCGGTGATCGCTTGGTTGCTCTGGAGCTATGCGTGGATCGGGTGGAGGGATGGCTGGAACCCGAACGATGTGCCGGTGGCCCCGAGGGTTGCGTGGCGTGCGGTGTGGATCTTGGCTGGGGCAGGAGTGGTGACATGTGGTGGCCTGCTCGCTCTACGGTGGCGCATCTCGGGACTCGTCCAGCTATCCGTCTTGGGCGTCGGCGCGGTGGTCTTCGTCCACTGGGCTGTTCGTAAGTAGGAGCCTGCTGACGGTTCAGCGAGGCGCGGACCGCCTCTGTACACACCCGTTGGTGATAACCGATCAAGCGTTCCTAGACAGTTCAGCTCATCGCCGCCTGCCAAGTGGCCGGGAACGGCGCCCCTTCCACCCCGGTGCCGGCCGATCCCCCGCCGGAGGCAAGACACGTGCCGCAGCACGTCCAGCCGATGCCTGGCGCCTTGAAAGCTCGCGTTCAACTACGCAGGTCTCCTAGACGTGAGAGACCCACCTGTCTATAACGACCGTCAGTTTTAGATCTAGACCATCAAGGCCACCGCCATCGCGATCAGCCCGACTGCGATCAGCGCCACCACCAGCATGATCAGCGCGAGAGGCAACGGTCCCCACCCCTTGCGCAGCTCAGGCTCCGGATAGGAGATGCCCGAGGTGGTATCCCCCTCAGCGGGCGGGGTTTCACCGGGGAGTATCCCGCCGGTTGGTCCGAGTCCCGGAGCCCGGCTAGGAACGGCACGAGGGCTTGTCATGTGATTGCTCCTCTCGGCTATCCTCCCCGGTAGGCCAGAGCCTGTCAGCCAGGGTGTCCATCGTGCCGTGAGGCAGCGGGCGATTGGACACCGAGCCAGGCCTCCCAGGTCTGCACGATCGCCCTGCGATCGACGTGCTCGCCAGCATCCAGAGAGCCGATGCGCTGCTCCAGACCCTCAATCGGCAAGCGGGGCTAACGGCTACCGGCACTTCGCCGGGTTGTCGTGTCACTGCCCTCACCTCCGCCACGGCACGGGATGCACAGTCCGAGTTCCCGATCCCTGCGCGGAGTAACAAACTCCTCGGTCGGGCTCAAAGCCAGGAGCCCGAAGGGCTCCAGTACGGCGCACACAAGCCGACAAGTGGGCGCTGAATCTTGCCGCCGCACGCGGCTTCCACGCCCGTCAAGGGCACCTGAACGTACCCCGCAAACAGGTAGAGCCGGTGCCGGTGACAGGAGGGCGCCGGCTGGCCGCGGCGGCGCACTCAGTGTCGAGCGGGACGGGGACCGGGTGCTGGTGGCGTTGGGCATGGTTGTGGCGAACACCCAGCGCAGGGCCGACAAACTCACAACGACGCCCTCCGCACCAACCTCAACCAACTCGGCATGCGCTGGTAAGAATCGCCGGTGGGGCCACCTGCGCATTCTGCTGCTGAGCAGAAGCACCTTAGATGCCAGAAGGGCAGGCTTGTTGTCACTCGGGGAGATCGGCTGACGTCTGCAGAGGGGCAGGCCGGCGTCCGCCGGCGCAGGCCACCACTGCTGTCGCTGAGGAGTACAGGAAGATCGTGAACACCGACGACATGTCCACCGCGTCGATGCAGCCGGTACGGACAAGCTCTCCCCCAGCCTGCCGGAGGATGCCGACGGTGGCGGCAAGGCCCTCGACTGTGAGGCCACGCCTAGGCCGCGCGCAAGCGGATCCCGAACACACCCGCGTGCCGGTCGGCAGGGACCAGACCGTCCCAGACGACGAAGGCACCGCCGACGATCAAGGCGTCCCGAGCAGGTCCGCATGCCGGGGTCTGTTCGCAAAGCATGTCGACGAGGTCCTCGCGAGTCACGCTTTGCCCCGGTGACAGGAGGGCTGCCAATCGGCTGCGTGTGACAAGTACCGCGCCTCTCTGATGACAATGAGGCTGTTCGATCTGGATGCTTCGGCAGCCTATTCGGAGCCGTCAGGGACAACTACCGAGCCTCGGCCCAGCCGCCCACCTGCACGGGCTGTCCAGAGGCGACTACGTGCCCGCGATGGAGTAGTTCCTGGGCTCCTCGGCCGGCTTGTCGGCAGCCACCATGACCTGGCTGACGCGGCAGCGGCAGGACGACCACGCTGCCTGACGACACCGTTACCCGGCGGCCTGTGGGTGTCAGAACATCGTGTTGTCGTTCTCGGACGTGGGGGGAATGACCTGAAGCACGTCCCAGGGCTCGACGATCTTTCCGTCCGCGTCGAAGCGGAAGATGTCGATACCGGCGTACTCCTCGTCCGGCCATACCTGATGGCAGTGCAGGTCGCCCTCGGCCAGGACACGCTTGAACGCCACGCGCTTGCCCGGGAACTCGGCAGCCATCCGCTCGAAGTAGTCGACGAATGCCTGCTTGCAATCGGCCACGTGCGGGTTGTGCTGGATATAGGTCGCGCCCGCGTACCTCTCCAGGGCCTCCGCCGGGCAACACTCGTTGAACATCAGATCGTAGAACGCCGTCGCCGTGGCCTTGTTGCGTTCGAGGTCAGCATGGGTCACGGCGATCACGGTACGTCGATCAGTGGGACATTTCGACAGCGCACCCCAACGCCCACATGGCAGATTCTGAAGAACCAGATCCACAGCGCTCGACTACGACTCCCGTCGTATCGACGTTCGCCCGTGCAGCCCACTGCTGTGCGTGGGGGCCGTAGGCGCTGCGAACCCCAGTATTTGGTCCGGATGCCGCCGTCCGTAGTCATCTCGAGCGTCTCCAGGTAGCCGAAGTGCTGGATCCGAACGGTGGCAAGGACAGCGGTGACCGCGATCAGGCGTGGTCCGTCTTCAGGAGAGGTCGTCGATGTCGACGACGGCCGTCGCCCGCGGTGGCTCAGCCACTTGGTGACTGCCGAGCGGGATGCCGAAGCCTCGTGATGGGCGTGACTCGGCAGGGACGCCGGAGGTGACAGGCGCGAGGGTCACGCCGACCGTGGCAGTGCCTCCCGCGGCGGATCGGTCCCGTGCGTGGCGGGCCAGGAGCCGGGGTCCGGACCAGATGCCGAGGACCAGGTCTTCGTCCTCGATCCGGCTGGCAGTCGTGTTCTACTCCATCCGACCCAGCCCGGCAAAGTCGCCGCGGTTGACAGCGAAGGCGCTGGCGCCGCTCTGGCGGAGTCCGCACGCGATCCATTCACCCTTCGCCGGCTCGGGGCGCAGCAACCGCTGACGGCTTGCTGGATGCGGCCCGGTCGGCCGCGTGGTCCATTGGCTGCGCACGCGAGAGTGGGAGTCGTTTGTCTGCGGCTTCGGGAGTCACTTTGTGCGGCTGCCGCACGACCAATGTCAATGAATGCGGGAGTCACCACAGGTGCTGTCGGCTAGCCGGAACGCAGACCGCCGTTCGCGGTGATCGTACGGAGATACGCCGAACTCCTCCGGCGGACCTGGCTCGGGGTTGCACGAGCCTAGAGGCTGGAAGCCAGCAGTGGCCGCCTGTGCGAGCAGCGCTCCGGCAGCCGGACTTCACTGGCCGATCGTCGATCAAGGAGTACAGATGCGTCTGCGCAAGCGAGCGGTTGCCGCCGTGTTTGTCGCCACCGCAGCCTTCACCGCCTTTGCCCCCCAGGCCATAGCCGCCCATATGCCCTGGGAAACGAGCAAGACCCCCACGGCCACCACCCACAACACCACCTCCACGGCAGCCGTCGGCGACAACGGCACGGTCACCGTGCTGTGCGTAGGCGGCTGCTACCAGTAGGCGGACGCCACAGGGGTCCGCCTGCCAGGGGTCCGGGGACTCGGCATTCCCCGGACCCGGCCCGCGGCGGACGATTCAAGGCACGCAACGCCAGGCACCCGCCAAGAACACCGGGCGGCTCCCGAAGTCACGTACATCAGCTATTCGCCTGGGCGTGCGACCCCCTCCTCACGTCGAAACGACGTCACTACTCGGGTTCTGGCGCAACTTGGATGCTGTTGGTGATCTTTAGGTGGGTAGGCTCCGGCAGAGAGTTTGGAAGCGGTTCCTGGGGCGAGGGCTGCGGGGTGGTGTGATGCCGGGTGAGAGGTATTCGCTGAGCCGGATGATGTTCGTTCCAGCTGCTGTCAGGACGTGTTGGACGTGGCTTCTGGCCATGCCTCGGTAGCGGCAGTTCCGCGGGCCGTGGGCATGAACGGATTCGGAGACGGTGGCCTCGCAGCCGGCACAGATCGCATATCGCCGGCGCCACTCGGCTGGCGTCCGGTCCGCTCTGGCCTTCGTCTGGATCTCCTGAGAAGTCGCACGCCAGGCCCGTACGCATACCTCCTGGCTGACGTCCTCGGCGAGGGCCGGCTCCCGGGTCGCCGACAGTGCGAGGCCGTGGACGGCGTTCTGGAATCGCATGACGAATGCGACGGACGCCTGTTCGTCGCCCAGCGCGAAGCCGGCGACGAGCGTGACCTCGTCGACCCGGTCCGCGCGTGAGTACAGCACCACGCCGGTGTGTACGTACGAGTCGGGTCAAGGGATTGGAAAAGTCGCCAGGAGAATTCCGGGAGCGCGGCGCAATCCCTCGGACGCGCCCGCCCGTACAACCCCCGAGACTCGCCCGTACGACCTTGTGAGAAGGGACGGAAACGTCATGAACCGAGGAAGGATCACCGTGACCGGGTTCGCGCTCGTGGCGGCCCTCGCGCTGGCCGGCTGCGGCGGAGGAAACGGTGCCAGCGGCAGCGGGACCCGGAGCAAGGCACCGGCAGCGGCCATGGACGCCACCACCGTCAGGGCGAACAACTCGCCGCTGGGCACCGTGCTCGTGGACGGCGGCGGACGGACGCTGTACCTGTTCACCGGGGACGGGAAGAACCGCAACTCCATGGACTGCGACGCTGCCTGCCTCATCCTCTGGCCGCCCATGGAGGGCAAGCCGAAGGCGGGCAAGGGCGCCGACGCCGGCCTGATAGGCACCACGCACGCCGGCAAGCGGACCCAGGCGACGTATGCCGGACACCCGCTGTACTACTACGCGGGCGACCGGGCAGCCAACGACGTCAACGGGCAAGGCGTCGACGGCATCTGGTTCGTGCTGGATGCACAGGGTGCCGCGGTCAAGAAGGCGGCCCCGGTGACCCCGTCAGCGCAGCAGAACGACGACGGCGGTTACGGCTACTGACGCAGCCTGACGTCCCTCGGCTCACCCACTGCCGGTTATGCATCATCCACCGCTCCGCCCTTCGATCCCAGAAACCCGGCGGCTCTATCCGCGTGAGCGGTGGAGCAACGAGCAGTTCAGGCTCGGCCCTCAGCATGACGTGTCGCGGGATGTGATCGGCAGCGGACTGGACCAGCTTCGATCGGCGACCTGACGTCGTGGGCCCGCCGACCGTCAGGTCGGCGGACCCGGTGATCGGTGACGGTCAGCCGAAGCTCATCGGAGGCGTCTGAGTGGGACGACATCGATGACTCGGTTGGTGATCAACGATGGTGATGCTGCAATTTTATTGAGATGACACACTCGCCCAGATGGTCTTGCCGGTGAGGGAGTAGCGAGTGCCCCAGCGGTCGGCCACCTGCGCGATCATGAACAGTCCGCGACCGCTCTCGTCCGTCTCCGAGGCCTGGCGAACATGGGGTGAGGTGCTGCTGGCGTCGGAGACTTCGCAGATGAGCGAGGTGGCGCGGATGAGGCGCAGCTGGATGGGGGCCCGGGCATAGCGGATGGCGTTGGTGACCAGTTCGCTGACGATCAGTTCGGTGGTGAAGGCCAGCTCCTCCAGGTTCCAGGCGGCCAGTTGCCTGGTGGTCAGGGCGCGGGCCTGGGCCACCACGGCGGGGTCGAGGGGGAGGTCCCAGGTGCTGACCCGGTCAGGGCCGAGGGCGCGGGTGCGGGCGAGCAGCAGAACGGCGTCGTCGTCGAGGGATCGGCCGGGCACGAGGGCGTCGAGAACGGCGTCACAGGTACGGTCGAGGCCTTCTTCGGGGTTGGCGAGGGTCCGGCGCATCCGGTGCAGCGCGGCGTCGATGTCGCCGTGGCCGCTGTCCCCACGCAGCAGGCCGTTGGTGTAGAGGGCGAGGATGCTGCCCTCGGGCAGTTCGAACTCGGTGGTCTCGAAGGGGAGCATGCCGCCGAGGCCGAGCGGTGCACCGGGAGGCAGGTCGAGGAGGTGGCCGGTGCCGCCGGGGCGGACGACCACTGGGGGCAAGTGGGCTGCGGCGGCCAGGGTGCAGTGGCGGGAGACGGGATCGTAGACGGCATACAGGCAGCTGCCGCCGATGCCTGCGGTGGGAGACCCGGATGTCGGCTCGGGATCGGCGCTCTGGCTGACGATGCCGTCGAGCCGGGTGAGCAGTTCGGCGGGGGAAGGGTCCTGCTGGGCCAGGGCTCGGACCGCGGTGCGCAACCGTCCGGCGTCGGCCACGGCGTGGACGCCACGGCCGGGGACGTCGCCGACGATGAGGCCCACCCTGGCTCCAGAGAGCGGGATGATGTCGAACCAGTCGCCGCCGACCCCGGCGGGGCCGTCGGCCGGCAGGTAGCGGTGGGCGGTGGTCACTGCGCTCAGTTCCGGCGTGGTGACCTGGAGCAGGCTCTGCTGGAGGGTGAGCGCGGCGTGCCGCTCGTGGGTGTAGCGGCGGGCGTTGTCGACGCAGACGGCGGCGCGGGCCACCACCTCCTCGGCGGCGGTGAGGTCGTCGGCCTCGAACGGGTCGGGCCGGCGCCACCGGTAGAAGTGCGCGACACCGAGGGTGACGTCCCGGGCGCACAGCGGGACGACCATCACGGAGTGCACCCCGGCTTCGGTCATCTTCCCCGCTCGGTGCGGGTCGCGGGCCAGCCAGTTCTCGGATGCCTCAAGGTTCGGGAGTAGTACACCTTCGCTGGTGGCCATGGCCTGCGCCTGGGGAGTGGCCGCATCGAAGGTGATCAGCGCGCCGGGCGGGTAGCTGGCCTCCGGGGCGTTCTCGTGGACCGAGCGGATGGCGGCGCGGCGCAGTACTGCGCCGCCGCCGACGGGTCCGGGGACGGACTCCTCGCCGAGCGCGATGCCCTGCAGCAAGTCCACGGCGACGAAGTCGGCCAGCCGGGGCACGGCCACCTCGGCGAGTTCGTCAGCGGTGCGGCTGACGTCGAGAGTGGTGCCGATCCGCTCGCTGGCGTCGTTGAGCAGCTCCAGCCGGTCCCGGGCCCGGTTGCGCTCGGTGACCTCGACGATGGCGGAGGCCACGCCGAGGACCTTGCCCGCCGGGTCGGAGAGGCGGAAGGAGGTGATGCTCCAAGCCCGGTTCCACCCCTGCAGGGAAGGTACGGGAGCGCGGTGCTCCCTGGTGACCGGTTGACCGGCCTCCAGCACCTGGCGCAACCGTTCCTCCATCTGCTGGGCTTCCGGACCAGGGAAGACCGAGGTGATGTGGCGCCCGATCGCCTGCTCTCGCGGGATGCCGTGGATGGACTGCAGGGCGTCGTTGATGCGGATGCACCGCAGGTTTGTGTCGTAGACCGCGAGGCCGATCGGTGCCTGGGAGAACAGGCCGTCGGCTACCGCGCGGTCGGTTTCCCAGCGGCGCAGGGCGGCCACGTCGATGAAGAACGCGAACCAGTTCCGCTCGCCTTCGGCGGCGATCGTCCAGGCCCGCACCAGGACCTCCACCGGGTGGCCGTCGCGGTGCCGAAGCGTGACCATGCGCCGCAGGCTTCCCGTGCCCGAAGAGTCGCGGACCTCGGCGTGAGCCCTGGGAATGTCCTCCTCGAAGGCGAGCAGTTCGACCACGGCGCGGCCGACCATCTCGTCCGCGCCGTAGCCGAGAATGTCCGGTGCTGCAGCATCCCACGTCGTGACGACCCCGCGGGTATCAAGGGCAGCAAAGCCGACCGCCCGCTCCGGGATGAACGCCGACTGGTGATCCACCGTGACAGCCTCCGATGCGATCATGCCGAGTAACCACGGTAAGCCCTGTACCGAAATCACGTGCGGTTGGCGGGGCTCTTCGCAGGCTGCACCAGCCGCGCCGCCACGGCCGGCGACGGGGAGCTGCTCCCGCTCCGCCCTGCGGGCACGGGCGCGGTCGCGGTGGTCGGCCCACTCGCCGACTCGGCCGATCTGCACGGCACGTGGGGCGGCCCGGGCGCGCACCGGTTTCCGTCGGTGAGCGTGCTGGACGACATACGGGCGGCGGCGCCCGACCGCAAGGTCACGCACGTAGGCGGGGACGTCGACGAGGCGGTGGCCGCGGCCTCGGCCGCGGATCTTACGGTGATCGTGGTAGGTGAGGAGTCCCGGCTGAGCGGCGAGGCCTGCTCGCGCAGCGACATCGGTCTCCCGGCGGGCCAGGAGGAACTCATCGAGGCCGTCGCCGCGACCGGAAAGCCGTACGCCGTGGTCCTGTTCAACGGACGGCCCGTCGCCCTCGGCGCCTGGCCGGACACGGCGCCGGCTGTCCTCGAGGCATGGCACCCCGGCATCGAGGCCAGCCACGCGGTGGCCGACGTGCTCTTCGGACGGGTGAACCCCGGCGGCAAGCTCCCGGTGACCCTCCCGCGCTTGGTGGATCAGGTCCCGGTCTACTACAACCACGAGAACACCGGCCGCCCCTACGACCCGCAGACACCGGACGAACACTTCCGCTCGCGCTCCCTGGACCTGCCTCAGGGCCCGCGCCTCCCCTTCGGGTACGGCCTGAGCTACACCCCCTTCACCCTCTCCGAGCCCGGCCTGAGACAGGAGACCATCAGCACGACCGCACTCCCGGAATAGGGCGTGACCGTCGAGGTCACGGTCACCCTCGCCAACACAGGCGACCGCAGCGGCGACGAGGTCGTCCAGCTGTACGTCCACGACGTCGCGGCGAGCATCATTTGAGCAAAATAGCCCGCAGCCGAGCCACGGCCGTTCCTCCCTGCGAAACCTCCGCGGAGGGCGGGTCCGGGTCGGCCGCCGCCCCGACATCGGAGCCGTTCGGACAACGGGCGGGGTGGTCTTCCCACGAGGTGCACACCCACCCTGCCGCCCGCGTCGAGGCGGTGGCCGGAAGAGGAGAGTGAGTGTCGATGAGAGCGACTGACCGGGGCCAGGTACTTGCCGAGGCATCCGTCGACGAAACCGTCGTGATCAAGGGAAAGGTGCGCTTTCCTCCGAAGGCAGTGGTGCAAGAGCTCCTGAGCGAGAGCGAGACGCCCTACGTGTGTCCCTGGAAGGGGCGTAGCCTGTAATTTAACGCGGGTATCGATGAGAGGTCGTGGCCGACGTCGGTAGGAGCTGTCCCACTGTCCACGCCGGCGCGGTGGATTGTGTCGGGCGGGACTGCGTCGCCTTCAGCCCAGTCGTGACCGTAGACGGCGGCGCCTGACCTTCGCGCACAGGCAGGCTCGTGGACCCCAGAGCCCTCGGACACAGTTTCGCCGGTGGTCCCGTCGGCGGGCTCCAGCCCCTTCGGCGGGTGTGGCTTGCCGGATGAGGGCACGGGCTCCGTGCCGCCGCTTCACCCACGATCCGCTGGACATCGCGAGCCGCGCCTTCGGCCTCTCGAGACGCGGCGAAGGGGTAGGCAGCAGGTGGCGCTGCAGTGGATGGAGAGTAAGAGCGTTCTCGTAGGCGACGCCGATCGTGAGGAGCCACTGGCCCGAGAGTGAGGAGCCTTTCATGGCTATCAAGCCCGGCACCGTCGAAATGGACCGCCTGAACGTCTTCTTCCGCAAGGCAGTCCGAACCGGTGTTCCGAAACTGCTGCTCTTGCCCGAGGAACAGGTACGCGCAGCAAGCGCCCCTCGCGACGATTACCCAACGTCATCACCTGGTGTAACCCGAGGCGATCCGATGCCGTGGCGCGCCACGGAGAACAGGTCTGGATCAAGAGCAGGGGGTGCTCGACGATCATGAACACGGCTTACTTCGAAATAGCCGCGGCGAACACGGTGGTCGCCGCCGTCGCCGCCTTCATCGGCGGCCTCTTCGTCGCGGGAATGCTGGTGTGGGCGGTGCGCTTGGGCATGAGGGTACGCAGGGAAGAGCTCAGACCGCCCAGGCCGGATGAACAGCCTCATCTGCCCGAGGGCGGGGCGGTACACGAGATCCGGGAAGTGCGGGAGCCGGATGAGCTCCCTCTGGCCAAGGACGAGAGTGAGCGCCTCATGCCGTACGAGCTCCACCATTTCGGCGGTAAGCGCAGCACGAATCAGAAAGTCCCGCGATGGACCCCGGGGTCGAGCGGCTCATTCGGCAGCGGCGGCCCGGGTCGCACGTGAGGCGGGAGCCGGCCCGCGGGACACGCGCACACCGACACGTACATCACCACATCAAAGACCGGAGGATGACGCATCGAGAGCGGGGCGAGCCAGCCGCCATCACCCCTGGCAGGTGCTCATACGCAGCCGTGACTTGCGTGCTTCGACGGCTTCCCGGATGGGCGGCACGGTGATGACGCCTCCGTGGCCCTGTCGAGCGCGGACTACTCCCAGACCGTCCATGGGCACGGCAGTCGGATCGTGTCGGGCGGGTGTGTTTCAGGCGGCACATCGGGCACGTCGTCCATCGCTCCACGTGTGCCGTTCGTCCCCCTAGGCGGAGCGCCGGCCGCCACGTGGCCGCAGTTCTTCCGCTCATACTCGTCGGCCAGACTCGCCAGGCGGAGCTGCGGCCGACAGGCCGCGCGGGGCGCGACGCGGCCGCCGGGCTTCCTTGGACAACAGCGCCTCCCGGTGTCGCGTTCGTCGTGCCAGGCAGTGGCGGGTTGAGCGAAGGCTGCGCCGGCCCCTGGCCACAGTTCAGGGTGAGTGCGGCGAGTGCCGGGCTCGTTGTCTGCCCGGAATGGATCGGCGATTCGAGGCCGTGTATTGCTCGGAGCGCGTGAGGTAGTGCAGGCGGGCCATCATGCCGCGGTGCTGAGTGACGGGCGTGGCAACGAAGGCGACGAGCTGGTCGAGCCGGCGGGCCGCGGCCTCGAAGCCCTCGATCCCGCGGGCGCCGAGCCGGCCGAACTCCAGATACTTGTCCGGCACTTACACCCTCTCCCCCGTCTGCACGGCCTCGTCGCCTGCGGCTCTGGCCGTGCAGATGCCCTTCACCGTGACCTCGGCGCCACGTCGGTTCACCCGATTGGACCCGATGAGCGGGCTCGGTGGCACCGGCCCGTGAACGCTGATGTGCAGTGGGCCTCCACGGAAAGCGAGAACAGCATGACGGCATCTGCGGTCTCTGGCATACGACGCCGCACACGGCGTCTTCGCAGCGCGGCGGCGGGGTGCGCCGTCGCTGCCTTGTGCACAGCCACGGCAGCGCCTCCGGCTGCCGCGGACGGCGGCACAGGCGGTGCGAAGCCCACCATCGTGCTGGTGCACGGCGCCTTCGCCGATGGTTCCAGCTGGAACGGAGTGATCGAGCGGCTGGAGCGTCGCGGCTACACGGTCATGGCCCCGGCCAACCCGCTGCGCGGGCTGTACAGCGACGCGGCCTACATCGCCTCCGTTCTCAAGAGTGTCAAGGGCCCCGTCGTGCTGGCCGGGCACTCCTACGGTGGAGCCGTGATCAGTACGGCCGCGGCCGGCAATCCCCAGGTGAAGTCCCTCGTGTACATCTCGGCGCTGATGCCGGACGTGGGCGAGAGCGGCATGTCGCTCTCCGCCCGGTTCCCCAGCGCGCTCGGCACCGCCACCACATCCGTGCCCTACCAGGCCGGCAGCACCAGCGGAACCGACCTGTACCTCAAACACGACAAGGTCCACCCGGTATTCGCCGCCTGCCTGTCAGCCGGCCAGGCCAACCTCCTGGCAGACACCCAACGGCCCGCGGCCACCACCGCGTTCTCCGAGACAGCCAAGGTCGCGGCGTGGAAGGACATACCGTCCTGGGCTCTGGTCGGCCGGCAGGACATGACCATCAACCCGGACCAGGAACGCTTCGAGGCCAGACGCGCCCACTCCCACACCGTGGAGATCGACACCTGCCACGTGTCCCTGATCGCGCAGCCCGACGCCGTCGCCGACCTCATCCTCCAGGCCACCACCGGCGCTATGACCACCGCCACCGATGCTGATGCTGCCCGCCCGGCCCTCGCGGACACAGGTTCCGCCTGGAGTTTGAAGCACGCCATCGCCTTCGGCGGCATCGCCGGCGCGCTCTTGGCCGCCGGCTCTGCTGCCGTCCTCGCCAGCCGCCGTGTACTACACCGCACGCACTGACAGGGGAGGCGTCTGGCAAATACAAAGATCCGATGCCCCAACCGTGCTGCAGGATGTGGGTGGTGGGCCACCCGATGAGGAAGTGTATGGATCGAACGCGCGGTCAAGGGTGCCTACGGCGGCGCTCGGCGCTGGGCTCCGCCCACCCGGGACCTGCGAGTCGGCGGTCAGCGGTTTGCGCGTCGGCTGCGGATGCTCAGGACGATGACGGAGACAAGGAACCAGAAGGCTCCGAAGGCTGAGTACCCGGCGACGGTGGACAGTCCGCTCGTCGCCGAGGCGGACATGGCAGCAAAGTTGAGGCCGGCGAGGACGGACAGTCCGCCGCTGATGATCATGGGCCACTGGGCGCCGACTGTGCGCCGGCGCCGGATCGCTACGACGAGCTGGATCGCTCCGGAGAGCAGGGCCCAGATGCCGAACACGAGGAGGGCCGTGCCGATGGTGGAGAAGACGGCGATGATCATCCCGATGGTGGTGACGAGGCCGAGAGCCACATTGATGGTACTGACGTGGTTCGTGGAGCCGGTGCCGGTGCCGACACCGGCCATGCGACGCTCGAGGAGCGTGGCGATGACGTCCCACAGGGGGTAGATGATGAGGAGCACGGCCGCGATCACTGTGGGCTTGTCCGTCGACACGAGCGAGGCGGAGGTCGTGAAGACGAATGCCACCCAGATCAGGGAGAAGATGACCCGGATCAGGTAGAGCGACCGGAGGCCGGAGGCCGTCGTCGTTGCCGTGGTGGAAGGTTCGATGGTCTGAGTCACGGGTGTCCCTTTGTGATCGCGAGGGTGTGAGGCGGTTGCCCCGCTGATGAGTCTCGGGGGCCTCGAGCAGGGCCGTGTACTTCGAACGAAGTAGTTCTGCCCTTCACATCGATCGAACGAGTTCTGCCGTCTCCACCGATGAGGAGGTGCGCCGTCTACTTCGTTCGAAGTACACGGTCACAGCACGCGTGGACGACAATCAGGTCATGGTCAAGGCGCAGAACACTGAAGACGGGCCTGCGGCACCCCTGTGGATCCACCGCCCCGAGGTGCTGCACCTCGTCGCCTATTCAGTGGCCGCGCTGGTGTTCACCGGTCAGATCGTGGCAGTGGTAGTGAGGGGATCGGACTGGCTGACAGCTCTCTCCGTACTGCTCGCCGGTGGCGGTGTCGCCCTCTCATGGTGGAAGCCGTGGGCAGGACTGGTCGTGACGAGCGCAGCATCCTTCGCCGTCACAGCGGTCGGCCACGACCCCCTGTCGGTGTGGATGATGGCGGTGCTCGTGCTGTTCTCGGTCACCTTCAGGGGAAAACAGCCGCTGGCCGGAACCGCCATCGTGGCGGCGTTCTTCCTGGGCGCCTTCATGACGCTAGGAGGATTCCGTGGCGGCGCGGTCGTAGGCGCCGCCGCCCTCTTCTCGGCCATAGCAGGAGGTGCGACAGGGGGCGCGCTCCGCATCCATAGAGACCACTGGTGGATCCTGGAGGAACGGGCCGAAAACGCCATCGCCACCCGAGAGATCGAAGCCACCCGACGAGTGACCGAAGAACGACTCCGCATCGCCCGAGACCTCCACGACGTCATCGGCCACCAAGTCGCGATGCTGAGCCTGCATCTCGGTGCTGCGGAGATCGGTCTGCCTGAAGACGCCGAATCGTCCCGGCAGGCCCTCGTATCAGCCAGGTCCAGCGCCCGCACCGTCGTCGTCGAGACGCAACGGATCCTCGCGCTCCTCCGCCTCGGAGACGACATCTCCGACGACGAGGCGCTCCGGCCGACCCCGGCGCTCAGCGGCCTGGAAGGGCTCATCGCTTCTTTCGAGAGCATCGGCCTCGACATCCAGCCCTCCATCGACATCCCCACCGGTTTCGTGGAGCCCAGCGTCGGGGTGACGGTCTACCGGGTCGTGCAAGAAGCACTCACGAATGCCTACCGGCATGGAGAAGGGACGGCAACGGTGGATGTGCGCGAGCGCGACGGCAGGATTTGCGTCACTGTGGAGAACCGCGTCGGTCATTCACTCCGCGGCTCCGACTCGGGCAGTGGACTCGGACTCGTGGGGATGCGCGAACGCGTCGAGTCTTCCAGTGGGCGACTGACGATCGACAGGAACGGCGGGCGATTCCGGGTCCGTGCGGAGTTCAGCCCCCTGGGAGCCGTCGTCTGATGACACAGATTCTGATC
This sequence comes from Streptomyces sp. NPDC055400, assembly GCF_053644375.1. Classification (NCBI taxonomy): domain Bacteria; kingdom Bacillati; phylum Actinomycetota; class Actinomycetes; order Kitasatosporales; family Streptomycetaceae; genus Streptomyces; species Streptomyces sp. NPDC055400. Next base: position 62,305 of record NZ_JBSHLM010000023.1, on the reverse strand, counting down.
GTCGACGACCAGGACGACATCAGGGCCGGCATCCGAGCGATGCTTGTGCTCGACCCGAGTCTCGTCGTTGCGGGTGATCTCTCCGATGGACTCCAGGTCGTCCCCTTCCTCCGAGACCACCCCGTCGACCTGGTCCTGATGGACATCCGCATGCCCGGCATCGACGGTGTCGAAGCCACCCGACGGATCCGTAAAGAACACCCACCCGAAAAGGTGCGCGTGATCGTGCTGACCACTTTCGATCAGGACGACATCGTTCTCGCCGCTCTTCGCGCGGGTGCCAACGGTTTCCTGAGCAAGACCGTGAGCCCTGCTGAACTCGTCGCCGGAATCACCGAGGTCGTCGGCGGTGGTGGTGCACTGTCCGCCGCCGCCACGGCCGCGCTCATCGGTCACATGACCGACAGTCCGCCCCCGGTGATCGATCAGGAACTGCTGCGACGATTCGACGCTCTGACACCCAGGGAGCGGGACGTGGTGGTTCTCGTCGCGAGCGGTCTGGGCAACGACGAGATCGCGGCCCAGCTGTCCGTGTCGCCGTTCACCGTGAAGACGCATGCGGTGCGGGCCATGACGAAGGTCGGCGCACGTGATCGCGCACAACTCGTCTCGTTCACCTTCCGGGCCGGCCTCTACCCCTGAGCCTGCTGGGCAGGACCCCGAAACAGCAGCCACAGGCCGGCCAGGCCCATTTCGATACCTTCTTCACCAGCGCATCCCGGCTTGGACGACAAGCCCCCCAAGGTGCCTTGGCGATCTCCACGGGCGACCAGGAAATGGGTCACCCCCGCGACGCCCCGCCGCTGCCAGCTCGGGATGCCGCCACGACCGGGGACTTCACCGGGCCTGAGTAACTTTCGCGTACCCAACACCCTCGATATTCGTGATTCGATCGCCGTGGCACTTGATACGAGCGTTGCAGTCGGGCATTGTGCTTGAAACAAGCGCAGGGCCAGCTGTTTGGCCAGGGGTGAGAGGTGCTTCATGGACGACATCGATCGGGCCATCCTGCGGGAGCTGCAGGTCGACGGCCGGATTCCCTATGCAGATCTGGGACCGAAGGTGGGATTGTCGCCCTCGGCTGCGAGGCTCCGGCTGCAGCGGATGATCGACGCCAAGGCCGTCCAGGTCGTCGGGGTGACCGATCCGATGACGATGGGCCAGCAGGCGATGGCGCTCCTGGGTCTGCGTGTCGACGGCGATCCCCGGGCGGTGGCCGATGAGCTGTCCCGGCATGACGAGGTCGTGTACACGGTCCTGACGTCCGGTGGCTTCGATCTGTTCGCGGAGGTCGTGTGCGCTCAGCCCCGTGATCTTCTGGACTTCATCAACGATGTCGTGCGACCCGTCGAGGGTGTCGCGTCCGTGGAGAACTTCCCCTACTTCGCGATCCACACCCACCGTTTCCTGTGGCACGTCGACTGAGGGCACCGGAGCGTCCCAGCCCAGCCCGCCCGTACCAGCCAAGGAACTCCGCATGTCGCACGACGAGCACCGCACCATCGACTTCTTCACCGAGGACGCCCTTCCCGCACCGCGGGTGACGACGGCCGACGCCGAGCGCATCGCCGCTCAGCACCTTGGGTTCGACGCACACGCACAAGCGCTGGGAAGCCAGCAGGACGCCAACTTCCTGCTGCGCGACGGGAACGGGGCGGACCTGGCCGTTCTGAAGATCGCCAACCCCGCCTTCGGCGCTGTGGAGATCGAAGCCCAGGACGCTGCCGCCGACCTGGTCTCCTCGGCGCACCCGGAACTGCGCGTCGCCACCGTCCTGCGGCGTCCCGACGGTTCCCCGCGTCGTGCGGCGGTGGACACCGAGAGCGGGCCGGCCGTCGCAAGACTGCTGCGGCATCTGCCCGGCGGGACGCTCTCGGGACCCCGGCACCTCTCCCCCAGCACCATGGCGGCCATGGGCACGATCGCCGGAAAAGTCAGCACCGCGCTGCGGGACTTCCGGCACCCGGGCCTCGATCGTGTACTCCAATGGGACCTGCGGTACGCCGACCGCGTCGTCGCCAAGCTCGCCGGGCACATCGGCGAGCCCGAGCGGCGCGCCGCTGTCCGCGCCGCGACCGCCGAAGCGTGGGCACGCGTCCAGCAGGTCGCCGACGTACTGCCGTCCCAGGCCGTGCACCTGGACCTCACCGACGACAATCTGATCCGTACGCCCGGCAGTCGGCCCCCCATGCCGGACGGCGTCATCGACTTCGGTGACGTGACCACCAGCTGGGCGGTCGGCGAACTCGCCGTGTCGCTCTCCTCGATGCTCCACCACGACGGGGTCGAACCCCACCACGTACTGCCGGCCATCCGCGCCTTCCACACCGTCCGGCCGCTCTCTCCGGAGGAGGCGGAGGCGTTGTGGCCGCTCGTGGTCCTGCGCGCCGCCGGCCTGGTCGTCAGCGGGCGCCACCAAGCTGCCGTCGACGGGGACAACGCCTATGCCAAGGCGGCGCTCGACCGCGAGTGGCGCATATTCGAGCAGGCCACCTGCCTGCCCCTTCCGGTGATGATCCACCTCGTCAAGGACGCGACCGGCCTGGCCGGCGCACCCGCTCGGGCCGATGCACCGCCGCAGCCGCTTCTCCGGGACCTCGCCGCCGCCGACATCGTCCTCGTCGACCTGTCCACCGACGCCGATGCCATGGACGACGGAGCCTGGATCGGCTCCGGCACCGAAACCCGGCTGGTTTCCGCCCCGCTCGCAAACGGCGCGGCTGCGGTCGCCACACGGTATGCCCAGGCGCGACTCACCCGGGCCCCTGCGCTGTCAGCCGTTTCCGCAGCCACGGTGCCCACCGGTATCGACCTGTGGCTCGGTCGGGCCACCGTGGCACAGGCTCCCGCTGCGGGGGAGGTCCTCGTGGCTGACCGGGGCCAGGTCGAGATCGCCCACGGCTCACGGGTGCTGACCCTGTCCTTCCCGCCCACGGTGCGGCCTCTCCTCTCTGTCGGCGCATCGGTCCAGGCGTGTGAGGACATCGCGCACCTCCCCGCCGGAGCCTCGATCCACATCGCGCTGCGTGCCGCTGCCGGCCCCGCGGTCCCTCAGCTGGTACGTCCCGAGTACGCCGCAGGCTGGCTTCCGCTCACCACCGACCCCGCACCGCTCCTCGGCCTCGCGGCCAGCGGCCTCGCCGAGGGGACGGACCTGCTCGACCGGCGCGACGCCGTGTTCGCGACCGTGCAGGAGCACTACTACGCCAACCCTCCCCGTATCGAGCGTGGTTGGCGCCATCATCTCTTGTCCACCGACGGCCGCGCGTACCTCGACATCGTCAACAACGTCACCCCGTTGGGCCACGCCCATCCCCGCGTCGAGCGGGTGGTCTCCCGGCAGCTGCGACGGCTCAACACCAACTCTCGGTTCCACTACGCCTCGGTGGTCGAGTTCACCGAACGCCTCGCCGGCCTCCTGCCCGAACCTCTGGACACGGTGTTCCTGGTCAACTCCGGTTCCGAGGCGGTGGATCTGGGCCTCCGGCTGGCCATCGGCGCCTCCGGACAGCACGATGTCGTCGCACTGCGCGAGGCGTACCACGGCTGGACGTACGCCTCCGACGCGGTCTCCACCTCGCTCCAGGACAACCCGAACGCCCTGGCCACCCGCCCCGGCTGGGTCCACACCGTGGACTCGCCCAACTCCTACCGCGGTCGGCACCGCGGCGCCGACGCCATGCGCTACGGGCCCGAAGCCGCCGCGGTCATCGACGAGCTGGCCGCCGCGGGCCGCCCGGCAGGAGCGTTCATCGGCGAGACTTTCTACGGCAATGCCGGAGGAGTTGCCCTTCCCGACGGCTACCTCGCCCAGGTGTACGCGGCGGTGCGCCGTCACGGCGGCCTCGCCGTCGCCGACGAGGTCCAGGTCGGTTACGGCCGCCTGGGAAACTGGTTCTGGGGCTTCGAGCAGCAGGAGGTCATCCCCGACATCGTGTGTGTGGCCAAGGCGATGGGCAACGGTCACCCCCTCGGTGCCGTCATCACCTCCAAGACGGTCGCCGATCGCTACCGCGAGCAGGGCTACTTCTTCTCCTCCACCGGCGGCAGCCCGGTCTCCAGCGTCGTCGGCCTCACCGTCCTGGACACCCTGCGCGACGAGGACCTCCAGGGCAACGCGGTCCGCGTCGGCGGTCATCTGAAGCGCCGGATGGAGGCACTGGCCGACCGCTACGGCATCATCGGCGCCGTCCACGGCTCGGGCCTCTACCTCGGCCTCGAACTCGTCAGGGACCGCACCACCCTGGAGCCGGCCACCGAAGAGACCGCCGAGCTCTGCGACCGCATGCTCGACCTCGGCGTCATCGTCCAGCCCACCGGAGACCACCTCAACATCCTCAAGATCAAGCCGCCGCTGTGCATCGACACCACCGCCGCGGACTTCTTCGCCGACATGCTCGACCTGGCCCTCGTCCAACTCGGCCACGGCCACACCTGGTGACACCGGGCTCGGCGTCGGCGCTTCGCGCTGCGGCGCCGAGGCGAAGCTCGATCTGCCGGCCGGCGCCCACACCGCCCTCGACCTCGTGCGCCGCGAAAGGCTGCCTTTTCGGCCCGCGCCGACCGCACCGTCGACGGCACGCCTGCCTCCGACAGCCGACATGCAGATCCGACCTTGAGATCCCTTGAGAAGAGAGAAGATGATGGACACCATCGTCGTCGGCGCGGGAATCGCCGGCATCACCGCAGCTCGACTGCTTCACACCGCAGGACAACGTGTGGTCGTGCTTGAGGCGCGAGACCGTGTCGGTGGGCGGATCTGGACGGAACGCACGGCAGGCTTCTCCGTCGACCGTGGCGCCTCATGGATCCATGGCCTCACCGGCAACCCGCTCACGGGACTTGTCACCGCACTCGAGATGGAGACGCGCGAGTTCACGGTCGGGAGTTTCCAGGCCGGCGGGCGGCCCATCGCCGACTTCGACGAATCCCGGCGCCTGCTGGACGACGCGGCGACGCGGCAATGGACCACCGACGTCGACACGGCAGATGACCTGGTCCAGCTGACCGTCGCGGCGTCCGGCCACGACGAGAGTTATGCCACCGCGGCCGAACGCGCCCTCGCCGCGACCGGCTGGGAACCCGATCGCGTCGACCGGGTCCGCGCGTTCTACCGGCATCGCACGGAAGAGCAATGCGGCGCAGACATCGAACAGGTAGCCGCTCACGCACTCGACGAAGACACCATCGACGGCGACGAAGTGATCTTCCCGGGTGGCTACGACGCGCTTCCCCGGGCCCTCGCGGAAGGCCTCGACGTGCGTTTGGGCAGGACCGTGACCGCCATCACCAGGTCCGCTACAGGGGTACGAGTCGACACGCAGGACGAATCGTTCGAGGCCGCCCACGTGATCGTCACAGTGCCGTTGGGCGTGCTCAAAGCAGGGACGATCGAGTTCACGCCCGCGCTGCCCGAAGCCGTTGCGGGACCGATCGCCCGACTCGGAATGGGCGTGTTCAACAAGGTCTTCCTCCAGTTTCCGGACCGGTTCTGGCAGGACGACGTCTACGCGATCCGGCAGCACGGCCGAGCCGGTGTCCCCTGGCATTCCTGGTACGACGTCTCCGTCATCAGCGGCAAGCCGATGCTGCTGACCTTCGCCGGCGGTGCCTGGGGGCGGGAGATCGAGGAGAAGACCGATGAAGAGGTGGTCTCGTCGGTGCTCAGGTCTCTCCGCGAGATCTACGGCGACTCCGTCCCCGAGCCCGTGGCGCACTGGATCACACGCTGGGGCGCCGACCCTCTCGCTCTCGGCTCATACTCCTACGTCGCAGTCGGCTCCTCGCACGACGACCACGATGCGATGGCAGGACCTGTCGACGGCGTTCTCCACTTCGCGGGAGAAGCAACCTACGGGCGTGAACCAGCTACCGTCCACGGCGCGCTCGACTCAGGGCATCGGGCAGCCGAGCGGATCCTCGGTTCTCCGATCTCCCCGGCCGAGCTCACACGGGGCGTGAACGCTTCTAGGTGACGGAGCCGGTGACCTCCGACGTCACCGGCGTCGATCCCGATGTGGGCCTTCCGGCAGCGCGGCCGCCCGAGTGGGTGTGCCTCGCCACTGACTGAGGTCGGCTTACGCAGTGTCATGTCACCTGGTGCGTCGGCGACATGTCGCCCGGGGCGAGGATGGTCAAGATGCCCGCCTCCGCGGGTGACTCGGAGCTGGTACCCACGTAGAGGTGGATGTCGCCCGGCTCCAGGACGAACTCGCCCGTCGGGTCGTTGGACCAGAAGCCGAGGTCCTCGGCGGTGAGGCGGAATCGCACAGTGCGGGTCCGGCCCGAGGAGACAGTGACGCGGCGGAAGGCGCGCAGACGGCGCACCGGCTGGACCAGGCTGGCGACCGGATCGTGGAGGTAGAGCTGGACGACCTCGTCGCCGCTACGGTCGCCCGAGTTGCGTACGGTCACCCAGACGTCAACGGTCGCGCCGTCCGACAAGTCCTGAGTGGTGAGAGTCGAGGAGCCGAGACGAGGGCTGCTGATCTCGAACGTGGTGTAGCTCAGGCCATGGCCGAAGGGGAAGCGCGGGCCGGCCGGCAGGTCGAGGTAGCGCGAGCCGTATCGAGGGGCATGGTCTGCGGAGGTGAGAGGCCGGCCCGTGCTCTCGTGGTTGTAGTGGGCCGGGATCTGCCCCGTGGCACGGGGGAAGGCAGCCGGGAGCTTGCCGCCGGGGTTGACCCTGCCGAAGAGGATGTCGGCCAGGGCACGGCCCCCCTCGATCCCCGGGTGCCAAGCGGCCACTACGGCAGGCGTGTCCTCGACCCAGGCACCGAGCGCGAGCGGACGCCCGCCGGTGAGGACGACGACGAAGGGGCGACCCGTGCGCGCGACAGCCTCGATCAATGCGTCCTGGGCGCCCGGTAGACCGATGTCGCTGCGTGAGCCTCCCTCGCCGCTGAGCTCGGCGGGTTCTCCGGTCACGATCACGGTCACATCGGCCTGCCGGGCCGCCTCGACGGCTTCGGTGATTCCCGCGGTGTCGCTGCCCGTTGCCTCAACTCCCCTGACATAACGGATGTTTGCGCGCCCAGCAGCCTCTCTTATGCCCGCGAACGCGGTGACGGCCGGGAATGCGGTTCCCCCGGGGCCGGCCCAAGCGCCGTTCAGGTCGGTCGAGTCGGCGAAGGGGCCCACCACCGCAAGGGAGCCGAGGCCGTGGGGCAGCGGAAGAAGCGCGTCGTCGTTCTTGAGCAGCACCATGGAGCGGGCAGCGGCGCGCCGGGCCGCCCGGCGGGTGTGCGCGGTCGGACCGCTCAGGGCGGATGGTTCGTCGGTGTAGGGCTGGTCGAACAGGCCCAGGCGGAACTTGAGACGCAGCACGCGCGCCACGGCGTCGTCCAGGCGTTCCGCGGCGATGCGACCGTCGGCCACGAGCCCGGCCCCGTGGTCGGCCAGGCATCTGCTGACCATTTCCATGTCGCAACCGGCGTTCAGGGCGAGGCGGGCCGCCTCCGCACGGTCCGCGGCATACCCGTGTGCGATGAGCTCCTCGACGCCGGTCCAGTCGCTCACCACCACCCCCTCGAAGCCCCAGTCCTGTTTGAGGATGCCGGTCACAGTGCGGGGGTCGGCATGGGCCGGGACGCCGTTGACGGAGTTGAACGCGGCCATGACCGTGGCGACCCCGGCATCCACCGCTGCCCGGAACGGCGGCAGGTGCAGGTTCCTGAGCCGGGACTCGGACAGATCCACGGTGTTGTACTCGCGTCCGCCCTCGATCGCCCCGTAGCCCACGAAGTGCTTGGCGCAGGCGGCCACGTGATGCCCCGGGATGGGGCCGCCGACCGCGCCACTCCCCTGATAGCCGCGCACCTTGGCTTTCGCGAAGACCGAGGCGAGATGGGGGTCTTCGCCGCAGCTCTCCGAGATACGCCCCCAGCGGGGGTCGCGGGTGACGTCGATCATGGGCGAGAACGCCCAGTGGACGCCGTTGGACCGAGCCTCCCGTGCCGAGATCTCACCGTCGACGCGCGCGGTGTCCGGGTCGAAACTCGCCGCCTGGGCAAGGGAGATGGGGAAGGTGGTCCAGAATCCGTGGATGACGTCGAGCCCGAACAAGAGCGGTATGCCGAGCCGGGACTCCTCGACCGCGAGGCGCTGCACGTAGTTGGTACGCCCGGCGCCGTGGAGGTTGAGTACGGAGCCGACTCGGCCCGTGCGGGCCAGCTCCTCGATGAGATCCGCCTGTCCCCGGGTCGGGCCCGTGTCGCCCGTCCAGGCGAGTTGCTGGAGTTGGCCCAGCTTCTCCTCCGGGGTCATCCGGCCGAGGAGCGCGTCGATCTCAGCCGCGTGCAGCGCAGGGGTGTCCATGGTGTCGTCTCCGCGGAGTGTGGGAGGGAGTGCGTGCACAGGGGTCCGCCCAGCGGCACGCGAGCGCGTATGCGTACGCGAAGACCACACACGCGTCGCTGCACAAACGGTGCTACCGCGTGCAGGGGTGAACTGGCCCTGTGCGCCAGGGATATGAGCGATGAACCGGCGTCCTGACGCGCCGCTCCCCCGCTGAGCCACGGACCGTATCCGACAGCTGCGGTCCGCTGTCAACCCCTCCCGGATTCCGGCAACACCACAGACCCGCAGATCACATCAGGGCAGCAGACCGTGGCGGCGTGCGCCGACCACCGCTTCCAGGCGGGTGCGTGCGCCGAGCTTGCGTGTTGCGCTGCGCAGATAGCTCTTCACCGTCTCGACGGTGAGACCGAGTTCCTCCCCGATCTGCGGGTTGGTCCAGCCGAGGGCCACACAGGCGAGGACGTCCAACTCCCGAGTGGACAAGGCCGGAAGGCTCGACGCCTCGGCGTGGGTGCCCTGCGCGGGTGCCAGCTTGGCGCAGACCGCTTCGATGCGTTCGCGGACGGCGCGGTCGCTGATGCTCTGGGCCAGGATCCGCAGTTCGGCGAACGCCTCGCGGACGGTGGCCTCCTCGCCGCTGGATCCGGCGCGCCTGCCGCCTCGGTCGGGGCCGTCGGGCTGGTCCAGACGGTCGAGACGGTGAGCGATCTCGTCACGTACGGCCAGGTTCTGCTCCAGCTCCTTGGCCTCGTCGACGACGGACTGGATGATCCGGTCGCCGAGCGGCTCGGCGCTGCGCACGGCGCCGTACAGCACCCCTCGCACTTCGCGGCGTACCACCACGGGAACGGCGACCATGGCGCGCAGGTGCTCGGCCTGGATGATGTGGTCGTAGTGGTGGCTGATGCCGGGTGAGGCTACGTAGTCGTTGACCAGGTGGGGGCGGCGCGAGGCGACGACTTTGCCGCCGAGGCCACGGCCGGGATCGAGTACGGCTCCGCGCAGGGCCCCCGCGATCCCCCCGGCGAACTGGGTGAGTTGAACCTGCATGCCGGCATTGACCACACCGCCGAAGGCGAGCGGCAGAGCCGTCGCGGCGCGGAGCCGGGCCAGGGTGCGATGGATGTGCGTCTGATCGTCTGCTGCTGCCAAGCGGTTCACGCGGCCTCCTGAAGTCGCGCCGGTTGAGGGCGGCGAGGCTGGAGCGCCTCCCCTCAGTCGGGGGTATCCGAGCTGTCCACCGCACCGGAAACATCGGGTTAACAGTCGGGCAAGCACCTTGCCCCACGAATCCGGGGAGTCGCAATGCCTCTGCCGCACGAACGCATCGCGCAGCATCTGGCAGCCTTCGCAAGTCCCGATGCCTGCGCCGCGAGGCTCCTGTGCGACCGGCATCCGCCGGACACGGTCGCCCTGACCGTGGTCGAGCCGGATCTCGCCGGCCGGGAGGTCACCTACGGCGAACTCCATGAGCGGTCCGCGAGGCTCGCCGCCGCGCTCCAGGGCCTGGGGATCGGCGCGGGCGACCGGGTCGCGACGCTGATGTCGAAGTCCGCGGACCTGGTCGTTGCCGCCCTCGCCATCTGGCGCCTCGGCGCCGTGCAGGTCCCGTTGTTCACCGCGTTCGCCCGGCCCGCGGTGGCCCTGCGCGTCAACGGCAGCGGCGCAAAGGCCGTGATCTGCGATCCGGCGCAGCGCGCCAAACTCGATCCGGGAGACGGAATTTCGGCCCGGCTCGCCCTGAACGTCATCACCACGGGCCCGGCGTACGGCACCGATCTGTCCTTCACCGAGCTGCTCACCGCGGCCCCGCTGCCGCAGCCGGTGGCGGTCGGCGGCGACGGGGTGTTCGTGGAACTGTTCACCTCGGGCACCACCGGCGCCCCGAAGGCCGTGCCGATTCCGCTGCGGGCCATCGCCGCGATGGCGGCGTACCAGGAGTTCGGCCTGGACCACCGGGCGCACGACGTGTTCTGGAACGCCGCCGATCCCGGGTGGGCGTACGGCCTGTACTACGCGGTCGTGGGGCCGCTCGCGCTCGGACGCTCCAGCCTGCTGCTGCACGGTGGGTTCTCGCCGGAGCTGACCTGGTCGGTCCTCGAGAAGTTCGGCGTCACCAACTTCACGGCGGGGCCCACCGTGTACCGCTCGCTGCGCGCCGGCGACGTGTCCCCACCGCAAGGACTCGCCCTGCGCTGCTGCTCGTCGGCCGGTGAGCCGCTGGGCGCGGATGTCGTGGAGTGGGCCGGCCGGACCCTCGGGGTGCCGGTGCGCGATCACTACGGGCAGACCGAGCTCGGGATGGCGGCGGCCAACGGCTGGCATCCGGAGGTGAGTTCGCCGCTGCGTCCCGGTTCCATGGGCCGGGCCCTGCCGGGCTGGCGGCTCGAAGTGCTGCGGCCGGACGCCGACGAGGTGGCCTCCCCGGATGAGACCGGACGGCTCGCCGTCGACTGCGCGGCCAGCGAACTGATGTGGTTCACCGGGTACCGGGACGCACCGGAGCGCACCGCCGAGCGCTTCACCGAAGACGGCCGCTGGTACCTCACCGGCGACAGCGCCGCCAAGGCCGCCGACGGCCACATCACCTTCGCGTCGCGCGACGACGACGTCATTCTCATGGCGGGCTATCGCATCGGCCCGTACGAGGTGGAGTCCGTCCTCGAAGAACATGCCGCCGTCGCCGCGGCCGCCGTGGTCGGCGCACCGGACGGACTTCGCGGCGAGGTCGTGGTCGCCCACGTCGTCCTGCGCGACGGTGTCGAGCCGGGCGACGCGCTCGCCGGTGAACTCAAGCAGCACGTCAAGACGCGGCTGGCCGCGCACGTGTACCCCCGCCGGATCCACTTCGTCGGCGACCTGCCGCGTACGCCGAGCGGCAAGCTGCAGCGCTACCTCTTGCGCACCGGCGGGCAGCCGTAAATCGCCGGCCGTGTGCCGGCCCAACTCCCCCTGTTTCGAACTTCATTACTGTCCCCCAGTCCCTGTCCCCAGGAGGCAACGATGCCCCGCATAGGACGACGCTCCTTCCTCATCGGCGCCACGGCCACGGTCGGCGCCGTCACTCTCGGCCGAACCCCGGCACAGGCACAGACACCGGCACACGCAAAGACACACGCGAAGGCACAAGCCACGATCGGCGACGCGCGCGTCGTCGCCGAGGACCGGATCGACGCCAGAACACTGGACCTGACCATCGACTCCCCCTCCCTCGCCGACCCCGCCGCCAAGGTCCGCCTCCTGCTGCCGCAGGGCTGGACGCCGAACCCCACCCGCACCTGGCCCGTGCTGTACCTGCTGCACGGCGCGGGTGACGACTACACCTCGTGGACGCGCTCCACCGACGTCACCACGCTCACCCAGGACACAGGGGTGCTCGTCGTCATGCCCACGGGCGGCAGAGCGGGCTTCTACTCGGACTGGTGGAACCACGGCGTCGACGGCCCACCCCGGTGGGAGAACTTCCACCTCGTGGAACTGCTCCGCATCCTCGAGACCGGCTACGGCGCCGGGCCGCAGCGCGCCATCGCCGGCCTGTCCATGGGCGGCCTCGGCACGATGGCGTACGCGGCCCGCCACCCCGGCCTGTTCCGTGCCGCCGCCTCCTTCAGTGGCGTCGTCTACCCCACCTACACCGGCCCGCACGACCCGAGCCCCTTCGACGGTCCCGCGCTGGTCCAGGGGACAGTGCAGCTGGAGGGGTACGACCCGGACGCGCTGTGGGGCGATCCGGCGGTCGACCCGGGGAGGTGGGCGGCGCACAGTCCCGCCGATCTCGCGTTCGCCCTGAAGGACATCCCGCTGTTCGTGTCCAGCGGGAACGGTCAGCCCGGCCCCTTCGAGCCGCCCGGAACGCCCGCGGACCCCAACATCGAACCCCTCATGGAAATCATGGGCAAGGCGTTCGTGGAACGACTGCAGCAGGCAGGGGCGCACGTCACCACCGACTTCTACGGGCCCGGTATCCACAACTGGCCCTATTGGGAACGCGAGTTGCACCGTTCGTACGCCCTCCTCATGAACGCGATCGCCGCGTGACCTGACTCCCGCGCCGCCGCGAGGGCGCGTTCCGCGGGCCCGACCTGACACGGGCCCGCGGAACCCGCCGAGTGCCACACCATCCCCGATGCGCCCCTGCGAAAGGCACTGATGGACGAGCTCCCCCTTCCCCCGCCGTCGACCGGCACCGAAGAGCGCCACCACGATGTCACCGTCTACCGCGACGTACGCATCCCCACCGACGACGACGGCCTCACGCTCTCCGGCGACCTGTTCCTGCCCGAGGGCGCGGACCCCGCCCCCTTGCTGCTGACCGTGCTCCCCTACCGCCGTGATGTCACCGCGCTCTCGGGCTCGGCGGCGTTCCGCTTCTTCGCGTCGCGCGGCTACCCCTCGCTCCTGCTGGACCTGCGGGGCCTCGGTTCGTCCGACGGCCGGCGGCGCCCGCCCTTCGATCCGGGTGAGGCGGACGACGCCCTCGCCGCGATCGACTGGGCCGTACGACAGCCCTGGTGCGACGGCACCGTCGGCATGTGGGGCGGCTCGTACGGCGGGATGACGACGATGCGCACCGCTGCCCTGCGCCCCGCCGCGCTCCGCGCGATCGTCGTGCTGGAGTCCACCACCGATCCGGGCCGCGACTTCGTCAGCCCCGGCGGTGCCCGCGGTGCCCTCGGTCCGCTCGGCATCTGGTCGATGACCATGCTCCTTGGTCAACTCCTGCCCCCACTGGACGACTTCGCCGACCCGATGGAGCAGTCGCGCTGGCGGCACCGGATGCGCACCGAGCCCCACCTGCTCGACCTCTTCCGGACCGGATCCGATCGGGCCATGTGGGAGCGGGGCCGCATCGACGCTGCCGCCATCGAGGTTCCCGCCCTGTGCTTCGCGGGCTGGCGCGACCTGTTCTGCGAGGGCACGCTCGCCGCGTACGAGGAGATGGCCGGGCCCAAACGGCTCGTCGCGGGCCCGTGGCTGCACACCATGCCGGGCGAGTCCCCGCACGCCCCAGTCGACTTCCTCCAGCTCGCCCTCACCTGGTGGGACCGGTGGCTGCGGGACGAGCCGAACGACGCGGACAAGGCGGCCCCGGTGAGCGTCCACGTTCAAGGTGAGAGGCCGCGCTGGCTCGGTCTCCCCCACTGGCCACCGGGTACGACCACAGATCCCGGGTGTGACCTCGCCGCGTGGCAGCGCACCGAACCGGTGTCGTCACCGGATCCGGCGACCGGGGCACTCAGCGGCCTGTGGGCAGTTCCGGCCGGGCCGTTCGGGCTGCCCCTGGACCAGCACGAGGACGACAGCCACTCCGTGTGTCTGACCTCGCCGCCGCTCGGGGAGCCGGTTCTGCTGTGCGGGCGCCCGCGGGTGACCGTGACCGGGGCGTGGTCGCGCTACTCGGTGAAACTCGCCGACGTCGATCCCGCGGGGCGCTCCACCCTCATCTGCGCGGGGCTGGAGGCAACCGGTGGGGCCAGTGCCACGTTCGCGCTCGCGCCGACCTCGTACGAGGTCCCCCGAGGTCACCGGCTGCGCGTGGTCATCGCTCCCGGGGACTTCCCCCGCGTGTGGCCGCAGGAGCACGAGAGTGACGAACTGCCGGACGTGGCCGAGCTGTCGCTTCCCGTCATCCCGCCCGGAACTGCGGCGCACGCCGAACAGATCGAGCTTCCGGAGCCGGACCTGGACGCCCTGATGGCGTTGCTTCCAGTACCTGTTGAAGTGCCGTCCGAATCGCCGGGCGCGACGCCGCCCGTATGGGAGATCGCCAACGATGTGCTGGGCGGCACCGTTTCGGTCCGTATCAAGGCGAGTGACGACGGCGCCGCCATCCGGCACACGCACGGCCGAGCCCACCGCATGCACGGCACGCAGGAGACCGTCGCCACGGCACACCGCACCAGCCCCGGCCAGTCCACGATCGCTCTCACCGCCGACGGGACGGTGCACGCCGAGACCGGCGAGCGCGTCACCGTCCAGGCGAGCATCACCGCCACCGCCGCATCGGCGCAGGCCACCGGGCGGGTCACCGTCGACGGCACCGTAGTGCTCGACCGGACGTGGCAGGCGTGAACCGCACCGCACCACCGAACCCCGGAAAGGTTCCCCGACCATGAGCGACACCGACACCATTCCCATGCCGCCGCCACGCGGCGCGATCTCACGGCGGCATTTCACCGCCGGCTCCGCGCTCCTCGCCTCAGGCTTCTCCCTCACCGCCTGCCAGACCAACTCGGCGTCAAGCAAGAACAGTTCGACGTCCACCTTGCGCATCGGCCAGTTCTGGCCGCCGGCCAGCCTCGACCCGGCCAAAGGCGGCGGGGAGTCCCTGTTCTACATCAACCCGGCCTACGACCCGCTGATCCACCGGGCGCCGGACGGCAGCCTCAAGCCCCGCCTCGCCACCTCCTGGAGATACCTCGGCCGCGGCAACACGGCCTTCGAGATCATCCTGCGCAAGGGTGTGGCCTTCAGCGACGGCGCTCCGCTCAACGCCGACGCCGTGCGCAAGAACATCTCGTACTTCCAGAAGGCGGCCGGGCAGGCGGCCGCCTTCCTCGCGCCCGTCTCCCAGGTGGACACCGTCGACGAACACACCGTGCACCTCGCACTTTCCCAGCCGCACCCGCAGCTGCCCGCCCTGTTCACCCAGGACTACTTCGCCGGCAACCTGATCAGCCCGAAGGCGCTCGCCGACCCCCGGGGACTCTCCGCCCGGACCTTCGGCGCGGGCCCCTATACCCTTGCCCCCGCCCAGAGCGTGAGCGGCGACCACTACACCTACGTCCCCAACCCTACGTACTGGAACACGGAGGACCGCCGCTACTCGAAGGTCGTCATCAAGGTCCTGCCCAACGAGAACACCGCCCTGGCCGCGCTCAAGACCGGCCAGGTCGACGTGATCTCCGGCAGCTACGCCATCGCGGGCGGCGCCCACCGGGCGGGGATGCGCATCGACTCGAGCCCCAACATCATCATGGGGCTCCAACTCAACGACCGCGCAGGCACGTTGTGCCGTCCCCTCGGCGACGTACGCGTCCGCCAGGCCCTCAACTACGCGGTCGACCGGGCAAGGATCACGAAGGCGCTGCTCGGTTCGTACGGAGTGGCGACCGACCAGCCCGCCGTACCGGGCCAGGACGGCCACAACGACACCGTCTTCTACCCGCACGACCCGGACAAGGCACGGCAACTGCTCGCCCGGTCGGGCCACTCGGACGGCTTCACCCTGCCCGTCGTCGTCCCCTCGGCCCCTGCCTTCCCCGGCGAGATCGCCCAGGCCGTGGCCGCCGACCTGGAGAAGATCGGCGTCACTCTCAAAATCACCGCCAAGGAGGCGACCGCGGCCGCCCAGGTGATCACCAAGTTCCCGGCAAGCACCATGGGTTGGGGCGCGCTGCCGGTCTACTTCATGGGGCGCGGACTGTGGCTGCGCGAGGCGGTCGGCATGAACCCCTTCCACAGCTCCGACGCACAGGTGCAGAAGCTCGACCGGCAAGCCGCCGCAGCCGACGGCGCGACGCGAGCGGGCCTGGACCGGGACATCGTCCGGCGCGTCACGGAACAGGCCTGGTTCCTGCCGGTGTGCCTCAGCCCGGTGTTCCTCTTCTCCCTGGACACCGTGGACATCGGCACGCAAGAGGGCAAACCCTTCCCCAGCCCGGTCGACTGGCGACCGGCGAAGTAGCCGGACGCCGACCCCCATGCTGCGCCTGCTCGCACGCCGCCTCCTGATCTCCGCCGCCTTGGTCCTCGTGGTCTCCCTCATTGCCTTCCTGCTGCAGTCGGCAACGCCGGGCGACACGGCCCGCACCATCCTCGGCGACCACTACAGCCCCGCGGCCCACCGCCAACTACGCCATCAACTCGGCCTGGACACACCCTTGTTGACGCAGTACGCGCACTGGCTCAGGCACGCCCTGACCGGCGACCTCGGCACGTCACCCGTCAGTGGGCTCGACGTCGGCGCCGAGATCACGGGCCGCCTTCCCGTGACGCTCTCCCTGGTCCTGTGCACCACGGCCGCCACCACCTTGCTGGGCGTCGGTCTTGGGGTGCTCAGCGCGGTACGCGGCGGGCGCATCGGCCGCGCCGTCGACGTCATCTCGCTCCTCGGCTACGCGCTGCCGGGGTTCTGGCTCGCTCTGATCCTCGTCTCCCTGTTCTCGGTGGCCCTGCCGGTGTTCCCGGCCACCGGCTACGTCCCGTTCACGGACTCCACCGCCGCCTGGGCCCGCGGCCTCGTCCTGCCCGTCACGACCCTGGCCCTGCCCGGACTCGCGGTGTTCGCGAAACAGACCAGGGACGCGATGCTCGACGCGCTCTCCCGCGACTACATCACCGCGCTGCGCGCCGGCGGCGCTTCGGAGACGTCCGTCATCTGGCGGCACGCCCTGCGCAACGCCGCGCTCCCCGTGGTCACGCTCGTGGGCCTCACCTTCGTCGGACTGCTCAGCGGCACCGTCTTCGTCGAGGCCGTGTTCGCCATGCCGGGCCTCGGTTCCCTCGCCGTCCAGGCCACCACTCAGCACGACATTCCCGTGATCCAGGGGGTGGTCGTCGTCTTCACCCTGATCGTCGTGGTCGTCAATCTCACCGTCGACCTCGCCTACGGCCGGCTCAACCCGAAGGTGCGTGTGCCATGACAGATCCCGTCCCGGTGCCTCGCCGGCGGCGTCCACGACTGCCCGCACTGCTGCGGCGCCCCGTCGCCTGCGCAGCGCTCGGCTACCTGACCCTGCTCATCGCGGCTGCGCTGCTCGCCCCGTGGCTCGCGCCGTACGGACCGCGGGCGACCGACCTCGGCCACGTGCTGTCAGGGCCGAGCCCCGAGCACGTGCTCGGCACCGACAACCTGGGACGGGACGTACTGAGCCGGCTCCTGTACGGCGGCCGCACCAGCCTCCTCGACGCCGCCGTGGCGATCGTGACGGTCCTGGTCGTGGGCGCGGGCAGCGGCATGACGGCCGGGTTCCTCGGCGGGTGGGTCGACCGGGTCTTCACCTGGGTCGTGGACGTCATGCTCGCCATCCCGGTCCTGGTCACCCTCCTTGTCGTCCTCGCGGTTGTCGGCGGCCACCCCGTGGCGGCGATGTGCGCACTCGGTGTCCTGGTGGCCCCGGGTCTGGCCCGCGTGGTGCGCGGTTCGACACTCGCCGTTCGTGAGGAGTTGTACGTGGCGGCTGCGCGCGTCAGCGGTCTGGCGCGGCGGCACATCCTGCTGCGTCATGTGCTGCCCCGCGTCACGGGCACGGTCGTCGTACAGATCTCCCTGTTCGCGGGCGGCGCCCTGATGATCGACGCAGGCCTTGCCTACCTGGGCTTCGGCGCCGGTCCTCCTGCTCCGACCTGGGGCAACATGATCGCGGACGCGGCCGCGGTGACCGACCGCCAGCCGTGGCTCCTGGTACCGCCCGGCCTCGTCCTGGGCCTCGCCATCCTGGCCTGCGGCCTGCTGGGCGACGCCGTACGCGACACCTCCGCACAGCGCACCACGAGGGTCACGAACGGACGAGCCGCCTGCGCCACACTCCCCAAGCCCACGGCACCCCCTCCTCAACACGCCACATCCACAAGCGCGTTGCTTTCCCTACGAGGCGTCTCGGTCGCCCTTCCCGGACCGAACGGCATGACGACCGTCGTCGAGGATGTCGGCCTCGACGTCGAACCCGGCGAGACGGTCGGCCTCATCGGCGAATCCGGCTGTGGGAAGTCCATCACCGGCCGGGCCGTCCTCGGGCTGCTGCCCGGCGCGGGCCGCGTCGTCCAAGGCGGCATCGTCTTCGACGGCACCGATCTGACAGCCTCCGGACCGTCGGCCGTACGCGCACTGCGCGGTACCCGGATCGGTCTCATCTCGCAGACACCCCAGGCCTCCCTCGACCCGATGTTCCCGGTCGGCCGGCAGGTCGCCGAGCTGATCCGCCGACACCACGGCGGCACCCGCAAGGCCGCCGCCGCCCACGCCCTCGATCTGCTGCGGCAGGTGCACCTGCCGGAGCCGCACCGCGTCGCCGCACGCCATCCGCACGAGTTGTCGGGCGGCATGGCCCAGCGCGTCGCCATCGCCATGGCCCTGGCCGGCGGACCCGACCTGCTCATCGCCGACGAACCCACCACCGCCCTCGACGCGACGGTGCAGGCCGACATCCTCGATCTACTACGCCAGTTGCAGCGCCGGCACGGCCTGGCCATCCTCCTCATCAGCCACGACTGGAACGTGATCGCCGCGATGTGCCGCCGCACCTACGTCATGTACGCGGGCCACATCGTCGAGTCGGCGCCCACCACCGACCTGTTCAGCCACCCTTCGCACCCCTACACGGCCGGCCTGCTCGCCTCCGCACCCCGCCACACGGCTCCCGGCCAAACGCTGCCGGCGATCCACGGCACGGTCCCCGCCCCCGCCGACTGGCCGCAGGGCTGTCACTTCGCCCCGCGCTGCGAACTCGCCGTCCCCGACTGCACGGTGGGGCGCATCCCGCTCGCCGAACCTGCCGACGGCCGCCGGACCCGCTGCCTCAGACACCACGAGTTGACCCCCGGAGACCGACGTGACCACACCGCTTCTGGATGTCCATGACCTGCAGGTCACCTACCGGGAACGCCGCCGCGGCACCGCCAGGACCGCGGTCAGGGGCGTGAGTTTCCACCTCGACGAGGGCCAGACCCTCGGCCTGCTCGGCGAGTCGGGCTCCGGCAAGTCCACCATCGGCAACTCGGTCCTGGGCCTCGTCCGCCCCACAGCCGGAAGCATCCGCTTTCGAGGAGAGGACATCACGTACGCGACACCCGCCCGCCGACGCCAACTCGCCCACCGCATCCAGGTGGTCTTCCAGGACCCCTACGGCTCCCTCAACCCGTCGCGCACCATCGGCCAGACCCTCACAGAGCCGCTGTATCTGACCCGCCCGCTCACTCGCGCCGAGGCCACGGCGCGCGCCGGCCGAACCCTCGTCCGCATCGGCCTGCCCGCGGACGCCGCCGACCGCTACCCGGCCGCCTTCTCCGGCGGTCAGCGCCAGCGGATCGCGATCGCCAGGGCACTCGTCCTGCAGCCGGACCTCATCATCTGCGACGAGCCCACCAGCGCCCTCGACCTGTCCGTGCAGGCCCACATCCTCAATCTCCTGCTCACGCTCCAACAGGACCTGGGTATCGCGTACTTGTTCATCTCACACGACATCGACGTGGTCCGGCACATGGCCCACCGCGCCGCGGTCCTGCGGGGCGGAGCCCTGGTCGAACAGGGCCCTGCCGCGCAGACCCTCACCCGGCCCACCCACCCGTACACGCGCGCGCTCCTGGCAGCGACATAGCCACACGACCGACCCGCGCCTCTACCAGACCCCCATCCGTCCACCACGAAGGAATCCTGCCCCTTGGACATCACCCACAACGTCGCACTGATCACCGGAGGCGCCTCGGGCCTCGGCCTGGCGACGGCACGCCGACTGGTCAGAGCCGGCGGCAAGGTACTCATCGCCGACCTGGAGAACACGGACGGTGCACATGCCGCAGGCGAGCTCGGCAGCCAGGCCCGGTTCATCCCCACCGACGTCACGCGCCCCGAACAGATCACCGCGGCACTCGACGCCGCCGAGCAACTGGGCCCCCTGCGCGCGGTGGTCACCTGCGCGGGCATCCTGTCCGCCTTCCGCATGGCACGGAAGGCGGACAACCATGCCCAACTTGCCGAGTTCCGCAGGGTCGTCGAGGTCAACCTCTTCGGCACGTTCAATGTGGTCGAGCTCGCCGCACAGCGCATAGCGGCTCTTCACCCCGTCGCCGGCGAACGCGGCGTCATCATCACCACTTCCTCTGTGGCCGCGTTCGACGGGCAGATCGGACAGGCCGCCTACTCGGCATCCAAAGCGGCCGTCAGCGGCATGACCCTGCCCGTCGCGCGGGACCTCGCCGGGCATCTGATCCGTGTGGTGAGCATCGCTCCGGGCCTGTTCGCCACGTCCATTCTCGCCGGTCTGCCCGATCACGCACGAGCGACGATCGGCAGCCAGGTCCCCCACCCGGCACGCCTGGGCGACCCGGACGAATACGCGGCGCTGGCCGAACACATCATCGCCAACCCGATGCTGAACGGGGAGACCATCCGCCTCGACGGCGCGATCCGCATGGGGCCGCGCTGACGAGGAATGCGCGCCGACTGTCTCCTGCGGTGCGAGGGCCGCCCTGAGTGGGGACGCGGATCCGGACCCCCGGTTGACGTAGCCGGGCCAAGTGGGGGTGAGATGCGGCTGGTTGGCAGCCGTTACCGCGCCCACCCGGTGGCGGCCCCCGGCGCACCGCCGTTGATCACCAACTGGGAGCCGGGTTCGACCAGGATGTCCCGGTCCCGCATTTGGTGACAGCGCCGCTGGTCGAACGGGGGGTGAGAGCCTGTGGCGCCGGGGCCGAGCGGCGTCCCTGGGCCGGTCAATGTGTTCCCCTGACGGTTCGTGACGTGCTGGAGCCCTGCGGCGACTTCATCGCGCCGGACGGCGTGGTGGCTGTCGCCGTGTACGTGACGGTGCCCTGCGCGCCCTTCAGCGCGCCGGTGGCGGCCCGGATCCCCAGGTGCACGGCGTCGACGTTGGTCACCGGGATCTCGCCGTCGACCGTGCACACCGCGACGGCGCCCTCGGGCGTGCAGTTCGCCGGCCAGATGATGTCGGCCACTCCGGCGAGCCCGGAGACGTCGAGCGTCAACCGACCGTCGGTGACCGAGACGTTGCTGTTGTCGTGGTAGAGCCCGAGGTCGAGCGAGCGGGCCGGGGCCTCGCCGCCGTCGACGCCGAGCGGCACGTTCAGCTCGTACGGCGACTGGATCCACAGCGTGTCGGAGGCCGCTGCAGTCCCAGCTCCCAGGCCGAGCACCAACAGGCCCGCTACCGCGGTACCGCACGCTCCCAGCCTCAGGGCGCGGCCGACGGAGACTCTGTGCATTGCATCCCCCAAGGGTGTCGGGGAGCCGGACGCTCCAATTCCTCGACAAGTAGACGATCTTGAAGAGGGCAAGGTTGTACCGCTGTTGACCACGGCCGGGTCGACCGGCGACGACCGCGGTGGCCGCCCTCAACCCGCAGGACGGGACCGGCTCAGGAACCGTTCCCCCAGATCTCGCGTGTCCTCCTTTGTTGCCGACTGTTGCTGAGGGGGACTGGATGCGAGTTCGGACGCTGGTGAGCGTGGCGGTAACGACTTGCGTGGCGCTGGCGGCGTGCGCGTGTGGTCCGGAGAAGTCGGAAGAAGACACGTCCACGGCCGCGAAGCCTTCGCAGTCGTCCGAATCGGCGCGGCCCGAAAAACCGTCGGCCACGCCGTCCGCGTCCCCTCGGACCGAGAAGCCGTCGGCCGAGCCGACCGCGGACCAGCCCGCGCCCAGGACGAAGGAGGGCGCGATCCAGCGGTACGAGCAGTACCTCCACGCTGTGGGCCGTGAGGACATCAACACGGTCTGCGAAGTGGCCGGGCCCGCCGCGAAGCAGGCAGAGGACCAGGGCTTCGGCCCGTGCAAGTCGACGTTCGTCGTCACGTTCCAGATGATCTCGCCTGCGCAGAAGAAGGCCCTGCAAACTGCGACGGTCGATCCGCAGCGCGTCGCTGTGCCGGCCCCCGACAAGGTCGAGATCCCGACCGAAGCGATCAGGGCCTCCGTCACCTTCTCCGAGAGCGAGCTCGGCAGCAGCACCCTGGAGTACCTCAAGAGCAATTGGTACATCACCGACTGAAACCCTATCCGCCGTCCGCACAGCCGCATGGCGGACGGCTGGCTGATCCCCAGCCTCGCGGGAAGTGTGGTGCCGCCGGACCGGTCGACTGGGACGGGCTCGTGTGATGGACCCGCGCCGGCACCGGGCTGCTCAAGGAGTTGGAACTCCGCTGCCCGCCGCGACGGAGGCGAGGCCGTGAACGATCGCGCGCGACCGGCGCGGTCACCCGGCCGCGCCCCACCGCCCCGGCGCAGGTCATGGTGACAGCCCTGCGGCACCAGGGCACCCGCATCCATCCTTGACCTTGGAATCGGCATCACGTTGGTTGCTGGACCACCAGGAGAAGCTCAGCAAGGACCTGGCCGTACTCGGCTGCTCGGCCCTGGTGGCCGCGGTCCGGCAGGCCGCCCCGTCAGGAAGCATCGCGTGACGTAACTCCCCTTCATCTGAAGGATGTTGACCCACTGGCGGGTCGGCAGAACGACTACAGCTGAGGCAACAGACCCGACATCACGGCGCGCGGCAGCGACGGGTTTGCGGCTGCGGCTTCCACCACCTGCCGGTCGGTTTCAGTGAGCAACTCCGCGATGACGTGCGGTGGAAGGGCCGGGTGGCCGGCGGCGAGGGGGCCGGCCTGCTTGTCTGCCAAGCAGTTGTGCAGCGCGGTCCTCACAACCCCGCCATCGGAACGACGGCGAATTACTCGGCACCGCACCGCTCAAGTTCCACTGCAGCGGAACGCTTTCGGCGCCTGACGTCATGGCGGTGGGGAACCCGTCCACGCCTCGCGGTCGGCGCTTCAGGAATCAGCGAAGAGTCCAAGTCCCGTTACACATTCGTCCATGGAGCCGCTAGGTGCGAGCGAGTACAACCTGTGTGGTAGGAGCCCTGAGGGAATGCCACGGCGCACCCTTCAGGTGAACGGTGGCGTGGACGAAGCCTCCCCATGACGCGCGCCTCCTTCTCCGGACAGTGCGTCCTCGCAGTCATCACTCCTTGCGGCTGCGGTGAATCTGCGAGCCCCTGATGCCCCACACATCGAGAGAGGGACAGCACATGTCACGCCGAACCACCTCAACTCTTCATCGCTGTGCCATTGTTGGCGCAGCTGCGAGTCTGCTCGCACTGACTCCGCAGGCCGCGTCTGCGGCCGTGGGCGGCGGCAATGTCTCCATAGGATGGTCGATCCCCAACGTCCCGGCCGACGGGATGAGCAACATCACCTTCCCCATCACCGTGAACCCCGAGACGGCGCACCAGAGCGGCATCTACTTCGCCCAGCAATTCGACTTCGCGCACGCCTTCGGCTATACCGGCCTCCAGCCACGGGAGAACAGCGGCGGTCACGAGCGGCTCTCGGCACGGTTCTCCACCTTCACCGACGGAGCGACCACGACCGACCCGCTCTGCCATGCCGGCGCCGACGGCGGGCCTGGCGTGACCTGCGCGGTGGACTTCGACGCCGTCTACGGCCACCGGTACGACATCAAAGTCGAACGGACCGGGACCGATACCTGGAAGGGAACTGCGACGGACTCGGTCACCGGTGTATCAGTGCACCTGGGTTCCTGGAACCTGCCGTCGGGCAGCGGAAAACTCCAGGGCTCACAAGGCGGTTTCGTGGAGTACTACGCCGGGATCCCGAGTTGCGCGGAAATGCCCAGGTCCGATGCCGTGTTCGGCGGTCCGACCACCACGGACGCGGGCGGCCTGAGCGGCACGTCCAGAGCCAACTACGAGTACAGCGACTGTGTCGGCACGTCCAACTACCACGCCGAGAACGACGGGACCGGAACGCACGTGACCCGGGGCTTCATTTCGTAGCTGCTGTCGTGGGCCTGCCACTGCACCACCATCAGGGCCGACTCCCCACCGTCGGAGACGTTCGGCTACCGCCTCACGTGACGCTGTCGGCGCGCAGGATCAGATCGAGCAGGCCGGGGAAGCGTGCGTCGAATTCCTCGCGGCGCAGCCGGTTGACCCGCTTGGGCCCTTCGTCGCGCTGCTCGAGCAGCCCGGCTCCGCGCAGGACCGTGAAGTGGTGGCTCTTCGCAGCCTTGCCGACGGGTACGTCGAAGCTGCCGCAACTGCGTGTCCAGTCGGGAGACGAGGCCAACTCCCGGATCAGTTCGATGCGTACGGGGTCGGAGACCGCGGACAGCGCGGTGAGGACAGAGACCTCGTCGGGGTGCGTGTGGACCGGTGCCGGGCGGTGGCTTCCTCCGGTGGCCTGGTCCGACATACCCCGCTCCTCGCTGCTCGGCACACGGTGGGACGCACCGGATGGCCCTTGTCGCTTGCTTAGTGTTCGATGTGCATCATACGCTCTCGGTGTTCGGTTTTGATTGAACACTTGGCGAGGGGAGCGTTCTGGCATGCGTGCAGTCGAGTTCCGGGAGTACGGCGGTCCGGAGGTGCTGGAGGTCGTACAGGCCGACACGCCTGAGCCCGGGCCGGGGCAGGTCACGATCGACGCAGCGTACGTGGGCGTGAACTTCGCCGACCTCAAGGCGCGCGCCGAGGGGTATCGGGTGGACGCGCTGCCGTTCCGGCCGGGACTGGAGGCTTCGGGGCGGATCCGCGCTGTCGGGGAAGGGGTCGAGGGACTGCGTCCCGGGCAGGAGGTCGCCGCGCTCGTCGACGGCGGCGCTTACGCGGAAGTCGTAGTCGCCGACGCGGCCACCGTCTTCCCGCTCCCCGACGGTTTGGACCTGCGCACCGCTGCCACGCTCCCCACCGTACTGCCGACCGCCCACGCCCTGCTCCACGAGGTGGGCCGGCTGCGTGCCGGTGAGAGCGTTCTGGTGCACGGGGCCGCCGGTGGGGTCGGGACGGCGGCCGGGCAGCTGGCCCGGGCAGCCGGTGCCGGTGCGGTGTACGGAGTGGTGTCCACCGCGGCCAAGGCCGAGTACGCCCTCAAGCACGGCTATGACGAGGTGTTCCTCACCGACTCCTTCTCCGATGGCGTCCGCCGGGCTACCGGCGGCGCGGGCGTCGACCTGGTGCTCGACCCCGTGGGCGGCGACACCCTTCGCCGCGGCCTCGACGCGCTCGCCGTCTTCGGACGGCTGGTGTCCTTCGGCAACGCCAGTGGGGCGGAGCCCTGGCAGGTCGGACAGCCCGAGTTGTATGCGCAGGGCCGTTCCGTCAGCGGCTTCTCCATCCTGGCGCTGGCACAGTCGGCCCCCGCTGCGCTGCGTGCGCTGGCCGAACGTGCCTTCCGTACCGCCACGGACAACACCGTGGCGCTGCCCGTGACCGCGGAGTTCGCGCTGTCCGACGCCGCCGGGGCCCACCGGCTGATGGGCGGGCGTACGTCGACGGGCAAGTTGCTGCTGCGCGTGGCCGACTGACCGCGCCCGATCGCACGCCGCACACGAACCATGGAATGCAGACAGAGAATTGAAGCAGAGCAGTATGGCCCGGGGGTTCTCCGCGGCGACGGGGCAAATACCGGCACCCGGACTCGTGCTGGGCGGGGTGTGCGGCATCCAGTTCGGAGCGGCCTTCGCACCCCGGGTCTACCCCCAGGTCGGCGCCGCGGGCGTCGTGTTCCTACGCCTGCTGATCGCGGGAGTGCTGCTCTGTCTGCTGTGGCGCCCTCAGCGGCAGGCGCTGAGCTCGGTCAAGGGCGCCTGGGGCACGGTGATCGCGGCCGGCGCCCTGGTCGCGGGACACCACCTTGCGTTCTACGAGGCGGTCGACCACATCCCCCTGGGCGCGGTGGCCACGATCGAGTTCCTCGGCCCGTTCGCCATCGCGCTCGCCGGCTCACGGCGGGCCATCGACCTGCTCCCCGCGGGCATGGCGGCCGGCGGCGTCATGCTGCTCGGTGGCGGAGGTGTCCCCCTCGACCTGGTGGGTCTCCTGCTCGCCGCGACAGCCGCCTGCTGCTGGGGCGGCTACATCCTCGTCTCCGCCCGCATGGCGCGACGCCTCAGCGGCGGCCAGGGTCTGGCCCTGGCCGTGGTGTGGGCGGCGGTGCTCACGGCGCCGTACGGCATGGCCCAAGGTGGCACCGCCCTGCTCGACCCGGGCGTCCTGGGGGTGGCGGCGCTCGTCGCGGTCGCGTCGAGCGTGCTGCCGTACTCCCTCAACCTGGAGGCCCTGCGCCGGATGCCGCCCCGCGTGTTCGGCGTCCTGACAAGCCTGGAACCGGCGGCCGGCGCGGTGTTCGGACTGGCCATCCTCGGACAACAACTCGCCTGGGCGCAGTGGCTCGGCATCGCCGCGGTGGCCCTCGCGTCCGTTGCCGCGACCTTCCTCGGAGCGGGGCAACGCAAGGCCTCACGGGTACGGACCAGGGAAGGCGGCACAGCAGGAGCAAGCCGTGCTGCCGACAGAGTCCCGCTGACGCCCAGTCGGCAAACGACGGGAGTTCACGCGCTCGCTGCTCCGCTCCGGCCACAGGAGGCGCCGGACCCCCGGATCGGCTTTCCGCGGCCTGCACAGTCAATCTGACCCGCCGCTTCTTCTGCGAACCCTGACATCAGTCCTGTCTGGCGAAGGGAAAGAAGAAGGGGAAGGAGCCAGCCAGGCACCAGCCTCCTGGCCGGAAGCGATACTCCCTAGTCCCGGGGCGCGCGCAATGCGTTGGAGAGCGCGCTCATGCTGATGTCGATGATCGTGTGGAGCTGATTCCGACTCGCTCCGGCCCTGCTCATAACGGCCAGTGACTGGTTGACGGCCGCGATGTGCACGGCGAAGTCTTCGGCGTCGCTGTCAGCCAACTTCGCGGCGATCAAGGCGGTCCGCAGCCGCGCACGCTGAAGGCCCAGAGCTTCGATCGCGCGTGCGGCGATGTTGGGGCTCAGTACCGGTGTCGCCATCGCGGTTTGGGCGACCAGGCATCCGTCCGGCACGTCGGGGTCGGCGATGCGCTTCAGTGTGACGTCGAAGAACGCCCGTACTGCCTGCAGTGGCTCTGCGGACGCACCTGAGAGGGCCTGGTCGTACCTTTCTCCATACCGCGAGGCGTAGCGGTCCAGGCAGCGCACATAGAGCGATTCTTTGTCGCCGAGTGAGGAGTAGATAGAACTGCGGTTCAATCCGGTAGCCCTGCAGAGGTCGTCGACAGATGTGTCGGCGTATCCGGCTCGCCAGAACTGGACCATCGCCGCATCGAGCGCGATGTCCACGTCGAACTGCTTCTTCCCGGCCATCACGCATGCACCTCGTCCCTGAGCCGAGCCGCTGTCGGCCCTGCCATCATATCTTGAACTAGGTAGTCCAAGATGCGTTAGCCTTGAGCCATGACTGACGCTGCGACCACCACGAACCGTTCTTCCGGCCAGATCCCGATCTCCGAGTTGCCGCTGCACGACCTTGCGCACTTCACTCACCGCTGGGTCGACGCGGACGGCATCCGACTTCATGCCGTGGAAGGCGGTCAGCCGACCGGCCCTGCCGTCGTCCTGCTCGCCGGATTCCCACAGACCTGGTGGGCTTGGCGCAAGGTGATGCCGGGCCTTGCCGAGCAATTCCGCGTGATCGCAATCGACCTGCCAGGGCAGGGCCACTCCGACCGCCCTCACGGCAGCTACGACACGCATACGGTCGCTTCGCGCATCCAGGCTGCGGTCACCGCGCTCAACGTGCCGAAGTACTGGCTCGTCGCCCACGACATCGGGGCCTGGGTCGCCTTCTCGCTGGCCCTGAAGTACGAAGAGCGCCTGCACGGTGTCGCTCTGCTAGACGCCGGCATTCCCGGCATCAGCCTCCCGGACGCCATCCCAACGGATCCCGACCGGGCCTGGAAGACCTGGCACTTCGCGTTCCACCTGGTGCCCGGTCTTCCCGAGACACTGCTCGCCGGTCGCGAGCGTGACTACGTCAGCTGGTTCCTGAAGGCCAAAGCACTGTCCCCGACCACGTACGACAGTGCCGAGATCGACCATTACGCCGCCTCCATCGCGGCAGAGGACGGTCTTCGAGCGTCTCTCTCCTACTACCGCGACGCCGCGGAATCAGCCCGCAAAAATCTCGACGCTCTCGGGCGACAGCACTTGACCATCCCGGTCCTGGGAATCTCCAGCTCCCACGGCTCGATCCCGGACATGGCCGCTTCCCTCAGCCCCTGGGCCGACAACGCAACCGGTGTCGTCATCCCAGACGCCGGACACTTCATCC
Source organism: Streptomyces sp. NPDC055400 (assembly GCF_053644375.1). Classification (NCBI taxonomy): domain Bacteria; kingdom Bacillati; phylum Actinomycetota; class Actinomycetes; order Kitasatosporales; family Streptomycetaceae; genus Streptomyces; species Streptomyces sp. NPDC055400. The sequence goes on along the minus strand of NZ_JBSHLM010000023.1, from coordinate 34,169 downwards.
CTGACGAGCAGCCCGCGGCGGTTGTGGACGCGTTGACTGCGTTCATCGCTCACGAGCGTGTCGGGTAGTTCGAGCATCACCACGGCGCTTCGGGGACCCACGAGGCGCCCGGAGGATGCCGGTGCCGGGCGCTGAGACGGTGGGGTGCTGGTCACGGCCCGGACTGATCGATTCCAGCAGCATCGCGATGGGCAGGCCCTCGCTGCCGCTACCGAAGAGCATGGCCAGGGCGGGCAGCCGGTGAGGTTGAGGGATGGCGGCGGTTTGGATGTGAGAAGTAGGCACCATCTGCCCGCTGATGGTGACGAGTGAGGCCATGTTCGTGGGTGGGGACCGGCAGCGCGGGCAGCAAAAGCACGTCATAGATGCGGAAGTACGCGTCGGCTCACGCCTGCAAATCGATACCTCGATACGCGACTAGCCCTAGTGGGTGGGTGACTCGTCGGCGAGTTGGTTGTTGCGGTCGATCTCCGGCATGTGTGTCTCGGCCCATCCCCGCAGGGCGGAGAGCGGTGTTTCGAGGGACAGGCCGAGCCCGGTGAGCCGGTAATGGACGGCAGGCGGCACGGTGGGTTCCACGCGGCGCGCGACCAGGCCGTCGCGGACCAGGCTCTGCAGAGTGACGGACAGCATCTTCTGTGAGATGCCCGGGATACGGCGCCGCAGTTCCGCGAAGCGGAGTTCGTCCGGAGCCTCTTCGGCCAGCACCTTGACCGCCATCGACGTCCACTTGGTGCCGATGCGGTCGAGTAGCTGGCGGGTCGGGCAGCGCGGATCCAGCAGGTCACCGCGCTCACCGGGCCGCTGGTCACGTCCGCTGGACCTCGACGTGGTCACCCGGAGCTCACCACCTGATGCGAAAGTGCCGTCTTGGGCCGACCAGGCTAGTTCCCTAACGTGACCTTGTCACCATCGCTCACCGAGTACCTGGAGCACCCCATGCCCGAGCTTCGACGCATCCCCGTCAACAGTGTCGAACTGAACGTCGCCCTCGCCGGATCCGGCCCGGCCGTCCTGCTGCTGCACGGCTTCCCGCACACCTGGGAGCTGTGGACGGACGTCATCGCCGATCTGTCCGGCCGCTACCGCGTCATCGCACCGGACCTGCGCGGGTTCGGCGCGAGCAGCCGGGCAGGCTCCGGGTACGACGCGGGCACCCTGGCCGAGGACGCCGAAGCGCTTCTCACCGCGCTCGGCGTGTCCTCGGCCGCTGTGGTGGGCATCGACGCGGGCACCCCGCCGGCCTTCCTCCTCGCCCTGCGCCGCCCCGGTCTCGTCCGGCGCCTGGTCGTCATGGAGTCCCTGCTGGGCAGGCTGCCTGGTGCCGAGGGCTTCCTCGCCGACGGGCCGCCGTGGTGGTTCGGCTTCCATTCCGCCGCGCCCGGACTCGCCGAGACCGTGCTGGAGGGCCACGAGGCCGATTACGTCGACTGGTTCTTGCGCGCCGGCACGCTCGGCGACGGAGTGCGCCCCGCCGTCCGGGACTCCTTCGTCCGCGCATACACCGGTCGGCAGGCGTTGAGCTGTGCGTTCTCGTACTACCGGGCCCTGCCCGAGAGCGCGGTACAGATCGAGCAGGCAGTCGCCGCTGCCCGCCTGACAGTGCCGACGATGGCACTGGGCGCCCGGCCCCCGTCGGTGACGCACTGGAACGCCAGCTCCGCCCGGTCACCTACGATCTCACCGGACACGTCATAGAAGACTGCGGCCACATCATCCCGCTGCACCGGCCGCACGCCCTCCTCACGCTGCTGCGTCCGTTCCTGGCCGGTGAGGACGCCAGAACGGCGTGACCGGAGCGAGGGCCCGAGGGCTACAAGGCGAGGCATGCTGACACCGGGCCCTGACGACTCGGGACGACAAGTCGGCGGTCCACTACGACGCTACCGCCATCGTCGCCGCTCTCAACGAGTGGCTGTGACCAGCACATTCGAGACACGCTCCAGAAGAGTCGCCCGGCCGAAAGCTCGGGCTGCGCGAACCACCCCGCGAGCAGGCGACCAAGCGGGGGTCAGCCATGTACCCGCGCCCTTCGCCGAGGCAGTTCGGGACTACTGGGCCCAACTACCCAACCGGCCTACCGTCTCAGCCCCCTGGAGCGTCTCGTTCCCGCCCTGAACGCACTGCGTCGCCGATCGGACGCCCCCTTCGCTCCGGGCGGATCCGTGCCGTCACCCGTCATACAGATCTGCACCGGGAACCCCGAGCAGCTGCCGCCTCCACGTCATCTCCGCCTCGCTGAGGGGGACTTCGAGGCACAACCGCTCGGGATGGCCCGGGGGCGGCCCGGCGACGATCACGTCGTCCGACTCCCTGGTCGGCGGGATGTAGACCCAGATCTGGCCGAAGGCGACCAGCGCATACGCGACAGATCGCAGGTACCGGGCAAGGAGGATGCGCATGTTCCCCAGCCTGCCCACCGTCGCCAAAGCCGCACCAAAGGCGGAGGGCCCCAACGCATTTCGGCCAATCGGCACACGTACGCAGTTTCCCCGATGTGCGGACAGCTGCGGCGCCTCGACAGTGGCTGGAGTCGGAACACGAAAGTACGTTCCCCCTACCGCATGAGGTAAAGATGCACTATGAGCTGCTCGGTCCGCTCCGGGTCTCCCACGGCGGACACGGTTACTCTTTGAGCGCCCCCAAGATGGAGATGACACTGGCCACGCTGCTCGTCGGTGCCGGGCGTGTCACCACGAAGGAACAAATCATCGAGGAGCTCTGGGGGTCGGGGCCGCCGCGGCGCGCGTCTGCCGCCGTCCATGTCTATCTCTCGCAGCTGCGGAAGTTCCTGACCGCCGCGGGGGACGATCGGGGCAGTGCCATCACCACCAAACCGTCCGGCTACCTGATGCGGCTGGACGGCTCCGGCTACGACGTCGACGACTTCCGCGCGGCCATGCACGAAGGCCGCTTCCTCCACCAGGCCGGCCGGTTCGAGGCCGCCCTCGACGCCTTCGGCCGGGCGCTGTCGCTCGTACGCGGCCCGGTGCTCGACGGCACTCCCGAGGGCCCGGTGCTGACCCGCTTCGCCACCTGGGTGGAGGAGGAGCGGCTCGCCTGCCTGGAGCTGTCCGTGGAGGCCAGTACGGCGCTCGGCCGGCACCGCGAGGTCATCAGCCTGCTGAACACCCTCACCGCCGAGTACCCGTTGCGGGAGTCCTTCTACCGCCAGCTGATGCTGGTGCTGTACCGCTCGGAGCGGCAGGCGGAGGCGCTCCAGGTGTACCGCTCCGCACAGCGCGTCCTCCGGTCCGAACTGGGCCTGGAGCCCTGCCGGTCGCTGCGCCGGCTGCACCAGGCGATCCTCACCTCTGACCGGCTCCTCGATCTCCCCGTGGCGAGCTGACGGTGGCCACGGAGCGTCAGGGCACCTGGCTGCGCCGCTACCACGAAACGGATGCCCGGGCGGAGCTCATCTGCTTTCCGCACGCGGGCGGTTCCGCCGGGTTCTGGTATCCCCTCTCCGCAGCCGTCCTCCCCGCCCTGGGTGTACGCGCCGTCCAGTACCCCGGCAGGCAGGACCGGTATCGCGAACCGGCCATCCGCGATCTGCACCGGCTCGCCGACCAGATCGCCGAGGCGCTGAGCGACGGTCCGCCGCCGGCCGGGCCACGGATCTTCCTCGGCCACAGCATGGGGGCCTCCCTCGCCCACGAAGTCGCCCTGCGGCTGGCCGGGACGCCGGACCGCGGCCCGGTGGCGCTGCTCGTGTCCGGCCGCCGGGCGCCGTCCCGCACGGTGGCCGGCGCGGAGCGGCTCGACACCGACGCGGCGCTGCTCGCCAGGGTCCGCTCGCTGGGCGGCACCGTGCCCGCCGTGCTGGACGACCCCGAGCTGCTCGACCTGATCCTGCCGGCACTGCGCGGGGACTACGCGGGGCTCGCGGCCTATGTGCCGTCCGCGAGTGTGTCCCTGGCGTGCCCGGTCGTGGCCCTGACCGGCGACAGTGACCCGGAGGCTCCGGTCGAGGACGTGCTCGCGTGGCGTGATCACACCACCGGTCCCTTCGAGCTGCAGGTCTTCCCGGGCGGGCACTTCTTCCTGGCCGACCACCTGCCGGCCGTCGCGGACCTCGCCGTCGCGCTGTCGGCCGCCGCCCCGGCGGGCCGGCGGTAACGCCGTCATGAGCGGGTCAGGAAGCCTGCTGGCCATCAGCGATCTGCATGTGGCGTTCGACGACAACCAGGCGGTGTTGGACGGACTCCGCCCCGACCACCCGGACGACTGGCTGCTGGTGGCCGGTGACGTGGGCGAGATATCCGGCGACATCGGCCGCGCCCTGGAACTGCTGAGCCGGCGCTTCGCGAAAGTGGTGTGGGTGCCGGGGAACCACGAGCTGTGGACCCATCGGCAGGACCCGGTGACCCTGCGGGGCCGCAGCCGGTACGAGCATCTGGTGCGGATCTGCCGGGACCTGGGCGTGCTGACGCCGGAGGACCCCTATCCCGTATGGCGGAGCCCGACGGGCCCGGTCACGGTGGCGCCGCTGTTCGTCCTGTACGACTACACCTTCCGGCCGTCCGGTACGAGGACCCGGGCCGAGGCACTGGAACGGGCCAGGGCGAGCGGGATCGTGGGCACCGACGAGGCGCTGCTGCACCCCGATCCGTACCCCTCGATCGACGCGTGGTGCCGGGCGCGCCTGGCCCTGACGGAGCGCCGGCTCGCGGCTCTCGCCCCCGGCACCGAAACAGTGCTGGTGAACCACTTCCCGCTGGTGCGCGAGCCCACCCGCATCCTGCGTCATCCGGAGTTCGCGCTCTGGTGCGGCACCAGGGCCACGGCCGACTGGCACACCCGGTTCAACGCCCGGGCCGTGGTGTACGGACATCTGCACATCCCCCGCACCACCTGGTACGACGGGGTCCGGTTCGAGGAGGTGTCGGTGGGCTACCCCCGCGAGTGGCGCCGGCGCGGCAACGGACCGTGCGGGCCGCGGCTCGTTCTGCCCGGCCCGGACGCGGCCACCCGGGTGGGCGGGCCGGAGGTACTGCGGTGATCGCCGCGCTGCTGCCGCCGGGGGCCGTGGGGGCCGAGGCATGTGGCGATCCACCGGAGGCCCGGCTCCATCCGGCGGAGGAGGCCGCCATGGCCCAGGCGGTGGAGTCGCGCCGCAGGGAGTTCACGACCGTGCGCCACTGTGCCCGCGCGGCTCTGAGCGAACTGGGTTTCCGTTACGAGCCGTTGGTACCGGGGCACCGGGGCGCGCCCGGCTGGCCGGAGGGTGTCGTCGGCAGCATGACGCACTGTGCCGGCTTCCGGGCGGCCGCGGTGGCCCGGGCGGAGGTGCTGGCGTCGCTGGGCATCGACGCCGAACCCGACCGTCCTCTGCGGCCCGGCATGCTCGCCTCGGTCTCCCTTCCGGCGGAGCGCGAACGCGTGGCCGAGCTGGCCGCGCACCGCCCCGGCCTGGCCTGGGACCGGCTGCTGTTCAGCGCCAAGGAGGCGGTGTACAAGGCGTGGTTCCCGTTGACCGGGCTGCTGCTCGACTTCCCGGAGGCGGAGATCCGGATCGACGCCGGGGGTACGTTCCGGGCGGTGCTCCTGGTGCCCGGCCCCGTGGTCGGGGGCCGGGCGGTCGGGGTCTTCCACGGCCGGTGGGCGGCCGGCGGCGGGCTGCTGGCCACCGCGATCGGGGTGCCTCAGCCCGCCAGGGCCATCAGCCGGACGAGCGCGGCACGGGAGTTCACGCCCAACTTGCTGTAGATGTGCGTCAGATGGACGTCCACGGTGCGCGGGCTCACCCGCAGCCGGCCGGCGATGTCCTTCGTCTTCAGCCCCTCGCCCGCGAGTTCGGCGACCTCCCGCTCCCGCAGCGTCAGCTCACCCAGACCGCTGTCCTCCCTCCTGCCCGTCAGCCGGACGGCGGACCGGGCCAGTTCCCGAGCGCGCGCACCTGCCGGGCTGGCGTCGCCGAACAGCCGCTGCGCCTCCTCGTAGCACCGGGCGGCCTCCGCCGTCAGCTCCCGGCCCATCAGGGCATGGCCGCGGGCCAGCAGCGCGTGCCCGCTCTGCTCGACCAGCCCCACGGCGGACGCCGCCTCCGTCGCCCGCTCGGCCCAGGCGTCCAGGCTGTCCGCGCCGGCCTCCGTCTGCACCGCCGCCGCGGCAAGGAGTTCGTAGTTCCGGGCGGCGAACACGGCCACGGGCTCGGAGACCCGCCAGGCCTCCCGCTCGGGCAGCAGGAGCGCCAGTGCGGTGCCGGCCTCGCCCGAGGCGAGCGCGGCCTCGGCGAGGAGCAGGGCGTTGAGCGGCGTCCGGGGTTTCGGGGCGGCCGGGCCGGAGGATCCCGTCGCGGCGGGGCGCGGGGAGGTCCGGCCCAGCTGGGCCCAGGCGGCGGCGGTGATCGCGTCCGCCAGGGCCACGTGGTCGCCGCGCCCCATGGTGCGGGCGGCGGCGCTGCCCTCCTGGACGGCGCCCAGGGCGTCGGCGAGCCGGCCGCTCTGGTAGTGCACATAGCCGAGCGTGTCGAGCAGCGGCGGCAGGAAGTGCACGTCGCCGCGACCGCGTACGGCGGTCAGTGCCCGCTCGGCATGGCCGTACGACGGTCCGTACCAGCCCATCAGTGCCTCGGCCCAGCTCAGGACCAGCAGATAGCCGGCCTCCTGGTCCCCCGCCGGCCGTCCCGCGTCCAGTTCGTCCAGGGCGTGGGCGGCGGCGTCGAGGGACATCTCGGCCGCGCACATGTCGCCGTCGAGCACGGCGCACAGCCCTGCGAGGCTGAGGGCTCCGCCCAGGGTGACCGGGTCGGCGCCGTCCGTGCGGTGCACGACCACCTCGACGTCGGTGCGGGCCGGGACCTGGCCGGCGAGCACCTTCCCGAGCTGCTGATGGACCCGGAGGAGCAGTCCGGCGCCGGGTGAGGCGGCCTGCGCGGCGGGGAGTTCGGCGGCCAGCAGCGCCTGCGCCCCCTCGTCGTGGCCGATCGCCGCGAGCACGTCGGCGAGGAAGGCGACCGTGCGGGCGCGGACCTCGGGTGTCCGTCCGTCGGGTCCCGCTAGCACGTCGACCCGGAGCGCGACGATCCGCTCGGCGTCGCCCTCGACGGCCAGGGCCCGTACCACCTGTTTCCACAGTTCGGTGCCGGCGGGACCGGCGCCGCGGACGTTGCCGGTCCTGCGCCACAGGCGCAGCGCGGACGTCAGCCAGTGGGCCGCCTCCGCTGCTCTGCCGGCCTGCACACAGGCGCGCGCGGCGGCGGCCAGGACCTCGCCGTCGGCCGGCCGGACCCCGGATCCGGCGCGCTCGATGTGCGGGGCGATGTCGAGGGCCGGGAAGCCCAGCCGGGCGAACCGGTCACGGGCCCGGCGGTGTGCTCCGGAACGCCAGCAGGAGTCGGCGTCGGCGTACAGGCATCCTCTGAGCAGCGCGTGCCGGAACGCCAGCACGCCGGGCCGGTCCGTCGAGCGGACCAGGTCGCGGCGCCGCAGTTCGGAGAGCGCCCGGCAGGCCTCGTCCCGGGACGCCTCGGCCACCTCGGCGACGGCGTCGATGTCGAAGACGCTGCCGAGCACCGCCGCCGCGTGCACCACCGTGCGGGGCATGTCGGCGAGGAGCGCCGTCTCGGCGAGCAGCCGGGCCCCGAGCGAGCTGGACGTCCAGAGGTCGAGGGCGTCCCCGGTCAGGGCCCCGGCCTCGGCCAGGGCGGTGATGTAGAGCGGGTTGCCGCCGCTGTGCGCGTGCAGGTGCGGCAGTTCCGGGGCGTCGGGGTACAGGCCGAGCACCTCGGCGCACCGGTGCGCCGGCAGCGCCCCGAGGTCGACGGTCTCGACGGCGCCCAGTTCGCCGCCCTGCTGGAGGACCGCGCGCAGGGCCACGGGGGCCTGCCGCGGCCGGTGCGCGACGACGACCATCAGTCCGCCGTCGACGGGCCAGCGGATCAGGGTCTCCAGGAGCCGCGCCGAGCCGGGGTCGGCCCAGTGGAAGTCGTCGAGAACGAGCAGTGCCCCGCCGGGGGACGCGGCGGGCCCGGCGGCGAGCAGACTGCGCACTCCGGCGAAGAACGGGGAGCGCCAGACGGACTGTTCGGCGCGGGGCGGAACGTCCGTGAGCGCCTCGACGAGCGCCGCCGTCGCCGCGGCTCCGGCTCCGGCCTCTTCCGCTGCGCCCTGCCAGATGGCCAGTGCCTGTACCAGGGGGTGGAAGGGCACCTGCGCCTCCGCCTCGGAGCAGCGGCCGTGGAGGACGGCGAGCCCGTGCCCCCGGGCCTCCTGGGTCAGTGCGGTGAGCAGCCTGGTCTTGCCGACTCCCGGGTCGCCCGTCAGTTCCACGATGGCCGGCCGCCCCTCGCGGGCCGCCCGGACGAGTGCCGTCAGCCGCGCCAACTCGGCGGCGCGTACGGTCACTCCGGTGTTCGGCCCGGTGATGGTGGTGATGCCCATGTCGCAGGTTCCCTTCCCCCGGTCTGAATTCCCGCGCTCTCGACGCTGAGAGACACCCAACAGCTGTGACCCTCGCCAGAGTAGGCGCGGGTGACGGGATGAATCGTTCTGTAACAGAACGTTCATGGACTGCTCCGGAAGCGCGCGGCCGGTGGCCTTAGGAGTGCTTTAGACGGCCCCGGCAGCCTGGCCACCGTCCGAACCCCCTCGATCCGCAGTCCAGTCGGTCCAGCTGAGGAGCCGCCCGTGCCCACGCCCCGGGACCTGCCCGCCCATCGCGCCGTGCGGCGCCTGTCCCTCGGAAATCTCGGCGAGGTGCTGGTCGATCTGCACGAGGGCGAACTGATCGTGCGCCAGCTGGATCTGGTCGTCGCCGGGACCGGCCGTCATCTGCGGCTGGTCCGCGAGTACCGCAGCCATTCCTCGGCGAACCTGGGATTCGGCACCGGCTGGTCGTACTCCGCCGGCCCCGGCTTCGAACCGGACACCGAGGGCGAACCGGTGACGTTCACCGACGCCCGGGGCCGGGTGGTGACCCTTCACCGTGACTCCGACGGTCTGGTGTCGAAGATCGTCGATCCGCTGGGGGCCGAGGCGGCGTCGTTCGTGTACGACCGTTCGGGACGGCTGCAGCGGCACACCGGGGCGGACGGGGGCACCACCGCCTTCCTCTGGGACGCGGACGGGCGGCTGGTCGGCATCACCGATCCGCTCGGCGAGGCCGTGGGGATCGCCTACGACGGGATGTTCGCCGTCTCGGAGCTCTCCTGGACCGGGCCGGGCGGCAGGGCCCGTACGGCATTCGACTACGGGCCGGACCGCACCCTCGTCACCGGGCCGACCGGTCTGTGCACCGGCTATGTCTTCGACGCACAGGGCCGGCCGACGGCGATCGAGGACCCGTCGGGTCATGTCAGCAGCCGGACCCTGGACGCGGACGGGAGGCCGCTCTCCGTCACCGACGCGGCGGGCGCGACGCTCACCCACACCTTCGACGAAGTGGGACGCCCGACCTCGCTGCGGCTGCCGACCGGCGCCCTCTCCCGGGCCTCGTACACCTCGCTGGACGGCGGCGGGACGCTCACCACGCTGCGTGATCCGCTGGGCAACGAACTCCTGCTGGAGTACGACGCGTCGGGCCGACTGGTCCGCAGCCGCACCCCGGGCCGGGACACGGACGTGGACACGCGGAGCTACGACCCGGTCCACGGCGCGCTCACCGGGATCGTCTACGGCAACGGTGCCACCACCCGCTTCGGTTACGACGAGGACGGTGACCTCACCACCGTCACCCCGCCCGCCCCGCTCGGGCGCACGGTCTTCGGGTACGACGGATTGTCCCGGATCACCTCGGTGACCAGTGGGGCCGGTGACCGCATCGGCTACCGGTACGACCCGGCGGGGCGGCTGACCGAGGTCACGGACGAGAACGCGGGCCAGACGCTGCTGGTGCTCACGCGCGACGCGCTGGGCCGGGTGGTCCGCAAGGCCGGGCCCGCCTGGTCGTACGCGTTCGACTGGGTCAGGACGGCACGCGGCGACCGTCCCGCGGTCTCGGTGCGCACCGAGGAGGCGGACTCCGCCCCCGAGCGGATCGCCTCGGAGTACGACTCCGCGGGAGCGCTGACCTCGTTCACCACCCCGGGCGGCACCACCCGTTACACGCTGGACGACGCGGGCCGTGCCGAGTCCGTCACCACGCCGGCCGGCCGCACGGCCCGGTTCGTCCTCGACGCGGCCGGACGTCCCGTACGGATCGAACTGGGCGCGGCGGTACAGGAGATCCGCTACGACGCCTCCGGTCGCAGGACCGCCCTGACGGTGCGCGGGCCCGGGGGCGAGAGGCTGCTGTCGGCGGAGTACGGCTACAGCTCGGGCGGCGGCGCCGACAGCGATGTGCTGCGATCCGCCGTACTGGACGGCGAGTTCACCGGCTTCGCCTACGACGGGCTCAAGCGCCTCGTGCGCGCCGGTGACGCCGAATTCGCCTACGACGACGCCCATCATCTGCGCCGGCTGGGGGCCACGGAGTTCACCCTGAACGAGGCCGGCCAGGTGGTGCGGTTCGGCGACACCGCGTTCGCCTACGACGGCGCGGGCAACTTCACCGAGGAGACCGACCCGACCGGCTCGTTCCGCTACAGCGCCACCAACCAGACCCTGACCGGTGTGTTCGGCGGCGTCCAGGTCGTGGACGTGCGCTACGACGGGCTGGGCCAGGAGACACCGCGGCACATCACCGAGACCACCGTGGACGGACGCACCGTCGTTCATGTGCTGACCCACTCACCCCTGGGCATCGTGCGGACGACGGACGACGGAGTGCCGACCGACTATGTGCGCACACCCGACGGCAACCTTCTCGCCGTTCTCACGGACACAGGGCGCCACTACTGGGCGGTGACCGACCAGCAGGGCTCCGTGCTCGCGCTGATCGACGAGGAAGGCACCGTCGCCGCCCGCTACCGCTACACCGCGCACGGCGCGGTCACCGCCTCGGGTGACGCGGCGACGGTGAACCCGTTCCGCTACCGGGGCGCGTACCAGCTGCTGCGCAGCGCGCACCTCCTCGACCACCACCTCTACAACGGGTTCTGGGGGCGCTTCACCCAGCCCGACCCCACCGGCGTGCAGTACGCCCCCTACACCTTCTCCGACAACGACCCGGTGAACAGCGGGACATGGACCCGGCACGGATTCTGGTCCGTCCTCGCCCGCCCGCACGTGCCCGCCCCGGCGCTGTTCTTCCCCCCGTCCGGTTCTCCGGACGAGGCGGCCACCGCCGCGGCCGACGCCTTCACCGGCCCGGGTGCCCTCCTCGCCACCCCACCCCTGATCGCCTGGGCGCCACCGTCCCGGGATGTCCGTCCCCTTCATCGAGAGGAACCGTCAGATGGCTGACCAGATCGTGCTGCGCGTACCGCGGGAAGTCGTGGTCAAGGTGGTCGACGACGTCGAGGTCGCCGATCCCAGCACCGGCCAGACCGGCACGTTCGACGACGAACTGTACGACGAGGACGGGAAGCTGATCGGCACCTCGCACGGCTCGTTCCGCATCGAGTACATCCGGCCGGGAGACGGCGGGCTGCTCACCTACTACACCGAGGACATCACCCTCGACGACGGCACCATCCACGCCGAGGGGTGGGCGGACTTCAACGACGTGCGCACCAGTGAATGGGTGCACTATCCCGCGACCGGGACGAGCGGCCGCTACGAGGGTCTGCGCGGCTTCCGCACCTGGCGCATGACCGGGGTCCGCGCCTCCGCCGAGGCACGGATCCTGCTGTCCGACTGAGCCCTGTTCGAACAAGCGAGGAAGGGCCCTCATGACGGGTCGGGACGTGTACATACGGTCGGCGGCCTCCGCGCTTCCCGGCCCGCCGTTGGACAACGCAACGCTGGCGGAGCGGTTCGGCATGGACGCGCTGTGGCAGCAGTGGGTGGATGTCTTCATCGGCACCGCATCGCGCCACCTGGCACTGGATCTGGAGTCCGGCAAGCTCACCGCTTCGCTGGCGGATCTGGCGGAGGAGGCGGGCCGCACCGCGCTGGACCGCGCCGGTCTGGCCCCGGGCGAGGTGGACGCGGTGGTGCTCGGCACCGCGACACCGGACCGGCTGATGCCGGCGACGGTCAATGTGGTCGCGGACCGGCTGGGCATCGACGACGTACGCAGCTTCCAGCTCCAGTCGGGATGTTCCGGCGCGGTCCAGGCGCTCGACGTCGCCCAGCAGCTGCTGCGCGGCGGGAGCGCCCGTACGGTGCTGGTGCTCGGCGGTGACGTGATCGCCCGGTTCTACGACCTGGACACCGATCTGCGCACCACGGACCCCGCCGAACTGGTCAACTACGTCCTGTTCGGGGACGCGGCGGGCGCCGCGGTCCTCTCCACCGAGCCGGGGCCCGGCGCCGTGTCCGTACGGGCGCTGTTCACCCGGCTGGTGGGGCTCGGCAGGGAGCCCGGCGCGGTCCTTGAGTGGTTCGGCCCCGCCGACCGGGACAGCGACCGGCCCGCCGCGACCGAGGACTACAAGGCCATCGAGAAGCATGTGCCGGTCATGGCCGGCGAGGTGCTGGACGAACTGCTGGGCGGGCTGGGGTGGGCCCGCGAGGACGTGGATCTTCTGCTGCCTCCCCAGTTGTCCGGCCGGATGACCCGGCTGATCACCGAAGGGCTCGGCCTGCCGGACGCCGAGGCCGTCTCCTGTGTCGACGACGCGGGCAACTGCGGCAACGCCATCGTCTTCCTCCAACTGGAGCGGGCACTCGCCCGGCTGGCCGGCGGCCGGCGGGCGGTGGGTATCTCCATCGAGTCCAGCAAATGGCTCAAGGCGGGCTTCGCCCTGGAAGGGAACTGACATCGTGACCGACGCAACTGCGGACCTGCTGCGGGAGGTCACGGCCGAGGACTACCCCGCCGTGCGGGGCCTGGTGGCCGGCCTGTCCGGGGACGCGCTGGTCCGGGCGGGCAGGGTCCTGGCCCGGCTGGAGCCCGGCAAGGTGCTCGCCGCGCACCCCGACACCCCCGCGCCGCTGATCGCCGTGACCGGGCACGGCACCCTGTCCGCCCTGGTGCCCGCCCTCACCGGCGAGCTGGCCCGGCACGGGCAGCTGGCGCGGGTGCGGCTCTCCGACTTCGACAGCTGGGTCTTCGACCTCGCGGACCCGGGCAGCGAGCTCTACGCGGCCGCCCCCTCGATCGTGCTCTGCGTCCTCGACCCGGCGCTGGTGACCGACGAACTGCCGCTGCCCTGGCGGGTGGAGGACGTGGAGCAGGTCCTGAACGAGAAGACGGCGCTGGTCGAGCGCGCCGCCAAGGTCTTCGCGTCGACGACCCGGGGCGCCACGCTCGTGCTCAACACGCTCCCGCTGCCGCGCTCGCTGACCGCGCAGCTCGTCGACCTCGGCTCCCGGGCCCGGCTCGGGGCCCTGTGGCGGGAGGCCAACACCCGCCTGCTGCGCCTGGTGGAGACGCGGCCCGAGGTGGTGACCGTGGATCTCGACCCGCTGCTCGCCGAGGGGATCGCCGCCCACGACGTACGGCAGAGCGTGTACGCCAAGGCACATCTGTCCGACAGGCTGCTGGCCGGCTACGCCCGCGAGGTCGGCCATCTGGCGCGCCAGTCGACGGGCGGTGCGAAGAAGGTGCTCGCCCTGGACCTGGACGACACCGTGTGGGGCGGTGTGCTCGGTGAGGCCGGGCCTGAGGGCATCGAGGTCGCAGGAAGTCATCGCGGGGAGGCGTTCCGGCGCTTCCAGGCGGTGGCGAAGCAACTGGGCTCCCAGGGGGTGCTCCTGGCCGCGGTCAGCAAGAACGACCGGGAACCGGTCCTGAAGACCCTGCGCGAGCACCCCGAACTGACCCTGCGCGAAGAGGACTTCGTACAGGTGCGGGCCAACTGGCGGCCGAAGCACGAGAATCTCGCCGATCTGGCGGCCGACCTCAATCTCGCCCCGGACAGCTTCGTCTTCGTCGACGACAGCGCCTTCGAATGCGGCCTCGTCCGCCGTGAGCTGCCCGGCGTCTCGGTTCTCCAGGTGGGCGAGGAGCCCGCGCTCCATGTCGAACGGCTGCTGCGGGACGGCTGGTTCGATGTGCGTGCCCTCACCTCCGAGGACCGGGCCCGCCCGGCCCGCTACCGCGAGGAGCGGGCCCGGCAGGACTTCCTGCACACCTTCGAGTCGCTCGACGGCTATCTGCGGGAGCTGGACATCTCCGTGACGCTCGCGCCCGTAGACGCGGGCCGGCTCGACCGGGTCTCCCAGCTCACCCTGCGTACCAATCAGTTCAATCTCACCACGCGGCGGCTGCAGCCCGCCGAGGTGCGGGCGCTGCACGACGACCCGGCGGCGCAGGTGCTCGCGATCGAGTCCGCCGACCGGTTCGGGGACAACGGCCTGGTCGGCGTGGTGCTGCTGCGGCGCGAGGCCGGGGTGCTGCACATCGAGAACTTCCTGCTGAGCTGCCGGGTCTTCTCGCGCGGCATCGAGCATGCCGTGCTCGGCGCCGTGCTGGAGCACGCCTTCGACAGCGGTGCCACCGAGGTGCGGGCCGCGTATCTGCGTACCGCCCGCAACGGCAAGGTGGCGGACTTCTATCCGCGGTCCGGGTTCGAGACGGTCCGCGCCGACGCGGCCTCGGCCGACTTCCGGCTCGCGTCCCGGCCGTCCGCCGCAGCCGTCGATCACATCCGACTGACCGCGCGTTTCGAAGGGACCTCCCGTGAAGACCGTCGATGACTTCGTCACACTGCTGCGGGACGAACTCGCCCTGCCCGTCACCGCCGATGACCTCGAGCGCGGGCTGGACACCGTGGAGTCCTGGGACTCGGTGCATCTGCTGGCGCTGTGCACGGTCCTGGAGCGGGAGACCGGGCGTTCGCTGCCGCTGGCGGATGTCCTGGAGGCGACCCGTCTGAAGGACGTGTACCTGCTGGCGGTCGCGCCGTGACCGCTGCCGAGGCCGGTGAGCCGCTCCCCCGCCAGCGCCGGCACACGCTGTTCTTCCTGGAGGTGACCCGGGACTTCTCGCCCGTGTTCCTCGACACCGAGGTCGACATGAGCGGGGTGCTCGCCCACCGCGCGGCGGCGCTGGAGAGCGAGGGGGTGCGCTATGCGACCACCACGTATGTGCTGCGGGCCGCCGGCCGGGTGCTGGCCAAGCACCCGGACGCCAACGCTGCGGTGCGCGGCGGGCCCCACCGCCTGAGGATCGCGCACTATCCGTTCGTCAATGGCAAGGTCGCCCTCGACCGCACGCTGGACGGGCGCCGGGTGGTGCTCGGCACGATCGTGCCCGATGTCCACGAGGCCGAACTGCCCGCCATCCAGGAGCACCTGGCGCGCGTCAGGGACGGCGACCCGGAGAAGCTGCCCGAATTCGAAGGGGTACGGAAGCTGCACCGGTCCTCCTTGGCCGAGGGCCGCAAGATCTTCCGCAGCGCGGCGGACTCGCTCGCCCTGCGGCCCCATCTCAACGGCACCTTCGCGGTCACCTCGCTGGGTCACCGCGCGGTCGACTCCTTCCATTCGGTGGGCGGCACCACGACCACGTTCGGGGTCGGCCGGGTGCTGGAGCGGCCCGTCGTGCGGGAGGGCCGGATCGTGGTGGCACCTGTGCTGCGGCTCAGTCTCGCCTTCGACCACCGGGTCATCGACGGGGCGGAGGCGGCGGACGTACTGACCGAGGTCAAGGAGGCGCTGGAGAGCGTATGAACGACATCGCGGAACTGAAGAACTTCGTCGTCGCCCACACCCGTTCGCAGGGGCTGCCGCCCGAGCACTACGATCCGCTGCTCGCCCGGATCGGCGACGACGAGAACGGCACCCCTGGGTCCTGGGTGCACGAGTGGAGCGCCGAAGGTGCGCGGCTGGAGGCCGACGGCAAGCCGCTGGACGCCTGTGTGCACTACAACATGGCCCGGTTCCCCTTCGTGAACGGTTCGGCGAGGCAGGAGGCGCTGGACCGGTGCACCGCGTCCTTCGATACCTGGCGGTCGGACTTCCCGGCCGTGCAGCGGCTGGACGTCACACTCGCAGGCGGCCGGATCCGCTGCTGGACGGCGGGGCTGGACGCCGCGGATCCCAAACCGCTGCTGGTGATGACGGGCGGCATCGTCTCCGTCAAGGAGCAGTGGGCGCCGGTGCTGCTCCAGCTCGGGGCGCTGGGATTCGCCGGGGTGGTCACCGAGATGCCGGGCGTGGGCGAGAACTCCCTGCCCTACGGGGCCGACAGCTGGCAGATGTTCTCCGCCGTCCTGGACGCGGTCGGCGACCGGGCCGACACCTCCCGTACGTATGCCCTGGCGCTCAGCTTCAGCGGTCATCTCGCGCTGCGGGCCGCTCTTCACGACTCGCGGATCAGCGGCGTCGTCGGTGCGGGGGCGCCGCTGCACGACTTCTTCACCGACGCGGAGTGGCAGCGCACGGTGCCCCGGGTGACGACGGACACGCTGGCCCATCTCACCCGGACGAAACCCGACGAGGTCTACGGGCTGATCCGGGACTGGGCGCTCTCGCCCGAGGAGCTGGCCGTGCTGCGGATACCGGTGGCGCATGTGACGAGCCTGCGGGACGAGATCATTCCGCCGGGTGATGCCCGGCTGCTGCGGGAGCGGGTGCGCGGGGTGCGGCTGCTGGCCCACGACGATGTGCACGGATCGCCCCTGTACTTCGCACAGACCCGGCTGTGGACGCTGCTGTCGGTGCTCCGGATGCGCGGCGGGTACGGCGACCAGCGGGCAGCGCTGACGAGGGAATTCGCACGTCTGCGGTACGGCAGGGGGAAGCAGGGATGACCGGGACGAGAGCCCTTGAGGGCGGCACCCGATGTCTGCGCAATGTGCTCGGACGGTTCGCGACGGGAGTGGTCGCCGTTGCTTCGAAGGATCCCGCGACCGGGAGCCGGTCGGGGCTCGCGGCGAACTCCTTCTGCTCGGTCTCCCTCGATCCGCCACTGGTCTCGTTCTGTGTCGCGGACACCAGCACCAGCTGGCCGCGCATCCGCACAGGCGGGCTGCTGGGGATCAGCATCCTGGGGGTCGGGCAGCGGGAGGCCGCGGCGCGGCTGGCGGTGACCGGCGGCGACAAGTTCCACGGCATGCCCTGGCGCTCGTCGCCGGACGGGGCGCCGGTCCTGGAGGGTGCGCTGGCCTGGCTGGAGTGCTCGGTCGAGGCCGAGCACCCGGCGGGCGACCATGTGATCGTGGTCGCCCGGGTGCGCCGGCTCGACGCGGTGGAGGACGGGGACCCACTGCTGTTCTTCCGCGGTGCGTACGGGCGGCTCAGCCGCTGACACCCCCCGGGCCCGTCGACGCCGCCCGCCCGGGGGCAGCGTCGGCGGACGGCTCCCTACCGAAGGCGCGCAGGAAGGTGTCGACTCCGGCGGTGACGACCTTCGCGACGTCTGCCGGGTCGAGGGGCCGGGTGCCCAGCGCGCTCATCCCCGGCAGCTCCTCGTAGACCAGCGCGATGAACTGGTTGGCCGCCCTGACCGGGTCCTCGACCCGCAGGTGCCCGGCGTTCGCCAGCCGGGCGAGCCGGCCCGCGAGTGCCTCGGTGAACTGGTTGGGCCCGCTGGCCCGCACCGCGTCGAAGAGGTCCGGGAAGCGCACGGCCTCCGCGTACAGCAGCCGGCGCACGGACTCGGACTGCTCGTCGCAGTAGCAGTCGACGAGCTTGGTGGCGACATCCTCCAGGCCCGGGCGCAGCTCGTCCGGGTCGGTCGGGAAGGCGGTGAGGACGTCGAGGGTCTTGGCGTTGGACCGGGCGGCGGTCTCCGTCATCACGTGCCGGAACAGCTTCTCCTTCGACCCCAGGTGGTTGTAGATCGTCGGCTTGGACACCCCGGCCTCGGCGGCGATCACGTCCAGGCTCGCCTGTGCGTATCCGACCTGCGCGAAGACCCGCAGAGCGGCCTCCACGATCGCCCGGCGCTTGTCCAGCCGCCCTCGGTCCACCGGGCTCCCGGCCGTCTGTTCGTTCTCGCCAACGCTCATGCGGCCATGCTACCGTGCCAGCCACAGAATTTAACTACCCAGTAAAATCTTCTGGGTAGAGTGGTTAAAAGGAGTTGCCGTGTCTGAAACAAAGGCGGCGGGGAGCGGGCCTGCCCGGCTCGATGCCGCTCTGCTCACGCTCGTCGGCGTCATGGTGCTCGGCGGGATGATGTCCTACCTGGACGCGACGATCGTCAACGTCGGGATCAGCACGCTGGGCGGCGAGTTCCACGCGACGCTGGCCACCATCGAGTGGGTCACCACCGGCTATCTGCTGGCGGTCGCCCTGGCGATTCCGCTGGCCGGGTGGGCGGTGGTCCGGTTCGGCGCCAAGCGCATGTGGCTGCTGGGCCTCTCGGTCTTCCTGATCGGCTCGACACTCTGCGCCTTCGCCTGGAACGCGGAGAGCCTGATCGCCTTCCGCATCGTCCAGGGCTTCGGCGGCGGCATGGTCGACCCGATCATGATGACCGTCGTCGCGGGCGCCGCAGGGCCCGCCAGGATCGGCCGGGTCATGGGCCTGGTCTCCGTACCGATCACGCTCGGCCCGGTGGTCGGCCCCGTCATCGGCGGGCTGCTGCTGGACAACTTCTCCTGGGAGTGGATGTTCCTGGTCAACATCCCCTTCGCGCTCGCCGCGATCGTGCTGGCGATCCGGGTGCTGCCGGCTGACCCGCCGCCGAGCGGTGACCCCGTGCCGCTCGACGCCCTTGGTGTCGCGCTGCTCTCCCCCGGCTTCGCCGCGCTCGTCTACGCCCTGTCGCAGGCGGGCGGCGACGGCTTCGGCAGCACCAAGGTGATCACCGGTCTTGCCGTCGGTGTCGCCCTGTTCGTCGCCTACGCCGTGCACGCCCTGCGCACCACCGTCACCCCGCTGCTCGATCTGCGGCTGTTCAGCAGCAAGGGCTTCAGCGCGAGTGTGACCACGATGTTCCTGCTCGGCGGCGGACTCTTCTCGCTGCTCTTCCTGCTGCCGCTGTACTACCAGCAGGTCCACGGCCACAGCGTCCTCGAGTCCGGTCTGCTGCTCGCCCCGCTGGGCCTCGGCACGCTGATCGGCATGCCGATCGCGGGCAACCTCGCGGACAAGCTCGGCGCCCGCCGACTGGTGCCCACCGGTGCCCTGCTCATCGGCGCCGGCGCCCTGGTCTTCACCGGCTCGGACACCGGCACCTCGCAGGTCGCTCTCACGGCCGCCCAGTTCGCCGCCGGCTTCGGCATGGGCCTGGTGGGCGCGCCCACCATGGGCTCGGTCTACAAGACGGTGCCGGGCGAGGCGGTCGCGGGCGCCACCGGTGCGGTCTTCATCCTCAACCAGATCGGCGCCTCGCTGGGCATCGCGGTGGTGGCGCTGATCCTGCAGGGCGGCGGCTCCCACGCGGCCCCCACCGCCGACTCCTTCGGCAACGCCTTCTGGTGGCCGGTCGCCGCGGCCGTCGTGGTCTTCGCCGCGGGTCTGCTGCTGCCGGGCAGGCCCAAGCCCGAACCGGCCGCGGACGAGGCCTCGCCCGAGACGCCGGCCGAGTCGGAACCGGTCACCGACCACGCCTGAGCCGCCCGTCCCGGTACGGGGCGCCCGGTGCTCCTCTGCTCCTCCCGCATGTGCATGTCCGTCCAGCCCGCGCCGCCGGACGCCCATCCGGCGGCGCGCTCCTTCCGGAGGTCCCCATGAGCCGACCCCTCGGCGTTCCCCTGTCCGTTCTCGACGTGGTGCCCGTCTTCGAGGGCGGCTCCGCGACCCAGGCGCTGCGTGACACCGTGGCCCTGGCCCCGCGCGTCGAGGAACTCGGCTATCTGCGCTACTGGGTGGCCGAACACCACAGCACCCCGAGCCTCGCCACCTCCGCGCCCGCCATCCTCGCCGGACGCCTGGCCGCCGCCACGACCACCCTGCGGGTCGGCTCCGGCGGCGTGCTGCTGCCCAACCACGCCCCGCTGGTGGTCGCCGAGCAGTTCGGCACCCTGGAGGCGCTGCACCCCGGACGCGTCGACCTCGGTCTCGGCCGCGCCCCCGGAACCGACCCGCACACCGCACGCGCCCTGCGCCGGGCGCCCGAGCGGGGCGAGGACGACTTCTTCCACCAGGTCGCGGAGCTGAGCGGCTACTTCGCGCCCGGCGACACCTCCTCCCCGATCACCGCCGTGCCCGCCGCCGACGGCAGGCCGGACCTGTGGATGCTCGGCTCCAGCCCGGCCAGCGCCGAACTCGCCGGCTCGCTGGGACTCCCGTACGCCTTCGCCCACCAGATCAACCCGCATGCCACGGCCTACGCGCTGGACCGCTACCGCGAGGCATTCCGGCCCTCGCCCCACCTGGACCGGCCGCGCACCCTGATCTCCGCGCTGACCACCGTCGCCGACACGGACCGGGCCGCCCGCGAGGTCGCCGCGCCCTATCTGCTCGGCAAGATAAAGATGCGTACGGTGCGGCGCTTCGACGCGTTCCCGTCCGCGCGGACGGCGTCCGGCTACACGTACTCCGAGGCCGAGCTGCAGTTCCTGGAGGAACTGGCGGAGCGCCAGCTGATCGGCGCACCGGACACCGTCCGCGACAAGCTGGCCGAGCTGGTGGAGCGCACCGGGGCCGACGAGCTGATGGCGCTGACCGTCGTCCCGGACCAGGAGGAGCGGCTGCGCTCGTTCGAACTGCTGGCGCTGGCGGCCCAGGACGTACGTCCCGGCTCCCCCGAGGGCGTTTCAGCCCGGCTTTAGACGCACTCGCGACAGTACGTCTGGCCCCCCTCACCTCGTTTCCATGCCCCGGAGTCACCATATGCACCCGCGCCGTACACCTCGAAGAGCCGCTCTGCTGTCCGTCCTGCTGCTCGCCGCCGTCTCCGCCTGCAGCTCCGACGGCGGCTCCGCCTCCGCCGCGCAGGCGAAGCCCCGGTCCGGCGGCAGCCTCACCTACGCGGCGCAGCAGGAGCCGGACTGCTGGGACCCGCACACCAGCGCGCAGGACGTGACCGCCTTCGTCCAGCGGCCGGTCTTCGACTCGCTCGTCTACCAGACCCCGGACGGTGAACTGGAGCCGTGGCTGGCGAAGTCATGGAAGACTTCGGAGGGGGGCCGGACGTACACCTTCGACCTGCGCGAGGACGTCACCTTCCACGACGGGAAGCACCTGGACGCGGCGGCGGTGAAGGCCAACTTCGACCACGTCACGGCGAAGGCGACCCAGTCGCAGTACGCGGCCGGGCTGCTCGGTCCCTACTCCGGCACCACCGTGAAGGGGAAGTACGAGGTCGAGGTCCGCTTCAGCCGACCGTACGCGCCGTTCCTCCAGGCGGCGAGCACCACCTATCTGGGGATAGCCTCGCCCGCGTCGCTGAAGGCGGGGGCCGACAAGCTCTGCGCGGGTACGGACTCCGTCGGCTCCGGCCCCTTCAAGGCGGGTTCCTACACCCGGGGCCAGAAGCGCGGCTACACGAAGAACGCCGCCTACGCGTGGGCGCCGAAGGGGGCCGGTCACAGCGGGCCCGCCCGCCTGGACTCCTTCACCGTCCGTTTCATCACCGAGGACGCCACCCGGGTGGGCGCACTGACCTCGGGTCAGGTCGACGGGGCGGCCGCCGTCCCGGCCAACCAGATAGCGGCGGTACGCCGGAACGCGCGGCTGGGCGTCACCAGCAAGGATGTCCCCGGCGCGGTCGACACGTTCTATCTGAACACCAAGAGCCCGCTGTTCTCGGACGCCCGGGTGCGCAAGGCGTTCCAGCGGTCCATCGATCTGGACGCCCTGGTGAAGTCGGTGTTCCAGGGCACCGGAACCCGGGCCTGGAGCACCCTGTCCCCCGCCACCCCGCACAGCTACGACTCCGCGCTGGAGAAGAGCTGGCCCTACGACCGGGCGCTCGCCGGCCGGCTGCTTGACCAGGCGGGCTGGACGGGCCGTGACGCCGCGGGCTACCGGACGAAGAACGGCAAGCGGCTCACCGTGGTCGCCCCGGTCTACGGCAAGGCCTCGGTGTTCTCCCAGGCCGTGCAGGGTGCTCTGAAGAAGGCCGGGATCTATCTGAACCTCGCCGCGTCCACCGACGCCACCGCGGTCTCCGCCCAGCTGGACGAGGGCCGCTACGACGTGGTCGAGACGTCCTGGGCGCGCGGCGACGGCGACATCCTCAGCAGCTTCTTCCTCTCCACCGAGTCGTCCGAGGGCGGCGGGCACAACTTCGCGAAGGTCGCCGACCCACAGGTCGACACCTGGCTGAAGAAGGCACAGGGCGCCACGGCCCCGGACCAGCGTGCCGCGTACTACGCGCAGGTGCAGAAGTGGACGATCGACCGGGCCGTGGTGGTGCCCGCCTATGTCCAGACGGCGTCGGTCGGTGTGAACAAGAAGGTGCACGGGCTGCGGCTCTCGCTGTCGGCGTGGCCCGAGTTCTACGGCGCCTGGGTCGAGGCCGGCTGATGACGGTCCCGCGCATACCCGCCGTACCCGCCGCGATCCGGGCCGTCACGGCCCGGGTCGGGGCGGCCGTCCTCGTTGTCTGGGGGGCCGCCACCTGTGCCTTCCTGGCGCTGCAGCTCATTCCCGGCGATCCAGTCAGCGCGATCGTCGGTTCCAACGCGCTGGTCGGCGCGGAGCAGCGCGAGGAGATACGCCACCACTATGGGCTGGACCGGCCGCTGGCCGTGCAGTACGGCTCATATCTGAAGAAGCTGGTCTCGGGCGAGCTGGGCGACTCCTACCAGTTGCAGCAGTCGGTCTCCTCGCTGCTCGCCGACCAGATCGGATCGACCGCCCAACTCGCCCTGTGGTCCTCGCTGGTGGCCGTGGTGCTGGCCGCCGCCGTGACCGTGCTGACCTCCGGGCGCGCCCGGTGGCCGCGCCGGGTGTCGACGGCGGTGGAGCTGATCGTGGTGTCCACGCCGTCGTTCTGGCTCGGCATCATGCTGCTGACGGTGTTCTCGTTCCGTCTGGGATGGCTGCCGGTCTCCGACAGCGGCGACGCCCGCTCGCTGGTCCTTCCGGTGATCACGCTGGCGCTGCCGATCGCGGCGGTGCTCACGCAGGTGATGCGGGAAGGGCTGCTCGGCGCGCTGGAGCAGCCCTTCATCCTGACCGCGCGGTCACGGGGGCTCGCCGAGCACACGGTGCGCTCGCGCCACGCGCTGCGCCATGCCGCGCTGCCGGCGCTCACGCTCGCCGGCTGGTTCACCGGAACCCTGCTCGGCGGGGCCGTGGTGGTGGAGAACGTGTTCGCCCGCTCGGGCATCGGACGGATCACCCTGCAGGCGGTGAGCGATCGCGATCTGCCCGTGGTGCAGGGCGTGGTGGCGCTGTCGGCCGTGGTGTTCGTGCTGGTCGGCGCGCTGGTGGAAGTGCTGTACGCGGTTGTGGATCCCCGGCTGCGCAAGGGAACGGGGGTGGCCGCCGCATGAGCGTGCAACAGGACGTACGGGCCGGGGCACCGGTCGCGGCGGTCGGCAGGCTCCGCAGGGGACGGGTGCGGCCGGGGGTGCTGGCCGCCGCCGTGCTGCTGGGGCTGATCCTGCTGGCCGCGCTGGTGCCGTCGCTCCTGGCGGGCGGCAGTCCGACAGACACCGATCCGGTGCACGCGCTGCAACCGCCGGGCGGGACGCACTGGTTCGGTACGGATCAGCTGGGCCGTGATGTCTTCACCCGGGTGGTGCACGGCACCCGTTACTCGCTGGCCATCGGGGCGGCGGCGACGGGTGCCGGAGTCGGGCTCGCGGTGGTGTGGGGGCTGGCCGCCGCGCTGTCCGGCCGGTTCGGCGACGCCGTGCTGATGCGCGCCGCCGACGCGCTGCTGGCGCTGCCGGGGCTGCTGCTGGCCCTGATGGTGGTCCTCATCGCGGGCAAGGGGGTGCTGGGCACCACGATCGCCGTCGCGGTGGGGACCGCGCCCGGGTTCGCCCGGGTCGTGCGGGCCCAGGCGCTGGTGGTCAGACGGTCCGGCTATGTCGAGTCCGCGGTGGCGCTGGGCGTGCCGCGTCCGCTGATCGTGCTGCGCCATGTCCTGCCCAACACGCTGGGGCCGCTCCTGGTGCTGGCGACCGTCACGCTCGGGGCGTCCATCTCGACCGGGGCGGCGCTGAGTTATCTGGGGCTCGGCGCCCAGCCGCCGACCCCCGAGTGGGGCGCGATGCTCACGGAGGGCCAGGGCTTCCTCGACCAGGCCTGGTGGATCGCGCTCTTTCCGGGCCTGCTGCTGGTCGGCACGGTTCTCGCGTTCACCGTCGTGGGCCGCCACGCACAGGCACGAGCCGAAGGACGGGCCGCCTCATGACCACCGCATCGTCCCGGGGCACGGCCCCGGCCGAGACCTCCACGGGAGCACCGGACGGGGCCCCCGCCAGGCCGGAGGCCCCGCTGCTCGATGTCGCCGGGCTGAACGTACGGTTCGGCACCGGTCCAGGTCAGGTGCACGCCGTGCGGGACGCATCGCTCTCCCTCGCCGGCGGACGGTGCCTCGCCGTCGTCGGTGAGTCGGGCTCGGGCAAGAGCGCGCTGGCCCGCAGTCTGCTCGGGCTCGCCGGGCCGACCGCAGAGGTGTCAGCGGACCGGCTGCGCATCACGGACCGGGAGGCCCGGGAGTTCGGCCCCCGCCAGTGGCGTGCGGTCCGGGGCCGACGCGTCGGTCTGGTCGCCCAGGACGCGCTCGTCGCCCTGGACCCGTTGCGCCCCGTCGGCAAGGAGATCGCCGAACCGCTGCTGACGCACAGGATCGTCTCCCGCAAGGAGGCCGGGGCACGCGTCCTCGCCCTGCTGGAACGGGTCGGTGTGCCCGAACCCGCCGAACGGGCTCGGGCCCATGTCCACCAGCTGTCGGGCGGACTGCGGCAGCGGGCCCTGATCGCCTCGGCGATCGCGGCCGAGCCTGACCTCCTGATCGCGGACGAGCCGACGACCGCGCTGGACGCCTCGGTCCAGTCGCGGATCCTCGCGCTCCTCGGCGAACTGAAGAGGGGTGGCACCGGACTCCTCCTGATCAGCCACGATCTGGCCGTCGTGGAGGCGCTGGCCGACGAGGTGGCCGTGATGAAGGGCGGCAGGATCGTCGAGTCGGGCCCGGCCGGCCGGGTACTGGAGTCACCTGAACACCCGTACACCAAAGCCCTGTTGGCGGCCATTCCGGGCAGCAGCCCCCGGGCGGCCCGTCCGGCGGTGGACACGGCCGGTGCCGAGCCTCTTCTTGAGGTCCGCCGTGCCGCCAAGGTGTTCAAGGGTGCGCGCGGCAGCCGGCGGACCGCGGTCGACGACGTGTCCTTCGAGCTGCGGCCGGGTGAGACGCTCGGCCTGGTCGGCGAGTCCGGCTCCGGCAAGTCCACCCTGGCCCGCATGGTCCTTGGCCTGGTGGCCCCGGACAGCGGCGCGGTGCGGCTGGCCGGAACCCCGTGGAACACCCTGCGGGAGCGCGAACGCAGGCAATTGCGGCACACCCTGCAACTTGTGCCGCAGGACCCGCTCAGCGCCTTCGATCCGCGCTGGAGCGTGGCCCGGATCGTGGGAGAGGCCCTGGCCACGGCCGGCGTCGGGCGCGGCCAGCGGCAGGCCCGCACCGTACAACTGCTGGAGCAGGTCGGTCTGTCGGCGCAGCACCTGGAGCGGCGGCCGCCGGCCCTGTCCGGTGGTCAGCGCCAGCGGGTCGCCATCGCACGCGCCCTGGCCCCCTCGCCCCGGCTGCTGGTGTGCGACGAGCCGGTCTCGGCGCTGGACGTGTCCGTCCAGGCGCAAGTGCTGGATCTGCTGCGGCAGTTACAGGAGGACCTGGGCTTGGCGACGCTCTTCATCTCGCACGACCTCGCGGTCGTCCGGGAGATCTGCGCACGGGTGCTGGTGATGAAGGACGGCCGGATCGTGGAGTCCGGACCCGTGGAGGAGGTGTTCGCCAAGCCCGCGGATCCCTACACCCGCGCCCTGCTGGAGGCGGTGCCACGGCGTGCGCGTACCGCACAAGAGCGGCTTTAGAACCGGCCAACACGCGACTGCGAGCCTCGACGGGCCAGTTTCGGACAAGCCGGAGGTCATCAGTCATGCCAGGCTCACCAGCACCGTCCACCGCGTCACCGTCCGCCCCGGACCTGCCGCGGGCCGCCAGACTGCCGTCCCTCACCGGGATGCGCTTCCTGGCGGCCCTGCTGGTCTTCGCGTTCCACACCACCTTCCAGACCCGGTTCTTCGGGGGCGGGGTGGGCGACACGCTGGGCGACATCTTCGCCAACGCCGGTTTCTACGGGGTGACGTTCTTCTTCGTCCTCAGCGGTTTCGTCCTGACCTGGTCGGCGCGGCCCGCCGAGGGGGCGCCCCGCGTCTGGCGGCGCAGACTGGTGAAGATCTTCCCCAACCACCTGGTCACCTTCGTGGCCGCCGCCGTCCTGATGGTGACCGCGTCCGAGGTGTTCACCACCAAGGGTGTGCTGGCCAACCTCTTCCTCGTGCAGGCGTGGATACCCGAGATCCAGGTGCCGAACACGATGAACGCCGTCAGCTGGTCGCTGTCGTGCGAGCTGTTCTTCTATCTCGCCTTCCCGTTCCTGCTGCCGGTCCTGGAGCGGCTGACGGCTCGCCGGCTGTGGACGGTCGCCGGTGTGCTCGCCGCACTCACCGTCCTGGTGCCTGCCGTCAGCAGCTGGACGGTGGCCGGCACCCCACTGCCCTTCATCGCCGACGGCTCGCTGTCCTTCGAGCAGATCTGGTCCGTCTACTTCTTCCCGCCGGTCCGGGCCATCGAGTTCGTCCTCGGCATGATCGCCGCCCGGCTGGTGCTGACCGGTGCGCTCCCGCGCATCGGGCTGCTGCCCGCCGCCGCGATCGCGGTCGGCGGTTACGTCCTCAACTCGTCGGTGCCGTATCTGTACGGTGTCGCGGGCACCGGCGCCCTGTGGCTCACCCCGCTGGTGGTCGCCGCCGCGCAGGCCGATGTCCGGCAGACCGCCTCGCCGTTCCGGGGGCGGGTGCTGGTGCGGCTCGGCGAGCTCTCGTTCGCGTTCTACATGGTGCACGGGCTGGTGGTGACATACGGCCACAAGTGGCTCGTCGCCGGCAAGGACCTGTCCGGTGCCGCGGCGGCCGCCCTGCTGCTCGCCGCACTGCTGGCCGCCCTGGCCCTGGCCCACGCCCTGTTCACCTGGGTCGAGGCCCCCGCCGTACAGCGGTTCAGTGCTCCGCGCGCGAAGAATCCGGCAGCGCCCGAAGCGGCTCCCCCGGCCGCACCGGCACCTGCCGTCGTCCCGCACACTGTCCTGGAGGCCGGGGAATGACCGAGACCAGCATCACCGCTCCGACGAACGGGCAGGAGCTGCCCGCGTATCCGCAGGCACGCGGCTGCCCCTTCCAGCCGCCCGCCGGCTACGACGAGTACCGCGAGCAGGGTCCGGTGTCCCTGGTCGAGCTGTACAACGGGCGCCGGGTCTGGGCGGTGAGCGGGCACGCGGAGGCGCGTCAGGTCCTGCTCGACGCGGCCACGTACTCCTCGGACCGCGTCCATCCGCACTACCCCGCCACCGCGCCGCGCTTCGAGTCGGCGCGCAAGGTCCGCAACTTCATCGGCATGGACCCGCCGGAGCACACCGTGCAGCGGCGCATGCTGCTCACCAACTTCACCGTCCGCAAGGTGCAGGCCCTGCGGCCCGGCATCCAGCGGCTGGTGGACGAACTGATCGACGCGATCGAGGCCAAGGGCCCGGTCGCCGATCTGGTTCCGGACTTCGCCCTGCCGGTGCCGTCCGTCGTCATCTGCGAACTCCTCGGCGTCCCGTACGCCGACCACGGGTTCTTCGAACAGCAGTCACGCCGGGTGGTCACCGGGACGACGAGCCTGGAGGACAGCGCCGACGCGTTCGCACAGCTCGCCTCGTACCTCGACGGGCTGATCCAGCGCAAGGAGGAGGAGCCGGGCGACGGGCTGCTCGACACCCTGATCGCCGAGCAGCTGTCCACCGGCGCGCTCACCCGCCGCGATCTGGTCGACATCGCCCTGCTGCTGCTGGTCGCCGGGCACGAGACCACGGCGAGCGCGATCGCGCTCGGCGTCCTCACCCTGCTGGAGAACCCGGAGCAGCTGGCGGCCCTGCGCGCCGACGAGTCGCTGCTGCCGGGCGCGGTCGAGGAGCTGCTGCGGTACATGGCGATCGCGGACGGCGTCGCCCGGTTCGCGACGGTCGACACGGAGCTCGGCGGGCACCGGGTCAGGGCGGGCGACGGGGTGATCGTCGTCATCGCGTCGGCCAACCGGGACGACGAGGCGTTCCCCGCCGCCGACGCCTTCGACGTCGGGCGCGGCGCACGCCACCACATCTCCTTCGGACACGGTGTCCATCAGTGCATCGGCCAGAACCTGGCCAGGGCCGAGATGGAGATCGCGCTGTCCACACTCTTCCGCCGGCTGCCGGGGCTGCGCCTCGCCGAACCCCCCGGGCAGCTGCCGGTCAAGGAACCGGGCGGTGTCCAGGGCATCTGGCGCCTGCCCGTCACATGGTGATCAGAAGGGAACCGGAGCCATGCACATCAAGGCCGATACACAGCGGTGTCTGGGCGCGGGTCAGTGCGTCCTGTCCGCCCCCGACCGCTTCGACCAGTCGGACGAGGGCACGGTCCTCGTCCTGGAGGACCGGGTGGACGGCGCGGCCGAGGAGGCGAGGCTGCGGGACACCGTGGCGCTCTGCCCCTCGCAGGCCATCGCTCTGGAGGCCTGAGCATGCCGGTGACGGGACGGCTGGCCGACGCGGTCGCGGACCATCGGGCGGGTCCGCGGCCGCTGCGTGAACTTCCGGCGGTCCCGGGGGTCGAGGCGACGGAGCGGTGGATTCCGGGGCCGCCCGGGTCCCCGGAGGTCCAGGTGCGGGTGTACCGCCCGGCCGGGGCTGGGTCCGCGCTGCCCGCCGTGCTGTGGATCCATGGCGGGGGCTTCGTCCTCGGCAATGTGGACTCGGTCCACCACTCCGCGGCCCGGGCGGCGTCGTTCGCCTCGGCGGTGGTCGTCGCGGTGGCGTACCGGCTGGCGCCGGAGGATCCGTTTCCGGCCGGGCTCGACGACTGCTGGGCCGCGCTCGAGTGGACCGCCGGGAACGCGAAGGAGATCGGGGCGGATCCGGCACGGCTCGCGGTGGCGGGTGCCAGTTCCGGGGGCTGTCTCGCCGCCGGGCTCACCCTGCTCGCCCGGGACCGGGGCGGGCCCGGGCTGGTCTTCCAGCACCTGAGCACTCCGGTGCTGGACGACCGGCTGGAGACGGGGTCGATGACGGCGTTCCTGGACACGCCCATCTGGAACCGCCGGCTGGCGCAGGAGAGCTGGGAGCTCTATCTGGGCGCGGGCGGGGGCGAGGCCCCCGTGCACGCGTCCCCGGCCCGCGCCGGGGACCTGGGCGGGCTGCCCCCGGCGTACATCTCGACCGCGGGTCTCGATCCGCTGCGCGACGAGGGGCTGCTGTACGGGCTCCGCCTGGCGCAGGCCGGGGTGCCGGTGGAGCTGCACAACTTCCCTGGGGCGTACCACGCGTTCGGCGGGTCGGAGGGCCCGCCGGACCCGGAGGAGCAGCATCGCATCGCGCTGGAGCACCTGACGGCGTTGCGGCGCGGGCTGCACGCGGCGGAGGTGGCCCCCGACGGCTCCGGGACGATTTAGAACGCGCAAAGGCCGCCGTTAGCGCGGCTGGGGAGGGTGGGTCTCGCCGGGTCGTTCTCGACGAGGGAGTACGTCACAGATCATGCGTAGCGCCCACTCCGCACCTATCGCCGTCATCGGTCTCGCCTGCCGCCTCCCCGGGGCACCCGATCCCGCCGCTTTCTGGGAGTTGCTCAGCCGCGGTGAGGACGCCGTCGGTGAGGCGCCCGCCGGCCGTCGGTCCGCCGGCGCCCCCGCCCACGGCGCCTTCCTCGACGAGGTGGACCGGTTCGACGCCGGCTTCTTCGGCATCCCGCCCCGTGAGGCGGCGGCGATGGACCCCCAGCAGCGGCTGCTGCTGGAACTGGGCTGGGAGGCGCTGGAGGAGGCCGGGATCGTCCCCGGTGTGCTCGCCGGAAGCCGTACCGCCGTCTTCGCCAGCGCCATCTGGGACGACTACGCGGCGCTCCACCACCGCAGGGGCGGGACGGGCGGGGACCGCTATTCGGTGACGGGGCTGCACCGGGGCATCCTCGCCAACCGGCTGTCGTACGTGCTCGGCCTCACCGGTCCGAGTCTGACCGTGGACGCGGCCCAGTCCTCGTCGCTGGTCGCGGTCCATCTCGCCTGCGAGAGCCTGCGCAGCGGTGAGTCCGATCTCGCCGTGGTCGGCGGTGCGAATCTGATCCTCTCCCCCGGCAGCAGCGCGGACAGCGCGAAGTTCGGGGCGCTGTCGCCCGACGGCCGCTGCTTCACGTTCGACGCGCGGGCCAATGGCTATGTACGAGGCGAGGGCGGCGTCGCCGTCGTGCTCAAGCCGCTGGACAGGGCCCGGGCAGACGGCAACCGGGTGCACTGCGTGATCCTGGGCAGCGCGGTCAACAACGACGGCGCGTCCGACGGACTCACGGTCCCCGACCAGGGTGCGCAGGAGGCGGTGCTGCGCGAGGCCTGTGCCCGTGCGGGTGTCACGGCCAGTGATGTCCAGTACGTCGAGCTGCACGGCACGGGCACGCCCGTGGGCGACCCGGTGGAGGCCGCCGCGCTCGGTGCCGCCCTCGGTACGGGCCGGCCCGCGGGCTCGCCGCTCCAGGTGGGTTCCGCGAAGACGAACGTGGGTCATCTGGAGGGTGCAGCGGGTCTGGTGGGTCTGCTGAAGGCCGCGCTGTCCATCGACCGGCGCCGGATCCCGGCCAGCCTGAACTTCGACGAGCCCAACCCGGCGATCCCGCTGGCGGACCTGGGCCTGCGGGTCCGGACCGAGGACGGCCCCTGGCCGAGCGAGGAACTCCCGCTGATCGCGGGGGTCAGCTCGTTCGGCATGGGCGGCACCAACTGCCATGTGGTGGTGGTCGATGCGGTGGATGCGGATGCCGGCGAGGCCGTCGACGCGGCCGGGGGCTCCAGGGATTCCCGGGAGGCCGTGGACGCGCCGGCCGCCGATGCGCCGCGGCCGGTCCCCTGGCTGCTGAGCGCCCGCGACGGCCGGGCCCTGCGCGGACAGGCCGCCCGGCTCCGCGACCACCTGACGGCCGCCGGCCCCGCGACCTCGCCGCTCGACACCGCCTACTCCCTCGCCACCACCCGCACCCTCTTCGACGAACGGGCCGTCGCGGTGGCCGCCGACCGGGACGGGCTCCTGCGCGCGGTCGAGGCCCTGGCCGAGGGCCGGGACGACCCCGCTCTCGTACGCGGCAGGGCAGGCACGCAGTCCCTCACGGCGTTCCTCTTCACCGGGCAGGGCAGTCAGCGCGCCGGAATGGGGCGCGAACTGTACGCCGTGTACGGGGAGTTCGCCGACGCCTTCGACCGCGTCTGCGCCGCCTTCGCCCCGCACCTGGACCGCCCGCTCGAAGCGCTCGTCCTCGCGGCGGAGGGGTCGCCGGAGGCCGCGCTGCTGGACGAGACGCGCTATACGCAGCCCGCGCTCTTCGCCGTCGAGACGGCGCTCTTCCGGCTGGTGGAGCACCTGGGCCTGAGGCCGGACCGGCTCGCCGGGCATTCGATCGGTGAGCTGACCGCGGCCCATGTGTCCGGTGTGCTCTCGCTCGACGACGCCGCTCGCCTCGTGGCCGCCCGGGGCCTGCTGATGCAGGAGCTTCCGGCCGGCGGAGCGATGGCCGCGGTGGAGGCGACCGAGCAGGAAGTGACCCCTCTCCTCACCGACCGGGTCTCGATCGCGGCCGTCAACGGACCGCGCGCCGTCGTCGTCTCGGGCGACGAGGCCGATGTCCTCCGGATCAAGGATTCCTTCGCCTCCCAGGGCCGCCGCACCCGGCAGCTGACCGTCAGTCATGCCTTCCACTCGCCGCTGATGGAACCGGTCCTCGACGCGTTCCGGCGGATCGCCGGGGAGCTGGAGTTCCGTGCGCCGAGGATCCCGGTCGTCTCCAACGTCACGGGTGACTTCGCGACCGCCGAGGATCTCGCCTCACCCGACTACTGGACGCGGCACATCCGCGACGCCGTCCGCTTCCACGACGGACTGCGCACGCTGCGGGACGACGGTGTGAGCGTCTTCGTCGAGCTGGGCCCGGACGCCGTCCTCACCGCCCTGGCCCGGGCAACGCTCGCCGACGGCGAGTCCGCGCTGCTGTCGGTCCTGCGGCGCGGCCGCCCCGAACCGCAGACCCTGACAGCCGCACTGGCGCAGGCGCAGGCGCGGGGTGCCCGGGTGGGCTGGGCGGACACGCTGGCGGGGTGGGGCGGCAGGGCCGTACCGCTGCCGACGTACGCCTTCCAGCGGGACCGCCACTGGCTGGACGGTCCGGTCGAGGCGCCCGACGCGGCGGTGCCGGTGCGGGTGGCTGATCCCGCCCCCGCACCCGAGGACACTCCTGAGGCGGCCTCGGACACGGACCTGCTGGATCTCGTCCGTACGCAGGTCGCGATCGTGCTGGGCCATGTCACGGGCGACGCGATCGATCCGGGCCATGCGTTCAAGGACCTCGGCTTCGACTCGCTGGCCGGGGTGGAGCTGCGCGACCGGCTCCAGACCGCGACCGGCCTCTCCCTGCCGTCGGCCCTGGTCTACAACCACCCGACGCCGGAGGCCGTCGTCCGGCTGCTGCGCGAACGGCTCGACGGGCCCTCCGGGCGGGCGACGGCCGGTCTGCCAGTAGCCCGCACGGGTGCGGCGGGCCAAATGGACGAGCCGATCGCCATCGTGGGCATGGCGTGCCGCTACCCCGGTGGTGTGGCCTCGCCCGACGACTTGTGGAATCTGGTCTCCGGGGGCACGGATGCCATCGGCCCGTTTCCCACGGACCGGGGCTGGGACCTGGCCTCGCTGTACGACCCCGACCCGGACCGGCCCGGAACCTCCTATGTGCGGGAGGGTGGATTCCTTTACGGGGCGGGCGAGTTCGATGCCGCGTTGTTCGGGATCAGTCCGCGCGAGGCTGCGGCCATGGACCCGCAGCAGAGGCTGCTGCTCACCACGGCTTGGGAGGCCTTCGAGCGGGCCGGGATCGCACCCGACAGTCTGCGCGGCAGCGCGTCCGGTGTGTTCATCGGCGCGACCGCCCAGGACTACGGGCCCCGCCTGCACGAACCGGCCGAGGGGCTGGACGGCTATCTGCTCACCGGCAGCACGGCAAGTGTCGCCTCGGGGCGTGTCGCGTACACCTTCGGTCTTGAGGGGCCTGCGGTGACCGTGGACACGGCGTGCTCCTCGTCCCTGGTGGCGCTGCATCTGGCGGCCCAGGCGCTGCGGCAGGGCGAATGCAATCTGGCACTCGCCGGTGGTGTGACCGTGATGCCGACCCCGGGCATGTTCCTGGAGTTCAGCCGGCAGCGGGGCCTGGCGTCGGACGCGCGCTGCAAGGCCTTTGCCGCTGGCGCAGACGGCACCGCGTGGTCGGAGGGAGTGGGACTGCTGCTCGTGGAGCGGCTGTCGGACGCCCGGCGCAACGGCCACCAGGTGCTCGCGGTCGTGCGCGGCTCCGCCGTCAACCAGGACGGGGCGAGCAACGGCCTCACCGCGCCGAACGGCCCCTCGCAGGAGCGGGTCATCCGCCAGGCACTCGCCCATGCCGGCCTCGGCACCTCCGATGTGGACGCCATGGAGGCACACGGGACGGGCACACGTCTCGGCGACCCGATCGAGGCCGATGCCCTGCTGGCCACGTACGGACAGAACCGCCCTGCCGAACAGCCACTGCTGCTGGGCTCGTTGAAGTCGAACATCGGGCATGCCCAGGCGGCGGCCGGGGTGGGCGGCATCATCAAGATGGTCGAGGCGATGCGCCACGGCGTCCTGCCCCGCACCCTGCACGTGGACGCCCCGTCCCCGCATGTGGACTGGGAGGCGGGCGCGGTGCGCCTGCTGACCGAGGACGCGCCCTGGCCGGAGCACGACCGGCCGCGCCGGGCAGCGGTGTCCTCCTTCGGGATCAGCGGGACCAACGCCCACGTCATCCTGGAACAGGCCCCTGAATCCCGGGAGTCAGCCCCGGCCGTGCCCGAATCCGACGACAGCGAGCCGGTGTTGTGGCCGCTGTCCGCTCAGAACACCCGTTCATTGCGCGAGCAGGCCGAGCGGCTGCGTGCGTATGTCGTGGACCACCCGGAAGTCGAACCCGCCCAGGTCGCTTCGGCGTTGTACCGGGGGCGGGCAGGTCTTGAGCATCGTGGGGTGGTGCTGGCGGACGACCGCGACCAAGCCCTCGACGCCTTGACCGCGCTCGCGACCGACCAGGAACACCCCGCACTCG